>NZ_DASQVQ010000048.1:0-64049 GCF_035640695.1 Mycobacterium sp.
GCCCGCGTAGCTACCAGCGATAACTGTGGCCGCAGTGCGACCCGTCGCCCTGATCACCGGGCCGACCTCCGGACTTGGTGCAGGTTTCGCCCGCCGCTACGCCGCCGACGGATTCGATCTGGTGCTCGCTGCCCGCAACACCGAGCGTCTCCACGCGTTGGCCGCCGAGCTGCACGCAAAGCACGGCACCCGATCCGAGATCCTGACCGCCGATCTGGCCGACGCGGCAGCGCGGGCCAGGGTCGCCGAACGCCTGGCCGCGGGCGTGCGGGTGCTTGTGAACAACGCCGGTTTCGGCACCTCGGGTGAATTCTGGGCCGCCGATCCCGCGCTGCTGCAGGCCCAGCTCGACACCAACGTCACCGCGGTGATGCGACTGACCCGCGCCGCACTGCCGCCGATGCTCGACGCCGACGCGGGCACCGTCATCAATGTCGCGAGCGTGGCCGGGCTGCTGATCGGCCGCGGGTCGACGTACTCGGCCTCCAAGGCGTGGGTGGTTTCGTTCTCCGAAGGCCTCGCCGGCGGGCTGGCCGGTACCGGCGTCGGTGTGCACGTGCTGTGCCCCGGCTACGTCCACACCGAATTTCATCGGCGCGCCGGGATCCCGCGGCCGTCGGTGCCGTCAATCCTGTGGCTCGACGTCGACGACGTCGTGGCCGACTGCCTGTCCAAAGTCGCCAAGGGCAAGGTGACGATCATCCCGGGTGCGCCGTACAAGGCGATCACCACCGCGAGCCGCCTCGTACCGCGAAACCTGGCGCGCACCGTTACCAACACCTTCGGTCAGGGTCGTGGCCGTACCTGAGCTCACGGCCACCGACCGCGACGAACTGGCCGCCCTGGTGCGCGAACTCGCGATCGTGCACGGGCGCGTCACCCTGTCGTCGGGCCGGGAAGCCGACTACTACGTCGACCTGAGGCGGGTAACGCTGCACCACAAGGCCGCTCCGCTGATCGGCAAGCTGATGCGGGAGCTGACCGCCGACTGGGAGTACGACGCGTCCGGCGGGTTGACAGTGGGCGCCGACCCGGTCGCGGCGGCCATCATGCACGCTCCCGGCCGGCCAATTGACGCGTTCATCGTCCGTAAATCGGTGAAAACTTATGGCATGCAAAGACTTATCGAGGGTCCCGACGTGTCCGGCCGGCGGGTGCTGGTGGTGGAGGACACCAGCACGACGGGAGGTTCGGCGCTGAGCGCGGTGCGGGCGGTGCGCGACGCCGGCGGCGAGGTTGTCGGGGTGGCCACCGTGGTGGACCGCGACACCGGCGCCGCCGAGGCGATCGAAGCCGAAGGACTGCGCTATCGCAGCGCGCTCGGCCTGGCCGCTCTCGGGTTGGCCGATGGCTGAATCGGTGTTCGTCAGCGGCGCGGGCCGCGGTATCGGCCGTGCGATCGTCCGGCGGTTCGCCGGTGCTGGCTGCACCGTCGGCGCCGTCGACATCGACGATGCGTCGCTCGCTGCGCTGAAAAGCGAAGCGGCAGAAAATGATTGGACGGTCTGGACGGCGGCGATGGACGTCACCGACTTCGCGGCGTGGCAAGCGGCGCTGGCCGGCTTCGTCGAGCCGGCCGGCGGTCGCCTGGACGTCCTGGTCAACAACGCGGGCGTGCTGACCTCCGGCGGATTCGCCGAGATCCCCGCGGCCCGGCACCGGCAGATCGTCGACGTCAACGTCACCGGTATGTTGTTCGGCTGCCTCGCGGCGTTCGACTACCTGCGCGATACGGCTGGTGCGCGCGTGCTGAACCTGTGCTCGGCGTCGGCGATCTACGGACAGCCGGGGTTGGCGTCCTACAGTGCGACGAAGTTCGCGGTGCGCGGGCTGACCGAGGCGCTGGAACTGGAGTGGCGCCCACACGACATCACCGTGCGTGCGTTGTGGCCGCTGTATGTGAACACCGACATGGTCGCCGGCATGGACATCAAGAGTGTGCAGACGCTCGGCGTGCACCTGACCGCCGACGACATCGCCGAAGCCGCTTGGCAAGTCGCACACCGCCGCTCGCGTTCGCGCAAGGTGCATTTCCCGGTCGGCCGCCAGACCAAAGCCGCCTACTATTCGGCGCAACTGAGCCCCCCGTGGCTGACCAGGCTGGTCAACAAGCGGACATCGGCCTAGACCATTGCGTGTCCTGGTCGCACTGCTGTCGGCTGCCGTGTTGGCGGTGACCGTCGCGTGCTCGCACACCGATCCGAGCACCCGTCCCTACGGCGCCCAGGCCGCGAAGGTCGGCGAGTCGGTGGCGGTGCTCGGCTTCAACATCGGGCTGTCCAACCTGCGCTGGGAGGGCAAGCATGTGCTGGTCGACGTCGACGCCGCCCCCTCGCAACCGGGCAAGCCGCACGCCAAACCGGAGGAATTGCGGTTCGGACTGTACGGCGCGCTGGCCCACCCGATTGAAGCCAACGGCATCGGCAGCTGCCGCGAGGTGGCCAACCTGGCGATCCGACCGCTGGCCGCGCCGAACCCCGATCGGGTCACCGGCACGGTGTGCCTCGGCCAGATCGAGGACCAGAGCCAGGTGCGCGGGATCTACGTCTACTCGCCGCGTGACCGCATCCCCGGATCGGCGTCGGCCTACCCGGTGGCGTTCCCGGTCGGCGCGCTGCCGACCAACGAAAACGACACCGGCGGCCTGGTGGTCAAGACCACCAGCGTCGAGGCGTGGCGCGGCGACGGCGCTCAGGTGAGCCCGCAGCAGCTGGGCGACCCGGCGGTGTTCACCGGAAACGGCTACCTGCTGCTGGGTTTGGCGGCCTCCGGCGTCGCGGCCCGATACCGCGACGAGTCCGAGCGGCGGGGCGGCCCGATGATGATCGTGGTGTCGCCGACGTTGCCCGAGGGCCAGGGCCTCAGCCACGCCTGCGCGGCCTACGGGGCCTCGGTGCTGGTGTTGCCGGACGCCAAGCTCGGCGCGGTGCAGGTCAACGCGTCCGTATGTACTCAGGGTGAAATCAACGAGGCGCTGCTGTACGCGACACTGTCGGTGGTCGGCACGCACGCCGCGGTCTGGACCACCCGTGACTGACCAGGGCCCCACCGAATGGGTCAGCGGCACAACGGGTGTCGGGCCGTGGCAGGGGCCGCCGCCGACCGACCCCCGCTACGACCCCGGGCTCTTGCGCGACGGCGACGCCCGCAACGTCGTCGACCGCTATCGGTACTGGACACGTGAAGCGATCATCGCCGACATCGACAGCCGTCGACACCCATTGCACATCGCGATCGAAAACTTCGGCCATGACGCGAACATCGGCGCCGTGGTCCGCACCGCGAACGCATTCGCCGTGCACACCGTGCACATCGTCGGCCGGCGCCGCTGGAATCGGCGCGGCGCGATGGTGACCGACCGCTACCAGCGGCTGCTCCATCACGACACCACCGCCGAGCTGTTGGCGTTCGCGGCCGACGCCCGGCTCGGCGTGGTCGCGGTGGACAACGTGCCGGGTGCCGTCCGGCTCGAACACACCACGTTGCCGCGCGATTGCCTTCTGGTGTTCGGCCAGGAGGGACCGGGCATCACCGCGCAGGCCAAGGCCGGCGCCGACCTCATCGTGTCGATCGCCCAGTTCGGCTCGACGCGCAGCATCAACGCCGCGGTCGCGGCGGGCATCGCGATGCACGCCTGGATCACTCAACATGGCGACCTGAACCGCGCGTGGTAGGGCAGGATTTGGGGTATGGAGCAGCAGTGGGCGAACCGGGCGGCCAGCGCCGAGGCGGCGGTGACGGCCAGACACTTGAAGCGGTTGTGGTACCTGCCCGCAACACAGCTGGGCGTCGTGGGGTGGCCACCGACAAGGCGCGACAAATGGTTCGGCAGCTGGAACTACTGGTGGCAGGCCCACCTGCTGGACTGCCTGATCGACGCGCAACTCCGTGACCCGCAACCCGACCGGCTGAAGCGAATCGACAGGCAGGTGCGGGCGCATCGGCTGCGCAACACCGGCCGGTGGATCAACGACTACTACGACGACATGGCCTGGCTGGCCCTGGCGCTCGAGCGGGCTTCCCGGCTGCTGGGGGTCGAGCGGGCCAGGGCACTGGACAAGCTCACCGACCAGTTCATGAAGGCCTGGGTGCCCGAGGACGGCGGCGGCATCCCGTGGCGCAAACAGGACCAGTTCTTCAACGCCCCGGCCAACGGCCCGGCCGCAATCTTCTTGGCGCGCAACGGCAAACTGCGACGCGCGCAGCAGATGGCCGACTGGATCGACGAGACGCTGATCGACCCGGAGACGCATCTGGTGTTCGACGGCATCAAGGCCGGCTCGCTGGTGCGCGCCCAATACACCTACTGCCAGGGCGTGGTGCTCGGCCTCGAGACCGAATTGGCCGCGCGCACCAGCGACGAGCGGCACCCGCCGCGGGTGCACCGGCTGGTGGCGGCGGTACGGGACCACATGACCAACGACGGCGTGATCAAGGGCTGCGGCGGCGGCGACGGCGGGCTGTTCGCCGGCATCCTTGTGCGCTACCTCACGTTGGCGGCCACGACGCTGCCCGGCGACGCGCCCGAGGACATCGCCACCCGCGAGACCGCCCGCAACATGGTGCTGACGTCCGCGCAGTCGGCATGGGACTACCGGCAGAGCGTCGACGGGCTGCCGCTGTTCGGCGCGGACTGGGACAAGGCCGCCGCGGTGCCGACGGGCGCCGCCGGGGCCGCCAAGTTCGTCGAGGGCGCGGTGTCCGCGTCGGAGATCCCCGAACGCGACCTGTCGGTCCAGCTGTCCGGCTGGATGCTGATGGAGGCCGCCCACGTGCTGACGGCCTGATGACCGTCGCCCGCCTGCTGCCGTCGGTGTTCAACCGGCGAGGCGCGGCGTCCTCGACCGAAACCAGCGCGGCCACGCTGCTGCTGTGGGCCACCGCCATCGCGGTGCTGTGGGCGAATTCGCCTTGGGGCTACAGCTACTCGGCTTTCTGGAGCACCCCGATCGGCATCACCTTCGGGGATACCCACGCCGAGCTGACGGCCAAGGAGATCGTCAACGACGGGCTGATGGCGTTCTTCTTCTTCGTGGTCGGGCTGGAAGTCAAGAGCGAGTTCATCATCGGCGAGCTGACCGACCGCGCCAGGGCGAGGGTGCCGGTCGTGGCCGCGCTGGCCGGGATGATCCTGCCGGCCGCCATCTTCTTGCTGTTCAACCCGTCCGGTGACAACGCGCGCGCGTGGGGCGTGGTGATCTCCACCGACACCGCGTTTCTGATTGGTGCGCTCGCCGTCATCGCGCCGAAATACCCGGCGCGGTTGCGTACCTTCCTGCTGACGCTGGCCATCGTCGACGACGTCGGGGCGCTGCTCGTGATCGCGGTGTTCTACTCAGCGCAGGTCCGGATGGTCCCGCTGCTGATCGCCCTCGGCCTGATCGTGCTGATCCGCTTGGTGACTTACCTGCCCACCGCGCGAACGGCAGGGTATGCGGTCGGCGGATTCGCGTTGTGGCTGGCGCTGTTTCGGGCGGGCGTGCATCCGACGCTGGCCGGCGTGGCGGTCGCGCTGCTGATTCGCGTCTTCACCCCGGAACGGGAGCGGGTGGAACGTGCGGTCGAGCTGATCCGCGCTTTCCGCCAGTCGCCGAACTCCGAGTACGCCCGCGCGGCGACGCGAACTCTGCGCGACTCGTTGTCCATCAACGAGCGGCTGCGCACCGCGTTCACGCCGTTCGTCTCGTTCACGGTGCTGCCGCTGTTCGCGCTGGCCAATGCCGGCGTGCGGCTCGACCAGCAGTCGCTCACCGCAGCGGTCCGTTCACCGCTGGCCTGGGGCATCGCCGTCGGCCTGGTGGTCGGCAAGCTGGTCGGCATCTCCGGAGCGACGGCGATCGTCTGCGGGATCGGGCTTGGGCAGCTGGCTCCCGGCCTCACCCAACGCCGCGTCGCAGGTGGAGCGGCGTTGTGCGGCATCGGATTCACGATCGCGCTGTTCATCGTCGATATCGCGATCTCCGACCCCCGCAGCCAGGACCTCGCCCGCATCGGCGTGCTCACCGCATCGGTCATCGCTTTCGCGCTCGGCTGGGTGATGTTTCGCCTCACCGACAAACTGTGGCCGCCAAAGCCGGTGGGCCTCAAGTTGGTTCGTCCTGTCGACCCGGATCGAGACCACATCCGCGGCGATCCGGCCGCGCCGCTGACGCTGGTCGAGTACGGCGACTACGAGTGTCCGTTCTGCAGCCGCGCCACCGGATCCATCGACGAGGTCCGCGAGTACTTCGGCGACCAACTGCGGTATGTCTGGCGTCATCTGCCATTGGAGCGGGTGCATCCGCACGCGTTCGGCGCCGCCTGGGCCAGCGAGGCGGCGCACATGCAGGGTCGATTTTGGGAGATGGCGCAAACGATGTTCGCCAACCAGAACGACCTGGAATGGCCCGACATCTACCGCTACGCCAACAACCTGGGGCTGGACCTCGAGAAGTTCAACGACGACATCCACTCGTCAGCGGTGCGCCACCGCGTCGAGGACGACGCGCTTGATGCCGAGGTGATGGACCTCAGCTCCACGCCGACGTTCTTCGTCGGCGGCAAACGGCACAAGGGCCCGTTCGACGCGGCCACCCTGATCCGCGCGCTTGAGGCCAGCCGGGTTCGTGACTAACTCCAGAGCGTGACATGCACTTTCGGCCGAAATCGGGTCACGCCGACGCCGGTGCCCCGAATCATGGCCTGGGTGCATCGAGGCGTTGTGATGAAGCGCAGCAATTCCGAAACAGCCGGTTGCCGGGCGGCCGGTGTGAGCGTCAACGCGCTCCATTCGCCCTGTCGGCCCGGCCCCTTGATGTGGGCCAAGCGGCCGGCCGCCAGATCCTTGGCGACGGCGAATCCGATCGTTGGGGCGACACCGCCGACCCGCCGCACCTCCTCGAGCGCCGCGGCATCGCTCTGAAAGATCCGTTGCCGAGATTCCGGAATCGCCAGTGCCCGCAGCATTCCGGCGATTTCTCCGTCGACACTTCCGCCGGACGGGCCCAGCATCCATTCCTGCTCGCGCAGCAGCGCCGGCGTGCAAGAGTGGGTCGCCAGCGGGCTGTCCGGCGCTGCCACCGTGATGATCTGGTACTTCAGGAAGGGCCGCACGACGATCGCGTCGCCGGGATCGTCGTTGACGGGTCCGAGCGCGATGTCGACGGCGCGCGCGGTGATCAGGTCGGGGAATTGGCTTGTCGGCTGCACGCTCAACTCCACCGACAGATCCTTCGCGCGCGCCGAGAACAGTTCGATGAGGCCCGGCGCCGCATGTTCGGCGAACGCGCTCGACGCGGCGATGCGAAGCAGCCTGCGACCCTTCGCCGCCTCGGTCACCTCGATCGCGGTCTGGTGTTGCAGGCCGAGGATCTCGATCGCCCGGCTGGCCAACCGCAGACCACCCGGGGTGAAGGCCAAACCAGAGGCGGTTCGGTAGAACAACGGGTCGTCGAGCTGCTTGCGCAGCGCGGCCACGTGCAGCGACACGCCCGCGTCGGACATGCCGAGTTCGTCAGCCGCACCGTGCACGGACCCGAGCCGGACGACGGCCGAAAAGGCTCGAAGCTGAGCCGGCGTCACGAATCGAGCCTACGTTGGGCATAGATTGAGCAGCGTGCGTGACGTGCTTGCCGAGCTGATGTCGATCTGGCGTGCCGGCGGCACGGCCGGCGTCGGGACCGTGGTGCGAACGTTTCGTTCCGCGCCGCGCGCGCCGGGTGCGTCGATGGTCGTTGCGCCCGACGGCGCGGTGAGCGGGTCGGTGTCGGGCGGCTGTGTGGAGGGCGCCGTATACGACCTGGCCATCGAGGTCGCCCGCACCGGAAAACCGACGTTGGAACGCTACGGCGTCACCGACGACGACGCGTTTGCGGTCGGCCTGACCTGCGGCGGCATCATCGACATCTTCGTCGAGCCGGTCTCGCGGGAAACTTTCCCGCAACTGGAGGCCGTCGCCGAGGACATCGGCGCGCATCGGCCGACGGCGGTCGCCACCGTGGTGTCGCACCCGAGCGCCGACTGGATCGGACGCCGACTGGTGATCCGTCAGGATGGCGTCGACGGCTCGCTCGGGTCGGCCCGCGCCGATGCCGCGGTGGGCGACGACGCGCGCGGCCTGCTCGCTGCGGGCCGCAGTGGAGTGCTCACCTACGGGCCCGACGGTCAGCGGCGCGGCACCGGGATGGAAGTGTTTATATCGAGCCATGCCCCGCGGCCGCGGATGCTGGTGTTCGGTGCCATCGACTTCGCCGCGGCGCTCGCCCGGCAGGGATCGTTGCTCGGCTATCGGGTCACCGTTTGCGATGCCCGCGCGACGTTTGCCACCCGGGCCCGCTTCCCGACCGCCGACGAGGTCGTCGTCGAGTGGCCGAGTCGGTATCTGGCCGGCCAGGCCGAGGCCGGCTCGCTCGACGGACGCACGGTGATCTGCGTGCTCACCCATGACCCGAAGTTCGATGTTCCGCTGCTGGAGGCGGCGTTGCGGTTGCCCGACGTCGGTTATGTGGGCGCGATGGGTTCTCGCCGGACCCACGAGCACCGGGTAGCCGCGCTGCGTGCGGCGGGCCTGACCGACGCGGAGCTGAGCCGGCTGGCCAGCCCGATCGGGCTCGACCTCGGCGCGCGCACCCCGGAGGAAACCGCCGTGTCGATCGCCGCCGAGATCATCGCCCGCCGCTGGGGCGGCGGTGGCCGGCCGTTGACCGAGATCGGCGGCCGCATCCACCACGAGCCGGACACCTCCAGCCAGTTAAGCGATCACTTAAGTCGCCATTGACGGGCACGTCAGACGGGCCGAGACTGGAGTTCTCTTCCCGCTGATGTGAGGTGTGTCACATGCAGGTGCCCGGGCCCTTTGAATACGAACGCGCCACCAGCGTCGACCACGCCATCGGATTGCTGGACCGGCTGGGCGAAGACGCACGAATAATCGCCGGCGGCCACAGCCTGCTGCCGATGATGAAGTTGCGCATCGCCAATCCGGAGTATCTCGTCGACATCAACGACTTGGCGCCCGAGCTGGGCTACATCGTGATGGATACCGACGTGGTTCGCATCGGTCCGATGACCCGCCACCGCGAGGTGCTGGAGTCCGACGCGCTGGCGGCGGTTTGTCCGATCTTTCGCGATGCCGAGCGGATGATTGCCGACCCGGTGGTGCGCAACCGCGGCACCGTCGGCGGATCGCTGTGCCAGGCGGATCCGGCCGAGGATCTGACCACCGTGTGCACGGTGCTGGGCGCCGTGTGCGTTGTTCGTGGTCCATCGGGCACTCGCGAGATCGCGATCGACGACTTTTTCGCAGGCCCATACGAGACCACGCTCGCCGGCAACGAGATGCTCACCGAAATCCGGATTCCCCGGCCGCCGAACGCATCCAGCGCCTACGCCAAGGTGGAGCGCCGCGTCGGAGACTGGGCGGTCACCGCCGCCGGTGCCGCGGTTGCCCTCGACGGCGACACGCTCGCGGCGGCCAGGGTCGGTCTGACCGCCGTCAACGCCGACGCCGCGGGGCTGCGCGCGGTGTCGGACCAGCTGGCCGGCCGGGCCGCCACCGACGACGTGTTCGCCGAGGCCGGCCGGCGCGCCGCCGACGCGTGTGCGCCGGTGTCTGACATGCGGGGCAGTGCCGAATACAAGCGACACCTCGCCGCCGAGCTGACCATCCGAACGCTGCGCACCGCGACACAGCGGGTGCGCGGCGAACACCGATCCGAAGGGCGCTGACCATGCAGGTGAACATGACAGTCAACGGCGAATCGGTGGCCGCCGACATCGAACCTCGGATGCTGCTGGTGCACTTTCTGCGGGATCAATTGCGGCTCACCGGAACTCACTGGGGATGCGACACCAGCAACTGCGGCACCTGCGTGGTCGCGGTGGACGGCGAACCGGTGAAATCCTGCACCATGCTGGCGGCGATGGCCGGTGGGCACGACGTGCGCACGGTCGAGGGCCTCGAGGTCGATGGCCGACTCGACCCGGTGCAGGAGGGCTTCATGCAGTGCCACGGCCTGCAGTGCGGGTTCTGCACGCCGGGGATGATGATCACCGCCCGCGCACTGCTCGACCGCAACCCCGACCCCGATGAGACCACGATCCGCGAGGCCATCTCCGGCCAGATCTGCCGGTGCACCGGCTACACCACGATCGTGCGCTCCATCCAATGGGCGGCCCGACACGGCAACGGGCGCACCGTCGAATCGGGCCCCACCGATGCGGAATTCGCGCCGGAGGCACAGACCGACACCACTCACGGCGGCGACGCCGCCGAGCCGCTGCTGGAAGCCGGGAGCCCCTCATGACAACGGTCGAATCTCGCCCCGAGGAACTCTTCGATAACAACCAGAAGCCGTGCGGGCACGGCCGCATGCTGCGCAAGGAGGATCCGCGGTTCATCCGGGGCCGCGGCACCTATGTTGACGACGTGGCGCTGCCCGGCATGCTGCACCTGGCGATCCTGCGTTCGCCGTTCGCCCACGCCCGCATCGTGGGCATCGACACCACCGCGGCCCAAGCACATCCGAAGGTCAAGGCCGTGGTCACCGGGGCCGACCTCGCCGAAAAAGGCCTGGCGTGGATGCCGACGCTGTCCAACGATGTTCAGGCGGTACTGGCCACCGACAAGGTGCGGTTCCAGGGCCAGGAGGTCGCGTTCGTCGTCGCCGAGGACCGGTACTCCGCACGTGATGCGCTCGAATTGATCGATGTCGAGTACGAGCCAGTGGACCCGGTGATCGACGCAAGACGCGCCCTGGACCCCGAAGCCCCGGTGATCCGCACCGACCTCGAGGGCAAGACCGACAACCACTGCTTTGACTGGCAGACCGGCGATGCGGCGGCGACCGAGGCGGTGTTCGCGACGGCCGATGTGGTCGTCAAGCAGGAAATCGTCTATCCCCGAGTGCATCCCGCGCCGATGGAGACCTGCGGCGCGGTGGCCGATCTCGACCCGGTGTCGGGCAAGCTCACGCTGTGGTCGACCACCCAGGCGCCGCACGCGCACCGCACGCTGTACGCGTTGGTGGCCGGGTTGCCCGAACACAAGATCCGGGTGATCTCACCGGACATCGGCGGCGGGTTCGGCAACAAGGTGCCGATTTATCCCGGCTATGTGTGCGCGATCGTCGGCTCGTTGCTGCTCGGCAAGCCGGTGAAGTGGATGGAGGACCGCAGCGAAAACCTCACCAGCACAGGCTTCGCGCGCGACTACATCATGGTCGGCGAGATCGCCGCGACCAAGGACGGCAAGATTCTGGCGATCCGCTCGAATGTGCTTGCCGACCACGGCGCGTTCAACGGCACGGCCGCACCGGTGAAGTACCCGGCCGGCTTCTTCGGCGTATTCACCGGCAGCTACGACATCGAGGCCGCCTATTGCCACATGACCGCGGTTTACACCAACAAGGCGCCCGGTGGTGTGGCGTACGCATGCTCGTTCCGCATCACCGAAGCGGTGTACTTCGTCGAACGACTGGTGGACTGCCTGGCCTACGAGCTGAAGATCGACCCGGCGCAGCTGCGGCTGCGCAATCTGCTGCGGCCCGATCAGTTTCCGTACCGCAGCAAGACCGGATGGGTCTACGACTCGGGCGACTACCAGACCACGATGCGCAAGGCCATGGACATGATCGGCTACGACGCGCTGCGCGCCGAGCAGAAGCAGCGCCGCCAACGCGGGGAACTGATGGGCATCGGGATGTCGTTCTTCACCGAGGCCGTCGGGGCGGGACCGCGCAAGGACATGGACATCCTCGGGCTGGGCATGGCCGACGGCTGCGAGCTGCGCGTGCACCCGACCGGCAAAGCGGTTGTGCGCCTGTCGGTGCAGACGCAGGGGCAGGGCCACGAGACCACATTCGCCCAGATCGTCGCCGAAGAGCTCGGGATTCCGCCCGACGACATCGACGTCGTGCACGGCGACACCGACCAGACGCCGTTCGGCCTCGGCACCTACGGCAGCCGGTCGACCCCGGTCTCGGGCGCGGCCGCGGCGCTGGTCGCGCGCAAGGTCCGCGACAAGGCGAAGATCATCGCTTCGGGCATGCTGGAGGCATCGATCGCCGACCTGGAGTGGGAGAAGGGATCATTCCGCGTCAAAGGCGACCCGTCGGCGTCGGTGACGATTCAGGACATCGCGATGCGCGCACACGGCGCCGGCGACCTGCCGGAGGGCATCGAGGGCGGCCTGGACGCTCAAATCTGTTACAACCCGGAGAACTTGACCTACCCGTACGGCGCGTATTTCTGCGTCGTGGACATCGATCCCGGCACCGCCGTGGTGAAGGTCCGACGGTTCCTGGCCGTCGACGACTGCGGCACCCGCATCAACCCGATGATCATCGAGGGCCAGGTGCATGGCGGGATCACCGACGGCATCGGCATGGCGCTGATGGAGATCATCGCGTTCGACGAGGAGGGCAACTGCCTGGGCGGGTCATTGATGGATTACCTGATCCCGACAGCGCTGGAGGTGCCCGACCTCGAGACCGGATTCACGGTCACGCCGTCGCCACACCACCCGATCGGGGCAAAGGGCATCGGCGAATCGGCCACCGTCGGCTCACCGGCGGCGGTGGTGAACGCGGTGGTGGATGCATTGGCGCCGTTCGGCGTTCGGCACGCCGACATGCCGCTCACGCCCTCGCGGGTGTGGGAGGCGATGCAGGGCCGGCCCACACCGCCGATCTGAGGGCCGATTGAGGGCTTGGGCGATGACCATTAGTGAACGTGCCGAGCAGCTGCTGCGGGACCGCACGCCGTTCGTCCATGCGACCGTGGTCCGTGCGCAGCAACCCGCCTCGGCACGCGCGGGTGACGAGGCGATCCTGTTGCAAGACGGGACGATCGAAGGATTCGTCGGCGGCCAGTGCGCGCAGAACTCCGTGCGCAAGGCGGCGCTGGGCGCGCTGCAGGCGGGCCAGAGCGTGCTGCTGCGGGTGCTGCCCGACGGCGACGCGCACTTTCCGGACGCACCGGGCGCATGCGTCGTCGTGAACCCGTGCCTGTCCGGTGGCGCACTGGAGATCTTCTTGGCACCACAGGTTCCCGCGCCGTTGGTGCGGATATGCGGTTCCACGCCGATCGCCGACAAGCTCGCCGAGGTGTGCGCCGTGCTTGGATACGACGTGCAACGCGACGACTCGGCGGACCTGCGGCAGGCGACCGCGGTGGTGGTCGCCACCCACGGCGGACCGGAAGCCGAGATGATCCGCGGCGCCCTTGACGCCGGCGTGGGGTATATCGGGTTGGTCGCCAGCAGGATTCGCGGTGCGGCGATCCTCGACGGGCTGCGCCTCACCGACGCCGAGCGCCACCGGGTGCACACCCCGGTCGGCTTGGCGATCGGCGCGAAGACACCCGGCGAGATCGCCGTCTCGATCATTGCCGAAATCATTCAGGAGGTTCGTGGCGGCACCTCGATCATCGCCGATACGACCGAGACGGAAGAGGCCGTCGATCCGGTGTGCGGCATGACGGTGACGGTCGGTCCGGACACCGAACACTTGCGCGTGCGCGGCGAGCACTTCTGGTTCTGTTCCTCGGCATGCCGGCAGTCGTTCGCGACCAGAGCGCAAACATGAACACGAGGCCGGTGACCGGCATCGTGTTGGCGGCTGGCGGCTCCAGCCGCCTCGGTACGCCGAAACAGCTACTGCCCCTTGGTGATAACACGGTACTCGGTGCGTCGGTCGACGTCGCGAGGGCATGTTCGTTCGACCAGATCATCGTCACGCTCGGCGCCGCCGCGGCCGCGGTTCTTGATGCTGTAGCGCTCGGCGACGTCGATGTGGTAATCGTCGGCGACTATGGCTCCGGATGTTCGTCGTCGCTGCGCGCGGCGCTGGGCAGCATCGATCCGCACGCGACCGGCATTGTGCTGATGCTCGGCGATCAGCCCGGGTTGGCGCCGGGCGCGGTGCGGCGGCTGATCGCCGAAAAGGGATCCGCCCCGATAGCGGTGTGCCGCTACACCGACGGCATCGGTCATCCATTCTGGTTCAGTACCGACGTCTTTGGCGCTCTGGTGGGCCTGCACGGCGACAAGGGCGTGTGGCAGATCATCGAATCCGGCCGCATCGTCGTCCGCGAGGTGGTCGTCGACGGCGCCGTTCCGCTTGACGTCGACACCTGGGACGACTACCAACGACTGCTCGCGTCGGTGACGCCATGACATTTGGTGACGTCGACGACGTAATCGCGCGATTCGACGCGCACGATTACCTCCTGGACGTCGGTACCGCGTCGGCGGTCTACCTCGCGGTGGGCCTGGGCCGTCCGCTGCTGCTCGAGGGCGAGCCGGGCGTGGGCAAGACGACCGCCGCCAAGACGCTCGCTGCCGCGCTGAACGCGCCGCTGGTCCGCGTGCAGTGCTATGAGGGACTCACCGCCAGCGAGGCGCTCTACGACTGGAATTACCAACGCCAATTGCTCAGCATCCGCCTCGCCGAGGCGCGTGGCGCCGGTATCGACGAATCCGACCTGTACACCGAGACGTATCTGGTCGACCGCCCGATCCTGCAGTGCGTGCGGTATCGCGGCCCGACACCGCCGGTGCTGTTGATCGACGAGATCGACCGCGCCGACGACGAATTCGAGGCGCTGCTGCTGGAATTCCTCGGTGAGGCCTCGGTCACCGTGCCCGAGCTGGGTACCTTCGTCGCCGAACGCCCCCCGATCGCGGTGCTCACGTCGAACAGAAGTCGCGACCTCCACGACGCGTTGCGGCGGCGGTGCCTCTACCACTGGATCGACTACCCGCAGCCGGAACGGACGGCCGCGATTGTCCGGCGGACCGTGCCGGGCGCCACCACCGCGTTGATCGAGCATGCGGCCCAATTTGTCGGCACCGCAAGGGAACTCGATCTAGACAAACCGCCCGGTGTCGCGGAGACCATCGACTGGGTCGCGGCGCTGGTGTCGCTCGGCGTAGCGGAGTTCTCGGCATCCGACGCGATCATGGGCCTCGGTGCGCTCGCCAAGACCCCGGACGACCGCGACACCATTCGGGACGCGTTCGCCGACTATGTGAAGGGAATTCAGCAGTGAAGATCGCCAACGAGTTCGCCGTCAGCGCACCGCTGGAACAAGCCTGGGACGTGCTGAGCGACCTCGAGCAGGTCATCCCGCTGATGCCGGGCGCGCAGATGACCGGCCGGGACGGCGAGGACTACCTCGGCAAGGTGAAAGTCAAGGTCGGCCCGGTCACCACCGAGTTCAGCGGCAGGGCGCGCTTCGTCGAGCTCGACCGGGAGAACCACCGCGCCGTCATTGACGCAAAGGGCAAGGAGCAGCGCGGTACCGGCAACGCCGCGGCCACCGTCACCGCGCAGATGCGCGAGGCCGGCGACCACACCGGCGTCACCGTCGACACCGACCTGAAGATCGTCGGCAAGCTCGCCCAGTTCGGCAGCTCGATTTTGCAGCAGGTATCGGAGAAGCTGCTTGGCGAATTCGTCGAATCTCTCGAGGCGAAGCTGGCCCGATCCGCCGCATCGTCCGAACCGGTGGCGGCTACCGATGGCGCCACCGCGACACCGGTGGCCGCAACCGAAAGCGCCGCCGCGACGACGTCGGCCGAGCCGGAGCCAATAGACCTGCTCGACTTGGCCGGCGCCAGCCTGAAGAAGTACGTTCCCGCCGCGGTCGCGGTGGCGTCGCTTTCGCTGTTGCTGCTCCTTGTCCTCGGCCGTAAAGTCTTGCGCCGCAGGCAATGAATGCTCCGTTTCTGCTGCGCGGCGTCGATCGGGCGACGTTCGCGGCGGCGCTGGTTGCGCGGATACGCGCCGGCGGGGTGGTGGTATCGGCCAGCGGGCCGGCCGCCTTCGTGCACGCGCTTGGCCGGTTGGCTCCGCGCACGCGCGCGCAGCTGTACTGGGCGGCGCGTCTCACACTGGTGAATCGGATGGATGACATCGCCCCCTTCAATGCGGTGTTCGACGCAATCTTCACCGACGCGGTGTTTGCCGTGGATCAGCACGCGCGCAAGGCAATCCGGGGCGCGCCGCCGTCGCCCGCACCCGGTATACGAGACGGCGGCGTCGCAACCGATGGCGGCCTGCCATGGACCACCCGTCGGTCGTCGCCGACCGCGACCGGCGGGCAACCCAACGGCGTAGCGCTGCCCGATGTGCTGCCGAGCCGCATCGTTGCGCGCGCGGAGGAACCTTTTGACCGGTTCGATCCGCAGGATCTGCGTCTTCTTGGTTCGTGGCTCGAGCACGCCGAGGCCCACTGGCCGCGCCGGCGCACCTTGCGCCGCGAAGAGAACCAACACGGAAAGTGGATCGATTTGCGGCGCACGATGCACGCCTCGCGGGCAACCGGCTGGGAGGCGGTCATGCTGGCGCGCACCCGCCGCCGCGTCCGGCCGCGTCGCGTCGTCCTGGCGTGCGACGTCAGCGGGTCCATGCAGCCGTACGCGACGATGTACCTGCATCTCATGCGGGCCACCGCGCTGCGGAAAGCGGGGATTCGCCCGGAGGTCTTCGCGTTCTCGACGTCGCTGACCAGGCTCACGCCGGTGCTGTCACACCGCTCGGCCGAGGTCGCGCTCGCGCGGGCAAACGCCAAGGTCATCGACCGGTACGGCGGAACACATCTGGGTCGCTGCATCGGCGAGCTGCTGTCGCCGCCGCACGGCAACGCGCTGCGCGGCGCGGTCGTGGTCATCGCCTCCGACGGCTGGGACAGCGAGCCGCCCGAAGTGCTCGAACGCGCACTGGGCCGGGTCCGGCGGCGCGCCGAGTTACTCATCTGGCTCAACCCGCGCGCCGCCTACCGCGGCTTCCGGCCGCTCGCCGGATCGATGGCGGCCGCGTTGCCCCACTGCGATCTGTTCCTGCCCGCCAATTCACTTGCCGGCCTGGGCGAGCTGTTTGTCGCGCTGCGCGGGCGCTAGCTCGACTGCTCGGGCAGCGGTTCCGGTTGCGGGCCGGAGCCGCGTGACCGGCGCCGGTCCCGCAGACCCTTCGCCACCGAGATGATGCCGGGCAGGATCGACAGGACGACTATCAGCAGGATCATCAGCTCGAGGTGCGCCTTGACGAACGGCACGTTGCCCAGGAAGTAACCCAGCAGCGTCACGCCGGCGCCCCACAGCACGCCGCCCACGATGTCGAAGCCCAGGAACACCGGATAGCGCATCTTCGAGACACCGGCGACGACCGGGGTGAACGTCCGAACGATCGGCACGAAGCGGGCCAGGATGATCGTGAACGGCCCGTATTTCTCAAAGAACTCGTGTGACTCGGTGACGTAGTGCTTCTTGAAGAACCGCGAGTCTTCCTTGTTGAACAGCGCAGGCCCGATCCGGCGGCCGATGAAGTAGGCGGTTTGGTCGCCGGCGACGGCGACGGCCGGGATCGCGATCACCAGCGTCCAGATGTTCAGCGTCCCGCCCGCGGCCAGCAGGCCGCCGGTGAACAACAGCGAGTCGCCGGGCAGGATCGGGAACAGCAGCCCGGTCTCGATGAAGACGATGAGCAGGATGCCGGGCAGCACCGCCGACGCGAACAAGCCGCCGGGCCCGATCCAGTACATCGGGTCCATCAGGCTCGGCAGGGCCATCATGGTCGTGCTCATGGGGCCCAAACATACCGGCGCCGGGGTGTGAACCCCCCATCGTGTCGCGCTCGTTCCTGGGATACTGCGGGTCGAGACCTGGATCAGCCGAGAGGAACGCCCATGCCCATCGCCACGCCGGAGGTCTACGCCGAGATGCTCAGCCGCGCCAAGGAGAACTCGTTTGCGTTCCCGGCCATCAACTGCACGTCCTCGGAAACCATCAACGCGGCGCTGAAGGGCTTCGCCGACGCCGGCAGCGACGGCATCATCCAGTTCTCCACCGGCGGGGCCGAGTTCGGCTCCGGCCTCGGCGTCAAGGACATGGTGACCGGCGCGATCGCAATGGCCGGGTTCGCCCACGTGGTCGCCGAGAAGTACCCGGTCACCGTCGCGCTGCACACCGACCACTGTCCGAAGGACAAGCTCGACAGTTACGTGCGGCCGCTGCTCGCGATTTCGTCAAAGCGGGTGGCCGCCGGCGAGAACCCGTTGTTTCAG
Organism: Mycobacterium sp.; assembly: GCF_035640695.1. Taxonomy (GTDB): domain Bacteria; phylum Actinomycetota; class Actinomycetes; order Mycobacteriales; family Mycobacteriaceae; genus Mycobacterium. The sequence continues at coordinate 18,043 of NZ_DASQVQ010000048.1, forward strand.
TCACACATGTGGGACGGCTCGGCGGTCCCGATCGACGAGAACCTCGAGATCGCGCGGGAGCTGCTGAAGGCCGCGGCGGCCGCGAAGATCGTCCTCGAGATCGAGATCGGCGTGGTGGGCGGCGAGGAAGACGGCGTCGCGCACGAGATCAACGAGAAGCTCTACACCACGCCGGCGGACTTCGAGAAGACCATCGACGCGCTGGGCACCGGCGAGCACGGCAAGTATCTGCTGGCCGCCACGTTCGGCAACGTGCACGGCGTCTACAAGCCCGGCAACGTCAAGCTGCGCCCCGACATTCTCGACCAGGGCCAGAAGGTGGCCGCCGCCAAGCTCGGCCTGCCCGACGGCGCCAAGCCGTTCGACTTCGTCTTCCACGGCGGATCGGGCTCGCTGAAATCGGAGATCGAGGAGGCGCTGCGCTACGGCGTGGTCAAGATGAACGTCGACACCGACACCCAGTACGCGTTCACTCGCCCGGTGGCCGGGCACATGTTCACCAACTACGACGGCGTGCTGAAGGTGGACGGCGAGGTCGGCAACAAGAAGGTCTACGACCCGCGCAGCTATATGAAAAAGGCCGAGGCCGCGATGTCGGACCGGGTCGTTGAGGCCTGCAAGGACCTGCACAGCGCGGGCCGGTCGGTCACCGGCTAGCCATTCGGTGCCTGGCAGATCTTCCACTGGTTGTCGCGGAACTGCAGGTCGAAGCTGCGCGTCGAGCGCGTCGCCGGGTCGAACGCCATGAACGACGTCACGTTGGCTTCGGCATGGTCGCCGTTGACCACGACCTGATCGATGCTGGCGACCACCGGATACTGCTTGGCCGCGGCCACTCGGGCATGCGTGTCGGCCCACGCGCGGTCGTCGTAGCTGACGTAGGCGTCGCGGGTGGTGCCGCAGGTGATGCCGCGCAGCGTGGCGAGGTCACCCTTTTGCACCGCGATGTCGAAGTCCTCGATGGTGCTGCGGACCTGATCCTGACGCGACGCCCTTGGCGAGCCCTTGTGCGTCAACCAGACCGTGCCGAGGATCGCGACCGCGGCCAGCGCCGCGATCACCAGGATCAGCGCCAACACCCAACCCCAACTGCGCCGCCTGCCCGGCCCGGAACCTCCGCGCGGCGGAATCGACCGCGGCGCAGCACTTCTCGGCGGAAGCAGCGGAGGCTGACCGACGGCGGGCCGCTCGACGGGCTCCGTCGGCACCGACATCACCTCGGTAGCCGGCTCCGGGCCGACGTCGATTTTCTCGGTGGAGCCGGCGTCGAAACCCGACGGCGCGGTAAAGCGTCGTTCCGGCCGCCGCGCGGGTTCCGGCGGCGGCGTCCGGCCCGGCGCGCTGATCACCTCGGTCGGCTCCGCGGTGTCGACCTCCCCGGACCCCGAAAACGCCTCGGTGGGCGGCTCGGAGCCGACGGCCCGGGCCGGCTGGGTGTCGGTGGCCGGGTCATCCGCGGTTGACGGTGCGTCGGATTCGGCCGTTGCGTCGGCGTCGGCCCCCGATGGGTCTGCCATGGGTGTTGGTGTCCTCCCCGTGGTGGTGCTACCGCTGGAGCTTATCGACTCCAGGCCGCCCCGCCGCACCGCCGCACGGCACAATGGTGCCCATGACACCGATCGGAGACCTTTTGGGGCCCGACCCGATTCTGTTGCCCGCCGACGAGGCGGCCGAGGCCGAGCTGCGGGCCAACGAGAACCCCGCGATCGTCGCCGCGGCGCACCCCGCCGCGTCGGTTGCGTGGGCGGCGTTGGCGGAGGATGCGCTGGCCGACGACAAGGCGATCACCGCCTATGCGTATGCGCGGACCGGATATCACCGCGGGCTGGATCAGTTGCGGCGCAACGGCTGGAAGGGTTTCGGGCCGGTGCCGTATGACCACGAGCCGAATCGGGGATTTCTGCGGTGTGTGGCGGTGCTGGCCCGCGCGGCCGACGCGATCGGTGAGACCGACGAGTTCAACCGGTGCCTTGATCTGCTCGACGACTGCGATCCGAAGGCCCGCGCACAGCTCGGGCTGTAAGCCCTACCAGTTCGTCTGTTCCCGGCAGTCGCCGCTGCCGTCGGGTGGCTCCACCTGAACCGTCGCGTGCTCGAGCCCGCGGGCGGCGAGCACCGCCCTGGCCTCCTCGAGCACTCGTGCCGAGTCCTTGCGACTGGTCAGGTGGGCGGTCGCCATGTCCTTACCCGGCACCAGTGTCCACACGTGCAGGTCGTGCACCCCGGTGACGCCGTCGACCGCGCACAGGGCCGCACGCAACTCGTCGACGTCGATGTGGATCGGTGACGACTCGGACAGAATCCGCAGCCCGGCCCGGGCCAACGAGATTGCCCGCGGGATCACCCACAACGCGATCAGCACGCCGACGACGACGTCGGCGTAGCGCCACTGCGTGGTCAGCGTCACCACGCCGGCTATCAGGACGCCGACGCTGCCGACCGCGTCGGCGAGCACCTCCAGGTACGCGCTGCGCACCGCCAGGCTGTCGGCACCGGATCGCAGCAGCAGGATCGCCACCGCATTCGCGACCAGGCCGGCCAGCGCGACGGTGACCATCGGGACGCCGGGGATCTCCGGGGCGCGGCCGATCCGGTCGATCGCCTCGTACATGATGAACACCGAAACACCAAGCAGCAGAACCGCGTTGCCGGTCGCAGCGAACACCTCGGCGCGATGCCAGCCGTATGTGCGGTCCGGCGAGCGGCTGCCGCGGCGGGCCAGCACCACGGCGGTCACCGCCATGAACATCGCGACCAGGTCGGTGAGCATGTGACCGGCGTCGGCAAGCAACGCGATCGAATCGATGACGACCGCGACAACCAGTTCGAGCAGGAAGAATGCGGCAAGGATGACCGACGCGGCGATCATGCGGGAAACTCGGGTGTCGGTCTCCGTGTGATCGTGCCCCACGCCCATATATGCAATATATGCGGATTAACGCATATGTTGCAAGGCGTTGTCAGCCCCAGGCCGACCAGAACCGGGTCAGTTGGCCGCCGAGGGCGGCGAGGACGTGCGGCACTCCCGAGAGGTCGAAGAACCAGTAGACAATGCCGAAGAACCAGCGGTTCAGCGGCGGCGCGAGCAGGATGATCAGCAGGATGAAAAAGCCGAACTGCTTGGCCGGCTCCAGCGATCGCTGAGTCTGCGGGCTCAGGTGCGGTTCCAGTGCGCCGTAGCCGTCCAGCCCCGGAATCGGCAACAGGTTCAGCACCACCGCGGTCACCTGAAGGAAGCCGAGAAACGCCATCCCGGACCAGAACACCGCATGGCGCGGGTCGAAGAACAGATAGGTGAGCACCAGCAGCACCACGGCCAGCACCGCGTTGACCATCGCACCGGCGAGCGCGACCAGCGTGCGCCGCCACGGCGTCATCCACGATGTGCGCACATAAACCGCTCCGCCGGGCAGGCCGATCCCGCCAAGCGCGATGAACAACAGCGGCAGACCCAGCGACAGCAGCGGATTGGAATACCGCATCGGGTTCAGCGTCAGATAGCCGCGCACCGCGACGTCGTGGTCACCGAAGCGCCACGCGGTGAACGCGTGGGCGAATTCGTGCAGACACAGCGACACCAGCCAACCGGCGATCACGAACACGAACACGCCGACGTAGGACATCGGGGTCACCGACTCCTGGGCCAGCCATGCCAGCACGCCGCCGGCCGCGGTGATCCCGCAAATCGCCAGGAACACCGGGCTCGGCCGTACCGACTGCTGGATCGGGCGAATGTTCACCACACGAAGCTACCGGAGCGGCAACCTCCCGACCCTGCCTCGTGTGCCGGGTCACTCCAGACCGACGTTTTGCCGAAAAAGTCCGAGTAGCGCTTCGCAAAACGTCGGTCTCGGCGAAACCGTGAGCCGGCCCGCGCTATTTCACCAGCAGCCAGCCCGTGATGTGCCGATAGAACGTCGAGCGCTTGACGGCCCGCTCGGCGGCGACGCCGTCGCGGCTCACCAATGCGCCCGTTGTGCCCAGCTGCGCGGCCCTGCCCGTCACCCAGCGCCCACTGCGGCCACCGAACGTGACCACCGCCGCCCGCAGCCCCGGCATCCTTGCGGTCGGTTCCACCCGCACCCAGGCCACGTCGCCGTCGAACAACGTGGTGTCGTCGACGACCGCCTCCCCGTGCAACGGTCCATCCACGCCGCGCCACATCGCGGCGCCGGCTATCGCATGCCCGGTGTCGTCGCGGATCAGCGGAACCCGCCGCGCGGTTCCGGTAAGCGACCGCCGCGCCGCGCGGCGGCCCCGCGGCAGCCGGTAGGCGCGGGTGGCCGCCGAGCGGTGCGGCGACACGAATCCGATCTCCACATCGAGTCTTTCGGTGCGCAGCAACTCGGTGAGCACCGCGGCGAGGTCGGCGTCCGAGCCGACGACGATCAACCGGCGATGATCGCGGCACGCGGCGTCGATGTCGGCGGCGTCGGCCACGGGCAACCCAGCCAACCGCCCGGGCAGCCGGTGATCACCGAACAACAACACTGCGACGTCCGCGGCGGCCAACGAAACTCCTCGTCAATGCTGGGATATGGTGGGTCACCGGCTGGACCACGATAAGCAGGAGAACCGCCATGCCGGCAATCGTCCTGATCGGCGCCCAATGGGGCGACGAGGGCAAGGGCAAGGCCACCGATCTACTCGGTGGCCGGGTGCAGTGGGTGGTGCGGTATCAGGGTGGCAACAACGCCGGCCACACCGTCGTCCTGCCGAGCGGCGAATTGTTCGCGCTGCACCTGATTCCGTCGGGCATCCTGACGCCCGGTGTGACGAACGTGATCGGCAACGGCGTCGTCGTCGATCCCGGCGTGCTGCTCACCGAACTGGCCGGGCTCGCCGAGCGCGGCGTCGACACGTCGCGGCTGCTGATCTCCGCCGACGCGCACCTGCTGATGCCGTACCACGTGGCGATCGACAAGGTCGTCGAGCGCTACGCCGGCAGCAAGAAGATCGGCACCACCGGCCGCGGCATCGGTCCGTGTTACCAAGACAAGATCGCCCGCATCGGCATCCGGGTGTCCGACGTCCTCGACCCGGCCCTGCTGGCCCAAAAGATCGAGGCCGCACTGGAATTCAAGAATCAGGTGCTGGTCAAGATCTACAACCGCAGGGCGCTGGACCCTGCCCAGATCGTCGACACGCTGCTCGAACAGGCCGACGGGTTCGCGCAGCGCATCGCCGACACCAGGCTGCTGCTCAACACCGCGCTCGACCGCGGGGAAACCGTGCTGCTGGAGGGTTCGCAGGGCACGCTGCTCGACGTCGACCACGGCACATATCCGTATGTGACGTCGTCGAATCCGACCGCGGGCGGCGCGGCCGTCGGATCCGGCATCGGCCCGACACGGATCGGCACCGTGCTCGGCATCCTGAAGGCCTACACCACCCGGGTGGGTTCCGGCCCGTTCCCCACCGAGTTGTTCGACGAGTTCGGCGAGTATCTGACCAAGACCGGCGGCGAGTTCGGCGTCACCACCGGGCGGCGTCGCCGCTGCGGCTGGTTCGACGCGGTGATCGCCCGCTACGCCACCCGGGTCAACGGCATCACCGACTACTTCCTGACCAAGCTCGACGTGCTGTCCAGCCTGGAAACCGTGCCGGTGTGCGTCGGCTACACCGTCGGCGGCAAGCGCGTCGACGAGATGCCGATGACCCAGAGCGACGTCGCCCGGGCCGAGCCGATATACGAGGAGTTGCCGGGCTGGTGGGAGGACATCTCGGCGGCCCGCCAGTTCGACGACCTGCCGGCCAAGGCCCGCGACTACGTGCTGCGGCTGGAAGAGCTTGCCGGCGCCCACGTTTCGTGCATCGGCGTCGGCCCCGGGCGTGACCAGACCATCGTGCGCCGCGACATCCTGGCGGCCCGCCCGTGACCGACAATTCGCCCGAGTCCCAAGATCCCGACTACCGCAGGCACGGCGGCTTCCCCGATTACGACGTCGCCGAGCCGCCACCGGGCTTCATCCGGTTCGTCGCCGCGATGCGGCGCCTCCAGGACTTGGCGGTGTCGGCGGCCCCCGGCGACCAGGTGTGGGACGACGCCGCGCAGCGTGCCGAGGATCTCGCCGAGATGCTCGACCCGCACGAGGCGGCCGAGGGGGTCGCTCCGGCCGGCCGCGCCCCCAACATGCCGGGCATGGGCAGCCTGCTCATCCCGCCGTGGACGCTGACCGAATTCCGGCCCGACGGTGTCGCGATGAAGGGCCACTTCAGCCGCTATCACGTGGGCGGCAACTACGCCGTACACGGCGGCGTCCTGCCGCTGCTGTTCGACCACGTCTTCGGAATGGTCGTGCACGCCGCCGGGCGGCCGATCAGCCGCACCGCCTTCCTGCATGTCGACTACCGCAACGTGACCCCGATCAACGAGCCGCTGAGCATCCGCGGCAGAGTGGATTCCGCCGAAGGCCGCAAGGTGTTCGTCTCCGCCGAACTCACCGACGGCCAGGGCATGGTGCTCGCCGAGGCGCATGGTCTGATGGTGCGTCTGCTGCCCGGCCAGCCGTAAGGCATGCCCCGACACTCCAACGACACGCCTACCTAATCGCGGTTGAGCGTGGCCTCCTCGAGGTCCAGCCCGTGCAGCACCGAACGCAGCACCTCGTCGTCGATGCGTCCGCCGTCACGCTCGGCGATGAAGGTCTCCCGTTCGGCGGCAAGCATTTCCAGCCGCAGCCGTTTGAACGCCGACGCCGGGCTCTCGCCGATGTCGGCGTCGTCGCGGCCGAGCCGTTCCCACCCGGAGTTGCGCCTGCGCGTGTTCCAGCCGCGAAGTATGTCGGCGGCTCGCTCGTGCACGTCGGTGTGGCCCTCCTCGAGCAGCTCGTCGAGCCGTTCGGCGGCCGCGCGGGCAGCCTTGTCCTGCGCGGCGGCCTGCGCGATCGCGTCGGTGCGGGCATCGTCGCCCCGCACGCCCAGGATCCGGATCAGCCACGGCAGCGTCAGCCCGTGCAGCAGCAGGGTGCCCACCACGACGACGAATGTCAGGAATTCGATGTGCACCCGACCCGGGAAGGCCGCGCCGGAAAGCGTCGTCATCGGCACGCCGAAGGCGGCGGCCAGCGACACCACGCCGCGCATCCCCGCCCACGCCACAATGAACACCTGCGACGGCGTCGGCTTGGCTTCGCGTTGCCGGACGCCGGCGAACAGCATCCGCGGCAGGTACGCGGAGGCATACACCCAGACGATGCGCACCACGATCACCGTCGCGAACACCGCCAGCGACGAGAAGATCAGCACCGGTGCCGACACGCCGCGCAGGTCGGCGACGATCCTCGGCAGCTGCAGGCCGATCAGCAGGAACGCCAGCGATTCCAGGATCAGTTGCAGGGCCCTCCACACCGCCAGCTCCTGCAGTCGGGTGGCGTAGCTGGCCCGCGGCGAGCGCTGCCCGAGGATCAGCGCCGCCACCACGACGGCGATCACTCCCGACCCGTGGATCTCCTCGGCCACCAGGTACGTGACGAACGGCGCGACCAACCCGATCGCACTCTCCACCAACGCGTCGTTCAGCCGCGACCTGATGAAGTCGACCGCCGCGCCGAACCCGCAGCCCACCGCGACGCCGCCGACCGCGGCCAGCATGAACGTCACCACACCATGGCCCCAGCCCTGAGCAGTGCCGATCGCCGCCGCCAGCGACACCTTGTACGCGGTCAGGGCGGTCGCATCGTTGAGCAGGCTCTCCCCGCCGAGCAGTGTCATGATCCGGCGCGGCAAACCGAGCCTGCGCCCGATCGCGGTGGCCGACACCGCGTCCGGCGGCGCGACGATCGCGCCGAGGGTCAGCGCCGCGGCCAGGGTCAGCTCCGGCACGGTCTTGTACGCCACCCAGCCCACCGCGAACGTGGTGGCCAGCGGCAGCCCGACCGCCAGCAGCGCGATCGGCCGAAAGTTCTTGCGCAACGCCAGGTATGAGCTTTGCCAGCCGGCCGACCACAGCAGCGGGGGCACGATGACGAACATCACCAGCCGCGGGCTGAGCTGCACCTCGGGAACGCCGGGAATCAGCCCGGCGACCAGTCCGGTCAGCACAAGCATCAGCGGCGACGACAGGTTGAAACGGCGGGCCAGGCCCGAGAGCAACACCCCGGCCGCCAGCACCGCCAACAGTGAGGCATCCACGTCGCGAAACCACCTCCCACCTATCCTTGAGCAACATGAAGAATTCCACGCGCAGGTGCCGGCGGTGGTGAGACGTCTGGCCCCGGGGCAGTGCCAGGAGTGCGCGCAACTTGGGCGAATCGAATTGGGCGCACCTGCGGATGTGCATAACCTGTGGGCATGTCGGCTGCTGCGAGTCCAGCCCGCATCAGCATGCGACCGGGCACTTCGGGCGGACCAATCACCCGGTGATGCGGTCGCATGAGCCGGGGGAGAGCTGGCGGTGGTGCTACGTGGACGATGTCGTCGGGCTATCGAAAGGCTGATTGGTGACCGAAGAAACGCACGCACCCGAGACTCCCGCCGGTGTTGTGCGCTCGCCATCAGACCAACAGCCGTCAGACCAACAGCCGTCAGACCAACCGCCACCAGACCAACCACCGCCCGCACCTGAAACCAGCGGCGCGGTGACCGTGATGCTGCTCGGCGCCGGTGAGCTGGGCCGCGAACTGGTCACCGCGTTTCAGCGGCTCGGAGCGTTGGTGATCGCGGTCGACCGGCACGCCGAGGCGCCCGCGCTGCGCACCGCCGACCAGTCGGTGGTGGCGAAGGTGACCGACCCCGAGGAGCTGGCCGCGCTGATCGGGCGCGTGCAGCCGGAGTACGTGGTGACCGAATCCGACGCGGTGGCCGTCGACGCGCTGACCGCGGCCGCCGACGGCGGCTTCGCCGACGTCGTGCCGACCGCGCGCAGCACCAGGCTCAGCCTCGACCGCGAGGGCCTGCGGCGACTGGCCAGCGACGAGCTTGGGCTGCCCACGGCGCCGTTCTGGTTCGCCGGGTCGGTGTCGGAGCTCGAGGCGGTGGCCCAGCACGCCGGCTACCCGCTGGTGGTCAAACCGGTGGCGGCGGCGCCCGGCCAGGGCGAGTCGGTGCTGCTGCGTCCCGACGACATCGCGCCCGCGTGGGAGAGCGCGGTGGCGGCCGGCCGGGTTTCGCAGGCCAGGGTGATCGCGGAGACAATGGTCGAGATCGACTACGAGGTCACCATGCTCACCGTGCGCAGCGCCGGTCCCGGCGGCGGCGCCGTGCACTTCTGCGAACCGATCGGGCATCGCCAGCTCGACGGCGACGTCCTCGAGTCGTGGCAGCCGCAGGTAATGAGCCCGGCCGCGCTGGACGCCGCAAAGTCGATCGCCGCCCGCGTCATCACCGCGCTCGGCGGCCGCGGCATCTACGGCGTCGAGCTGCTGGTGCGCGGTGACGAGGTGTACTTCGCCGACGTCAGCGCCCGCCCGTACGACAGCGGCCTCGTCACGCTGCGCTCACAGCGGCTGTCCGAGTTCGAACTGCACGCCCGGGCCATCCTCGGGTTGCCGGTCGACACCATCATGGTCTCACCGGCCGCCGTCCAGGTCTTCTACGCCGGCACCGAATCGGTTGACACCCCCGATGACCGGCAGACCGAGCGGGCGACCCAGGCGCTGTCTGACGCACTGGCGGTGCCGGAGAGCGACGTGCGGGTGTTCACTTCTCCGCAGAGCTACCCGCGACACCGGCTCGGGGTCGCGCTGGCCACCGCGGCCGACGTGCCGACGGCGCGCGAACGGGTCCGCGAGGTCGGCGCCGCGCTGCGCAAGCTCTGGTAGCCGTCCAGCCGCGCCCGCGGCCGCCACCGATAGACTCGTCGCCGTGAGCTACGCAGGTGACATCACGCCCGAAGAGGCATGGAAACTGCTGAGCGACAACCCCGACGCGGTGCTGGTGGACTGCCGGACCGACGCGGAATGGCGGTTCGTCGGCGTACCGGACATCTCGGAATTGGGTCGCGACGTGGTGTACGTGCAGTGGTCGGGCGTGGACGGCAAACGCAACACGAAGTTCGTCGACGAACTGATCGGTGCCGGCGTCGAACCCGGGGACCGGCCCGTGGTTTTCCTGTGTCGCTCCGGCAACCGGTCGATCGCCGCCGCTGAGGCCGCCACCGGGGCCGGAATTGCGCCGTCGTACAACGTCTTGGACGGATTCGAGGGCCACCTCGACGAGCAGGGGCACCGCGGCGGCAGCGGGTGGCGGGCGGTGGGCCTGCCCTGGAAACAGTCATGAGCATCCGCGATCCGGCCGAACTGCCCGACGGCGTCAGCCAGGCCACGCTCGGAGTGCGCGGCGGGCTGCTGCGCTCGGGCTTCGAGGAAACCGCCGAGGCGATGTATCTGACGTCGGGCTACGTCTACCAGACCGCGGCCGACGCCGAGAAGGCGTTTACCGGTGAGATCGAGCGTTACGTCTACTCGCGCTACGGCAACCCGACCATCTCGATGTTCGAGGAGCGGCTGCGCTTGATCGAAGGCGCGCCCGCGGCGTTCGCGACGGCCACCGGCATGGCCGCGGTGTTCACGTCGCTGGGCGCCTTACTGGCCGCGGGCGACCGGCTGGTCGCCGCGCGCAGCCTGTTCGGCTCATGCTTTGTGGTGTGCAACGAGATCCTGCCGCGGTGGGGCATCGAGACCGTGTTTGTCGACGGCGACGATCTGTCGCAGTGGGAGCAGGCGCTGTCGGTGCCGACTCAGGCGGTGTTCTTTGAGACACCGTCGAACCCGATGCAGTCGCTCGTCGACATCGCCGCGGTCTGCGAAATGGCGCACGCCGCCGGGGCAAAGGTCGTGCTGGACAACGTCTTTGCCACGCCGCTGCTGCAGCAGGGTTTCCCGCTGGGCGTCGATGTCGTGGTGTATTCCGGCACCAAGCACATCGACGGCCAGGGCCGCGTGTTGGGCGGGGCGATCCTCGGCGACAAGACCTACATCGACGAGCCGGTGCAGAAACTGATGCGCCACACCGGACCGGCGCTCAGCCCGTTCAACGCATGGGTGCTGCTGAAGGGGCTGGAGACGATGGCGGTACGGGTGCAGCACGGCACCGATTCGGCGTTGCGCATCGCGCAGTTCCTGGAGAACCACCCCGCGGTGCGATGGGTGCGCTACCCGTTCTTGGAGTCGCACCCGCAGTACGACCTGGCGAAGCGGCAGATGACCGGCGGCGGCACCGTCGTCACCTTCGAACTCGACGCCCCCGAGGAGCGCGGCAAGCAGCGCGCGTTCGCGGTACTGGACAAGCTTCGGATCATCGACATCTCAAACAATCTCGGCGACGCGAAGTCACTGATCACCCATCCGGCCACCACCACCCACCGCGCGATGGGTCCGGAGGGACGCGCCGCGATCGGCCTTGGCGACGGGGTGGTGCGGATCTCGGTCGGATTGGAGGGCACCGACGACCTGATCGCCGACCTGGACCGCGCGCTGAGCGGCTAACGGCCGCGCGTCAATATCGACGTTGGAAACACGTCTCTTTGCTGGAAAATGTCGATTTCGGTAATTAGGCGGTGAAATCGTCCGTCGGCCAGAGTTTGCGGTCTATAGTCGCCCCGTGACCAGCGGCGATCCGCTGACCGGGCGGGACAACGAACTGGCTGTCATTCGTCGGGCATTGCGCGGAGTGGGCAATTACTCCGGTGTGGTAATCGCCGGGGCGGCGGGCGTGGGCAAGACCCGGCTCGCCCGGGAGGTGCTGACCCAGGCCGCCGTCGCCGGCGAGCGCACCGATTGGATTGTCGGCACCGAATCGGCACGGCCGCTGCCGCTCGGCGCGTTCACCTCCTCGATGGGCGAGGCGATGACCGACCCGTGGCCGAGCGTGCGCCGGGTGATCAATTCGTTCGCCGCGCCGAACAACCGGAGCAAGGCGCTCGTCGGCGTCGACGACGCCCACCTGCTTGACGGGTTGTCCGCCCACGTCGTGCACCAACTGGCGCAGTCCAAACAGGTACGGCTGGTCGTCACGCTGCGGACCGGTGGGGAAGAGCCCGACGCCGTCACCGCGCTGTGGAAGGACGGCCTACTCACCCGGCTGGATCTCGACCCGCTGTCGCCGTCGGCGACCTGCAGCCTCATCGAGGAGACCCTGGGCGGACCGGTGGATGCCCGCAGCGCGCGCCGGTTCTGGAAACTGACCGGGGGAAACGCCTTCTTCCTGCGACAACTGCTCAAGGATCAGGTTGCGGCGGGTCTGATTCACCAGGTCGCCGGCGTGTGGATGTGGGACGGCGACGTCGCGGTGTCGGCCAGTATTGGCGACATCGTCGGGCGGCAACTCGGCCGGCTGTCACCGGAACTGGCCCTGGTCATCGACACCTTGTCGCAGTGCGAGCCGCTCGACGTGGACGTGTTGTGCGATGTAGTGCGCCGCCGCGACCTCGAAGTCGCCGAACGCATGCATCTCGTGACCGTGGAGCGCGCCGGCGGCACACTGATGGCCCGGCTCGCGCACCCGATGTTCGGCGAACTGCGGCGCGCCACCGCCGGCGAAATGTATTTGTCCACCATCCGGGGCAAGCTCGCGACGCGGCTGGCCAAAGAGCCCGATCCCGACATGAACGCGACGGTGCGCCGGGCCCTACTCACCCTCGACTCTGACCTGGAAGCCGATCCGGAACTGTTCCTCGACTCGGCTCGCTACGCGATGACGCTGCTCGACCTCGACCTCGCCGACAGGTTGGCGACGGCCGCCGCCGACGCCGGCCTCAGCGAGGCCAAGACGGTGCTCGCGAAGAACATGATGTTGCTCGGTCGCGGAGACAAGGCGGAGGAGTACCTGCGCGAGATCAGCGAGACCGCCAACGGAAACCGGCACCTGTGGTGCACCGTCCGCGCCGCGAACCTGATCTGGATGCTCGGTCGGCCGAAGGCCGCCGCCGAGATCCTCGACGGCCTCGTCGCCACCACCGAATCCCAGTCCGAGGTCGCGGCCCGCCTGGCGATCGAGGCATGCGTCGACGCGGTGTCGGCGCGCTGTGAACCCGCCGCCGAGAAGGCGACGTTTGCGTTGCGCTCCGGCACGTTGTCGGAATTCCACGCGATGATGGCGTCCGTCGCGCTCGTCATGGCGCTTGGTGCGCTGGGTCGCGGCGAGGAGTTGCCCGACGTGACCGCCCGGGCGTTCGGGCGCGCCGCGAAGTCGTACGAGACCTCTCACATGCGGTTTTGGTTCGGCGGTGTGCACGCGCGGGCATGCCGGCTGACCGGCCGGATTTCGGACTGCGTGGCGTCGGCCAAGCAGATGGCCGAAGCCACGACCGACATTCCCGGTCTCGCGTACGCCAACCTCGCGTATCTGACCGGCCACGCGGACCTGGTGCGGGGCGACCTGCGCGCCGCGGTGAAGGTGCTGCACGAGGCCCTTGCCGGCGTCCAAAAACACGCCGTTTCAACGGGTCTGCGTCCGGCATCCTGTTTCGCGCTGGCCGAGGCACACGCGAAACTGGGCGAGCCGACGGCGGCGGCGGAGGCGCTCGCCGAAGCTCGGCGCAGCGTTCCGCCCGACTTTCTGTTCATGCACACCACGTTGTCGGTGGCGACCGGATGGACTCAGGCGGCCAACGGCGAACTGAGCCGCGCCATCGCGACCGTGCGCGCGGCCGCCGACATCGCCCGCAAACGCAACCAGCCCACCCACGAGCTCGCCTGCCTGCAGGTAGCCATCCAGTGGGGTGACGCCTCGGTGGCGCCGCGCGCCCGTGACCTCGCGAATACGCTGTCGCTGACGATCGCCGATGTCATTGCCGGCTATGGCGAATCGCTGTCGGCCGATAACGGCGAGGGACTGCTGGCGGCGTCGGAGGCCTACCGGTCCATCGGTGATCGGTGCACCGCCGCGGATGCCGCGGCCCAGGCCGCCGTCGCGTTCGCCGGCACGCAGCAACGCAAGCGCGCCCTGTACGCGGGCACCATCGCCACGCAGCTGGCCGACGAATGCGGTGGACTGTGCACGCCCGCGCTGCGCAGCCCGGTGACGCCGTTCCCGCTCACCGGACGTCAGCGTGAGGTAGCCGAACTCGTGGCGGTCGGCCTGTCCAACCGCGAAATCGCCGAGCGCTTGGTGACGTCGGTGCGCACCGTGGAAGGCCATTTGTACCGGGCCTGCCAGCGCGTCGGAGCCAAGTCGCGGGAGGACCTCGCCAGGCTCATGCGGGCCGGCACCGTCGCCCTGCGCTGAAGTTTCACCAACCGGGTTCGTCAGCCCTTTTCGTCGGTCACGCCCGTACTGTGCTGCGCGCGATCCTCGTATCCGCGGCGGACCCCGGTGTCGAACTCCATGAACACCCGGTCGTTGCCCAGCTTCCTGTTCAGCCACCGCCGGCCCCGCGGTGAGAGCATCTGCGTCAGCGCCCCGACGTAGCGAAGCGGACGGGGTACCGACACCATCGTCGTCGGCTTGTCGAGCACCTTGACCACCGCGGCGGCGACATCTGCGGGCTGGATGGGTTTGTGCGCCCCGGTGGCATCGGTGCCCGCGATCAGCTCGGTATTGGTGAATGTCGGCAACACGGCGCTCACCTCCACGCCGTGCGGCTTGAACTCGTCGGCAATCGCCGTGGTCAGCCCGACGACCGCGAACTTGGTGGCCGCGTACACCGCCTGCCCGGGCACACCGACCATGCCGGCCATCGACGCGATGTTGACGATGTGGCCGCCGCGGCGCGCGACCAGCTCCGGCAGGATCAGCCGGCAGCCGTTGAGCACGCCGTAGAAATTGACCTCAACGGCCGTCCTGATCGCTTGGTCGGACTGGTCCAGCAGCGGGCCGATCGGCATCACCCCGGCGTTGTTGATCAACACGTCGATCCGGCCACCGCCCTCGCTGCGCGCCTTGTCGAGAAACCGCGCGAACGATTCCTTGTCGGTCACGTCGAGCGGATGACCCGATGCCGGGCCGAACCCGGACAGCGCCGCGACCGCGGCCTCCAGCGCGTTGACATCCCGGTCGCCGATCACCACTCGCGCGCCCCGCGCCAGAAGCGCCCGGGCGATGGCATTGCCGATGCCCCTGGCCGCGCCGGTGATCGCGACCGTCTTGCCACGGATGTTGTCCACGACGCCGGACTTTACGCCTGTCAGATTGGGCCCGGGCGGGCGCCGCGACGAGGACGGCGAACATGACCCGAGCAGGGCAAAGTTTTGCTCACGACGAGCACAACACGGGCGCGGAATGCAACACGACGCGCTGCGTGTTGACTGGAGTTGACCCCGGATGACCGAAGGTGAGTCGATGCCCGTTCCCGCCGTGCACCAGCTGCGGTTCGTGGCGGTCACCCAAGATGACCCGCTGGCCGCTCCGCTGCTGGCCGAGCTGGCCATCGAATACGCCGTCCGGTACGGCGCCGCCGTCGACCGGGTCTTGACCTGGCTGCGGGATTATCCGGCCGACGAATTCGCCGCGCCGGGCGGCGCCTTGCTGATTGGCCTGCTCAACGGTGAACCGGTCACCGGCGGCGCGTTCCGCCGCTTCGACAACGAGACCGCCGAGCTGAAGCGAATATGGACGGCCGGCGACCAGCGCCGCCGCGGTCACGCCAAAGCATTGCTGAACGAGTTGCAGACCATGATCGCGGCACGTGGCTACCGTCGGATCTACCTGTCTACCGGTGACCGCCAGCCGGAGGCCGAGGCACTTTACCTGTCGCTCGGCTATGTCCGGCTCGACGAACCGCTGCCGGCCGACGGGGAGGTCTTCCCGGTGGCGTTTCTCAAGGAGCTGCCGTGACGGACATCGGGTTGGCCGTCGCGCTCGACGGCTACGGCTGGCATCCCCACGCATGGCGATATGCGTTGGCGCACAAAAGTTCTGGTCCGTTGACGGGCCGGTACTGGACCGCGCTGGCGGGCACCGCCGAGCGCGGGCTGCTGGACTTCATCACGATCGACGACACGCTCGACGCGCAGCCGGGGCGTCGCGCCGAAATCGATCCGCGCCGGCTGGCCGGACGCGCCGACGCGGTGTTGGTCGCTGCCCGCGTCGCCCCTGTCACCGAGCACATCGGCTTGGTGCCCGTCGCGACCGTCACCCACACGGAGCCGTTCCATGTTTCGAAATCGATTGCGACGCTCGACTACGTCTCCCACGGCCGGGCGGGCTGGCAGGTGAGGGTCAGCCCCACCGCGCATGAGGCGGCGTTGTTCGGCCGCCGCGACGGTTCAGCCGCCGACGACCTGTTCGACGAGGCGGCCGATGCCGTCGAGGTTGCCCGCAGGTTGTGGGACAGCTGGGAGGACGACGCGGTGATCCGTGACATTCCAACCGGACGCTTCATCGACCGCGACAAGCTGCACTACATCGACTTTGTCGGTGAGCACTTCTCGGTGAAGGGACCCTCGATCACGCCGCGTCCGCCCCAAGGGCAGCCGGTGGTGGCGGCGCTCGCCCACGCGCCGCGCATCTACCGGTTCGCCGCGACCAGCGCCGACGTCGTGTTCATCACCCCGCACGACGAAGACTCGTTGCGCACGATACTTTCCGAGCTCGCCGACGCGCAGCAGGCCACGGGCCGGCAGCTGAAGGTGTACGCCGATCTGGTGGTGTCGTTGGCGCCCGACCCGCTGACACCGGGCGTGTCGGTCAAGTCCGATGCCCACGTCTTCGCCGGTGACACAACGGAACTGGTTGACATCGTGCTGTCCTGGCACGACCTCGGCGTCGACGGCGTGCGGCTGCGTCCGGCGGTCAACGCGCTGGACCTGCCGACCATCGTCGATGACCTCGTGCCCCGGCTGCAACGGGCCGGGCGGTTCCGCACCGCGTACCGTGACGGCGAAACCCTGCGCGAGCGACTTGGATTAGCGCAGGCGCCCAACCGCTATGCGACGGCGGCCCCGTCATGACCGTGCCGTTGTCGGTTCTCGATCTGGCGCCGATCAGCGCGGGCAGCGATGCGGCGACCGCGTTGCGCAACACCATCGACCTCGCCCAGCACGCCGAGATGTGGGGCTACAAACGCTATTGGATCGCCGAACACCACTTCGTGGCGGTGGCCAGTTCGTCGCCGGCGGTGTTGATCGGCCAGATCGCCGCGGCGACAAGTCGCATCCGGGTCGGAGCGGCCGCGGTTCAGCTGGGGCACACCACGGCGCTCGCAGCCGTCGAGAGCTTCGGCATGCTCGACGCGTTCTACCCCGGCCGCATCGACCTCGGCCTCGGCCGCTCGGGCAAGCGTCGCTCGGAGGCGGCCAAGGCGCGCCGGGAGAAGCCGCCGCCGCCGCCGTGGCGCGAGGTCGACGGGCTGGTGATCCCGACGCCGTTCGACCTGTCGGCGTGGGTGCACTATGAACGACTGCGCGCCGAGCAATCGGTGCTGCAGCAGCCCCAGGCGGTCTCACCTGATTTCGCCGATCAGGTCGCCGACATCGAGGCCCTTCTCGACGGCACCTTCCGCGTCGACGGCCACCACGTTTGCGCGGTTCCGGGCCGGGGCGCCGCGCTGACGCCGTGGCTCTTCGGCAGCAGCAAGGGCCAGAGCGCGCGGGTGGCCGGCGCACGCGGACTGCCGTTCGTCGCGAGCTACCACATCACGCCGGGGACGGCGCTGGACGCGGTCGCGGCCTACCGCGAAGCGTTCACTCCGTCGGCCCATCTTCGCGAGCCGTACGTGGTGGTATCCGCCGACGTCGTTGTCGCCGACGACTCGACCACCGCACGCCATCTCGCCTCCACGTACGGGCAGTGGGTGTACTCGATCCGAAGTGGCCAAGGCGCGATTCCCTACCCGGACCCGGACCACAGCGCACCGCTCACCGACGAGCAGAGCGAGCTGGTAAAGGACCGCACCGCAACACAATTCGTCGGCGATCCGGACGAGGTGGCCGAACGGATGGAGACGCTGTGCCGCGTCACCGACGCCGATGAGCTCGTCATCACCTCAGTCACCCACCGCCACGCCGACCGGCTGCGGTCACATGAACTGATCGCCAAACGCTGGGGGTTGACCGGATGACCGGCGGGCGAGAGCGCAGCGACCCCGGGAATGTTGCCGTCCGGGAGGGCAAGTACCGCAAGCAGATCCATCTGGGCGCCCATTTCCCTGGCGTCAACAACACCACTGTGTGGTCGGATCCGGCCTCCGGCAGCCAGATCGAGTTCAGCTCGTTCGCGCACCTGGCCCGCACCGCCGAGCGAGGGATCTTCGACTTCTTCTTCCTCGCCGAGGGCCTGCGGCTGCGTGAGCACCGCGGCAAGATCCACGATCTCGACGTCGTCGGCAGGCCCGACACGTTCACCGTGTTGGCCGCACTGGCCGCGGTAACCGACCGGCTCGGGCTGGCCGGCACGATCAACACCACCTTCAACGAACCATACGAGGTGGCAAGGCAATTCGCCAGCCTGGATCACTTGTCCGACGGCCGCGCTGCGTGGAACATGGTCACCTCGTCCGACGCGTTCACCGGTGAGAACTTCCGCCGCGGCGGCTTCCTGGACCACGCCGACCGGTACCGGCGCGCCGAGGAATTCATCACCGTCGCACGGCAATTCTGGGACAGCTGGTCGCCCGACGCGGTGGTCGCCGACGTCAACGGCGGAATCTACGTGGACCCCAGCCGCATTCACACGGTCGAGCACCACGGCCCGCAGTTCGATGTCCGGGGTGTCGCGTCGTTGCCCGCCGGCCCGCAGGGCCACCCGATCCTGCTGCAGGCGGGCGATTCCACCGACGGGCGCGATTTCGGCGCCAAGCATGCCGATGCGCTGTTCACGCTGCACGGCTCGCTGGAGGCCGGTCGGCGTTACTACGCCGACGTGAAGGGACGCGCGGCGGCGTACGGGCGAGACCCCGAGGCGCTCAAGGTGTTTCCCGGCGCTACGTTTGCGCTCGGTGACACGTCAGAAGACGCCCGCGACAACGCCCGGCGCATCCGCGAGCAACAGGTCAGCGGACCGACCGCGATCGCATTCCTCGAACAGGTGTGGGGGCGCGACCTGTCCGGCTATGACCCCGACGGGCCGCTGCCGGACATCGAACCCGTCGAAAATCCCGACATCACCCGAGGCCGCGTGCGGCACGGCGATCCGAGGGCCGTCGCGCAGAGTTGGCGCGCCCGCGCGGAAGCCGGAAATCTCTCGATCCGCGAGACCATCATCGAGGTGACGTCGCGCCAGCAATTCGTCGGCACCCCCGCTCAGGTCGCCGACGAGATCGACCGGTATGTGCAGTCCGATGCGTGCGACGGGTTCATCTTGGTTCCGCACCTGACCCCGCACGGCCTCGATGAGTTTGTCGACAAGGTGGTGCCGCTGCTGCAGGAACGCGGCACGTTCCGCACCGGGTATGAGGGAAAAACGCTGCGGGAACACCTCGGTCTGGTACCGACGAGACTCGAGGCCACCGGATAAATAGCAGCCGATCGTGTGCCGCTTAGCCCGGCATCGCCGCAACGATCTGGTCGAACGTCAGCGGCAGGGATCGCACGCGGACGCCGAGTGCATCGCACACCGCGTTGGCGATCGCCGCGGCGGTGGGTCCCTGCGCGCATTCGCCCACGCCCAGCGGTGGATTGCCGCTGCCGGGGAGCAGCTCGACGTCCACGGCCGGCACCTCCGAGAAGCGAAGGATGGGATACGACTCCCACGTGTCGCTGGTGACCGTGAAACGGTCGAAGCGCACGCGTTCCTTGAGCGCCCAACTGGTCGACTGGATCGCGCCACCCTCGATTTGGTTGATCACGCCGTCGGGGCTGATGACAAGACCCGCGTCCACCGCGATCGTCAATCGGCGGACGCGCACCTCGCTGACGGCCTCGACCTCGGCGACCACGGCGCAGTAGGCGCTGCTGTTTTTGTAACGGGCGTATCCGATGCCGTGACCATGCCCGTCCGACGGCGTCCACCGTGTCCAATTCGCGTTTCGCGCCGCGGCGGCCAGCACGGCTCGGCCCCGCGGGTCTGACAGCTGCGCGAGGCGGTAGTCGAGCGGATCGCGGCCCGCCGCGGCGGCGAGCTCGTCCATGAAGGACTCCGCCGCGAAGACGTTTCCAAACGCGCCGAGCGAGCGCAGCGCCGACGTGCGCAGCGGCATCGCGGTCACCAGGTGGTTGACCACTCGGTATGCCGGAAAGTCGTAGCCGGGAACGGCGTTGCGGCCGGCTCCGCCACCGAACTGCAGCGGCGGCTCCCCGCCGGCGCGGATCTCCTCGCCGCCGCGGCGGTGACTTGCGGCCAGCAGCGCGCTGGTTGGCGTCGTACCGGGCCGGCTCACGAAGCTGCCACTCCAGATCTCATGGCGCCACGACTGCACGGTGCCGTCGTCGGCCAACGCGGCCGACAGCCGCATAACCCCGGCCGGCCCGAACGGCGCCCACCCGAGTTCGTCCTGACGTGACCACACCACTTGGACCGGCCGCCCCGGCGCGGCGAGGGCGAGCAGCGCGGCGTCCATCGCGACGTCGTCGGCGCCGTTGTGGCCGTAGCATCCCGCGCCCTCAACGTGCCGAACCACCACCCGATCCACCGCCACGCCGAGTGCGCGGGCCAGCTCTCGGCGCAATGGATGGATCCCCTGGCTGTGCGACCAGACCTCCAGTCGGCCGTCCGCGGTGGCCAGCGCCGTCGCGCTGGAGGGACCGATCGACCCGTGGGCAAGGTAGGGCCGGTGATACGCCGCGGTGATCGATCGAGCGGTTGACGACGGCGGCCCGTCCGCCCGCTCGGCCAGCACGGTGGTGTCGGCCGGAGCCGAGGTGAGAAACGCCGCCACCGCGTTCTCGTCGGGCAATGTCGCTCGCTGGTCCCAGCTGGCGCCGCGGCGAAGACGATCGGCGGCGTGCAGCGCGACCTCCTCGCGCTCGGCGACCACGCCCAGGAAATCGCCGTCCCGCGCGACCGCGATGACTCCGGGCAGCGCCAGCGTCGGCTCGGTGTCGACGCCGCGCAGCGTCGCGCCACGCGATGGCGGCCGGACAACGCGCCCGTAGGCGAGCTCGGGCATATCGAGGTCGTGGATGTAGTGCGGGCGTCCGGTGAACTTGTCGGGCAGGTCGAGGCGCGGCGCGTTGCTGCCCACGACGCGGTACTCGGATTCGGGTTTTGGCGCGGCATCGCCGGTGGCGGCCCGGTCCAGCAGCGCGTCGTCGGCCAGCTCCCAGTAGCTTGTTGTGGCACCGTCGCGGGCGCTGATTCGGCCGTCGCGGATGGTCAGGTCCTGGGTCGGCACGGCAAGTTTCGCGGCGGCCGCGGCGAGATAGATCTCCCGGGCTTCCGCGCATACTTCGCGCACCGCCGCACCCGAATGCTGAATCGACAGGCTGCCGGCGGTGAATCCCTCGTCGGGGCCGAGGTCGGTAGTCGCAGCGGTGGCCCGCACCCGGCTGGCGTCGACGTCGAGTTCCTCGGCGGCTATCTGTGCCAGCGCGGTGAGCACGCCTTGGCCGAGTTCGACCTTGCCCGACCGGATTTCGATGGTGCCGTCGGGCCCGATCCGAAGCCAATCCCCGAGTCGGGGGTTGGCGGCAAGCGACGGGGGCAGCGCTTCCGTCATGACGCCGCCCGTTTCTCGGCCGCGGCCGCCAGCACGGCGCGCACCATTCGGTTGTGCGCGCCGCAGCGGCACAGGTTGTCGTCGAGCGCGGCGCGGACCTCGGACTCGGACGGGTCGGGATTTTCGTTGAGTAGCGCAGCAGCCGCCACGACGATGCCAGAAATGCAGTAGCCGCACTGGGCCGCCTGACCGGCGACCATCGCCCGGGTGAGTGGGTGCGGTCGCTGGTCGCCGCCGAGACCCTCGACGGTGGTGATGTGTTTATCCCGCACCGACCACAGCGGCGTGTTGCACGAGTAGACGGGACGACCGTCGACCAGCACGAAACAGGCGCCGCACACGCCAAGCCCACAGCCGAACCTGGTGCCCTTGAGGCCCAGGTGGTTCCGCAGTACGTAGAGCAGTGCGGTGTCGTCCTCGGTGCGGACCGTCCGGCGGGTGCCGTTCACCGTCATGGTGTGGACGGCGGGAATCACGTCTTCTGCCATGCCCCCAGGATGCTCGCGGATCCTAAGAGGGCAATGCGCGGCGGCGCCACCCGCCACGTTCGCTGAACACCGACACCGCCGAAGTCATCGCGACGCTAGTTCGACCGCGTCGCGGATCGGCCCCCGCCACACCGGACCGTGGCCGGGCAGCAGCACGTCGGTTTCCAGCATGCCGAGTGCGGCCAGGCTGCGCACGCAGTTCGCCTGGTCATGATTGAACACCGCGTGCGGCAACTGCGGTCCCTTGCGAGGCGTCACCGGGTGCCCGGTGACCAGCGCATCGCCGCTGATCAGCACACCGTCGACGACAAAGGAGCAGTGGCCACCGGTGTGGCCCGGGGTCGGAATCGCCATCGGTTTACCCGGCAGCCCGGCCGCGATGTCATGGGTCAGGGCCTGCGCGGTGGGAATGCCGTCGCGCACCATCCCGCCCTTGCGGGTGATCGCCACCGACCATGTGAGCCAGCGCGGCCGCCAAATGCGGGCGATGATGTCCGCCGGCGACACCTGTTCGAGATACTCGCGCTTGGTGTGGCCGACCTCATTGGGGTGGCAATACACCGGCGTGTCATGCGTTTTGGCGAACCAGATGGCCGCGCCGAGGTGGTCGATGTGGGCGTGGGTCAGCACGATCGCCCGCAGGTCGTCGATCCCGAAACCCAATTCGGACAGTGAGGCCAGCACGTCGTCGCGGTCGCCGGGGAACCCGGCGTCGATCAGCGTGACGCCGCCCTCGTCCGTCAACAGCGTCCAATTCACCAGGTCGGTCTGGGCCAGGTGCACGCTGTCGGTGATGGCCGTGACCACCGCTGCCATGCCCGCGAGTGTAAGCGGGGGCAGGGGAGTAGAAACGAACACGTGGCTGAATTGAAATTGGGATACAAGGCGTCGGCGGAGCAATTCGGGCCGCGCGAACTCGTCGAATTGGGCGTGCTGGCCGAGCAGCACGGCATGCAAAGCGCGACCGTCAGCGACCACTTCCAGCCATGGCGGCACAAGGGCGGCCATGCCCCGTTCTCGCTGGCGTGGATGACCGCCGTCGGGGAGCGCACGCAGCGGCTCCAGCTGGGCACGTCGGTGCTGACGCCGACGTTCCGCTACAACCCCGCGGTGATCGCGCAGGCGTTCGCGACGATGGGTTGCCTGTATCCCGGCCGGGTCTTCCTCGGCGTCGGCACCGGTGAGGCGCTCAACGAGATCGCCACCGGCTACCAGAGCGAGTGGCCCGAGTTCAAGGAACGCTTCGCGCGACTGCGTGAGGCCGTGCGGCTGATGCGCGAACTGTGGCTCGGTGATCGGGTCGACTTCGACGGCGAGTACTACCACACCAAGGGCGCCTCGATCTACGACGTGCCCGAGGGCGGCATCCCGGTCTACGTCGCAGCCGGCGGTCCGGCGGTAGCCAAGTATGCCGGCCGCGCGGGGAACGGGTTCATCTGCACCTCGGGCAAGGGCGAACAGCTGTACAAGGACAAGCTGATTCCGGCCGTCTTGGAGGGTGCCGCGGCAGCCGACAGGGATCCCGACAAGATCGACAAGATGATCGAGATCAAGATGTCCTATGACCCCGATCCGGAGCTGGCGCTGGAGAATTGCCGGTTCTGGGCGCCGCTGTCGCTTACCGCCGAGCAGAAACACAGCATCGACGACCCGATCGAGATGGAGCGCGCCGCCGACGAGCTGCCGATCGAGCAGGTCGCCAAGCGCTGGATCGTGGCGTCGGATCCCGACGAGGCGGTCGAAAAGGTCGGGCAATACGTCACCTGGGGACTCAACCACCTGGTGTTCCACGCGCCCGGCCACGACCAGCGGCGCTTCCTGGAGCTTTTCGAAAAGGATCTCGCGCCTCGGCTGCGGCGATTGGGCTGATAGGGAAAGCTTGGGGCGTGCCCGACGTGCCTGGCGCCGGCGTCTCCGCAATATATGTAGCTTCGCCCGAGGGCGACACCGGCAAGTCGACGATCGCGCTGGGCGTGCTGCACCGGCTGGCTGCGACGGTGGCGAGAGTCGGTGTGTTCCGGCCGATCACCCGGCTCGGCGAGACTCGCGACTACATCCTCGAGCTGCTGTTGTCCCAGACCACCGCGGGACTGACGTATGAGCAGTGCGTCGGCGTCGGCTATCAGCAGCTGCACGAGGATCCAGATGGCGCGATAACCGAGATCGTCAACCGGTTTCATGCAGTCGCCAACCAGTGTGACGCGGTGGTGATTGTCGGCAGCGACTACACCGACGTCGCCACGCCCAGTGAGCTGTCGGTCAACGCCCGGATCGCGGTCAATCTCGGCGCGCCGGTGCTGTTGGCGGTGCGCGCCAAGGGCCGCACTCCCGAGGAGGTGGCCCAGGTCGTCGAAGTATGCCTTGGCGAGCTCTCGGCGCAGCACGCCTATACCGCCGCCGTGCTGGCCAACCGCTGCGAACCGGCGCAGATGACCGCGGTCGCCGACGCGTTGAAACGCTTCGAGCCCAAGTCGTACGTGTTGCCCGAGGAGCCGCTGCTTGTCGCACCGTCGGTCGGCGAGCTGCAACGCGCGGTCGACGGGACGATGGTCAGCGGCGACGCGGATCTGCTGAGCCGCGAAGCGATGGGGGTGCTGGTGGCCGGCATGACCGCCGAGCATGTGCTGGAACGGCTGACCGAGGGCGTCGCGGTGATCACGCCGGGCGACCGTTCGGATGTCGTCTTGGCGGTGGTGAGCGCGCATGCCGCCGAAGGCTTTCCGTCGTTGTCGTGCGTCATCCTCAACGGCGGGCTGGAGCTGCACCCGTCGGTCGCCGCGCTGGTGTCCGGTCTCGGCCTGCGGCTGCCGATCATCGCGACCACGTACGGTACGTTCGAAACCGCCGGCAGGGTCGCGTCGACCCGGGGCCGGGTGACCGCGCACTCGCAGCGCAAGATCGACACCGCGCTGGCGCTGATGGAGCGCTACGTCGACATCGCCGATTTGGTGCAGCGGCTTGCCATCCCGATCCCCGCGGTGACCACGCCGCAGATGTTCGAATACCGGCTGCTGGACGGCGCGCGCGAGGACCGCAAACACATCGTGCTGCCCGAGGGTGAGGACGACCGCATCCTGCGCGCGGCCGGGCGGCTGCTTAAACGCGAAGTCACCGACCTGACCCTGCTGGGTGAAGAGGCGCAGATCCGCGCTCGCGCAGCAGAACTCGGCGTCGATCTGTCGGCGGCGAGGGTGTTGAATCCGCGCACCAGCCAGCTGTGCGACGAGTTCGCCGCGCAGTACGCCCAACTTCGCAAGCACAAGGGTGTCACGCTGGAGCGGGCCATCGAGATCATGCGTGATGTGTCATATTTCGGAACGATGTTGGTGCACAACGACATTGTCGACGGAATGGTCTCCGGTGCCACCCACACCACCGCGCACACGGTGCGGCCGGCATTCGAGATCATCAAGACCAAGCCCGACGTGTCGACGGTGTCGAGCATCTTCCTGATGTGCCTGCCCGACCGGGTGCTGGCCTACGGCGACTGCGCGATCGTCGTCAACCCCACCTCGGAGCAGTTGGCCGACATCGCGATCTCATCGGCCCGCACCGCCGCCCAATTCGGCATCGACCCTCGGGTCGCGATGCTGTCCTATTCCACCGGTACGTCCGGTGCCGGCGCCGATGTCGAAAAAGTGCGGAAAGCAACGGAATTGGTGCGCCACCGCGAGCCCGACCTACTGGTGGACGGCCCAATCCAGTACGACGCCGCGGTGGATCCGTCGGTGGGGGCGGCCAAGGCGCCGGGCTCCCCGGTGGCCGGCCGCGCGACCGTGTTGATCTTCCCCGACCTCAACACCGGCAACAACACCTACAAGGCGGTGCAGCGCAGCGCGGGCGCGGTCGCGATCGGCCCCGTGCTGCAGGGCCTGAACAAACCGGTCAACGACTTGTCCCGCGGCGCGCTTGTCGAAGACATCGTCAACACCGTGGCCATCACCGCGATCCAAGCGCAGGAGAAGCGGTGACTGGGCCGTCGCGGACCGTTCTGGTGCTCAACGCGGGCTCGTCGTCGCTGAAATACCGCGTCGTCGACCCCGATTCGGGGGCGTCGCTGGCCAGCGGCATCGTCGAGCGGATCGGCGAGGAGTCCTCCGAATCGCAGCTCAGGTTCGGCGGCCGGCACGTGCGGCGTGGCGATCGTGTCGCCGACCACGAGGCGGCGCTGCGCACCGCATTCGACCTGTTCGCCGAGGCGGGCACCGAGCTGAGGTCGCTTGCGCTTGTCGCGGTCGGGCATCGAATCGTGCATGGCGGCCGCAGCTTCTATCAGCCGACACTGATCGATGACGACGTCGTCGAACAGATCGACGAGCTGTCGGCACTGGCGCCGCTGCACAACCCGCCCGGGCTCCTCGGCATTTGCGTGGCCCGCAAGATGCTGGCCGACTTACCGCACGTCGCGGTGTTCGACACCGCGTTCTTCCACGACCTGCCGCCGGCCGCCGCCACGTATGCGATCGATGCCGAGCTGGCGTCGCAATGGGGCATCCGGCGTTACGGATTCCACGGCACGTCACACCAGTACGTCAGCGCGCAGGCGGCCGAGTTTCTGAATGTGCCGCTGGCCTCGCTGAGCCAGATCGTGCTGCACCTGGGCAACGGTGCGTCGGCGTCGGCCATCGTCGGCGGCCGGCCGGTCGACACGTCGATGGGATTGACGCCGATGGAGGGCCTGGTGATGGGCACCCGCTCCGGCGACATCGACCCGGGTGTGCTGGTGTACCTGTGGCGGACCGCCAAGATGAGTGTCGAGCAGATCGAGACGATGCTGAACCGGCGCTCCGGCATGGTCGGGCTCGGCGGCGAAATCGACTTCCGGCGGCTGCATCAGCTCATCGAATCCGGTGACGGCGCAGCCCGGTTGGCCTACGACGTCTACATCCACCGGCTGCGCAAATACATCGGGGCTTACCTCGCGCAGCTGGGCACCACGGACGTGTTGACGTTCACCGCCGGGGTTGGCGAAAACGATGCCGTGGTGCGCCGTGACGCCCTGACCGGAATGGCGGCGCTGGGCATTGAACTCGACGAGCACCTCAACAGCAGCCCCGCGTCGACGGCCCGCCGGATCTCCGCCGACAAGTCGCCGACGACCGTGCTCGTCATCCCGACGAACGAGGAGCTCGCCATCGCCCGCGCCTGCCTGACCGTCATCTAGCGGCGGCTTCTTGCGCCGAGTTTGACCCCACGGCGCCGACCGTGAGCCCACGGCGCCGAGGGTGATCCCACGGCGCCCAGTGTGAACCCTTGGCGGCCTCAAGCGGCGTGTCGTCGCCCTGGGTTCACACTCAACGGCGCGTATGCAAACTCGAATCGAGTTGTCGGAGCGCCGTGCAATTGTCCGTGCATGGGGGTTTGGACCGAGCCGTTCATCGGCAGCGACGCGTTGGCTCTGGGCGAGCTGAACCGGCATCAATTGCGGACGCGGTATCGCGCGGTCTTTCCCGACGTGTATGTGCCTCGGCAGGCACGGTTGTCGTTACCCGACCGGATAGCGGCCGCCTGGTCGTGGTCGCGCGGGAAGGCAACGATTGCCGGCCTGGCGGCGGCCGCGCTGCACGGCGCCAAATGGATTGACGACGACATCACCATTGAATTGGTACATGCAAACATGCGTCCACCGCGCGGTGTAGTGACCCGCCACGACGTGTTACTCGGCGGCGAAGTCCAGCTGCTGGCTGGTCGTGCGGTGACGACGCCCGAGCGCACGGCCTTCGACCTCGGCCGACGCGGCACCCTTCTGGCGTCCGTCGCCCGTCTGGATGCGCTCGGACAAGCGACCGGCTTCAAGG
Source organism: Mycobacterium sp. (assembly GCF_035640695.1). Taxonomy (GTDB): domain Bacteria; phylum Actinomycetota; class Actinomycetes; order Mycobacteriales; family Mycobacteriaceae; genus Mycobacterium. The sequence goes on from NZ_DASQVQ010000048.1 coordinate 45,801, forward strand.
TCGACGATGTCATCGAGTTGGCGCGTCGGCACCGCGGCGCCCGTGGCCGCAGACACCTCGAGACGGTTCTGGACCTGGTCGACGCCGGCGCCCAGTCTCCGAAGGAAACATGGCTGCGGCTGGTCTTGATCCAAGAAGGCTTTCCGCGGCCGCAGACGCAGATCCCGATACTCGGCCCGGCCGGCACACCCGTCTACTACCTCGACATGGGGTGGGAGGACCTGCGATTGGCCGCCGAGTACGACGGCGACCACCATCGCGTCGACCGGGCGCAGTTCTGCAGCGACATCAAGCGGCTCGAATTCGTCGAGCAGGAGCGAGGTTGGCTCGTGGTAAGAGTGGTTGCCGACGACGGCCGCGCAGACGTCGTTCGTCGCGTGGGTCGTGCGTTCGACCTTCGCCGATCGAGTGCGACCGACACGCTCTAGAACGTCGACGTCGGGCGGACGGTGTTGGCCAGGTCGACCAGCGAATAGCGGTGCTCGCGGGTGCGGGCCAGCCGGGCCAGCCCGCGCAGCGACGCCTCGACGCCGAGCCGCAACCCGTGCTGGGTGAACGGGAAGCCGAGGATGTGGTTGGTGCTGGCCTCGTTTTCGCCGATCCAGTCCATCGCGGTGCCGAGCACCAACGCCCGTATCTGCGGCACCCTCGGCTCGGTGTCCGGTAGCGCCTCTACCCGTCGGGCGGCGTCGCGGATCTCCTCCTCGGTCAGCTCGTTGGTCGACCGCCCCGACAGCAGCGCCACCGCACTCGTCAACCGGGCGGTGGTGAAATGCCTTGACGTGGCGGGCACCTGATCCAATGTCCGTACCGCGCCCTCGCGGTCGCCGCCGGCCGACAGCGCCCGGGCCAGCCCGAAACCGGCCGAGATCACGCCGTTGTCCGTGCTCCACACCGTTCGGTAGAACTTGGTCTCCTCGGTGTCGCCCGCCAATTCGGCCGTCGCCGCGAGCGCCAGCTTCGGCGCCAGCTCGCCGGGCAGAATGTCGAGCACCTCGGTGAAATGCTTTGTCGCCGAGTCGTAGTCGGCAGTCAACAGTTCCGCGACGGCGCGGAACCACACCAGCCGCCACCGCCAGCCGACCCGCTCGGCCAAATCGTCGAGCTTGCGCAGCGCCTTCGCGACGTCGCCGAGGTCGAGCAGTGCACGCACCTCCATCAGCGGCAACTCCACCGATTCGGTCAGGTCGATGCCCTCGGAATCCAGTGCGCCCTGTCGAGCCGCGCGCAACGAATCAAGGGTCTGCACCGGCTGGCTGAGCACCGTCGCCGACAGCACCGGGGCGGCGACGTCGGCCGGGTCGACCAGCGGTACCGGCAACCCCGTCACGATCTCCTGCGCGGTCAGCTTCTCCGCGTGCACCTGACCGTCGAGGTAGACATCGGTGTGCGCCACGAGCAGATTCACGCCGAACGTCGCCCGCGGCGGACTAAAGATCGTCGACAGGCCCGGCCGTGGCATCCCGCTGTCCAGCGCGACGACCTCGCGCAGCACGCCGAGCAGCTGGCCCGACATCTCCTCGGCGCTGCCGAACCGCCGCCGCGGATCCGGGTCGATCGCCCGCCGCAGGAACCGGCAGTACGAATCGTGGGTCGCCAGCACCGGATCGTCCTCCGGCAGCCCGTCGATGTAGCGGCCCTTGTGGGTCGGCATGTCCAGTGTCAGCGCCGCTAGCGTCCGGCCCACGGTGTAGATGTCGGTGGCCACCGTCGGGCCGGTCTTGACGATTTCGGGTGCCTGGTAACCCGGTGTGCCGTAAAGATATCCGTACGAGTTGATCGCCGACACCGCGCCGAGGTCGATCAGCTTCAGCTGCTCCTCGGTGATCATGATGTTTTCCGGCTTCAGGTCGTTGTAGGCCAACCCGATCGAATGCAGATACCCGAGCGCGGGCAAGATCTCGAGCATGTAGGCGACGGCCTGAGCCACCGGCAGCTTCTCGCCCTTGGCCTGCATCAGCGAATGCCCGCCGACGTACTCCATCACGATGTAGCCGACCGGGTTGCCGTGCTTGTCGTTGTGCTCGACGAAGTTGAAGATCTTGACGATCCCGGGGTGAGTCACCTCGGCCAGGAACCGCCGCTCGGCCATCGCGATCGCCTGGGCCTCGGCGTCACCGGAGTGCACCAGGCCCTTGAGCACCACTGGCCGATCGTTGACGTTCTTGTCGACAGCCAGGTACACCCAGCCCAGTCCGCCGTGGGCTATGCACCCCTTGATCTCGTACTGGCCGGCAACCAGTTCACCCGGACTCAGTTGCGGCAGAAAAGAATACGGGCTGCCGCAGTGCTGGCACCAGCCCTCGCTCTGTGCCCTGCCTTCAGGCGTCGCACGACCTACCGGCCTCCCACAGTTCCAGCAGAACCGTTTCGATTCGGCGACAACAGGATTCGTCATCAGTGCCGAGGTCGGATCGATCGCCGGCACACGCGGGATCTCGACCAGCCCGCCGCCGAGCCGTCGCATCGGCGACAACACCCGCACCACCGTGGTCGGGTGTGAATCCGTTTCCGTCATCGTAGGGTCGGTCGTCGGCGAATCCTCGTCCAGCGGCGGTCGGAAGATGGCGCGCGTGGCCATCGGTCGCATCGTCGACATCGAGTCGACGGCGTAGTCGACGCCGAAATCCGCAGGCTGGGTGCCGACGTCGACGTCGGAAGCGTCAGAGTCGGCCATCAGTCCGAATACCTCGGTGTCGGCGGCGCGGGCGCGGGTCCCAGCACCGTTAACCACTTGCGGTACAACGTGTTCCACGTACCGTCGCGGCGGATGCGCTCCAGCGTGCCGTTGACGAACCGCACCAGGCCGGTGTTCTGCAGGTTGATTCCGATGCCGTACGGTTCCTCGCTCATGCTGGGCCCGGTGATGCGCAGGTATGGGTCCTGCGACACGAGGCCGGCCAGGATCGAGTCGTCGGTGCTGACCGCGTCAACCTGGCGCTGCTGCAGCGCCACCAGGCAGTCGGCCCACGTCACCACGCCGACGATGATCGGCGCTGGCGTGATCTGGGCGAGCCGCTTGATCGACGTGGTCCCGCGCGCCGCGCACACCCGTTTGCCCGACAGATCGGTTGCCCGCGATATCGCCGCGTCGCGAGGGGCAAGGATGCGCTGATTGGCAAGCAGATACACCGTGGAGAAGTTCACCTGCTTGCGTCGCTCGCAGGTGATGCTCATGGTCTTGACCACGATGTCGACCTGATTGTTCTGCAGCGCGGTGATGCGGTCGGCCGACGACAGGATCCGGTACTCCACCTGCGACGGGGTGCCGAAGATGTCGCGCGCGACCTCACCGGCGATGTCCACGTCGAAGCCGGTGATCTCGCCGGTGGTCGGGTCGCGGAAGGAAAACAGGTTGCTGCCGATGTCGAGGCCCACGATCAGCCGGCCGCGGGCGCGAATGTTGGCGACGGCGGCGTCGGCTTGGGCCTGATCCGGGAACGGTCGCAGACTGGCGGTCCGGTTGCAGTCTTCGTTGGTGGAACCGGGTTGCGCGGCCTGCGGCGGCATCTCTTCCATGCCGGCCGGTGTCGGCGCGGGGATGGTCAGCGGCGCCGCCGTCGGCACGAACTGCGAATGTGCGCACCCGGCGGTCAGCAGCGCCGCCACGGCCGCGCCGAGCAACCGTCGGACCGTCAACCGTGTGCGAGCGCTCATCAGCGGTACTCGGTCATCCTTGGCCATAGCCCGAACCCCAGTGCGACGGCGGCCAGCACGCTCAGCACGACGGTGCCCGCGGTGGCACCGGACAGCACCGCGCGGGCATTGAGGATGTCGTTGCGCGACTGGCGGCGGCTTTCCTGAATGGCCTTGTCGAATGACTGCTCGAGCTTGTCGAAGGCCGGAGTGGAGTCCTGCTCTGTGGTGCCGAGCGCAACCTGGGTGGCGGCCTGGTAGTTGCCGACGGCGATGTAGGCACCGATTCGGTCGTCGGCCTGGCGCCAACGTGTCAGCAGCTGATCGGCCGCTTGCAGGTCGGGTTTGTCGATTGCGTCGGCGCGGGCCAGGTAGTCGCTCACTTGTTTGTGCATGGTCTCGATCCGCTGGTAAAACGACTGCTTGCGGGCGTCCTCGTCGCCGCGGCGGATCAGGGCCAGCGTCTCGTCGGCGCGGGCCTGTTGCGCGGTGATCGCGAGAGTCGTAACCGTCTTGAGGGATTCGGCGGCGGTGCCCTTGGCGCTGCGGCTTTGAGCAGTGGATATTACGAGGACCGTACCCACCCATATCACCATAATCACGACGGCCAGCGCGCCTGCCACGAAACCGATGTTGAGCCTGCGCTTTGTGCGCCGCGCCAGCCAGCGGTTAGCGAACGCGCCGAACAGCAGCGTCGCCGCGATGGTGAGGATCACCGGCGTCGGAATGCGGGTCGACGCGGTGGTCTCGGCGTCCACCCGTGCCGACGTTTCTTGGTACAGCTTTTGCGCGTCGGGCAGGATCGTCTGCTGCATCAACGACGACGCTTCCGACAGGTACGACGAGCCGACCGGGTTGCCCGCCCGGTTGTTTGTCCGGGCGGTTTCGATCAGGCCGGTGTAAACCGCCAGCCGCGCGTTGATCCGGCCCAGCAGTTGTTGCATCGGCTCGTCGGTGAGTCCGGCCGACGCCCTGGTCAGCGCCACGGCGGCGTCGGTGATGGCCTGCTCGTAGCGTTGCCGCACGTCGCGGGGCTCCGCACCGGCGATGAACGCGGTGGCCGCCGCGGCGTCGGCGACCGACAATGTGGTGTAGAGCTGGCCCGCGGCAAACGCGAGCGGCTCGGTGTGGTTGAGCACCGTGGTGAGTGCTTGCTGGCGATGGTCGATCGTGGTCGACGTCGCGAAGGCGGACAGCGCGACCATGGCGGTCAACACCACCCCGGCGATCAGGATGAGGCCGGGGGTCGTGCCGAAGAACCACCACCGGGGATGAGCCGATTCGAGTGGCGACCGCGACGCCAGTGGCTCGGTCGACGGGTGTGCCAACTCCACGGTCACCTGTGTGGATACCTAGCCTCTCTTCGCGGAATCACTCGGACTAAGCAAAGTTTAAGAGCTTGTCGAACGACTCGCCTTTATTGAGAGTTCTTATCCTGAACGCGTGCGAGGCGACGGCGACGGCTGGGTGATGTCTGACACCGGCGCCATGTTCTGGGGGCGGCACGGCGCGGCTGGTTTGCTGTTGCGTGCCCCGCTGTCCGACCGCGCCCCGGCCGTGCTGCTGCAGCACCGGGCGCCGTGGAGCCATCAAGGCGGCACCTGGGGTTTGCCCGGCGGTGCGCGAGACAGCCACGAGACCCCCGAGCAGACGGCCGTTCGCGAGGCTCACGAGGAAGCCGGATTGGCCGCCGAGCAGGTGCGTGTGCGCGCCGCGGTGGTGACGGCCCGGGCCAGCGGCAGCAACTGGACCTACACCACGGTGGTCGCCGACGCGCCGCGTCAGCTGGAGACGGTGCCGAACCGGGAGAGCGCCGAACTGCGCTGGGTCGGCGAGGAGGAGGTCGACGAGCTTCCGCTGCACCCGGGCTTCGCGGCCAGCTGGCAGCGGCTGCGCACCGCGATCGCGGCGGTGGCCGTCGACGCCGACCAGGAACTGCTCAAGGATCTGCCGCGCACGGTGGAGATCGAGGCCGGCGTGTTCGTCTGGTGCCGGCCGGCCGGGGCCGACGACGAGCCGTCGCCGCTGTCCAGCCGCATCACGTCGCTGCTGTTAGAGCCCCGCTGAGGCGCTGCGCGGCGGCCCGCGGGTCCTCGGCCCGGGTGATCGCGCGCACCACCACGATCCGGCGGGCACCCGCGTCGAGCACCTCGGGCAGTCGCTGGGCGTCGATGCCTCCAATCGCGAACCACGGCTTGTCGCTGCCCAATTCGGCCGCCGCGCGCACCAGGTCCAGGCCCGGCGCCGGGCGGCCCGGTTTAGTCGGCGTCGGCCAGCACGGGCCCACGCAAAAGTAATCGACGTCCTCGGTCAGCGCTTCAGCGATCTGCTGGGCATCGTGAGTGGACCGGCCGATCAGCGTCCGCTCGCCGACGATGTCGCGGGCGACGTCGAGCGGCAGGTCGTCCTGGCCGAGGTGCAAAACGTCGGCGGCCGCCGCGCGTGCGATGTCGGCGCGGTCGTTGACCGCTGACAACGCCCCGTGCCGGCGGGCCGCGTCGGCCAGCAGCTCCAGCGTGGCCAGCTCCTCACGCACTTCCAGCGGGCCGAATTGCTGCTCGCCCGCCGAGCCCTTGTCGCGCAGCTGAATGATGTCCACACCGCCGGCCAGCGCCGCGTCGGCGAATTCGGCCAGGTCACCGCGCTCACGGCGGGCGTCGGTGCACAGGTACAGCCGCGCAGCGTCGAGCCGTGAGCGCAGCCGGCCAAGTGTGTGCACACCGCGACGCTAGCGACTAACGTGGATGGTTCACACGGGAGTCCCGGGAGCGGGACTGAGAGTGGGCACGGAACCTGCCCTTACCGTCGCACCTGATCCGGGTTATGCCGGCGAAGGGAGAAGGGAAATGTCTGCCGGTTCGGTCGCCGTCATCGGCGGCGGAGTCATAGGCCTGTCGGTCGCGCGGCGCGCGGCACAGTCGGGTCGCGCGGTGCGAGTGCACCGGGCCGACGAACGCGGCGCGTCGTGGGTGGCCGGCGGGATGCTTGCGCCGCACAGCGAGGGCTGGCCCGGCGAGGAACGGCTGCTGCGGATCGGCCTGGAGTCGCTGGCGATGTGGCACGGTGACTTCCTCGACGGATTGCCGCCCGGGGTCGTCACCGCCCGTGAGTCGCTTGTCGTGGCCGTCGACCATGCCGACGCGGATGATCTGCGCACGGTCGGAGCGTGGCTGGCCGAGCAGGGGCATGTGGTGACGCTGACGTCGAATGCCCGTGACATCGAACCGCTGCTGGCGCAGGGTATCCGGCACGGTTTCCGCGCGGTGACCGAGCTGGCCGTCGACAACCGAGCGGTGGTGCAGGCACTGGCCGCACACTGCGAGCGACTCGGCGTCACGTGGGCGCCACCCGTCGACTCACTAGACGAAGTCCGCGACGCCGAGGTGGCGGTGATCGCCAACGGCGTCGACGCCCCGGCGTTGTGGCCGGGCCTGCCGATCCGGCCCGTCAAGGGTGAAGTGCTGCGTCTGCGGTGGCGAAAGGGCTGTATGCCGGTGCCGCAGAGGGTGATTCGGGCCCGTGTGCACGGCAGGCAGGTGTACCTGGTGCCGCGCGCCGACGGCGTCGTGGTCGGCGCTACCCAATACGAGCACGGCCGCGACACCGCTCCCGCGGTGACCGGGGTGCGGGAACTTCTCGACGACGCCTGCACGGTGATGCCGGCGCTCGGCGAGTACGAGCTGGCCGAGTGTGCGGCCGGGCTGCGCCCGATGACGCCGGACAACCTGCCCCGGGTGGGTCGGCTCGACGACCGCACACTGGTGGCGGCCGGGCACGGTCGGTCGGGGTTCCTGCTTGCTCCATGGACCGCGGCAAGCATTGCTGCCGAACTCAACGCAGAGGTGCGAGTGTGATGGTGGTCACCGTTAACTCGGAGTCCGTCGAAGTCGACGAGAACACCACCGTCGCCGCCCTACTCGACCGGCTGGGATTTCCCGACAAAGGTGTCGCTGTTGCGTTGGATTGGGCGGTGTTGCCGCGGTCCGGCTGGCAGACAACTCTTTGCGACGGAGCGAAGCTCGAGGTGGTGACGGCGGTGCAGGGTGGCTGAGCAAAAGCTGGCGATCGCTGATCGCGCATTCACGTCGCGGCTGATCCTTGGCACCGGGGGAGCGTCAAACCTCGCGGTGCTCGAGGAGGCACTGGTGGCATCGGGCACCGAGTTGACCACCGTCGCGATGCGCCGAGTCGACGCGGCCGGTGGCACCGGGGTTCTGGACCTGCTGAAGAAGCTCGGGATCACTCCGCTGCCGAACACCGCCGGCTGCCGCAGCGCCGCGGAGGCCGTGCTGACCGCGCAGTTGGCCCGCGAGGCGCTGCAGACCAACTGGGTGAAACTGGAGGTGATCGCCGACGAGCGCACCCTGCTGCCCGACGCGGTCGAACTGGTCAGGGCGGCAGAGCAATTGGTCGACGACGGTTTTGTGGTGCTGCCGTACACCAATGACGACCCGGTGCTGGCTCGTCGGCTCGAGGACACCGGCTGCGCCGCGGTGATGCCGCTCGGGTCACCGATCGGCACCGGGCTGGGCATCGCGAACCCACACAACATCGAGATGATCGTCGAGCAGGCCGGCGTGCCGGTGGTGCTCGACGCCGGTATCGGCACTGCCAGCGACGCCGCGCTCGCGATGGAACTGGGCTGCGACGCCGTGCTTTTGGCATCCGCAGTGACTCGGGCCGCCGACCCGGCCGCGATGGCCGCCGCGATGGCCGCCGCCGTCACCGCCGGCCACCTCGCCCGCCATGCCGGTCGCATCCCGAAGCGGTTCTGGGCGCAGGCCTCCAGCCCGGCCCGATGAGCCCCCAGCCCGGCCCGATGAGCCTTCCGCCCAGCCGGTGAGCCGCTACGTCGCGCTCGGCAGTTCGATGGCGGCCGGACCCGGGATCTGGCCGCCGGATTGGCGCGCGCCGATTCCGGCGCAACGGTCCGCCGGCAACTACCCTCACCTGGTGGCCAAGTCACTGGGCCTCGACCTCGTCGATGTGACCTACTCCGGCGCCACCACCGCCCACGTGCTGTGCGAACGCCGATTCGGCGCATCGCCTCAAATCAACGCCCTGAACGGATCCGAAGCGCTGGTGACCGTGACGATCGGGGGCAACGACGTCGGCTACGTGCCGCTGTTGGTCGCGGCCGCGCTGCCGCGGCCGGCACGCATGCTGCCGCTACTCGGCGACAGGGTGCGAAACCTGCTCGACCGCGACGCCCGCGACCGGGCGCTGGCGGACGTGGCCGGCGCGCTGAGCGAAGTCGGCGGGGCGGTGCGCCGGCGGGCGCCGCAGGCGCGGGTTCTGTTCGTCGACTACCTCACGGTGCTGCCGCCCGCCGGCCAGGCGGCGCCGCCGCTGTCGCAGCAGGACGCCGATCTGGCCCGCCACGTCGCGTCGAGGCTGCAACGCCTCACCGCCGACGCGGCGGCGGCGACCGGATGCGAGATCGTCAAGGCCGCCGAGGCGAGTCGCGCTCATCATGCCTGGTCGCGAGACCCGTGGACGACGCGGTTCGGCCTGCCGCTCCCGGGTGGGGCGCCGTTTCACCCGAACGCCGCCGGCATGCGCGCCGTCGCCGAGCTGGTTACCGCCCACCACCGGAGTCGCAATGTCCAGCGATGAAGAGCAGATCCGAGACGTCGTTTCCACGTGGATGACGGCAACCAAGGCCGGGGACGCGGCGACGGTGCTGTCGCTGATCTCCGACGACGCGGTGTTTCTCGTCGCGGGTCGGCCGCCGATGACCAAGGCCGACTTCGCGGCCGCGGCCAAGGCCCAGTCGCAAGGACCGGCGCCACAGTTCGACGGCGCCAACGACATCCAGGAGATCAATGTCGTCGGCGACTGGGCGTTCATGCGCAGCGAGCTGACCGTGGTGACAACGCCGCCCGGCGGCGGCCCGGCCACCACCCACGCCGGCCACTCGCTGACCATCTTCCGCAAGGACAACGGCAGGCGGCGGCTGGCCCGGGATGCCAACATGTTGGCTCTGGTGCAGTGATCGAGCTAAGGGTCTGGCCAACAGCAATCGTCGCCGCGGTCTTCAGTGCCGCGGTCGTCGTGATCAACCGCCGACGCGTGAGGCAGCAGCTACCGTGGGTGCGGTGATGCGCAAATCTACGGCGATGGTGGCCATGCTGGCCGCGGTGGTGCTGACGTTGAACGCCTGTGGCAGCGACACCGAGCCGCAGCACATTACCGCGCCAAAGGCCGCCGATTATGCGGCGATGCTGCGCCAGCGGGTGACCACCGACGCGATGTTCGCCCACCTGGAGCGGCTGCAGCAGATCGCATACGATCACGACGGCCACCGCGCCGTCGGCACACCGGGATACGCGGCCAGCGTCGACTATGTCGTGAATGCCTTGCGGAACAAGGGTTTCGACGTTCAAACCCCCGAATTCGAGTTCCGCCAATTCCATGCCGACCCGCCGGCGCTGACCGTGGGCGGCGCGACCGTCGGCGCGAATCCGCTGGAGTACAGCCTCGGCACACCGCCGCAAGGCGTGACCGGGCCGCTGGTCGTCGCGCCCGCCGACGACACCCCCGGCTGCAGCGCATCGGACTATGGCAGCCTGCCCGTCACCGGCGCGGTCGCGCTGGTGAATCGCGGCTCGTGTGAGTTCTCTGCCAAGGAGCAGGTCGCCGTCGAACGCGGCGCGGTGGCGTTGATCGTCGTGGACAACGCCGTCGAGGACCAGATGGGCGGCACGCTCGGCGCAGAAACCGCCGTCAAGATCCCGGTGATCAGCGTCACCAAGGCCGACGGCGCGCGGCTGCGCGCACAGCCCGGCGCCACCACCACCGTCAAGCTCAACGCACGCGTCGACAACATCAAGGCGTCCAACGTGATCGCGCAGACCAAGACCGGCTCGACCCAGAACGTCGTGATGGTCGGCGCGCACCTGGACAGCGTCAGGGCCGGTCCGGGCATCAACGACAACGGGTCCGGGGTGGCGGCGGTGCTCGAAACCGCGTTGCAGCTTGGCAGCTCGCCGCCGGTGCAGAACGCGGTCCGATTCGGTTTCTGGGGCGCCGAGGAAGTCGGACTGATCGGCTCGGATCGCTACCTCGAAACGCTGGACGTCGACCAGCTCAAGGACATCGCGCTGTATTTGAACTTCGACATGATCGCCTCGCCGAATCCGGGCTTCTTCACCTACGACGGCGACCAGTCCGCCCCGCAGAAGCCCGCCGACCCCGCGCCGCGGGTTCCCGAGGGGTCGGCCGGGATCGAGCGCACGCTGGTCGCGTATCTGACGTCGGCGGGTAAGACCGCCGAGGACACCTCGTTCCAGGGCCGCTCGGACTACGTCGGCTTCACCAAGGCCGGCATCCCGGCGGGCGGACTGTTCACCGGGGCGGAGGAGAAGAAAACCGCTGACCAGGTCGCCCTTTGGGGCGGCGAGGCCGGCCAGCCGTTCGACCCGAACTACCACCAGAAGACCGATACCTTGGATCACATCGACCGCGCCACCCTGGGCATCAACGGCGGCGGTGTGGCATACGCCGTCGGTCTGTATGCCCAGGACGAGGGCGGCCGCAACGGCGTGCCGATCCGCCAAGACCGCACCCGGCAGGCGATCACGAAATCGTGATGACCGCGGCCTGACCGCTGCCTCAGCCCAGCTGCCCGAGTTTCGCGATCACCTGGTCGCCAAGTCGATTGACGAAGCCGGCGGGGTCGGGTGTCCCGGGTAGGGGGCCGATGTTTACCAAGTCGATGCCCAGCTGCGCATAACGTTCGGCCGTCCGCAGGTAAGAGTCGATGTCGTCGAACGGGTCACCGAAAAGCCCTGCAGTCAAGCGGATCTCGGATGGATTTCTGCCGACCGTGTCGCAGTGCCGGTTCAACACCTCGATCTTGTGCGCGAGTTCGTCCGCCGATGAAGGGCTGTTCCAGACGTCCGCGTACTGCGCCACCAGTCGCAGCGTCTTCTTCTCGCCCTCACCGCCGATCAGGACGGGAGGACGCCGAATCGGTTGCGGCTCACAGATTGTCTCGGCCAGCCGGTAATGCTTGCCCTCGTAGGGTCCGTCGTTTTCGCTCCACATCTGTTGGCAGATCTGCAGCGTTTCCTCCAGCATTTCGAAGCGCTCGCGCACCGGCGGATACGGGATGCCCAGGGCGATGTGTTCGCGTTCGTACCACGCCGCGCCGAGTCCGAGCATTGATCGGCCCTGCGACAGCACATCCAGCGTGGAGACGGTCTTGGCGAGCACGCCCGGGTATCGATACGTGACGCCGGTGACCAACATGGACAGGTCGATCGTGGTGGTCTGGGCGGCCAGGAAGCCCAACGACGTGTAGCCCTCGAGAAAGGGATCCTCGGCCCGGCCGACCTGCTCCATCTGGAAGAAGTGGTCGGCCAGCGTGAACATCGTGGCGCCGGCATCCTCGGCGGCTCTCGCCGCCTGCGCCAGCGTCGGGCCCAGCATGCCGGGCGCTCCGGGCAGGAAGTCGATGAAATGTATGCCTACTTCCACTGTGCTTCAATACCTTTCGTTAATTGGTCAACCTGTCCAGCAGCGCCAGCGCCTCGATGATGGCGCGACGTTCCCGTTCCGAATAACGGTCTTGCAGCGCGCGCACGAGCCATTCGTCGCGGCCCCTCCGGTCGCTTTCCGCGCGTCTGCGGCCCTCGGCGGTCAGTGTGATCAGCTGGCGGCGCCCATCGTCGGGGTCCGGTTGGCGCCGGATCATCCCGTGCCGGTCGAGGCCCGCGAGCGTCGTCGCCATGGACTGCGGGCGAACCCGCTCGGCCCCGGCGAGCTGGCTGGCCGAGGCCGGGCCGTCCTTGGCCAACCGGATCAACGCTGCGGTCTGCGACGGGCTGAGGTCATCGTCGACGGCCAATTCGCGCAGCCGTCGTCGTAGCCGGCTGAACACCGCCTTGACTTCATGCGCCGCATGGACGGCCGATTCGGCGACGCGCTCTGCCACGCCCCCAGCCTAGGTTTATCAGCCTGAACTGTCCAGTTTGGACTGACTATTATCGGATTGGACCACTTGTTTCGCCATTGGAGTCGCGCCGGGCCCAATGCGAGGGCGATCGCGACGCCGCCGCGATCCAATAGGCAAGCAACGACCACCCACCATTGGGGACGTGGCTGCGGGATTGGGCAAACGCAAAACTGGCTATCCGAAGCCCTATCGGTTCGGTCATAAGGTGGCGCGATGCACGAGTTCCAGCGCGGCGCGGTGCGGCTACATATTCTTCACCACGCCGCCGGGCGGGAGATTCACGGCGCATTCATGACCGCGGAGCTCGCTCGGCACGGGTACCGGATCAGCCCGGGCACGCTCTATCCGACGCTGCACCGGATGGAGAACGAGGGCTTGTTGACGTCGAGGCAGCGCGTCATCGACGGCCGGACTCGTCGCATGTACCGCGCCACCAAGGCCGGCAAGCAGGCGCTGGCGGAGGACCGAAAAGCTTTGGCGGAGTTGGCCGATGAAGTGCTTGGCTCACGGTGACAGCACACGCCGCGCGACGTATGCCGCGGCGCCGACAGCGAGGACGACGGCACCGACGAGCACCGAAGTGACGGGCAGCGCGACCGCCAGCACCAGGCAGCCCAGAACACCGACGGTCGGCACTAGTTTGCCGCCGAGGGTGCACGCGGAGGCGTTGGCGATCGCGTAGTACACCAGCACCGCGAACGACGAGAAGCCAATCGCGCCACGGACGTCCGCGATCGCCGCCAGTGCGGCGACGACGACGCCGACGGCCAGCTCGGCGCGGTGGGGGACGTTGAATCGTGGATGTACGGCCGAGAGCCGGTGCGGCAAATGGTGATCACGCGCCATCGCAAACGTGGTCCGAGACACCCCGAGAATCAAGGCCAGTAGCGACCCGAGCGCGGCGATGGCGGCGCCGGCGCGCACCACCGGTTCGAAGGCCGATGCCCCGGCAGCCCGAACCGCGTCCGCGAGGGGCGCGTGGGCGCCGGCCAGGCCGTCGCTCCCCAGCACCGAAAGCGTGGCGACCGCAACGACCGCGTACACGACCAGCGTGATGGCCAGTGCCACGGTGATGGCACGTGGGATGGTGCGAGCGGGGTCGCGCACTTCCTCACCGAGGGTGGCGATTCGGGCATATCCGGCGAACGCGAAGAACAGCAAGCCCGCGGCCTGCAGAATGCCGTGCGCGCTGACATCGCGGCCGATGTCCAGACGTGCGGCGTCGGCACGACCCGACATCAGCGTGATGACCGCAACCGCGGCCAACACGGCGAGCACAACCGCGACGATGATCCTGGTCAGCAGAGCGGACCGTTGGATGCCGGCGTAGTTGACCGCGGTGAGCGCCACGACCGCGGCGACGGCGACCGCATGAGCCTGGTGCGGCCAGACATAAAAGCCGACCGTCAGCGCCATAGCCGCGCACGACGCGGTCTTGCCGACCACAAAGCCCCAGCCGGCGAGGTAACCCCAGAATTCACCGAGGCGCTCTCGGCCGTAGACATAGGTTCCGCCCGATTCCGGATAGCGCGCGGCGCAGCGCGCCGACGAGGTGGCATTGCAGTACGCGACCACCGCCGCGACGCCGAGTCCGATCAGCAGCCCGGTTCCGGCTGCCGCGGCCGCCGGCGCCAGCGCCGCGAAAATGCCTGCGCCGATCATCGAGCCGAGCCCGATCACGACCGCGTCCGTAACGCCGAGTCGGCGCTCCAGCCGGGGGCCCGTCACCCGACCGACGCTAGCCGAGGTCGCCGTCCGACATGTGGGCGTGCCGCGGCCAATGACGCCCTTGATTCTCGGGCAACACGTCAGCCCTTGATCGAGCCGGTTCGCTTGGCGGTCGTCGTCGCAACGCAGGTCACCGCGCGATCGCCGCCAGCCCACGTCTGCGGCGTTGGATACAGCACATAAATCCCGACTGCCGGATCTTTCGCCGCCCCCGCAGCGAAATTTGCCAGCTCGGGTTCGCACTTGTTCTTCTGCCCGTCGATGGCGGGTTGCCCGGGAAACGGCCCATCCGGCATTGTCAACACCGCATAGACCTCGCCCTGGTGCGGCTGGTTGCAAGTGACCGGCTTCAGTGATTCGACCCGAGGGCTGGCGGGCACGTCGGCGATGCAGTCGCCCACCTTCACATCGGTGGCACGCACCGATCCGGTGCCGACGATGACAACGAACGCCACCAGCGCGGCGATCGCCACTGCCCATACCGCGGAGATCAGCAGACTGGCTATCGCAAGGCCCCGGCCGCCTTGGCTTGGATCCCTCGTCTTGACGAGCGCAATGATCCCGAAGATGACGCTCAGCACGACGACGCCGAGCAGGCTGAGGACAAAGGCCGCTATCGCCAGGCCGTTGGTTTTCTCCGGCCGCCGCTGGCCAATGGCCTCGGTTTGCGGCTCAAACGAAATGCGGCCCGTCGGGTACGGCAGCGGAGGCGGAGGCGGAGGCGGAGGCGGCGGCGCGGCGCCGAGCCGTGCGGTGACGTCTGGACTAGCGCCCGGTTGGTCGATTCGATCGGTCGGATCCGGACCGCCCGCGGACTGCCCGATTCGCTCGGTGGCATCCGGACCGGACTGCGGTTGGCGGATGCGCCTCGTGGCGTCTGGATCGGGCGGCTGTCTGGGCGGCCTCGTCATTGCAGCACCATAGCGCCGCAAAGATGCGGGCGGGCGGCGCTGCGGCTACTCGACTTTCAGGCCAGCAATCCCAGCGTCGCGTCGACCGCTAACACCGGCACGTCCACCGTCTTGGCGCCCAGGTCGTGGCGGGCGCCGCCGATTTCGACGACCTCGGTCGGCGCGGGAATCAGCGCGGCCGCGGCACGCACCTCGCCGATGGTCCCGAACGGGTCGCTGGTGCCGTGCGTGAACACCGTCGGCACCCCGATGCGTGGCAAATGCTCGGTGCGCGCGCGTTCCGGCTTGCCCGGCGGATGGACCGGATAGGAGAACAGCGTCAACGCGTCGACGGCAAGGCCCTCGTCGGCAACCGCCATCGACGTCTGCCGCCCGCCGTATGAGTGGCCACCGGCGAGCAGCGGTCCGCCGGCCAGTGACCGCGCGACCGACACCGCGTCGGCGATGCCCTGGCGATCGGCGGCCGCCGAACCCGACGGCGGACCCTTGGGCCGACGACGCCGATACGGCAGGTTGTAGCGGACCGCGACCCAGCCTCGCCTCGCCCACTCGTCGCACACCCGCTTCAGCAGCGGCGACTCGCGGCTGCCGCCGGCGCCGTGGGTCAGCACCACGACACCTACCGGGTCGCCGGCGGGCTTGTGGGCGATGCCGGCAATCCGGTCGAGGCTCATGATCGCAGCCGAAACAGCGGCGACACCGGACCATGGCCATGGCCCAGCGGATAGGCCGCGCGCAGACACTCGGTCACCCAGCGCTTGGCGAACGCCACCGCGTCGGGGACGGTGTAGCCGTGTGCGAGTGCGCACGCGGCCGCGGCGGCCAGCGTGTCTCCGGCGCCGTGGTCGTTGCCGGTGTCGACTCGCTGAGAGTCGAACTCGTAGAACTCTTTCCCGTCGAACAGCAGATCGGGGCTCTGCGGCGAGGACCGTAGATGGCCGCCCTTGACCAGCGCCCACTGTGGGCCCAGCGCATGCAGCGCCCGGGCCGCCTCACGCTGAGACTTCGGGTCGACGACCTCTATCCCGACCAGCAGCCGGACCTCGTCGAGGTTCGGCGTCACCAGGGTCGCCAACGGAAACAGTTCGGAGCGAATCGAACCCAGCGCGTCCGGACGCAACAACGGATCGCCGTGCATCGACGCGCACACCGGGTCGACGACGAATGGGACGGTGTCGGCCAGCCCTTGCTCACGCCATGTGCCGGCCACCACGTCGATGATCTCCGTCGACGCCAGCATGCCGGTCTTGGCCGCCTGGATCCCGATGTCGCCGGACACCACCTCGATCTGCGCAGCGATGGTGTCGCCGGGAACCGTGTGAAAACCCCTGACGCCGACGGTGTTCTGCACTGTCACCGCCGTCACCGCGCACAGTGCGTGCACGCCGAGCAGGGCGCAGGTACGCACATCGGCTTGCAGGCCGGCGCCGCCGCCCGAGTCAGACCCGGCGATGGTCAGCACCCGCAGCGGCGTCTGCCCAGGCTCGGGCAGGGGCAGGAAACTCGGCAGGAAACTCACTGCGTGACCGGTAGATACAGCCGGTTGCCGTGTTGGGCGAATTCGCGTGATTTTTCCGCCATTGCCTCGCGGACGTCGTGGCTGATGCGCATGGAGCAGAACTTGGGTCCGCACATTGAGCAGAAGTGCGCGGTTTTGGCCGGTTCGGCGGGCAGTGTTTGGTCGTGAAACGATTGGGCGGTGTCGGGGTCGAGTGAGAGTGCGAACTGGTCGTGCCAGCGGAATTCGAAGCGCGCCTTGGACAGGGCGTCGTCGCGCTGTTGGGCGCGGGGGTGGCCCTTGGCCACATCGGCGGCGTGTGCGGCGATCTTGTAGGCGATCACGCCGGCCTTGACGTCGCTGCGGTCGGGCAGCCCGAGGTGTTCTTTGGGGGTGACGTAGCACAGCATCGCGGTGCCGGCCGCGGCGATGATGGCCGCGCCGATCGCGCTGGTGATGTGGTCGTAGGCCGGGGCGATGTCGGTGGCTAGCGGGCCCAGGGTGTAGAACGGGGCCTGCTCACACCATTGCTGTTGCAGGCGCACGTTCTCGGCGATCTTGTGCATCGGGATGTGACCGGGACCCTCGACCATCACCTGCACCCCGTGGGACTTGGCCAGCGTGGTCAGCTCGCCCAGGGTGCGCAGCTCGGCGAACTGGGCCGCGTCGTTGGCGTCGGCGATCGAGCCCGGGCGCAGCCCGTCGCCCAGCGAGAACGTCACGTCATGGCGGGCCAGGATTTCGCAGAGCTCCTCGAAGTGGGTGTAGAGAAACGACTCCTGGTGATGGGCCAAACACCACGCCGCCATGATCGCCCCACCGCGCGAGACGATCCCGGTGACCCGCGACGCGGTCAGCGGAATGTGGCTCAGCCGCACCCCGGCGTGCACGGTCATGTAGTCCACGCCCTGCTCGCACTGCTCGATCACGGTGTCGCGGTAGCACGGCCACGACAACCGGGTGGGATCCCCGTTGACCCGCTCGAGGGCCTGATAGATCGGCACCGTGCCGACCGGCACCGGCGAGTTGCGCAGGATCGCCTGCCGGGTCAGCTCGATGTCGGCGCCGGTGGACAGGTCCATCACGGTGTCGGCGCCCCACCGGGTGGCCCACACCATCTTGTCCACCTCCTCCTCGATCGAGGAGGTGACCGCCGAATTGCCGATATTGGCGTTGATTTTCACCGCGAACGCCGCGCCGATGACCATCGGCTCGCTCTGCCGGTGATGGTGATTGGCCGGGATCACCGCCCGCCCGGCGGCGACCTCGTCGCGCACCAACACCGCCGGCACACCCTCACGGGCGCCGATAAACGCCATCTCCGGGGTGATCTCACCGGCGCGCGCCCGCTGCAACTGGGTGCCCCGATCGGCCACCACCCCCGGGCGCGCCGCCAACCCCGCCGACACATCAATCACCGCATCAGCATCGGTGTAGGGCCCCGACGTGTCATACAAATCCACATGCTCACCATTGGACAAACCCACCCGCCGAAACGGCACCCGCGCACCCGGCAC
>NZ_DASQVQ010000049.1:0-5453 GCF_035640695.1 Mycobacterium sp.
GGCGGTCGCGGCGAGTTCGAGCAGCATCTCGAGATGGTGGTCGCGGGCCGCGCGGGCGTGGTCACCGAGCGGCCGGTTGAGGTCGCCGATGTCGCCGTTGATCGAGCGCACCCGCAACCCGGTCGCGCTGACGGTGTCCGCGACGGCCTCGACCCCCGCGGGGGTGAGCTCGTAGGGAACGTGGTCGCACACCCCGGGCAGCGCGCCGAGGTCGATCTCGGCGAATCCCAAGGCAGCGATCCAGTTCAGCGCACCACTGAGATCGTGATGTCGGAAGCTGATCGTCGAGCAGCCGAGCCGGCTGTGAACCATCCGAACCTCCATTCGCAGGGTTGTGATGGCGCCAACCATAGCCCAGTCGACTGTTGACAGTCAACTGATAGCCGTAATCCGATGTCGACTGTTGACAAAGCCCGTACACGCCGTCACACTAGGTGACCTAGCGCACTGTTGACGGTCGACAGTGACATGAACTACGGCATTTGGAAGGATCAGCTCATGAGCGATGTCGCTCTATCCATGCGCGGGCCGGTTCACGGCACGAAGGACGCCAAGCGGGTGGCCATCGGCTCCGGCGTCGGCGCGGTCATCGAGACCTACGATTTCATCGGGTTCGGCACCGCCGCCGCCCTCTACCTCGGTACCGCGTTCTTTCCGGGCGCCAGCTCGGTGGCCGGCACGCTTGCGTCGTTCGCGACGCTCGGCGTCGGCTTCGCCGCCCGCCCTCTGGGCGGCATCATCGGCGGTCACCTGGGCGACAAGGTCGGCCGCAAGCCGGTGCTGGTCGCCTCGCTGATCATCATGGGCTTGGCCACGTTCGCGATCGGCCTGCTGCCCACCTACGCCAGCGTCGGCATCGTCGCGCCGATCATGTTGGTCACCGTGCGCATCATCCAGGGCCTGGCATTCGGTGCGGAATGGGGCGGCGCGATCCTCATGAGCTACGAGCATGCGCCGTGGAAGGCGAAGGGGCGTTACACGGGCATCGTGCAGGCCGGCTTCCCGGTCGGCTTGCTGCTGGCCAACCTGGTCTTCCTGGTCAGCGTCCACCTCGGCGGCGACTGGGCGTGGCGGGTACCATTCCTTGCCAGCATCGTCCTCGTCATCGTCGGCCTGATCATTCGCGCCCGGGTGCCGGAATCTCCGGTCTTCGAAGAGGTCAAGGAGAAGGGCAACATCGTCAAGGCACCGATCGTCGAGGTGCTCAAGGACGACTGGCGAAACATCCTGCGCGGCATCGCGCTTCGTGTCGCCGAGACGGCAGGTTACGCCGTGTCGATCACCTACATGATCTCGTATTTGAAGAGCGCCCATCTCGCCTCCAAGACCGAGACGCTGGTCGCGCTGTGCATCGCCGCGGGTCTGGGCATCGTCGCCACCATGGGATGGGCGCGGTTGACCGACAAGGTCGGACGGCGGCCGGTCTACCTCTGGGTGTGCGCCTTCGGCATCCCGTTTGGCTTCCTGATGTTCCTGATGGTCAACACAGGCCTGGTGGTCCTGATCGTCGCAACCTTCGTCATCGCCTACGGCGTGTGCCAGAACGCACTGGCGGGCGCACAGGGTGCCTGGTTCCCCGAGTTGTTCACGGCCAACACGCGGGCATCGGGGGCTTCACTGGCATACCAGATCTCGGCGATGGTGTCCGGCTTCACGCCGTTCATCACCACCCTGCTATTCCAAGCCTTCGGCTGGATGGGTCCGGCGCTGCTGTTCAGCGGGTACGCCGCGATCGGCCTGGTGGCCGCGCTGCTCACCCGCGAAACCTGGGGAACGCGCGAGCGGAAGCTGGCGGATGAGGCTGCGGCGCAGCCGAATCGGTCCGACGTTCCCCTCGCTGCGTAAGGGTCGACGTTCGTGACACTCACGGTCGATACCGGCCGCCGCCAGAAGGTGGCGGCGGCCGCGTACCGCATGCGACACCACGTTCTGAACATGGGGGAGGCGCAGGGCCAAGGCTACGTCGGTCAGGCGCTCGGAGCCGCCGACATGCTGGCCACCGTCTACGCGGACCAACTTCGCTACCGCCCCGGCGATCCCGAATGGGAAGAGCGCGACAGGTTTTTGCTGTCCACCGGCCACTACGCCATCGCCATGTACGCCGCGCTGGCCGAGGCGGGCATCATTCCGGTCGACGAACTCGACAGTTACGGCTGTGACGACTCGCGACTCCCGATGTCGGGAATGGCCTCCTACACACCGGGAATGGAGATCTCCGGTGGTTCGCTCGGCCATGGCCTCCCGGTCGCGGTCGGTATGGCTCTGGGCCTGCGTCATCAAGGTTCCACGTCGAGAGTCATCAACTTCCTGTCCGACGGGGAGCTGGACGAGGGGTCGACGTGGGAAGCGGCGATGGGCGCCAGCCATCACCGGCTCGGACGGTTGACCGCGATCGTGGACATCAACGCATTGCAGGCCGACGGGCCTACTGCCGGCGTGCTGCGCACCGAGCCAGTCGCCGACAAATGGGCGGCCTGCGGTTGGTTCGTGCAACGCGTTGACGGCAACGATGTCGACGCCCTACTTGCCGCATTCGATGCGCTGACCGAACGGGGGAGCGTCGTCGGTGCGCCGGCAGTCATGTTGTGCGACACCAAAGTCGGACGCGGCGTGCCCCTGCTCGAGACCAGAGAGAAGGCGCACTTCATGCGCATCGGGGCCGATGAATGGCAGCTGTGCCGCGAGCAGCTAGCCGCCGGATACCAAGGGCTGACCACATGACAACCCAAGCGCCGCTGCGGACTTCAGCGATGATCGCCTCGTTCGCCGACCCGGGAGTGCGCACCACGCCCGCACCGTTTGGTCACGCGCTCGTGGCCGCGGCCCGCGACGACGACCGGATTGTCGGCCTGACCGCCGACCTGGGCAAATACACCGACATACACATCTTCGCCGAGGCGTTCCCGCAGCGGTACTTCCAGATGGGCATGGCGGAGCAGCTGTTGTTCGGCGCGGCCGCCGGCATGGCCGAAACCGGCCTGGTGCCGTTCGCATCGACCTACTCGGTGTTCGCCGCCCGCCGCGCATATGACTTCATCTGTCTCGACATCGCCGAGCCGGGCTTGAACGTCAACATCGTCGGCGGGCTCCCGGGGCTCACCACCGGATACGGGCCGTCGCATCAGGCCACCGAGGACGTGGCGATCTTCCGCGCCATGCCCGGACTGACCATCGTCGACCCATGCGACTCGGTCGATATCGCCCAAGCCGTGCCGCAACTGGCCGCTCACGATGGGCCGACCTACCTGCGGCTGCTGCGCGGACAGGTGCCCACCGTGCTGGACGAATACGGCTACACGTTCGAGCTCGGCAAGGCCAAGGTGGTGCGGGACGGCACCGACGTCGTGTTCGTGTCGAGCGGATTGATGACGATGCGCGCCCTGCTGGCCGCCGAGGAGCTGTCCGCGCACCACGTCGACGTCGGCGTTGTGCACACTCCGACACTCAAGCCGTTCGACGCGGATACCGTTCTCGCCCAAATCGATTCGGACCGGTTGGCCGTGACGCTGGAGAACCATTCAGTGGTCGGTGGGCTCTTTGAGACGGTGGCCGCCGCGGCCGCGCGTCGCGGCGTCCACCGCCAGGTCACACCGATCGCTCTGCCGGACGAATTCCTGGCGGCTGGGGCACTGCCCACGCTGCACGACCGCTACGGACTCGCAACGGCGCGCATCGTCGCCTCCGTGCTTGACCACCTGTAGTATGACTGTCGACAGCCAAATGTTGACAGCCAAGGAGCCGCCGATGTCCGTGGAAGCATCGTCACTGCTTCGGTTGGAGAAGACCAGCCTGCGCGAGCAGGCCCTGACAGCGCTGCGGCGCGCGATCACGACGGGGCAACTGCGGCCGGGCACGCATCTCGTCGAGACCG
Organism: Mycobacterium sp.; assembly: GCF_035640695.1. GTDB lineage: Bacteria > Actinomycetota > Actinomycetes > Mycobacteriales > Mycobacteriaceae > Mycobacterium. The sequence goes on from NZ_DASQVQ010000049.1 coordinate 3,872, forward strand.
ATCTGTCCGAAGCGTTGCAAATCAGCCGCGGCACATTGCGTGAGGCCATGCGACAGCTGCAGCAGGAAGGTTTGATCTCCGCCGGCGCACGAGGACGGCTCTCGGTGCGGCACCTCGACGCCAAGGAGATCACCGACATCTTCGACGTCCGCGCGGCGCTGGAAGCGCTGGCCGCACAGACACTGGCCAGCCGGCAGGATCGTGCTGAGGCGGTGTCGGCGCTCCGGGCCGCGGTAGCCGACATGGAGCGATGGGCGGCGTCTAATTTGGACGACCGCATCGAGGCCGACCTGGCATTCCACCGCACCATGTGCCAACTGTCCGCCAATGAGATGCTGCTGCACTCGTGGTCCTCGCTGGAGGGCAGCATCCGGATGTCGATCATGTTCGCCGGAGTGGACCGGGCGCTGAAGAACATGGACACCAAACGGCATTCCGACATCGTCGACGCGATCGAGTCGGGTGACGCCGACAAGGCGGCGGCCGCCGTTCGTGACCACATGGCGGGCGCCGCAGCAGTTTTGGTCGCCTAGCAACGCTCGCGCCGAGCAGTCACGGGAGGCTTTCCGGCTTTGGGCACACGCTCACCGGAGCGATCGCGCCGTCGGCGAGCCCGCCCATCTTTGCCAACGTTTCGGTGACCGTGGCCACTGGCGGCCAGCTGCATCGCGTGCTCTACTTCTACGTAGCCAAGAGTGAGCTTCCGGTGTCGGTCGACGGGCCCCGGGAGTTGCTCGGAGGTGATGGATCGGTGGCAACCGGATGTCGACGACACGAGACCAGGCTCGCCCTCGCGGTGGTCTGAGTAGTCGTGCGGTGCCGCCGGGCTGTCCGACCGTTCCGGGTCAGGCCGGCGTTCTGCATCTTCAAGGGCGGTCGAGATGCGATTCGGTTTGACCACGCGGCTGCTGATCGCCACCGGCGCGCTTGCTTTGATCGGGGTCGCCGCGTTCGTGGCGCTGCTGTTGGCGTCGGCCGACGTGAACCGGGCCCGGGCTTCAGTAGCTAATTCTCAAGCCGAACTCGCCCAGGTCCGCGAAATCAGGAATCAGCTCCTGGACATGGAGACCGGCCAGCGCGGCTTCATCATTACCGGCCAGCAGCGCTTCCTCGAGCCCTGGGAGGCCAGCCGACAGCGACTTCCGGAAGACTTCGCGCGGCTGCGCAGGATCGTTGATGATCCCAACCAGGCCAGGCGCGCGGAGCAGCTGCAGCGCGACGCGCTCGCCTACGTCAACGACTACTCGCTGCCCCTCGTGGATGCCGCGCGTCGGGGAGATCCGTCGGTCAGGGGCCTTGCAGCTAGCGACGACGGCAAACAGCGGATGGACGCGCTGCGCGGCGAGCTGAACGCCTACCAGACCGCCGAGGGCTCGTTAATCGTGGCTCAGCAGGCCAAATCCGACCGTGCTTACATCAGAGGCGCGGTGTTGGCCGGAGCCGGACTAGTGGCAGCCATCGCGGTGGCCGCGCTCATCACCGCCTACCTCGCCCGGGGCGTCGTTCGTCCGGTCCGGCGGACCGCCCTGATGGCCGAGCGGCTCGCCGCCGGCGACTTGGCGGCACGTGTGCCGCAGACGGG
>NZ_DASQVQ010000050.1:0-38847 GCF_035640695.1 Mycobacterium sp.
TCCAGGTCAGCCGCTCACACCACAATCCACTCTCGCGCCGACGGTCCGCGGACTAGCGTGGTTCTCGCACCAGGGGTTCACGGGAGGGTGACCATGCGAACTTCGTTGCGGAGGCTGACATGACCGACGCTGTCGACGCCGCCGGACTGCCAACCGAGCTCGGCCCGCTGGACCACCTGCTGCACCGTGGCGAGGCGAATCCGCGCACCCGATCGGGGATCATGGCGGTGGAGATTCTCGACACTGCGCCCCGGTGGGACCGGTTCGTCGACACCTTCGACAATGCCTCACGCCGCGTGTTGCGGCTGCGGCAGAAGGTGGTCGTGCCCACGCTGCCGACCGCAGCGCCGCGCTGGGTCGTCGACCCCGATTTCAACCTGAACTTTCACGTGCGCCGGATGCGTGTCCCCGAACCCGGCACCTTGCGTGAGGTGTTCGACCTCGCAGAACTGATGCTGCAGTCGCCGCTGGACATCTCCCGGCCGTTATGGACCGTGACATTGGTGGAAGGTCTGCCGGACGGGCAAGCCGCGCTCCTGCTGCACATGAGCCACGCCGTCACCGACGGTGTCGGCGCGGTCGAGATGTTCGCCAACCTCTACGATCTCGAACGGGACCCGCTTCCCAAGGAACCTGCGCCCCTTCCGATTCCGGAGGACTTGTCGGCGAACGATCTGGCGCGTGCGGGGCTGAATCGTCTGCCGGGCGCGATCGTCGGCGGCGTCCGCGGCGCCGTATTCGGCGCGGCCAAGGTCGCCGGGCGGGTCGCCCGGAACCCGGTTTCCGCGGTCACCGGCGTGGTGGACTATGCCCGGTCGGGCAGCCGCGTGCTTTCGCTGGCGGCAGAGCCGTCGCCGTTGCTTCGCCGCCGCAGCCTGTCCACCCGCAGCGAAGCCATCGATATCGACTTCACTCCCCTTCGCACCGCCGCCAAGGCGGCGGAAGGCTCGATCAACGACGCATATCTGGCTGGATTGTGCGGAGCGTTGCGGCGCTACCACGAGGCGTTCGGCGTGCCGATCGATGCGTTGCCGATGGCGATTCCGGTGAATCTGCGCTCGGAGGACGATCCGGCCGGCGGCAATCGATTTGCCGGCGTCATGCTCGCGGCGCCCATTGGTATCAAAGACCCCGTGGCACGGATCGGGGAGATCCACGCCCGGATGTGCCAAAGCCGTGAGGAACGGGCTATCGACCTCGTCGGCGCGATCGCACCGCTGTTGAACGTGCTGCCCGAGCCGCTGGTGGAATCCGTCGCGGGGTCGGTCGTTTCGTCCGATGTGCAAGCCAGCAACGTTCCGCAATACGCCGGTGACACGTATCTTGCCGGGGCAAAAGTGTTGCGGCAGTATGGCCTTGGCCCGCTACCCGGTGTTGCGATGATGGCTGTGTTGATTTCGCGGTCGGGTGTGTGCACGGTGAGCACCCGCTACGACCGCGCGGCGATCACCGACGAGGCGCTGTGGGCGCAATGCCTGGTGGCAGGGTTCGATGAGGTGCTCGAGCTCGCCGGGCGAGAACGGGGCCATGCGATGCCCGCATCATTCACGCTACAAGCAGTCGAATCGTCGGCGTCGTCACCGAACGGGGAGCTCGGTTCATGACGGACATCGATGCAAGGAGGCCACGGAAGGCAAACCCCCGCGCGATGCGGCTGCCCGGCTCGGTCGCCGAAATCCAGGCCAGCCCGCCGGGGCCCAAGATCGGCGCGTTCTTCGATCTCGACGGCACGCTGGTCGCCGGGTTTACCGGCGTCTTGCTCACTCAAGAGACGTTCCGGCGCCGCGAAATCGGGATCGGCGAGTTCCTCGGCGTCGTGCAGTCGGCGCTCAATCACCGGCTCGGCCGCGCCGACTTCGAAGACCTCGTACACAAGGGCGCCAACATGCTGCGCGGGCGCTCGCTTTCCGACCTGGACGAAATCGGGGAGCGGCTGTTCGTACAGAAGGTGGTCTCGCGCATCTATCCGGAAATGCGCGAACTCGTCCGCGCACACATCGCCCGCGGGCACACGGTGGTTCTGAGCTCGTCGGCGCTGACGATCCAGGTCGATCCGGTTGCCCGCTTCCTGGGCATCCAGAACGTCCTGAGCAACAAGTTTGAGACCGACGAGGACGGCCTGCTTACCGGAAGGGTGCTCAACCCGATTCTGTGGGGACCCGGAAAAGCAAGGGCAGTACAGGAATTCGCCGCCAAGAACGGCATCGACCTGGCGAAGAGCTACTTCTACGCCGATGGCGACGAGGACGTCGCACTGATGTATCTGGTCGGTAATCCCCGGCCCACCAACCCTGAGGGCAAGCTCGCAGCGGTCGCGGCCAAACGCGGTTGGCCGGTGCTTCGGTTCACCAGCCGCAGCGGTGCCAATCCGCTCTCACAATTGCGCACGCTCGCCGGCGTGGCGTCGATGGTGCCGGTCGCCGCAGGCGCCGTCGGCGTCGGCTTACTGGCGCAGAGCAGGCGCCGGGGCGTCAACTTCTTCACCACCAATTTCGGCCGAGCGCTGTTGGCCGCCACCGGCATCCACGTCAACGTCATCGGCGAGGAGAACCTGACCGCGAAGCGGCCCGCGGTGTTCATCTTCAATCACCGCAACCAAGCCGACCCGATGATTGCCGGGTACCTGGTGCGCGACAACTTCACCTCGGTCGGAAAGAAGGAGCTGGAGAAGGACCCGATCGTCGGCACCATCGGTCGGATCATGGATGCGGCGTTCATTGACCGCGACGACCCGAAGGCCGCCGTCGAGGGCCTGCACAAGGTGGAGGAGCTGGCCCGCAAGGGCCTGTCGATCCTGATTGCGCCCGAAGGCACGCGGCTGGACACCACCGAGGTCGGCCCATTCAAGAAGGGAGCATTCCGGATCGCGATGTCGGTAGGCATCCCGATCGTGCCGATCGTCATCCGCAATGCCGAGGTGGTCGCCGCGCGTGACTCGAGCACGTTCAATCCCGGCACGGTGGATGTCGTGGTGTATCCACCGATCCCGGTGGACGACTGGACGACCGAGGATCTACCCGAACGCATCGCCGCGATCCGCCAGCTCTACCTGGACACGTTGAAGGACTGGCCGCACGACGAGGTGCCCGAGGTAGACCTGAGCGTGCCGAAGAAGTCGGATAACGAGACGTCCGCGAAGCAGGCTGCCGCCGAGGCGGCGCCGGCCAAGCAGGCCGCGACCAAAAAGGCGGCAGCCAAGAAGGTGGCCAAGGCCAGTTCGAACTCCGAACAGAAGACCAATACCGGCGCGAAAGGCCGGTCGTGACCCTGCCCGCCGACGAACTGGCGCCGTTCACCACCACGGGCGATGCACTGGTACTCGCGTCGGTCTCGTCGCCGGTCGAACTGGAGCTGCTCGACGACTGGTTACGCCGACAGCGCCGCGAACACCCGAACGCGCGCGTCGATGTGTTGCAGCTGCCCGGCGAGGACCCGCCGCCAGAGGTGATGGCCCAGCTTGTCCAGGAGTTACAAAGCGACGACGACCGGTCGGTGGTGCCGGTGCGAGTGTTCTGGATGCCGCAACGCAATTTGTCGAACCCCTCCAAACTGGCCGGCTTGCTGGCGGGCCGTGACCCGTACCGGCCCAGCGAGCACACCCAGCGCAAGATTCTGCGCGAGGACCCCTCGCGGGCCCGTGTGGTGGCGGGTGAACCGGCGAAAGTCTCCGAGCTTCGACAGCAATGGCGTGACACGACGGTCGCGGAGAATCCGCGCGACTTTGCGCGATTCGTTATCCGGCGGGCGATTCTTGCGATTGAGCGAGTCGAGTATCGACTGCTGGGACCGGAGTACAAGTCGCCGCGGCTGGTCAAACCGGAGATGTTGGCCTCGGCGCGGTTTCGCGCGGGCCTGGACAAGATCGCGGGCGCGACGGTCGAGCAGGCAGGCAAGATGCTCGACGAGATGGCCACGGGGTGGAGCAGGCTGTCGGTCGACCTCATTCCGGCGCTCAGCCGTGCGCTCTTTTCGCGAGGCTTCGACCCCAACATTGACTACGACCGCCACGAGGTCGAGAGGATGCGCCGGGCGCTGGAAACACATCCGGCGGTGATGCTTTGGTCGCACCGGTCCAATCTGGACAGCGGGGTGGTCACCGTCGCGCTGCACGAGAACCGGCTACCGCCGGCACACGTGTTCGGCGGCATCAACATGGCGTTCCCGCCGATGGGACCGCTGTTGCGCCGTTCCGGCGTTATCTTCATCCGGCGCAAGATCGACGACCAGCTGTACCGGTACGTGCTGAAGGAATACGTCGGCTACCTCGTTGAGAAGCGTTTCAATCTCAGTTGGTCGATTGAGGGCACCCGCTCGCGCACGGGAAAGATGTTGCCGCCGAAACTCGGCCTGCTGAGCTTCGTTGCCGACGCATATCTTGAGGGCCGCACCGAAGACATTTTGCTGCAGCCGGTTTCGATCAGTTTCGACCAGCTTCATGAGACTGCGGAGTATGCCGACTACGCACGCGGCGGTGAAAAAACCCCCGAGGGTGTGCGGTGGCTGTTCAATTTCATCAAGGCCCAAGGCGAGCGAAACTACGGCAAGATCTACGTTCGCTTCCCTGATGCCGTGTCGATGCGCGAATACCTCGGCGCGCCGCATGGGCCGATCGTCGACGATCCGGCCGCGAAACGCCTTGCGCTGCAGAAGATGGCGTTCGAGGTGGCCTGGCGTATTTTGCGCGTCACACCGGTCAACGCGACAGGGCTGGTGGCGGCGCTGCTGCTGAACACACGTGGTGTTGCGCTGACGTTGGACCAGATCCACCACACGCTGCAGGACTCTCTGGACTACCTCGAGCGCAAGGAAACGCCGATGACCAACAGCGCGCTCCGGCTGCGGACCGCAGAGGGTGTCCGGTCGGCGCTTGACGCGCTGTCGGGCGGACATCCGGTGACCCGCGTCGACGGCGGTCGTGAACCGGTCTGGCGGATCGCTCCCGAGCACGAGCACGAGGCGGCGTTCTATCGGAACTCGATCATTCATGCGTTTCTTGAGACCGCGATCGTCGAGCTGGCGCTCGCGTACGCCGCACGGGCGCAAAACGATCGGCTGGAGGCGTTCTGGTCGCAGGCCATGCGGCTGCGTGATCTGCTGAAGTTCGACTTCTACTTTGCCGACTCGGCGGCCTTCCGTGAGCACATCGCCGACGAGATGGCCTGGCACGACGACTGGGAGGCCCACGTTTCGGCCGGTGCCCATGAGATCGTCATGATGCTGCGGCAAAAGCGACCGCTGATCGCCACCGCGGTGCTGCGGCCTTACTTCGAGGCCTACGAGATCCTCGCCGATGTGCTGCGCGATGTGCCCGCCGAGATCGGTGAGAAGCAGCTGACCAAGCTGGCGTTGGGTGTCGGTCGGCAGTACGTCGCACAGAATCGGGCGCGCAGCAACGAATCGGTGTCGGCGTTGTTGTTCGCCACCGGGCGGCAGGTCGTCGCCGACCAGCACCTGCTGGAGCCGTCGCCGGACCTATCCGAGCGGCGGGAAGCGTTCGTCGCCGAATTGCGCGGCATCCTTCGCGACATGGACAAGGTGGAGGAGATCTCCCGCGAGCAATTCCTCGCCCGGGAAGCCGAGCGTCGTCGTGCCCGTCGCGAGCAGGGCTAGCAGTCGGCGAAGCGGCCCGTCCGGGGCTTCACAGGTTTCACCCAGCACCGCGGCGTACCGTCGCCCGAGTTGGACTCGGCGTGAAGGGCGAACATGACACGGACGGACAACGACAGCTGGGATCTGGCCAATAGTGTTGGTGCCACCGCGACGATGGTGGCCGCATACCGGGCCGCCGCAAGCAAGCGCGATGAACCGCTGATCGACGATCCGTTCGCCGAGCCGTTGGTCCGCGCCGTTGGCATAGATTTCTTTTCTCGCCTGGCCGGCGGCGAGTTCGATGCGGTTAACGGCGCCGACGGCGACTTGATGAACCTGATGACGGACGTGTTTGCCGCGCGCACCCGCTATTTCGACGGCTTTGTCGCCGATGCTGCCCGAGCGGGTATCCGCCAGGTGGTGATCGTGGCGTCGGGCCTGGATTCCCGTCCGTACCGATTGGCGTGGCCGGCAGGCACGACGGTCTATGAGATTGATCAGCCGGAAGTCATCGGATTCAAAAGCAAGACACTTGCCGACCTTGGCGGCGCGCCGACCGCCGATCGTCGGACAGTCGGCGTCGACCTTCGCCAGGATTGGCCCGCCGCGCTGCGCGAGGCAGGATTCGACCCCGCCGAACCCACCGCGTGGCTCGCCGAGGGCCTGCTCATTGGCTTCCTCCCGGGCGAGGCCCAGGATCGACTGCTGGACAACATCACCGACCTCAGTGCGGCGGGAAGCCGGTTCGCCGGCGATTACGTGCCGGGCCGCAGCGACGTCGAGGCCTTTCAAGAACGCATGGAGACCATTAGCGGTCAATGGCGTGACCGCGGACTCGACGTCGATATCGCGAACCTGACCTACTCCGGTGAGCGCCACGACGTGGCGGCCTATCTGGCGGCGCAGGGATGGGAGCCCGTTCGGGCAACCATCACGGATTTGTTCGCCGGCGGCGGACTGCGGCCGCTGGCCGACGACACCGAAACGTTCTCCTGGATCGTTTATGTCACCGCGACACGAACGAGGGCTTAATCGACCCGGAGCTCAGGCGGTTTCGCCCGGCGACGCTTGCTCGGCTTCGCGTTGGGCGGTCGCGGCCGCCTCGCGGTGCACCGGACGCAGCCACGCCCACACCATGAACAGGAGGGCAACTCCGATCAGGACGAGCCCGACCCACCAGTTCGCGTCGGTGCCCACGTAGAGATCGACGCGGTTGCCCGGCCGGATCCGGTTGTCGTGCTGTTGCAACAATCCCGGCGCGAATCCGACGATAGTCAGCGCCACGCCGTAAACGCCGAGCAGCGCTCCAATGATGTTGCGGATGTCGAAGGCCCGGAATAACACCTTGCTCCTTTGTGGCGTCGGCATGATGGCTGGCATGATGGCTGCTGAAACGACTCAATGGAAGATGACGTTGAGGGCGATGACAAGTACGAGCATCACCCCGGCGAGCGGAACCGGCCGGTAGAACCATGGCTTAGCGGCGCTCTCGGGATCGTGGAAGTACTCGGGCGGCGTCTCCGAATAGACGAGACCGGCCAGCTGTTCCCTCGGTTTTGGCGCCGTCACCATGCTGACCGCCACGCTGACAAGAACGTCGACGATGAATGCGGCCGTTGCCGCGATGAATGGCATGCCCTGTCCGGGGAGGTTGATGACACCGACCTTCGACAGGATGAAAACGAAGATGGCAGAAAGTGTTCCGGCGACAAGGCCGGTCCAGCCGGCGGTCGCCGTCATCCGCCTCCAGAACATGCCGAGGATGAACGTCGCGAACAGGGGGGCGTTGAAGAAGCCGAACAGCGTCTGCAGGTAGTCCATCAGGTTGGAGTACCCTGACGCGATCAGCGCCGTGAAGATAGCCAGCACCGTTGCGGCGACCGTCGCGATGCGGCCGACCAGGATGTAGTAATTGTCGGGCCGGTCCTTCACCAGGTACTGCTGCCAAATGTCGTAGCTGAATACCGTATTGAACGCCGAGATGTTCGCCGCCATGCCCGCCATGAAGGAGGCGAGCAGACCGGCGACTGCGACACCGATGAGCCCATTGGGCAGGATGTCACGGATCATCAGCAACATCGCGTCGTTATACTTGATGCCGTTGGTGCCGGTGGATTTCAGATGAATCATATCGCCGATCACGGCCGCGGCGATCATGCCGGGGATGATGATCACAAACGGGATGAACATCTTGGGAAACGCGGCGATGATCGGTGAGCGGCGTGCCGCGGACATCGAGTCGGAGGCCATCGCGCGCTGCACTTCGACGAAATTGGTTGTCCAGTATCCGAAGGACAGCACGAAACCGAGACCGAAAACGATGCCGATCACCGACCAGATCGGGCTATTGAACCCGCTGAGCGCCTGGCCGGGCCAGGTCGTCAGCTGGTCATGTACCGACGCGGTCACCTTGCCATTCGAGAAGGTGTCGATCACCTTGTCCCTCAGGCCGCTCCAGCCACCCACCCTGATTAGCCCGAAGATGGTGAGGGGAACCAGGGCCGCAAGGATCACAAAGAATTGCAGCACCTCGTTGTATACGGCCGCAGACAACCCACCGAGTGCGGTGTAGGTCAGCACGACCGCGGCAGCCACGATCAGCGACACCCATCGCTGCCAGCCGAGCAGCGCATTGATCACCGTCGCCAGCAGGTACAAGTTGACACCCGCGATGAGTACCTGCGCGACGGCAAAACTGATGGCGTTCACCAGGTGCGCACCGGGGCCGAACCGGCGGCGCATGAATTCGGGAACGCTGCGGACCTTGGAGCCGTAGTAGAACGGCATCATCACCACGCCGAGGAACAGCATGGCCGGCACGGCACCGATCCAGTAGTAGTGCATAGTCGACAGTCCGATTTGGGCGCCATTGGCCGACATGCCCATTATCTCGACCGCGCCCAGATTCGCCGAAACGAACGCCAGCCCTGTCACCCATGCGGGCAGCCGCCGGCCAGAGAGAAAGAAGTCCAGACTGGTGGAGATCTGACTGCGGGCGGTGTAGCCGATGGCTAGCACGAAGCCGAAATAGATAGCGATCAATACGTAGTCGACCGCACCGACATTGAGTCGTAGCACGTTGTCTGCTGCCAGCGTCGTGGTCGTGGTCGTGGTCGTGGTCCCAACTCCTTTGTCAAGTGAGCGGAATCAATAGTCGGATGCTCTAACGTAATCAAGCAGGAGGCGGAAGGTAGCGGTTTCGGTGGACGCGGATAACGGCGACGCGGCCCGGCGACCGACGCGGTGGACGCTGGCCGACGGGCGCGAATTGCTGTTCTTCGCGTTGCCGGGCCACACGCCTGCACCGGTGGCCGATCGGCGGCCGCTGGGCGACCGGGAAAGCCAGCAGTCACAATTGCGTTTCGACCGGCAGACCGGTCAGTGGGTGATCATCGCCGCGCTGCGCCAAGACCGCACATATAAGCCGCCACCCGATCAGTGCCCACTCTGCCCGGGTTCCTCCGGACTGTCCAGCGAGGTGCCGGCACCCAAATACGACGTCGTTGTCTTCGAAAACCGCTTCCCAAGCCTGAGTGGTGCGGACGCATCGACGTTTCGTCTGCCGCGCACCGACGGCGACGACTTCGTTTCCGCGCCGGGCCACGGCCGCTGCGAGGTCATCTGTTTTTCCAGCGATCACACCGGATCTTTCGCGGGACTTGAACTGCCGCATGCCAGGCTTGTCGTCGACGCTTGGCGGCACCGCACCGCCGACCTGGCGGCCAGGCAGGGAATCACGCAGGTGTTCTGCTTCGAGAACCGCGGTGAGGAAATCGGGGTGACGCTGACACATCCGCACGGCCAGATTTACGGCTACCCCTTCCTGACGCCGCGTGCCGCCGCGATGCTGCACGAAGCGCGCGCGCATCGAAGCCGTCACGGCAGCAACCTATTTGCCGACGTGCTGGCGTACGAGGTGGCCGAGGGCAGCCGCATCATCGCGCGCACCGATCTGTTCACGGCGTTTGTCCCGTTCGCCGCGCGATGGCCGGTAGAGGTGCATATCTATCCGAACAGGTTCGCGCGCAATCTTATTGACCTCGACGACGCGGAGCTCGACGATTTCGCGGCGATCTACCTCGACGTGCTACGCAGGTTCGACCGGTTGTATCCCAACCCCCTGCCGTACATGTCGGCGCTGCATCAGTACGTCGAGAACGACGTGCAACGAGAGGGCTATTTTCACGTCGAGCTGATGTCGATACGGCGCAGCGCCACTAAGTTGAAGTACCTGGCATCCTCCGAATCGGCGATGGACGCATTCATCGGCGACGTGACACCAGAGAGCGTCGCCCACCGCCTGCGGGAGGTGTGAGATCGAGGCCGAGCGGACAGTCAGATACTCAGCACCGGGCCGGATCAACCTGATCGGCGAGCACACCGATTACAACCTCGGCTTCGCGTTGCCGATTGCACTGCCCGACCGCACCGCGGTGACCTACCTATCCGAAGACAGCGACGAGATCACAGTGCGCAGCGATCGTGCAGACGCTGAGATTCGGATCCCGCTGGACACCACGCCCGGCGAGGTAATGGGCTGGGCGGCCTATGTCGCGGGCGTGGTATGGGCACTGCGCCGAAAGGGGTATCGAGTCACCGGCGGCAGCATGTCGGTCACCGGTGGTGTCGAAATGGGGTCGGGCCTGGCCTCGTCGGCGGCACTCGAGTGTGCCGCGATCGGTGCACTCGCGGCGGCGAACGGACTTCGCATCGACCGGGTCGAGCAGGCGCGCATCGCGCAGACCGCGGAGAACGACTACGTCGGCGCCCCAACGGGTCTGATGGATCAGCTGGCCGCCCTCTACGGAGAGCCGCTGCGGGCGCTATTGATCGACTTCCGCGAGCTGACCGTGCGGCCGGTGGCATTCGATCCCGACGGGTCGGATGTGGCCTTGCTGCTCATCAACTCGCGTGCGCCGCATCGCCATGCGGGCGGAGAGTACGCGGCGCGGCGTGCGTCGTGCGAACGGGCGGCGGCCGAGCTGGGTGTCTCATCGCTGCGCGAGGTACAGCAGCGCGGGCCGTCTGTGGTCGAGGCAGTGACCGACCCGACGGATGCGCGCCGCGTCCGCCATGTCGTTACCGAGAACCAGCGTGTGTTGGATTTCGTTGCTGCACTGGATGATTCCGACTTCGCAGAAGCGGGCCGGATCCTGACAGCCTCGCACGCATCGATGCGCGACGACTTCGAGATCACCACTGAACACATCGATCTGATCGCTGACACCGCGGTGCGGGCAGGTGCGCTTGGAGCACGGATGACTGGCGGTGGCTTCGGGGGCTGCGTGATCGCGCTGGTTCAGATCGAGAAGGCGGCTGCGGTCGGCGACGCCGTCCGACGACGGGTCAGCGATGCGGGCTACAACCAGCCGACAATCGGCCGGACGCACGCCGGCCCCGGTGCCTCGAGCCCTTAGGGGAGAACCTCGGCACGGCTGGTGTCGAGCACCACCTGCACATGGACGGTATCGCCGTGGGCCTTCGCCAATGCGTTCTGTATGTCTTTGCGCACCCCAAGCCGGTGTTGGCCGCCGTAGGGGGCCAGCGAGCCGGTGTACTCGACCGAATCGAACCGATGTGGTCCGCCAGAGCGTTACCGCCGGCGGCGCCGAGAGCATGTTCTTTCAATCGCTGAACTTCGACACCGCACGCAGCTTGTTCATCACGTCAAGCGCGGCGACCTTGTACGTTTCGGAAAAGGTCGGGTAGTTGAACACCGCGTCGACGAGGTATTCGACGGTGCCGCCGCAACCCATCACCGCCTGCCCGATGTGCACGAGCTCGGTGGCGTTGGTGCCGAAGATGTGAACCCCGAGCAGCTTGTGGTCCTCGGAGGACACCAACAGCTTGAGCATGCCATGGGAGTCCCCGGCAATCTGGCCGCGTGCGAGTTCGCGGTACCGGGACACACCGAATTCGTATGGGATCGAGTTCTTGGTGAGCTCCGCTTCGGTTGCGCCGACGTAGGACACCTCGGGAATGGTGTAGATGCCGATCGGCTGCAGCTCGGTCATGCCCGATGTCGGCTCGCCGAATGCGTGGTAGGCGGCGAGCCGGCCCTGGTCCATCGATGTCGCGGCCAGCGCGGGGAAGCCGATCACGTCGCCGACGGCGTAGATGTGGTCGACCTTGGTGCGGAACTGGTCGTCGACGAAGATCCGGCCGCGTCGGTCGGTTTCCAACCCGACGCCGGCCAGGTCGAGCTCCTCGGTGCAGCCCTGCCGGCCTGCCGAGTACATCACCGTGTCGGCGGCGATCCTCTTGCCGCTCGCCAGCGTCGTGATGGTGCCTTCCGGCCTGACGTCGACCGCGGTGACCTCCTCGCCGAACCGGAACGCCACCGACAGGTCGCGCAGATGGAAGCGAAGGTCCTCGACGATCTCCTGATCGCAGAAATCCAGCATGGTGTCGCGCTTTTCGACGACCGTCACCTTGGTGCCGAGCGCGGCGAAGATGGAGGCGTATTCGATGCCGACGACCCCGGCGCCGACCACGACCATCGATGACGGGATTTCCTTCAAATTGAGGATCCCGTCGGAGTCGATCACCCGCTCCTCATCGAATTGGATACCGTCCGGGCGCGCGGGCGCCGTGCCGGTGGCAACCACTATGTAGCGCCCGCTGACCGTGGTGTGTTCGGCGCGGTTGGGGTTCTCCACTTGCACGGTGTGCTCGTCAAGGAAGCGGCCGTGGCCGGTGTAAAGCTCGATGTGGTTGCGCATCAGCTGCGAGCGGACCACATCGATTTCTCTGTTGATCACGTGTTCGGTTCGGGCGTGCAGGTCGGCGCAGGTGATTCTCTCCTTGACCCGGTAGCTCGCGCCGTAGAGTTCGCGCTGGTTCATGCCGGTGAGGTAGACGACCGCCTCGCGCATGCTTTTCGACGGAATGGTGCCGGTATTGACGCACACGCCCCCGAGCATTCGGCCGCGTTCGACCATCGCCACCGACTTGCCCAACTTTGCGGCCGCCACGGCGGCCTTCTGCCCGCCGGGACCCGAGCCGAGGACGACGAGGTCATACTCGATCATTGAAGCCATGGATAGAGATGTACCCCGATCACCGCAGTCTCACAGGTAGACGCCAAAATCCGCCGCGGCAGCGGGCGGCGGTGTGGCCTGTGCTCGTGGGTGTCGCCGTGTTGGCGGGCACCACCGCGGCGGCCATCGCGGCGTTGTCGCTCGCGGATGTGCTCACCGCCACCGGCCTTCCCAACCCGGGCCCGGTGACGACGTACGGGCTGCCGTTCGTGCGCGCGTCGGGCGAGATCGCCGCGGTGTTGGCGGTCGGCTCGTTCCTGTTGGCCGCGTTCCTGGTGCCACCGCAGCGTAACGGGGTGCTGGACGCCGCCGGATACCGGGCACTGCGGGTTGGCACCGTGGCCTCGGGGGTTTGGACGGTCTGTGCGGCGCTGCTGGTTCCGCTGACCGTCTCCGACGTCTCCGGCCATCCGGTCTACGAGAGCTTCAATCCGGCGACCGTATGGTCGTCGGCCGACCTCGTCGACGTCGCCGGAGCGTGGAGGTGGACGGCCGTCCTCGCGGCAGTGGTTACGGTCGCCTGCCTGCCGGTGTTGCGCTGGTCGTCGATGCCGTTCCTGTTGGCCGGGTCATTGGTGACGCTGATTCCGCTCGCGTTGACCGGGCACTCGTCGGCCGGCGGCTCACACGACCTTGCGACAAACAGCCTGCTGATTCATCTGGTGGCGGCGGCGCTGTGGGCAGGCGGCCTGCTTGCCCTGCTCACGCACGCGTTGCGGGGTGCCGAGCATGCCGACCTGGCCGCGCGGCGGTTCTCGGCGGTCGCCTTGTGGTGCTACGCCGCGATGGCGCTCAGCGGAGTCATCAACGCACTGGTGCGCATCCGGATCACCGAGCTGTTCACCAGCACGTACGGGGGGCTGGTCATCGGAAAGTTCGTCGCGCTGTGTCTGCTCGGCGTGCTGGGGTGGCGGCAACGCCGCGTCTCGCTGACCGCGCTGCGCGCCGATCCCAACGCCCGCCATCCGCTGATCAGGCTGGCGCTGACGGAGGCGGTGATCTTCGGCGTCACGTTCGGGATCGCCGTCGGATTGGGCCGCACCCCGCCGCCGCAGCGGCTGATCTATCCGTCGGCCACTGAGGTAGCGATCGGATACAACCTCCCCGGCCCACCGAGCGGCCCGCGGGTGCTGCTCGACTGGCGATTCGACCTGCTGTTCGGGACGGCGGCAATCGTGATGGCCGCCGTTTACGCGGCCGGGGTGATCCGGCTCCGCCGCCGCGGGGATGTGTGGCCGGCCAGTCGGACGGCGGCGTGGCTGTGCGGCTGTGCGGTGCTGCTCTTCGCGACGTCGTCGGGCGTCGGCAGGTACATGCCTGCGATGTTTTCCATGCACATGGTCGCCCACATGCTGTTGTCGATGCTGGTACCGGTCCTGCTGGCGCTGGGCGGTCCGGTGACCCTGGCGTTGCGGGCGCTGCCGGCCGCGGGTCGTGACGATCCGCCCGGCCCGCGCGAGTGGATCCTCGCTGCGCTGCACAGTCGGCTGTCACGGTTCCTCACCCACCCGGTGGTGGCGACCGTGTTGTTCGTCATCGGGTTCTACGCGCTCTATTTGGGCGGCATCTTCAATGCGGTGGCCGGCAATCACTTTGCGCATGTGGTGATGAACCTGCACTTCCTGCTCACGGGCTATCTGTTCTACTGGGCCGTGATCGGCATCGATCCGACGCCGCGGCCGATCCCCCCGCTGGGCAAGGTCGCGATGGTCTTCGCGCCCCTGCCGTTGCACGCGTTCTTCGGCGTCGTGCTGATGGACATGGGCTTGGTGCTCGGCGGCTCTTTCTACCGGTCACTGCAGCTGAGCTGGCACACCGACCTGCTCGGCGACCAGCGGCTTGGCGGCAGCATCGCATGGGCCGCCGGTGAGGTGCCGCTGGTGATCGTAATGATGGCGCTGCTGCTCCAATGGCGGCGCAGCGACGAACGCACCGCGAAGCGGCTAGACCGCGCCGCGGCGCGAGACGAGGACGCCGAACTGGCCGCCTACAACGCGATGCTGGCCGAACTCGCGCGCCGCGACGCGGCGCCACGTCCGCGCGGTACTGGCTAGCCGACCGCCCCGGCCGCCATCGCCGCCGGCCAGCTTCCGTAACCGCTGATGTCGGCGCCCGCGGCGGCCGCAGCGCCGTCGCACCCGAATGCGGTGCGCCACGTGCCGTCGGCGAATTCGACCTTGCCGAGTTGCATCGGGGCCGGCAGGGCCGACAGAAACGACCCGAGCGCGGCCGGCGACAGCAACCAGCGGTGCCCGGTCAGCGACGTGCCGGTGCCGTCGTTCGTGCGCGTCACGGCCGGCTTGGGCGGTGTGGTGTCCAGCACCGTCATCCGGTAGCGCGGTGCGGTGGTCAACTCGCCGACGAAGCGAGCGCCGAGATCGGTGAGCTGATGTGCAAGCGGGCCACCTTGCAAGTGGGCGCCGAACACCACAAGCTCGGCGGCTTGAGCGCCGGCGAGCGGCCAAATACTTTGAGATGCTTGCGTATTCGAGATTATGCTGGCGATGTCGAGTGCGACGGCGTCGTCGAACGCCCGCGCCAGCACCGTCACGCCGAACTGTGCGTCGCCGGCGGTGCCTGCGGGAACCGCCACGCCGCAGAGATCGAACAGATTGCAAAAGTTCGTGTAGGTGCCCATTCGTGCATTGACTCCGACCGGGTCGGCGGCCACCTCGTCGATGCGTGGGTGCATCGGCGCGGTGGGAACCAGCAGCGCGTCGGCGCCATCCAGCAGCTCCATCGCGCGGCGGCGCAGTCGCTCGACTTCGCGACGGTCGAGGACCAGTCGATGCGCGGGGATATCACCGGCGGCCTTGATGATCGCGGCGACCGTCGGATCAAGCGCAGCGTCGGGGTGTGAGTCGATGAATTCGCCTACGGCTGCGTATCTTTCGCTCACCAGCGCACCGCCGTAGAGTAGTTTCGCCGCGGCCAGGAATGGATCGAGTTTGATCGGGACGGTCCGCACACCGGCGTTCGTCAGCCGCGCGACGGCATCGTCGAACGCCGCGCGCCAGGTCTGCTTGAGCTCGGGCAGCTCAACAGGGACAGCCACGACGGGCTCGGGCGGGGCGGCCAGTCGGATGTCGGCCGGCCATGGACGCGCAGGTGCGCCGGCGGCCAGCACCGCCATCGCCGCATTAGCCCGGGCCAGATCTGGCGCGAAAATCGTTACGCAGTCATAGGATTCGCAGGCCGGCACCACGCCGTCGGTGCTGATCACGCCCACTGTCGGCTTGATGCCGACGATGGCTTGCAGGGCGGCGGGGATGCGTCCCGACCCAGCGGTGTCAGTGCCGATGGCGATGTCGGCCTCGCCGAGCGCGACCGCGACCGCAGAGCCGGAGCTCGAACCACCGCTGATGAACGCGGTCCGACGGCTGTCGTGCACGACGCCGTAGGGCGAGCGGGTGCCAACCAGCCCAGTCGCGAACTGGTCGAGGTTCGTCTTACCGATGACGACAGCGCCCGCTGCGCGCAGCGCCGCCACCGCGGCCGCGTCGCGGTTGGGGCGATAGCCGAATTCCGGGCAAGCCGCCGTCGTCGGTAACCCGGCGACATCGACGTTGTCCTTGACCGCCAGCCGGACGCCGGCCAGCGCACCGCGGCTGGTGGCCAACTCGGCGGCCACCTCGGCCTCTGGGCGCTTGCTGATCCAAACCGTCATGGCGTTGAACCTAAGGCCTCGACCTCCGTGCCGCCTGTGCGACTCGTGCTCGTCGTCGCAGCTATCCACAGTGCGTGAGTTACCCACAGCCGCGGCGCTTGGTGACCGGCCTCGCGTGGGATGTCGGTGGCCGCGCGGTAAATGGCGATGTCACCGGCGGGCGATGCGCCAGCACCGCGCCGCCGACATCTGATGAATCGAAGGGATAGCAATGTTCGAGACGCAATTGACCGTGGTCGGAAACATCGTCAACGACCCGCAGCGCCGCCGGGTCGGTGATCAAGAAGTCATCAAGTTCCGGGTGGCCAGCAATTCGCGGCGACGCGGCGCCGACGGCAAATGGGAGGCCGGCAACTCGCTGTTCATCACCGTGAACTGCTGGGGCCGACTGGTCACAGGGGTGGGTGCCGCGTTGGGAAAGGGTGACCCCGTCATTGTGGTTGGCCACACCTACACCAGCGAGTACGAGGATCGCGACGGCGTGCGGCGGTCGACCCAGGAGATGCGCGCCACGTCCGTTGGTCCCGATCTGGCGCGGTCGATCGTGCGCATCATCGAAAAGACGGGCAATTCGGGGAAGGAACCCGAATCCGCGCAAGCAGGCGAAGAGCTGGCCAACGGCGACGACACCGCCGAGGAGGCTACCCCGACGGGAGGCAAGGCGCTGCCGCTGTCGGCTTAGTGCGAGAACGCCGCGTCTACCATGGTCCGCGGGCGACACCACAGACCACGAAAGGCACGACACGCGGCAATGGCCGAATACATCTACACGATGCGGAAGGTCCGCAAGGCACACGGCGACAAGGTCATCCTTGACGACGTCACTCTCGCCTTCCTTCCCGGTGCGAAGATCGGCGTTGTCGGCCCGAACGGGGCCGGCAAGTCGAGCGTCTTGCGGATCATGGCCGGCTTGGACCAACCGAACAACGGCGACGCGTTCCTGGCGAGCGGCGCGACGGTCGGCATCCTGCAGCAGGAGCCGCCGCTCAACGAGGACAAAACCGTCCGCGGGAACGTCGAGGAGGGCCTCGGCGACATCAAGGTCAAGCTGGACCGGTTCAACGAGGTCGCCGAGCTCATGGCCACCGACTACTCCGACGAGCTAATGGAGGAGATGGGCAGGCTGCAGGAGGAGCTCGACCACGCCGATGCGTGGGACATCGACTCGCAGCTCGAGCAGGCAATGGATGCGCTGCGCTGCCCGCCGCCGGACGAGCCGGTGACCCACCTGTCCGGCGGCGAGCGGCGTCGCGTGGCGCTGTGCAAGCTGCTGCTGTCCAAGCCCGACCTGCTCCTGCTGGACGAGCCGACCAACCACCTGGACGCCGAGAGCGTGCTGTGGCTCGAGCAGCACCTGGCCGACTACAAAGGCGCCGTGCTGGCGGTTACCCACGACCGCTACTTCCTGGACAACGTGGCCGGGTGGATCCTCGAGTTGGACCGTGGCCGGGCCTATCCGTATGAGGGCAACTACTCGACGTATCTGGAGAAGAAGGCCGACCGCATCGCTGTGCAGGGCCGCAAGGACGCGAAACTGCAAAAGCGGCTGCAGGAAGAGCTGGCCTGGGTCCGGTCGGGCGTCAAGGCCCGCCAGGCCAAGAGCAAGGCGCGGCTGCAGCGCTACGAGGAAATGGCGGCCGAGGCCGAGAAACACCGCAAGCTCGACTTCGAAGAGATTCAGATCCCGCACGGGCCGCGACTGGGCAACCTGGTCGTGGAGGTCGAGCACCTCGACAAGGGCTTCGAGGGCAGACCGCTGATCAAGGACCTGTCGTTCACGCTGCCCCGCAACGGCATCGTCGGCGTCATCGGACCCAATGGGGTCGGTAAGACCACGCTGTTCAAGACCATCGTCGGACTCGAGCAGCCCGACAGCGGCACGGTCAGGATCGGCGACACGGTGAAGCTGAGCTACGTCGACCAGGCACGCGCCGGCATCGATCCGAACAAGACCGTCTGGCAGGTGGTCTCCGACGGGCTCGACTACATCGAAGTGGGCCAGCAGGAGATGCCTTCGCGTGCCTATGTTTCTGCATTCGGGTTCAAGGGACCCGACCAGCAGAAGCCCGCGGGCGTGCTGTCCGGCGGTGAGCGCAACCGGCTCAACCTGGCGCTTACGCTCAAGCAGGGTGGCAACCTGATCCTGCTTGACGAGCCGACAAACGACCTCGACGTCGAAACACTGAGCTCACTGGAGAACGCGCTGGAACAGTTCCCCGGCTGCGCGGTGGTGATTTCCCACGACCGCTGGTTCCTCGACCGCACGTGTACGCACATCCTCTCGTGGGAGGGCGATGTGGACAACGAGGCGAAATGGTTCTGGTTTGAGGGCAATTTCGCCGCTTACGAAGAGAACAAAGTGGAGAGACTGGGAGTGGACGCCGCTCGTCCGCACAGGGTGACCCACCGAAGGCTCACACGCGACTAGTCTGGGGCGCCTGCGTTAGCGATGCGGCCACGCAGGGTCTAGGCAGGAGCGATCCGCATGACGGTTAAACCCGCGGTCACCAGTTTCGACGGATCGGCCGAATGGGAAAACGTCGCCGAGGCAAGAGAAGCCTTCACTCAGGCCTACGTCGAAAACTATCGCGGTCCGCAGGGCGATGCACTGGCGCCACAGGACGCTGGAATGACCGGACCGGTCCAGATGCGTGCGCGACGCACCATGTCGCCGGAGCTGTTGGCCGCGCACCGCCGGCTGGGCCGCTGCCGGAAGCCCGGGACAACGAACATCGCCGGCTACGGCGAAGACGATCCAGGCGGCTTCGGGCCGGCCTTACAACTGGTCACCGACGAGGCACCGATGCAGATGGAGTCGGTGACGGTCCTGCTTTCCCGGTTCGGCCTGGCTTACCTGGGAATCATGAACCCGGTATTCCACGTGCACCGCAACGACGAGGGCGAGTTGCTGGACATCCGCCTGGCGAACCCCGGACAGGGTGGACTCGACGGGATCGCCGAGGAGTGGATTCACGTGCAGCTCGCCCCTGGCGTCGATCGCAGGGCCATCGCCGAAGCCCAACGGCTGCTGCCGTCCGTGCTCACCGACGCCCAACAGGTTGCCCGGGACACCGAAGCGATGCGGGCCGCGCTGTGGGGGCTGGCCGACGCGCTGGACTCGGCCACCTCGGCCCGATTCCAGGCCGCCGACCGCTACGAGGTCGCCCAGCTGCTGCGTTGGCTGCTGGACGGGCACTTCGTTCTCGTCGGCTGCCAACGCTGCGTGGTCTCCGACGGACGTGCAAGCCTCGACGAGTCGAGCCGGCTCGGTGTGCTACGCCGCCGTCAGGACTTCTTCCCGCCGCTGACCGAGTCCGACGACCTGCTAGTGCTGACACAGGCGACCACACCCAGCTATCTGCGGTACGGAGCGTACCCGTCCGTCCTCGTGGTCCGCGAAAACCTCGGCAACAAAGCCATCGAGCACCGCTTCGTCGGCATGTTCACGGTCGCGGCGATGAATGCGAACGTGTTGGAAATCCCGGTGATCTCTCGCCGGGTCAACGAAGCGCTGCGAATGTCCGGCCGGGACATGACCGGCCTGGCCGGCCAACTCCTGCTCGATGTGATCCAGACATTCCCGCGGTCGGAGCTGTTCGCGCTCGACGTCGACGAGATGCTCGCGATGGCCACCGAGGTTATCGACCTGGGTTCGCGCAGGCGCACGTTGTTGTTCCTGCGTGCCGACCAGCTGGGCCACTTCGTGTCCTGCCTGGTGTATCTGCCGCGTGATCGCTACACCACTGCGGTGCGGCTGACGATGCAGGACATCCTCGTCCGCGAGCTCGGCGGAACCAGCATCGACTACACCGCTCGCGTCAGCGAATCGCCTTGGGCAGTGGTGCATTTCACGGTGCGCTTGCCCGACGGCGGGAAATCCAGCGACACCTCCGACGACAACCGGCAACGGATTCAGGGGCTGCTCACCGAGGCGGCCCGCACTTGGGCTGACCGCCTGATCGGGGCCGTGCAGTCCGGAAGGATCGGCCAGCGCGAAGCCGAGCACTACGCCGCGGCGTTCCCGGAGGTCTACAAGCAGGCGGTCTCGCCGGTGGACGCGATCGCCGACATCGCGACCATTGAAGAGCTGGCCGATGATGCGGTCAAGCTCGTGCTCTCCGAGCGGGGTGACGACCGCGCGTCCCAGCTCACCTGGTTTCTCGGCGGTCGGTCTGCTTCGCTGAGCCTTCTGCTTCCAATGCTGCACTCGATGGGCGTCGACGTGCTCGAGGAGCGGCCATTCACGGTTCGCCGTCCCGACGGGATGGCGGTGTGGATCTATCAGTTCAAGATTTCGCCGCACCCGACGATTCCGGTGGTAACCAGCGGGCCGGAACGCGACAAAATGGCGCAACGCTTCGCCGACGCGGTGACCGCAATCTGGCACGGCCAAACCGAAATCGACCGCTTCAACGAGCTTGTGCTGCGTGCCGGGCTGACGTGGCGGCAGGTGATCGTGGTCAGGGCGTACGCGAAATATCTGCGGCAGGCCGCTTTTCCGTACAGTCAGGCGCACATCGAGTCTGTCGTCAACGAGAATCCGCGCACCGTTAAGGCATTGGTGGGGTTGTTCGAGGCCTTGTTCGAACCCGCTGCGGAGGGATCGGCTAAGAAGCGCGATGCCCAGGCCGCCGCCAAGGCAGTGGCCAAGGACATCGACGCGCTGGTCAGCCTCGACACCGACCGGGTCCTTCGGGCGTTCGCGTCGATGATACAAGCCACGCTGCGCACCAATTACTTTGTCACACGCGAGGGTTCGGCTCGGCAGCAGGAAGTGCTGTCGTTGAAGCTGAATCCACAGCTGATCGACGAGGTGCCGCAACCGAGGCCGAGGTTCGAAATCTTCGTTCACTCGCCGCGGGTCGAAGGCGTGCACCTCCGGTTCGGTCATGTCGCTCGCGGCGGCCTGCGCTGGTCGGACCGGCGCGAAGACTTCCGAACCGAGATCCTGGGCCTGGTCAAGGCGCAGGCGGTCAAGAACGCGGTGATCGTCCCGGTCGGGGCGAAGGGCGGATTCGTGGTCAAGCAGCCACCGATCACAGGCGGCGACGCCGCCGCCGACCGCGATGCGCAGCGCAATGAAGGCGTCGCGTGCTACAAGCTGTTCATCGGCGGCCTGCTCGACGTCACCGACAACATCGACCGCGCAAGCGGAAAGGTCATTACACCCGACCGCGTGGTGCGCCGCGACGACGACGACGCGTATCTGGTTGTGGCTGCCGACAAGGGCACCGCGACGTTCTCCGACATCGCCAACGACGTCGCCAAGTCCTACCGGTTCTGGCTCGGCGACGCGTTCGCCTCGGGCGGCTCGGTCGGCTACGACCACAAGGCCATGGGCATCACCGCCAAGGGCACCTGGGAAAGCGTCAAACGGCACTTCCGCGAGATGGGCGTCGACACGCAAACTCAGGACTTCACCGTCGTCGGCATCGGCGACATGAGCGGTGACGTGTTCGGCAACGGCATGCTGCTGACTCGGCACATCCGGCTGATCGCAGCATTCGACCACCGGCACGTGTTCCTCGATCCGGATCCCGACGCGGCCAGGTCATGGGAGGAGCGGAAACGGCTGTTCGAACAGCCCCGGTCCAGCTGGGAGGACTACGACGAGTCGCTGATCAGCCAGGGCGGTGGGGTGCACAGCCGCGAACACAAGTCGATTCCGGTGAGCCCGCAGGTCCGCGAGGCGTTGCGGCTGCCCGAAGACCTGACCGAGATGACGCCGCCGGAGTTGATTCGCGCGATTCTGTGCGCGCCGGTGGATCTGCTGTTCAACGGCGGCATCGGCACCTACGTCAAGGCCGAGTCGGAATCCAACTCCGACGTCGGCGACCGGTCCAACGACGTGGTCCGGGTGAACGGAAACCAGGTGCGCGCGAAGGTGATCGGTGAAGGTGGCAACCTCGGTGTGACACAGCTCGGCCGCATCGAATACAACCGGTCCGGCGGCCGAATCAACACCGACGCGCTGGACAACTCTGCCGGCGTGGATTGCTCTGACCACGAGGTCAACATCAAGATTCTGGTCGATTCGCTGGTCACCGGCGACAAGGTCGATGCCGACGAGCGCACCAAGCTGCTGGAGTCAATGACCGATGAGGTCGAGCGACTCGTGCTGGAGGACAACGCCGGACAGAACGACCTGATGGGCACCAGTCGTGCGAACGCCGCCAGCTTGCTGACCGTGCATGCCCGCCAGATCAAGGACCTGGTCGAGGACCGCCGGCTGAACCGCGAACTCGAAAGACTGCCGTCGGACAAGGAGATCCGGCGGCGCCTCGAGCAGGGGATCGGCCTGACGTCACCAGAGCTGGCCACGCTGATGGCACATGTCAAACTGGCGCTGAAGGACGACGTGCTCGACAGTGACCTACCCGACCAGGACGTGTACGCGTCCCCGCTGCCGCGTTATTTTCCCGCGCAGCTGCGCGACAACTTCGTCGACGCCATCAAGAGTCACCAGCTGCGCCGCGAGATCGTCACAACCATGTTGGTCAACAACCTGATCGACTGCGGCGGAATCACATTCGCGTACCGGGTGCAGGAGGACGCCGGGGTTGGGCCGATCGACGCGGTGCGCACCTTCGTCGCCACCGACGCGATCTTCGGGATCACCAACACATGGCGGCGAATTCGCGAACTAGGGGAGCGGGGTGCCATCTCGGTACACGTGTCCGACCGAATGACACTGAACCTGCGCCGGCTGCTGGACCGCGCCGCGCGGTGGTTGGTCAACTACCGTCCGCAGCCACTGGCGGTCGGTGCCGAGATCAATCGGTTCGGCGCCAAAGTCGGCGAACTTGCCCCGCGTATCACCCAGTGGCTGCGCGGCAGCGACCGCGAGATCGTCCTAAGCGTGGCCAACGAATTCGTCTCGCACGGTGTCACCGAGGACCTCGCCGGCCGGGTCGCGGCTTCGCTGTACAGCTACAGCCTGCTCGACATCATCGACATAGCCGATATCACCGACCGCGACCCGAACGAGGTCGCCGACACGTATTACGCGCTGATGGGCAGCCTGGGTATCGACGGCCTACTCACGGCGGTATCGGAGCTGCCCCGCGGCGACCGGTGGCATGCTTTGGCGCGGTTGGCGATTCGCGACGACATCTATGCCGGGCTGCGCGCGCTGTGCATGGATGTGCTGGCCGTTGGTGAGGCCGACGAGAGTGCCGAAGAGAAGATCGAGGAATGGGAGCACATGGGCGGGTCGCGCATGGGACGGGCCCGTCGCACGCTGACCGAGATCTATCAAAACGACGAGCGTGACTTGGCCATCCTCTCGGTGGCGGCGCGTCAGATCCGCGCGATGACCCGTGCCAGCGGCAGGGGACCGACCGGGTGACACAAGGGTTTGTCACACCGGTGCAGGTGCGCTGGTCTGACATCGACATGTACCAGCACATCAACCACGCCACCATGGTCACCATCCTCGAAGAGGCCCGAATCCCGTTCCTGCGTGAGCCGTTCGGCGCAGTAATCACCACCATCGGCCTACTGATTGCCGAGGTGAAGATCGGCTACAAGGGACAATTACGGCTCGTCGACTCGCCGCTGCAGGTGACGATTTGGGTGAATCGGCTGCGCGCGGTGGACTTCACCCTCGGCTACGAGGTGCGGTCGGTAAATGCCGCACCCGACTCGAGGCCGTCGGTGATCGCCGAAACCCAGCTAGCCGCGGTTCACATCAAGGAGCAGCGACTGCAGCGGCTTTCGCCCCAGCAGCAGGAGTATCTGCAAAGCTGGATGCGATGAACGCCACCCTGGAACGCGGCTTGTGGCTCACCGACGCCGCGCACCGCGAAGACCTCGCCACATTCGTGGACCGCGCGCAACGTCTCGACGACGCCGCGGTGATCAGGCTACGGGCGCGATCTGAAGGACTGGTGGTGGCATGGGTGGCAACAGGATTCGACGTGCTGGCGAGCAGGGTGGTCGCGGGGATGGTGCGTCCCGCCGATAGCTGCGCCGGCGCCGACGAGCTCTCCCGCGGGCTGGCGGCGATGGACCGCACCGGCCACGTCGACCCTGGCTTTCCGATGGACTCTGCGTGGCGCAGTGCGCTGCCGCCGGATTCGGGGTTCACCCATCTCGACGACGTCCCGGCGCGGGTGATGCTCGATCTCGCACAGCGCGGCGGCGAGCTTGCCAAACAGCACGGCTCGGCGCACGGACCGCCGGTGTCGCTATTGGACCAGGAGGTGGTCCGGGTCAGCGGCGCGGACGTCACCGTCGGTATTCCGATGCGTTGCGTATTCGCGCTCACAGCAATGGGTTTTCTTCCGCCGGACCCAGACACTGTGGCCGCCGACGAGATCGTGCGGGTGCGCGTGCTGCCGACCTGGCTACGCGTCGACGCCCGTTTCGGGTCGGTGTTCCGCCGCCGCGGCGAGCCGCTGAAGCTGTGGTAGGGACTAGACGAGCCAGGCCGCGGCGTCCGGCGGCAGCTGACGGTCGCGCACCGGTGCGCTGGCCAGCAGCACCTCGCCGGCCGGCAACGCAATCGCCGCACGTCCGGCGTTGAGCACGCACACCAGCCCGCCAGTGACCCGGAATGCCAGCGCGTCGACGTGCACGTCCAGCCAGTCGAGCTCGGTGCCGATGAATTCACTTCGGCCAGCGCGCAATTCGAGTGCACGGCGATAGAACGACAACGTCGAATCGGGCCGCTGGAGCTGGTGCTGCACCGTCAACTGCACCCACTCCGGCGGAATCGGCAGCCACGTGTCGGGGTTGGCCGAGAACCCGAACGGGGGAGTGTCGCCGTCCCACGGCATCGGCACCCGGCAGGCGTCGCGGCCGCGTCTTTTGTGACCCGAGCGTTCCCAGACCGGATCCTGCAATGCCTCGTCGGGCAGCTCCACGTTCGGCAGCCCCAGCTCTTCGCCGTTGTATATGAACACCGCCCCGGGCAGCGCCAGCATCACCAGCGCCATCGCCCGCGCCCGCGCCAGTCCCATCTCACCGCCGCCGTAGCGGGTGACTTCTCGCTCCGCATCGTGGTTGGCCAGCGTCCACGTCGGTGTGGCAGCCTCGATCGCCGCCGCGGCCACGGTGTTCGCTATCGCATCGCGGATCTCGGCTGCGTCGAATTCCGCTTTGAGCAGCCGGAAATTGAAGCCAAGGTGTAGTTCGTCGGGGCGCAGATATTCGGCCCAGCGGTGGTTGTCGTACACCCACACCTCGCCGATGGATACCGCCTGCGGGTAGTCGTTCAGCACCGACCGGATCTGGCGGTGGATGAGGTGCACGTTGTCGTGGTTGAACCGCGGGTCATCGTCCATGTCGACGAGCATCAGTTCCCTGCCGGTGATTTCCATGTCGGGCAGGCCGGGCGGTTTGGCCATGCCGTGTGCCACGTCGAAGCGAAACCCATCCACGCCGCGGTCGAGCCAAAATCGCAGCGTCTTCTCCAAGTCCTCGAAAACCTCGCGGTTATCCCAGTTGAGGTCGGGCTGCTCGGCGTCGAACAGATGCAGGTACCACTGGCCGGGGTTGCCGTCCGGCTCGGTGACCCGCGTCCACGCCGGCCCGCCGAAGACCGACACCCAGTTGTTGGGTGGATGCATGCCGCCCTGGCCGGTTCCGTCGCGGAAGATGTAGCGCGCGCGTTGATCGCTGCCGGGCCCGGTGGCCAGCGCGGCCTGAAACCAGGGATGCTCGGAGCTGGTGTGATTGGGAACCAGGTCCATCGTCACCTTGATGCCGCGCCGGTGTGCCGCCTCGATGAGCCGCTCCAGCGCCGCCATTCCGCCGAACAGCGGATCGACGTCGCGGGGATCGGCCACGTCGTAGCCGTGATCGGCCATCGGCGAGACGGTGACCGGGTTGATCCAAATCGCGTCGATGCCGAGCAGGCTCAGATAGTCGAGGTGCGCGACCACGCCGTCGAGGTCGCCGACGCCATCACCATTGCTGTCGGCGAACGAGCGCGGATAGACCTGGTAGAACACCGCGCGCGACCACCATGGGCTGGAATCGGTCATGGCTTAGAACGGCGAGTTGACCATGGAGTGCGCGGCCATCTCCAGGTAGGCCAGCAATTCCTGGCGGCGCTCTTGGTCGAGGGTCTCGGAGTCGATCTCGCCGACCGCGATATGCATGTTCCGTAGCCACGCGTCGCGCTCGAACGGCCCGATCCGGAACGGGCTGTGGCGCATCCGCAGCCTCGGATGGCCGCGCTGCTCGGAGTAGCTGCGCGGGCCGCCCCAATATTGCTCGAGGAACATCCGCAGCCGGTGCTCGGCGGCGTCCAGCTCGTCCTCGGGGTACAGGGGACGCAATATCTCGTCCTCACGCACCAGCTGGTAGAACCGCGAAACGATCTTGTGGAAGGTGGCGTGGCCGCCTACCGCGTCATAGAACGACTGCTGCTCGACTTGGTCCATCGACTCCATTGTGGTGCATCGGCTTGACCTCCTCTGAGCTGGGCGATGTCACGAATCGCCCACTCGGTCCCGTTTCTTCTGCGAATCAGCAACCACACGAGAAAGGCAAGACCGATGACCGAGATCGTCATCCTGGGCGCTGGCTACACCGGTATGACGGCGGCGCTGGGAGTGGCCCGGCGCACACGCCGCCGCGAGGACGTGCGCATTCGGCTCGTCAACCCACAGACGCGATTCACCGAGCGGCTGCGCCTGCACCAGATCGCGTCGGGCCAGACGCTTGCCGACCTGCAGATCCCCGACATGCTCGAAGGCACCGGCGTTGAATTGGTGCAGGGATGGGTTACCGCGATCGACGCCGAGGCGCACACGGTTCGCATCGACGACGAGCAGACCCTGCACTACGACACGCTGGTCTACGCGCTGGGTGCGGCCGCGGACACGACGGCCGTTCCCGGGGCCGACCAGCATGCGTTCACGCTGGACAGCATGCGCGACGCCAAACTGCTCGCGGCGACGCTGCGCCGTACCGATACGGGCACCGTCGCGGTGATCGGCGGAGGTCTCACCGGTGTCGAGTCGTCCGCCGAAATCGCCGAGCAGCATCCGCGGCTGCAGGTCATGCTGCTCAGCCGTGGCAGGGTCGCCCCGATGATGGGCGACAAGGCACGGGCCCGGTTGCTCGCCGGGCTGGACCGCCTCGGCGTGCAGGTGCGTGAGTTCGCCGACGTGATCAAGGTGCAGCCGGATGCGGTGGAACTGGTCGGCGGCGAACGCATTGAGACGGCTGCCGTGCTGTGGACGGCCGGCGTCCGGGTGCCGCCGCTGGCCGCGCGCGGCGGCCTGGCAACCGACGACCGTGGCCGCATCATCACCGACCCGACGCTGCGGTCCGTCTCGCATCCAGACGTCTGGGCCGTCGGCGACGCCGCGGCTGTGCACCAGAGCTACGGCGTCATGCACGGCACCTGCCAGGGTGGAATCCCGACCGCCGCTCATGCCGCGGCGTCCATCGCGCGGACCCTGAAAGCCAAGCAGCCCAAACCATTTCGTTTCGGATATGTACACCAGCCGGTGAGCCTGGGCCGCCACGACGCGGTCATCCAGTTCACCCACCCGGACGACACGCCGAACCGGTTCCGGCTGACAGGTCGCTGGGCCACGGCGTACAAGGAAACCGTGAGCAGCAGCCCCTGGCCGACGTTCCGGCTACTGAAGGTGTTCGCCCCCGCGGTGCCGTGGCGCCGCGGCGGTCGGACGAACAGGGTCGGGTGAGCGATGCCCGCCGGTCAAATCGATCAAGACGTGTTCGACCGTCACCGCGGCCTGATGTTCGCGGTCGCATACCGGCTTCTCGGCAGCGCGGCTGACGCCGAGGACGTCATCCAGGACGCCTGGTTCAAGTGGTCAGCAGTCGACCGACAAGGTGTGGCTGAGCCGAAGGCGTACCTGGCCCGCATCGTTTCAAATCTCGCACTTGACCGGCTGCGCTCGGCGCAGCACCGGCGCGAGACCTATGTTGGGCCCTGGCTTCCCGAGCCCATCCTGACCGAAGGTGACGCCGCCGACGACGTCGAGGTCGCCGAATCAGTGTCGATGGCGATGCTCGTGGTGCTGGAAAGTCTCAGTCCGCTGGAGCGCGCGGTGTTCGTGCTCAAGGAGGTGTTCGACTTCTCCTACGCCGAGATCGGCGCGGCCGTCGGCCGGTCGGAGGCGACAGTCCGACAGGCGGCCCGCCGCGCCCGGGCGAACGTCGAGGCGCGTCGGCCGCGGTTCGCCGCCGACCGCGCCACGACACGTGAGGTCACCGAGCGGTTCCATGCCGCGGCCACCGGGGCGGACATCAATGAACTCATGGAACTGCTCGCGCCGGACGTGACGCTGTGGACCGACGGCGGCGGCAAGGTGCGGCAGGCCATGCGTCCGATCCAGGGCGCCGGGAAGGTCGCCGCGTGGTTCGCCGGCACGGTGCGGCGCCCCTACGAGGGCGTCGAATTGGTGGACATGACCATGAGCGTCGCCGAGATCAACGGCGCGCCGGGCGTCCTGATCACGGGTGCGGGCCGGCTGATAGGTGCGCTGACCATCGAACTGGACGCCGACAACCGGATCACGGCCATCCACGTCGTCGCGAACCCCGATAAGCTGCGCGACATCGGCGCCGGGCGCCGCCACGACATCGCCGCACACCGCAGGTGATAGCGTCACACGGTCGGCGAGATCGCCGCGGCGTCACCCGATGTTCACCGGTTGACCTGGTAACACGGACAGAATTGTCGTGCGATCGACTCGCATACATGGTGGACTGTTCGGCGGAGGTCTCATGGCGCAGCGCAGGAAAAGCCGCGGCCACCGTCATCACGGTGCTGCGGCGGGCCGAGTCGGCCCGGCGGGTGACCCCGTACTGCACAGCGTCGAGACCCATCCCCCCAGCACGTCACACGACGGCTCAATCTGGGGCCGCCGCCGCG
Organism: Mycobacterium sp.; assembly: GCF_035640695.1. Taxonomy (GTDB): domain Bacteria; phylum Actinomycetota; class Actinomycetes; order Mycobacteriales; family Mycobacteriaceae; genus Mycobacterium. Next base: position 29,159 of record NZ_DASQVQ010000050.1, read on the forward strand.
TGCTGCTGCTGAACTCCACCTACGAGCCGCTGACCGCGCTGCCGATGCGGCGGGCCGTGGTGATGCTGCTGTGCGGCAAGGCCGACGTCGTGCACGACGACCCGGCCGGCCCGGTCATCCATTCGGCCACCCGGGCCATCGTCGTGCCGTCGGTGATCAGGTTGCGGTCCTACGTGCGGGTCCCATACCGGGCTCGCATTCCTATGACGCGCGCGGCGTTGATGCATCGCGACCGCTTCCGCTGCGCGTACTGCGGGGCCAAGGCCGACACCGTCGACCATGTGGTGCCCCGTAGCCGCGGCGGCGACCACTCCTGGGAGAACTGCGTGGCGTCCTGCTCGACCTGCAATCATCGCAAGGCCGACAGGCTGTTGCACGAGCTCGGCTGGACGCTGCGCGCGGTGCCGGTGCCGCCGAAGGGCCAGCACTGGCGGTTGCTGTCGTCCGTCAAGGAACTCGACCCGGCGTGGGTCCGATACCTGGGTGAGGGCGCCGCGTAACCGAGGCCTTTGGCTGTTCGCGCCCGCGCTCATCGCTGTCGTGCTGATACGGTTTGCGTCGTGAGCATTCTGGAGGTGCACGCCCTTTTCGTGGGGATTCCGCTGTTGCTGGTGGCGGTGCTGGCCGCGCTGATCTGGTCGCGCAAGGGTCCGCACCCGGCGACGTACGAGATGTCTGACCCGTGGACGCACACGCCGATCCTGTGGGCGGCCGTCGACGAGCCGCTCGGCGAGCCGCACGGCCGTGGCCATGTCATGTTCAGCGTGGGGGGTGGCGCCAGTGGCAAGTGGTGAAGTCGCCACCGTCGAGCCTGCCGAACTGCCCGTCGGTTGGGTGGTCACATCGAGCGGACGGCTCTCGGGGGTAACCCAGCCCGGCGAGGTGTCGGTGCACTACCCGTTCCCGACGATGGACCTGGTCACCCTCGACGATGCGCTGACCTACGGCACGCGCGCGTCCAAGGCCCGGTTCGCCGTTTACATCGGATGGCTCGGCGAGGACACCGCCGCCCGCGCACGTGAGATCCTGCGCGATGTGCCCACCCCCAACGACGCGGTGCTGCTCGCCGTGTCACCGACTCAGCATGCGATCGAGGTGGTCTACGGCGGAGGCGTAAAGGGCCGCGGCGCCGAGTCGGCCGCACCGCTCGGTGTGGCCGCCGCCGCCGCGGCGTTCAAGGAGGGCAACCTCATCGACGGACTCGTCAGCGCGGTGCGTGTGATGTCCGCCGCCATTTCGCCGCCCTGATCCTTGCGCGAGCGTGCGTGTCGTGCCGGCAACAAGCCGGCGCGGCCGGCCTGCCCCGCACTCGCGCTCGAGCAGTTGACGGTTACCCGGCGTCGACGGTTCGGGCCTTCAACGCCCGCTCCACCCCGGCGCGGCCTTCGATGACCAGTCGCCGCAGGGGCGCAGGCATCTCGCCGGCGAGGAACTCGTCGGCGGCGTCGAGGCCGCCTTGGCTGATGTCCCACGACGGGTAGAGGCCGACCACCACCGTCTGCGCGACCTCGCTGGAGCGCCGCTCCCAAACGCCGGGAATTGCATTGAAGTACTTCTTCGTGTACGGCTTGAGCAACTCGGCCTGGCCGGGTGCGGCAAAGCCCTGAATGATCGCGCGGCCGACGATGTTTGGCAAGGTATCGTCCTCGATCACCTCAACCCAGGCCTGCTCCTTGACCTCGGGCTGCGGCCGCGCCGCCGACGCCTGCCTGCCGTGGCGCTTGCCGGCCGCCGTCGGGTCACGCTGCACTTCTGCGTCGATGAACGGTGTCCGGGGCCCGTCGCTGTCGATGACGCCCGACCTGGCCAGCGCAGTGACGATGCGCCATCGCAGATCCGTGTCCACCACCAGGCCGGCCATCCCCCGCTCGGCGGGATCGGTGTCCAGCAGCGCCGAAAGTACCTCGACGTGACGCATTTTCAGCACCGAAGCGCACAGCGCGTTGACATACGCCAACTGGTGATCCGACGCCGGCTCGGCGCCGCGGGCCAACTCCAACAACCGGTCGGCAAATTCCGGCCATCCGTGTTCACACGCCCACCCAGGCTCGGCATACGAGTTGAGCGCCGTCTGTGCCTGCATCAAAAGACGCTGCGCCACACCGACTTCGGTCTCGGCATGCACGCCCGCGCAGACCAGAGTCACGAAGTCCCGTGCCTTCAGCTCGGCTTCACGAGTCATCTCCCACGCCGCCGACCATACCAGCGTGCGCGGCAGCGGCTCGGCGACGTCGGCGATTCTGCTCAGCGCCGTCCGCAGCGACTCATCGTCCAGCCGCACCGCGCAGTACGTCAGGTCGTCGTCGTTGACCAGGATCAACTTTCCTCGCGAAACACCTCGCAACGCAGGCACTTCGGTGATCTCGCCCTCGGCGTCGAGTTCCTGGCGGTGCACGCGCACCAGCTTGCCGGAGCCGTCGTCGTCGTAGATGCCGACAGCCAGCCGGTGCACCCGTGTCTCGCCCGCGCCGGGCGCGGCACCGCTTTGACGGATCGCGAAGCGGATGAACCGGCGGTCGCCGTCGAGATCGAACTCGGCGCGCAACGTGTTGAGCCCGGTCGTTTTTAGCCATTGCCGGCCCCAGTCCGACAGGTCACGGCCCGACGCCTTCTCCAGTGCCTTGGTCAGGTCGTCGTAGGTCGCGTTGTCAAATGCGTGGTCGCGGAAGTAATCCCGCAGACCGGCGAGGAAATTCTCCAGACCGACGTAGGCCACCAGCTGTTTGAGCACACTGGCGCCCTTGGCGTAGGTGATGCCGTCAAAGTTGACCTCGACGGCGGCTAAATCCGGGATGTCGGCGGCGATCGGGTGCGTCGACGGCAACTGGTCCTGCCGGTAGGCCCACGATTTCTCGACGTTCGCGAACGTCGTCCACGCCTCGGTGAATTCGGTTGCCTCGCTCTGGCACAGCACCGACGCGAACGTCGCAAACGATTCGTTCAGCCACAAGTCGTCCCACCAGCGCATGGTGACCAGGTCGCCGAACCACATGTGCGCCATCTCGTGCAGCACCGTCTCGGCGCGGCGCTCATAGGACGCTCGGGTGACCTTGCTGCGGAAGACGTAGTCTTCCAAGAAGGTAACGGCGCCGGCATTCTCCATCGCTCCAGCGTTGAATTCCGGGACGAACAGCTGGTCGTATTTGCCGAACACGTAAGGCGTGCCAAAGTTCTTGTGGTAGAAGCCAAATCCCTGTTTCGTCTGCGTGAACAGCCGCTCGGCATCCATGTGCTGGGCCAGCGACGTCCGGCAGTACAGGCCGAGGGGGATCTCGCCGTGTTTGTCGGTGTACGTGTCGTGCCAACGGGCGTACGGGCCGGCGACCAGCGCGACCAGATATGTGCTCATGCGCGGTGTGGTCGCGAACGTGTGCACCTTCGCGTTGTCAGCCTGGTCGATACTCGCCGGCGCACCGTTGGACACCACGTGCCAATGCGTGGGCGCGGTGACGATTAGGTCGAAGGTCGCCTTCAGGTCCGGCTGGTCGAAGCAGGCGAACATGCGCTTTGCGTCGGCCGTTTCGAACTGGGAGTACAGGTATACCTCGTCGTCGACCGGGTCGACGAAGCGGTGCAGGCCCTCGCCGGTATTGGAGTAGCGGCAGTCGGCGTCGACGATGACGACGTTGCGCTTGGCTACACCCCTGAGCGGGATACCCGTCGACTCGTCGTAACCCGACGCGTCGATTTCGATGCCGTTCAGTGTCGCGCTGCGGACGGTGCCGGCCGCGATGTCAAGCACGGTGTCGGCGCCGGCCACCGCGTCGAAGGTGACGGTCGTCACCGAGCGGAAGGTCTGTTCACCGGGTGCGCCGCTTCCGTTTGTCAGGTCGAGCTCTACGCGGTAGTTGTCGACGGTAATGAGCGCGGCGCGCTCGACGGCCTGGTCGCGAGTTAGATTTGGGAGTACCACAGATACCAACTTATAGGCGCTTATCGGCGGCCGGGATTACTAGCCTGGGGCAAGTAGTTGTGCTGCACGGAACACTGTCACACCGCGAGAGGACTGCACATGCCCGAGAAGTCTGTGGCCGATTTCTGGTTCGATCCGCTGTGCCCGTGGTGCTGGATCACCTCGCGGTGGATTCTCGAGGTTGAGAAGGTGCGCGACATCGAGGCCAACTTCCATGTGATGAGCCTGGCCGTGCTCAACGAGCACAAGGATGTCCCAGAGGACTACCGCGAGGGGATGAAGAAGGCCTGGGGTCCGGTGCGGGTGGCGATCGCCGCCGAGCAGAGCCGGGGCCCGGAGGTGCTGCCGCCGCTGTACACGGCGATGGGCACGCGCATCCACAATCAGGGCAACAAGGACCTGGACGTTGTCGTGAAGGAGTCGCTGGAGGAGCTCGGCTTGCCAGCCGAGCTTGCCGAGGCGGCCAACACCGACAAGTACGACGAGGCCCTGCGCAAGAGCCACCACGCGGGCATGGACGCCGTTGGCGATGACGTCGGTACTCCCACCATCCACGTCAACGGTGTCTCATTCTTCGGACCGGTGTTGTCGCGGATCCCGCGCGGCGAGCAGGCCGGCAAGCTGTGGGACGCGTCGGTGACGTTTGCGTCCTACCCGCACTTCTTCGAACTCAAGCGGACCCGCACCGAGGGTCCCGAGTTCGACTGATTGGGCTGCCGACCTGATCGACGGCCTCTGACAGAATGGCCGCCATGCGCGTATACCTCGGCTCCGACCACGCCGGATTCGAACTCAAGCAGCACATCATCGAGCACCTCAAGGAGTCCGGCCGTGAGCCGATCGACTGCGGCGCGCTCACCTATGACGCCGACGACGATTACCCCGCCTTCTGTATTTCGGCGGCACTGCACACCGTTGGCGACCCCGACAGCCTCGGGATCGTGATAGGCGGCTCTGGAAACGGCGAGCAGATCGCGGCCAACAAGGTGCCCGGTGCCCGATGCGCATTGGGTTGGAACACCGAGACCGCGTCACTGGCCCGCGAACACAACAACGCCCAGTTGATCGGGATCGGCGCTCGCATGCACACCACTCCGCAGGCGCTGGCCATCGTCGACGCATTCCTGTCCACGCCGTGGTCGAAAGCCGAACGACACCAACGTCGTATCGACATCTTGGCCGAATACGAACGCACGCACGTCGCCCCGCCCGTGCCGGGCGCCAAGTAGGCGTGCCAGAAGGGCATACGCTGCACCGGCTGGCCCGGCTGCATCAGCGCCGCTTCGGCGGACACCCGGTGGCGGTGACAAGTCCGCAGGGCAGGTTTGCCGACGGCGCGGCAAGGGTCGACGGCCGGGTGCTGCGACGGACCAGCGCATGGGGTAAGCACCTTTTTCACCATTACGCGGGTGGCCTGTCCGTGCACGTGCATCTCGGCCTGATCGGCGCATTCAGCGAGTTCGTGGTGGCGACCGACGAAGACCTGCCGCGGCCGGTTGGCCAAGTGCGGATGCGCATGGTGGGCGCCGCATTCGGTACGGATCTGCGCGGCCCGATGGCATGCGAGGTGGTCGACGACGTCCAGGTTGCCGAGACAATCGCTAAGCTCGGACCCGATCCGCTGCGCCGCGACGCTGATCCGGCCAAGGCGTGGGCTCGAATCACCAAATCGCATCGGCCGATTGGCGGTCTGTTGATTGACCAGGCCGTCATTGCCGGCGTCGGCAACGTGTATCGCAGCGAGCTTTTGTTCCGTCATCGCATCGACCCGTACCGGCCCGGGACGGTCGTCAGCGCCGACGAATTCGACGAGGCATGGGCCGATCTGGTGCAGCTGATGCGTATCGGGTTGCGGCGCGGAAGCATTCACACCGTGCCGCCCGAGCACGACCGCGGCGCGCCGTCGTATCGGCCGGGACGTCCCCGCACCTATGTGTACCGCCGCGCCGGCGAGTCGTGCCGGGTGTGCGGGACCTCCGTGCGCACGGCCGAACTGGAAGGCCGCAACGTGTTCTGGTGCCCGACTTGCCAGGTGTGAGGCGTTTCGGGCGGGGCACTTAGCGCACGCTTTTCAGCGAAGGGCGGGTAATGAGCGGACGTTCGGCGCTAGCAAGGCATCAGAAGTCGCCACCGCCGAAGTCTCCGCCGCCGAAGTCTCCGCCCCCGAAGTCTCCGCCCCCGAAGTCGGCCCCGAAGTCTCCGCCCCCGAAGTCGGCCCCGCCTCCGTCCCAGCCGCCCGCATCGGCACCTCCGCCGTCCCAGCCGCCGGCGTCCTGGGCCCCTGCGGCGTCGTAGCCCGCGTCGTACCCGCCGTCGAAGCCTTGGCCGTAACCACTTTCGAAACCGGATGCGCCGTAGCCGACGCCGTGCATGCCCGAAAACAGCGCGTCGAACAGCAGCACCGATCCGAGGCCCCACGCCCCGCCGATGAGGGCCGGCTTCCACCACGGCTCGGAGTACCAGCCGGCGGGCACCGGCCGTCCGGCGACGCGGCCGCCGGGGTAGTAGTTCGGGGTGTGCTCCGACGGGTTTGGCGAGGCCTCGATCTCGCGGCCGTCGACCGACACGCGCCGGTCCTCGGTCACCGTGCCGGCCGATCGCTGCCCGGCCAATGTCTCAAGCTCCGGTCCGGGGTCCATGCCCATCGCCGACCGCGCCGCCCGCACGTAGTACAGGCCCTCGACCGCGCTCTCCTTCGCCAGCTGCGCCTGCCGGACCGTGGTGGCCTGATCGATCTGCGACGAGGCCGCGGTGAAGCGTTCCGAGGCGTCGGCCAACGCTTGCTTGGACGCCTCATTGTTGCCGGTGAGGCCGAGCACCTGCCCGCCGAGGCGTTCAATCACGCGGCGGGCGTCGGCCTTGGCGTCGTCCAGCGACGCGGCGGCGCGTCTTCCGGATGCGCGCGACGAGCTGTAAATGGCCAGGCCGATGGCCACGACGACAACGAGAATGAGGACCACCAGCACGGCGTTCATGGCGTCAAGCGTACCGATCCTGCGAGCCGCCGAATCGGCGTCTAACAGGCGCGCAAGTCAGTCCGACGTCACCCCGAGCGCGGCGTACACCTCGTCGCTCAGCGCGACGCTGCGCGGGTCGGCGTTGGCCTTGGTGGCGTCGAACTGGTTCATCACGTACGAGTAGCCGATGCGGTGCTCCAGGTCGACGAACGCGAACGATCCGCCCGACCCGCCGTGCCCGAAAATCTTCGGGTTGGGGCCCGCGACGCGGCGCTGGTTGAGCATGTAGCCCAGGCCCCAGCCGTGATCGGCCACCCTCGGGCCGAGCACCACGTCGACCTCGAAGCCGCCTTGCGAAACCCGGCACTTTTCCATGTGGTCGCGGGTCAGCAACTTCTCCTGTGCTATCGCGTTATAGAACGTCGCCATGCCCAGTGCCGTTACGTGCGCGTTGGTGCTCGGGAACTCGGCCGTGCGCCAGATGTCGAGTGCGTTGGAGCCCAACTCGTCGTCGGGCACAAACCCCAGCGCGACCGACAGCCCTGCCAACGGATGCTCGCCCAGACAGGTGGGATGTCCGGGCGCGGCGGCCAGCACGTCGCGGATGTGCGGCTTGTTGACCATCTCGGCGCAGCGATCGTGTTCGGCGGCGGGCAACCCGATGTGCACGTCGATGCCGAGCGGCTCGGCGATCTCGCTGCGCAAAAACTGGCCGATGCTGCGGCCAGTGACTCGGCGCACGACCTCGCCGAGAATGAAGCCGAACGTCACCAGGTGGTAGCCCTGAGCGGTGCCTGGTTCCCACCACGGCTCGGCGGCGGCGATCTTTTCGCAGACGAGGTCCCAGTCAGACACCGCTTCGGGCGCCAGCCGCTGCTGCGGGCCGATCACCCCGGAGCGGTGACCCATCACGGTGGCGATGCTGATGGATTCCTTTCCGGCCTGGCCGAATTCCGGCCAGTAGGTCGCGACCGGCGCGTGCAAATCGATCTCACCGCGGTCGGCCAGCAGGTGCACGCAGGTGCTCGTCAGGCCCTTCGACCCGGAAAAGACGCTGGCGAGCGTGTTCTCCTGCCACGGCTTGGTGCGCGCTGCGTCGGCCCATCCGCCGCACAGGTTCACGACGAGATCGCCGTCGACCCACACCGCCACCGCGGCGCCGACCTCGTTGCGCTCGGTGAAATTCCGCTCGAAGGCGGTGCGTACTGTTTCAAACTCCGGGTCGCACGACCCGCTGATACTCACTTCCGAGTTGTCGCTCAACGACCCTCCTGACGAAGTTCCATCGAGCGGGCGACGGGAATCGAACCCGCGTTGCTAGTTTGGAAGACTAGGGCTCTACCACTGAGCTACGCCCGCAAGTTCACAGGGCACTGTACGGCGCGCTGGGCATGGAAGCCAACCGGTCGCGGACCGCCGAAATCCAATTGAGGCTTTCTTCTGGCCAGAACGTAGTATCGCCTGGTCGCCCGAATGCGACGGGGTGTAGCGCAGCTTGGTAGCGCATCCGCTTTGGGAGCGGAAGGCCGCAGGTTCAAATCCTGTCACCCCGACTCACAGCGGTTTGAAAGATTGAGACCAAGGAGCACAGCCGTGAAGAGCACCGTGGAGCAGCTGAGCCCGACCCGGGTTCGCATCAATGTGGAGGTGCCGTTCACCGAGCTTCAACCAGACTTCGACCGCACCTACAAGGAGCTGGCCAAGCAGGTGCGGTTGCCCGGATTCCGCCCCGGCAAGGCACCCGCCAAACTGCTCGAGGCACGCATCGGTCGCGGCGCGGTGCTGGAGCAGGTGGTCAACGACGCGCTGCCGAGCCGCTACAGCCAGGCCGTAGCGACAACGGAAGTGCGGCCGCTCGGTCAGCCCGACATCGAAATCACCAAGATGGAGGACGGCGACGAGCTGGTCTTCACCGCCGAGGTTGACGTCCGACCCGAGATCACGCTGCCCGATCTGGGCGATCTGACGATCACCGTTGACCCGATCTCGGTCACCGACGAGGAGGTCGACGCCGAACTGCAGTCGCTGCGCGCCCGGTTCGGCACGCTGACCGGTGTCGAACGTCCGGCACAGGATGGCGACTTCGTCTCTATCGACCTGTCGGCGTCGGTCGACGGCAAGGACGTGCCCGAGGCCACGACCGACGGCCTGTCGCACGAGGTGGGCTCCGGTCAGCTGATCGACGGTCTCGACGCGGCGATCGTCGGACTGTCGGCCGGTGAAAGCCGCGTGTTCACCACCACGCTCGCCGCCGGGGCGCACGCCGGCCAAGAGGCGCAAGTGACCGTCACCGTGAACTCGGTCAAGGAGCGTGAGCTTCCCGAGCCCGACGACGAATTTGCCCAACTGGCAAGCGAATTCGACACCATCGACGAACTCAAGGCGAGCCTTGCCGATCAGGTGCGCCGGCTGAAGCGGGTTCAGCAAGCCGAGCAGATCCGCGATGCCGCGCTGGACAAGTTGCTCGAGCAGGTTGAGGTTCCCTTGCCAGAGGCGATCGTTCAGTCGCAGGTCGACGACACGCTGTCCAACGCAATCCACGGCCTCGACCACGACGAGACCCGATTCGCCGAGGCGCTGGAGGCCCAGGGCAGCAGCCGAGAGGAGTTCGACGCGGACGCGCGCAATAACGCCGAGAAGGCCGTCAAGGCTCAGCTGCTCGTCGACGCGATCGCCGACGAGCTCAACATTCAGGTCGGCCAGGACGACTTGACCGAGCGGCTGGTCGTGCAGTCGCGGCAGTACGGCATCGAGCCGCAGCAGCTGCTGCAGTACCTGCAGGAGAACAACCAGCTGCCGGCGATGTTCGCCGACGTGCG
>NZ_DASQVQ010000051.1:0-9179 GCF_035640695.1 Mycobacterium sp.
GGCAAGAAGGCGATGATCGTGGTGGTCAAGCCGTCCACCGGCGATATTCTCGCCGTCGCGCAGAACGCCGCGGCCAACACGGAGGGGCCCATCGCCACCACCGGCCTGTACCCGCCCGGGTCGACGTTCAAGATCATCACCGCCGGCGCGGCCATCGACCGCGACATGGCGACGCCGACCACGCTGCTGGACTGTCCCGGCACGATGGACATCGGGCACCGCACCATCCCGAACTACGGCGGATTCGACCTCGGCACGGTGCCGATGTCGCGCGCGTTCGCCAGTTCGTGCAACACCACGTTCGCCGAACTCGCCAGCAGGATGCCGCCGCGCGGCCTGACGATGGCCGCCGCGCAGTACGGCATCGGGCCGGACTACCAGATCGAGGGAATCAACACCGTGTCCGGCTCAGTGCCGCCGACGGTCAACCTTGCCGAGCGCACCGAGGACGGCTTCGGGCAGGGCAAGGTGCTGGTGAGCCCGTTCGGCATGGCGATGGCGGCGGCGACGGTCGCCGCAGGGAAAACGCCCGTGCCGCAACTGATCGAGGGCCGGCCGGCCGTCGTGACGGGAGACCGCACGCCGATCACCCCGAAGATGCTCGATGGCCTACGGCCGATGATGCGGCTGGTGGTGACCAACGGCACCGCCAAGGATCTGCAGTCTTCGGGTGAGGTCCGCGGCAAGACCGGTGAGGCCGAGTTCATCGGGGGTTCGCATTCCTGGTTCGCCGGATACCGCGGGGACATGGCCTTCGCCGCGCTGATCGTCGGGGGCGGCAGCTCGGAGTACGCGGTGCGGATGCTCAAGGGCATGTTCGATCAGCTGCCGCCCGACTATCTGGCCTGAGTAACCTGTCCGCAGAGGGCTATGACGGACATCAACCACGAAACCGCGATGCGCGTGTCGGACGCCGACCGCAACGGCACGCTGCGCCGGCTGCACAACGCCGTCGCGCTCGGGCTGATCGACATCGACGAGTTCGAGGAACGCTCGGCGCTGGTGTCGCGGGCCCGGTTGCACTCCGACCTGGATGCGCTTGTCGGCGACCTGCCCGGCCCAGGGGCGATCGTGACGTCTGCAGCCGATCGGGTGGAGCTGCGCGGCGTGCTCGGCTCCCTGAAGCGGCATGGCGAATGGACGGTGCCGACCCGGCTCGCGCTGGTGCGGCGGATGGGCTCCGTCGACCTGGATCTGACCCGGGCTCGGTTCGCCGGACCGATAGTGGTCATCGAGCTGGACATGAAGTTGGGCGGACTGGACCTGCGCCTGCCCGATGGGGCAAGTGCGTCGATCGACGACGTCGAAGTCAACGTCGGCAGCGCCCGCGATCACCGCAAGGACGCGCCCGCCGAAGGCAGGCCGCACGTGATCCTCACCGGCAAGGTGGTGTGCGGTTCGGTGGACATTCGCGGCCCCCGCCGGTCGTGGCGGTTCGGCCGCTTCGACCGCCGTTAGCGCCGGAACAGCTGCGAACCGATGCGGACCAGCCGGTCCCACCCGGCCGGGCGGGCGACCATTTTGCCGATCAGCGGCGTGGAGTCGAAGTACGAGACCCGCTCGGCGACCAGGCCGTCGGTGAACGTGAAGCGGTCGACGGCGTCCCACGCGATCGGCTTGCCGCCATACGTTCCGCTCAACGTGAATTCGATGAACACCTCGTGCTTGCCATGGCCGACGCGGTGGACGTCGGCGTGCAGGTCGGGCACCAGGGCGAACAACCGTTGGAACGACTCGCGGCAGGCTTGCTTGCCGCGCAGGGCGCCCATCATCGGCTGGATCAGCACGATGTCGTCGCTCCACAGCGCCTCGTGCTTGGCCAGGTCCGGGGTGCGCCATGTGTCGGTGAATCGCTCGGCGAACTGGGTGGCGAACTGTTCGTCAACCTCGTCGACGCGCACGCGAGGAGCAGAAGAGGAATTGGTCATGGCACCAGAATCTAGCCGCGCGGTCCGACTAGTCTGGCGTCATGCCTGTTCGCACTGCCCTGCGCCCCGGCGTGGTCTCGCCGACCGTGCCGGTGCCCAACTCGATTCCACGGCCAGAGTACGCGTGGAAGCCAACCGTCAAAGAGGGCAGCGAGCCGTGGGTGCAGACGCCCGAGGTGATCGAGAAGATGCGTGTCGCGGGCCGCATCGCGGCGGGGGCACTTGCCGAGGCGGGCAAGGCCGTCGCGCCCGGTACGACGACCGATGAGCTCGACCGCATCGCCCACGAGTACATGATCGATCACGGCGCCTATCCGTCGACGCTTGGCTACAAGGGCTTCCCGAAGTCGTGCTGCACGTCGCTGAACGAGATCATCTGCCACGGCATCCCCGACTCGACGGTGATTGAGGACGGCGACATCGTCAACATCGACGTGACGGCTTACATCGACGGCGTCCACGGCGATACCAACGCCACCTTCCTGGCCGGCGACGTGTCCGAGGAGCACCGGCTGCTCGTCGAGCGGACCCAGGAAGCGACCATGCGTGCGGTCAACGCCGTCAAGCCGGGCCGCCAACTCTCGGTGATCGGCCGCGTCATCGAGGCGTACGCAAACCGGTTCGGCTACAACGTCGTTCGTGACTTCACCGGACACGGCATCGGCACCACCTTCCACAACGGGTTGGTGGTTCTGCACTACGACCAGCCGGCCGTGGAAACCGTGCTCGAGCCGGGCATGACGTTCACCATCGAGCCGATGATCAACCTCGGCGCGCTGGACTACGAGATCTGGGACGATGGCTGGACCGTCGCGACCTTGGACCGGAAGTGGACCGCCCAGTTCGAGCACACTCTGGTGGTCACCGACGACGGCGCCGAGATCCTGACGCTGCCGCAATGAGCTGCTCGCGCTACCTTCGGTGAGCGGCGCACTGCTGGTCGCCGGCACCACGTCGGACGCCGGGAAGTCGGTGGTCGTCGCCGGACTGTGCCGCCTGCTGGCCCGAGCGGGGCTCAAGGTGGCGCCGTTTAAGGCGCAGAACATGTCCAACAATTCGGCGGTCACCGTCGACGGCGGCGAAATCGGTCGCGCCCAGGCGATGCAGGCCCGCGCCGCAGGCCTCGAGCCGCACACCCGGTTCAACCCGGTGCTGCTGAAGCCCGGCAGCGACCGCACCTCGCAGCTGGTGTTGCGCGGTCGCGCGGTCGACACCGTTACCGCCAGAGCCTACGTCGAGCACCGGGAGCGGCTCGCCGAACTCGTGGCGGCCGAACTGGCTTCACTACGTGCCGAATTCGACGCTGTGATCTGCGAGGGTGCCGGATCGCCAGCCGAAATCAACTTGCGTGCAACCGATCTCGCCAACATGGGGTTGGCCCGGGCCGCGAATCTGCCGGTCGTGGTGGTCGGCGACATCGACCGCGGCGGGGTGTTGGCCCACTTCTTCGGGACCGTCGCGGTGCTCGACCCCGCCGACCAGGCGCTGATTGCCGGATTCATCGTCAACAAGTTCCGCGGCGACCTGGCGCTGCTCGCTCCGGGACTGGAACGGTTGCGGGCGCTGACCGGCCGACCGACCTACGGCGTGCTGCCGTACGTCGATGACCTGTGGCTTGACGCCGAGGACTCGCTGTCGGTGCTGGCCGACCGCGTGGTCGGTGTGCCCGAAAGGCCGCGCGGCGCTCAGACGTTGCGGGTGGCCGCGATCCGGCTGCCCCGCGTCGCCAACTCAACCGACGTCGAGGCACTGGCATGCGAACCGGGTGTGCTGGTGCGTTGGGTCAGCGCCGCCGCCGAGCTTGCCGACACCGACGTCGTGGTGATCCCCGGCACCAAGGCCAGCGTCGCCGACCTCGGCTGGCTACGGGAACGCGGTCTGGCCGAGGGCATCGTCGCGCACGCCCGGTCAGGCAAACCGGTGCTGGGCTTGTGTGGTGGCTTTCAGATGCTGTGCTGTCGCATCGACGACCTCGTCGAATCGAAGGCCGGCACCGTGCACGGGCTCGGACTGCTCGACGCGGACATCGTCTTCGCGCCGACCAAGACGCTGCGCACCCACGACACCCCGCGCAGCGGTTACGAGATCCACCACGGACAGGTCGTGCGGTCGGCCGAGTCGGCGTGGGCAAACGTCGGCCTCAGACGCGGGGCCGTGTTCGGCACGCATCGGCACGGGCTTTTCGACAATGACGCGTTCCGTCGGGAGTGGCTCAGCGAGGCCGCAGCCGCGGCCGGCCGGCCTGGGTTCGTCGTCGCCGACGACGTGGACGTGGCCGCCCGCCGCGACGTGCAGGTTGATCTGATGGCCGAACTGTTGACCACACACACGGATGTCGACGCGATCTTGGGGCTGCTCGACGGTGGCCCCCCGAAGCGTCCCACGCTCAACTCCGCGTTGGGTGAGTAGCCTTGGCTTCATGATCGGGCGGCGGACGGGGACGTCGGTGCTCGGTTTCGTGGTGGCTGTGGTGCTGCTCGCCGGTTGTGCCTACAGCATCAGCGGAACGGCCACCTGGCCGGGGGCGAAGCTGCAGAAGGTCGTGCTGACCGCGGGCGACCTACCGACGGGTGTGCGTTATGACCGCATCGTCGAGGACCCTCGCCGGTCGGACGGCGCCGGTGGCCCCGCCGCGATGTTGTCTGTCCCCGAGGGCTGCTCCAACGGGCTCACCGAAGTGATCGCCCGATCCGCCGAACGCGGACCCGGCAGCGCCGTGAAGTACGCCGTGAGCTACGACGGTGCCCGCGTCGTGATGACAGTGCTGAGCTGGCAGCTGAACCTCGGGCAGCTGGCCGCGATGGCCAGCCGCTGTGAACACTTCGACGCCTACTTCGACCGAACCTCCGCAGGCATCCCGATCACCACCACGAAGCTGCCCAGCGACCGCCCCGACGAGCTGCTGTACCAGCAGACGATGCGACTGAACGGCTCCGACACAACTGTGTTCATGTCGTTCGAAAACATCGACAGGATGGCCACGTTCGGAATGGCCCTGCCCGCAAGGGATCTCGATGCACGCCAGGGCGCGATGCCCAAAGCGACGCTGCCGCAGACTTTTACTGAGGTCGTGAATAAGCAGGCCGACAAGGTGCGCGCCGGCTGAGAATTCGCACGATGCGAATCCAAAATGCCACGGCGCACTGGCGGCTCCAGGTACCGTGCTGGAAATGCCTTCGACGATGCTCACCGTCGACGGATTCCCGGTAGGGGTCTCTGCGACAGGCCCGGAGACGGGGTCCGTCGTCGCCGTGCTCGCAGCGGCGCACCACGCGCCGTCCGCGTACGACGCGGTGTGCCAGCGGCTGCACACCGCGTCGTTGCGCACCGTCGTGATCGCACCCGACCAGCGGCTGACCGCCAAATCGGTCTTAGGAATTCTCGACGCACTGGCCGTGCAGTGGTCGCTGCTGGTCGGTGACCGCGTCGGCGGTGAGCTGGCCTGGGAGCTGGCCGCGACCAGGCTCGACCGGTTCACCGGCCTGGTCGTTATCGACCGCGGGCATCCGCGGGTGGCCGATCTGACCGGGGTGATTCGCGATGAGCACTGCCCGCCGGTGGAGATGAACACGACCGTGCTGGTCAGTACGCCGGCCGCCAAGGCGGTGGCCAAGGCCAGCCAGCGCTATGTCTACGGCCACTTCCGGCTGGTGGACCTGCTTGGGCGGCGCAACGCCCAGGAATCCATCGCGCAGCTGGCCGCCGAGATCGTCATCCGCGCCAACACCTGGTAGCGCACGCCAAGACGCCACGCCAAGACGCCAAGACGCCAAGACGCCAAGACGCCGACACCCGTCACGACGGCGCGGTCTTGGGCGTCCATGCCGGCGGCACGCCGGGATGATTCGGGAACAGGAAGTCGACGAACGCGGCGGCCGTGGGCTGCGGTTCATGGTTGGCCAGGCCCGGCCGCTCATTGGCCTCGATGAACACGTACTCATCCCGAGTGACGTCCGGCACGACCAGGTCGATGCCGGTGACGGGAATGCCGATAGCGCCGGCCGCCGCGACCGCCACCCGGCACAGTTCCGGATGCACCTCCGCGGTGACGTCGTGAATCGTGCCCCCTTGATGCAGGTTGGCGGTGCGCCGCACCCGCAGCGGCAGTCCCTCGGGCAAGACATCGTCAAACGACCAGCCGGCCTCCCGCACCGTCGCCTCGGTGACCTCGTCGAGCGGGATGCGGGACTCGCCGCCGGTGGCCGCGGCGCGCCGACGGCTCTGCGCCTCGATCAGGTCACGAACGCTGTGCACGCCGGTGCCGATCACCTCGGCGGGCATCCGCAGCGCGGCCGCCACCACTCGGCCGTCGATCACGACCAGTCGCAGGTCCTCGCCTCGCGCGCGCTGCTCGATCAGCACCTCCGGGCAGTGCTCGCCGGCCCGGGCCAGGGCGGCGTCGAGTTCGTCGGGCTCGCTGACGCCGACCGTGATTCCCTTGCCCTGCTCGCCCCGCGTCGGCTTGACAACGACGTCGCCCGCTTCGGCCAGAAACGCATAATCGCCATCGTCGAAGGTGGCCAGCCGGCCCATGGGCACGGCGATCCCGGTGGCGGCGACGATGCGCCGGGTCAGGCGTTTGTCGTCGCACCGGCTCATCGCGATCGCCGACGTGAACTCCGACAGCGACTCGCGGGTGACGACGCTGCGGCCGCCGTGGGTGAGGCGCAGTTCGCCGGTCTCCGCGTCGAGGACCTCGACCTGGATTCCGCGGCGGATGGCCTCGTCCGCGATGATCCGGGCATAGGGGTTGAGGTCGTCGACGGTCTCGGGGGGACCGGAGGTGAACAACGGCTCGTTGATCGCGTTCTTGCGCTTGATCCCGAACACCGGCACCCGCCGGAAGCCGAGCTTTTCGTACAGTGCAATGGCCGCCGAGTTGTCGTGTACCACCGACAAGTCCATATAGGCGCGGCCGCGACCGCGAAAGTCCTCGGCCAGCGCGCGGGTCAACGCCTCGCCGATGCCGGGCACGCCGGCTTCGGGATCGACGGCCAGCGACCACAAGCTGGAGCCACGCTCCGGATCCGAGAACAGCCGCTCGTGGTCGACGCCGGTGACCGTACCGACGATCGTCGCGTCGTGATCCCGGACCGCCACCAGGTAGGTCACCGCGTCGGCGGCGCGATGGTTGTTCCAGATCACGTCGACCGGTGCCGGAACCATGTTGCAGCGGACGTAGACGCGGTTCATCGCGTCCCCGTCGGCCGGGCTTTCCAGCGTGCGCACGCTGACCCCGACCGGCGGGCCGCCAGAGTCGTCGTCAAAGAACCGCAGTCGGTAGGTGTGGCTGGGGTCGATGAATAGCTCCTGCGGCGCCCGGGCGACCACGACGTGCGGCTCGCGGGCGTAGATGCAGATGTCGCGACGGCCCGGGCTCTCCCCCCGGAGCACCTCGGTCAGCTTTTCCGGATCGGCGAAGGTCTGTCCGAAAATGAGCCGGCCCCAGCCCAGTTCGAGCACCACGTCGTGGGCCATCGCGTCCAGCAGGTGCTGTGGCGAGGCGTCGTGCAGCCCGAGCGTGATGGCCTCGGGATGGTCCTCGCCCGGGTCGAGCACGGTCATACGGCCGCCCCGGCGATGTGATGGTGCTGCAACCACAACTCCAGCAGGGCCAGCTGCCAGAGTTCGTTACCGCGCAGCGGCGTGAGACGACCGTTGGGGTCCGCCAGCAGCCGGTCCACCGCCTCGGGACGGAACAACCCGCGTTCCTTGGCGGCCGGGGAATACAGCGCCTCGCGGACCAAGTCGAGGTACGGCCCCTCAAGATGTGTCAGCGCCGGAACGGGGAAGTAACCCTTGGGACGGTCGATCACCTCCGACGGGATCACCCGGCGGGCGGCCTGCTTGAGCACGCCCTTGCCGTCGTGGGCCGTCTTCAGCGCCGGTGGGCAGCTGGCGGCCAGCTCCACCAGCTCGTGGTCGAGGAAGGGCACCCGGCCCTCCAGGCCCCAGGCCATGGTCATGTTGTCGACCCGTTTCACCGGGTCGTCGACCAGCATCACCGTGGTGTCGAGCCGCAGGGCCCGGTCGATGCCGGTGTCGGCGCCGGGCCGCGTGAAGTTCTCGTGCACGAACTGTCCGCTGGGGTCGCCGGCGGCGACGGCGCCGGGTGCGAGCAACGCGCTGGCTGCCGCCGTGTCGCGGTCAAAGAACGCGGCCCGGTATCGGCCGACCGACTCGTCGACCGTCGCGGCCGACTCGCCCATCGGTGGGTACCAGTGGTAGCCGGCGAACACCTCGTCTGCGCCCTGCCCGGACTGCACCACCTTCACGTGGCGCGAAACCTCCCGGCTGAGGAGGTAGAACGCGACACAGTCGTGGCTGACCATCGGCTCGGCCATCGCCTCGATCGCCTCGTCGACGGCGGGGAGCATGCGGGCCGGGTCCACCAGGATCTGCTGGTGGTCCGTGCCGAATGTCTTCGCGACGAGGTCGGAGTACTCGAACTCGTCACCCGCCTCGCCCGCCGCGGCGTGGAAGCCGACGCTGAAGGTTTTGAGCCCCGTCTGCCCCATGTCGGCGAGCAGGCCGACCACCAGCGACGAGTCCAGCCCTCCGGACAGGAGCACACCGACCGGGACGTCGGCGACCATCCGCCTGCGCACCGCGACCCGCAGCGCCTCGAGCACGGCGTCGCGCCAGTCGCGCGCGCTCATCCCCGCATCCTCCCGGCGGCGGACGTGCTCGGGGCGCCAGTAGACGTGGTCGCTCCTCGTGCCGTCCGGCCGGATGGTGCGCACGGTGGCCGGCGGCAGCTTGCGGACGCCGCTGAGGATCGTGTGCGGGGCCGGCACGACCGAGTGGAACGTCATGTAGTGGTGCAGGGCGACCGGGTCGATCGAGGTGTCGACGCCGCCGCCGGCGAGCAGCGCGGGCAGCGCGGAGGCGAACCGGAGCCTGCCGGGTGCCTCGGTGACGTAGAGCGGCTTGATGCCGAGCCGGTCGCGGCCGAGGGTGAGCACACCGGTGTCCCGTTCGGCGATCGCGAAGGCGAACATCCCGAGGAAGCGCTCCACGCACGACGGGCCCCACCGGTGGAAGGCCTTGACCAGGACCTCGGTGTCCGTGGTGGAGAAGAACCGGTACCCGGCCGCTTCCAGGTCCGCCCGCAGCTCCCGGTAGTTGTAGATCAGGCCGTTGAACACCGCGGCCAGCCCCAGCTCGGGGTCGACCATCGGCTGCGCCCCGCGCTCGGAGAGGTCGAGGATCTTCAGGCGGCGATGGCCGAGCGCGACGGCCCCCGTGGCG
>NZ_DASQVQ010000052.1:0-13014 GCF_035640695.1 Mycobacterium sp.
GCCGGGCCAATCCAGCCCGACGGGGCTTCGCCGGCGCCCCGGAGCGCTGCTTATGACCGTTTCACCGGCGTGAATGGCCTCCAGTGCGGCCACTAACTCCCGCGCCGGCAGGGTCTTAGATAAATATCCGTGCACGCCCAGTCGCTGGGCACCACGGACAAGCTCGGGATGGAAATTCCAGGTGTACACGACAACTCGGCGTGCGCGCCGATTGGCAACCAAAGCAGCAATCTCGTCGTGATCCGACTCCGGTTGAGCGAAGGAGTCATACAAAGCGATGTCGACTGCATCGACAACGGGCTCATTCGAGTCGAGCTCGGCGATCATGACGCGGTCGGAGTATTGGTCGAACATGTTCGCCACGCCCCTGACTACCACGTCGTAGTCGTCGACGAGTGCGACGGTGATCGGAGTCTTCGGGCGCTGTACCACGCGCCGCAGATTACCTCCCTAGGGGTGTATCAGACACCCTTTCAGGCTGATTGAATCTGTAGGCGTCGGGTAAACCGTCCGATACGTCCCGGTCCAAGCGAGCCGTCGGCGCGACCTAGAGAAAGGCTGACCGCCATGATCATCTTGGGAATCATCCTGTTGATTGCCGGATTCCTGCTCAAGATTTCGATTCTGTGGACCATCGGCATCGTTGTGTTGGTTATCGGCCTGATTTTGGCCCTCTTGGGAGCAGCGGGACGCAGCGTCGGTGGGCGCCGCCACTACTTCTAGCGGTGAATCCGCCGTCCTGTCTGGTCGGGGCGTTCCCGTAGTTCTTAACCGAGCTGTGTGCCCGCGAGCTCGTCGGCTGAAGCCGCAGTCGTTGTTTCTAGAGGACGGGTTCGGGTATCCGGATCGAAGGTCCCCAAACGAATGAGGAGGTCCGAAAATGCCTACTTGGGGATGGATTCTCGTTGCAGTCGCTGTCGTAATCATCGCGTTGGCGGCGGTCCTTGCTGTCCGCTCGGCCAGCCGCAGACGAACAGAGCGGCTCAAGGACCGGTTCGGTCCGGAGTACGAGCGAACTGTGGACCATTTCGGCCAAGAGCGGGCCGCGGAGAAGGAACTCACCGCCCGCGAACGAAAGCGAAACAAGCTCGACATTGTCGCGCTCTCGCCCGAGGCGCGGGAGAACTACGCCGCGTCTTGGCGCAAGGTGCAGACGGCGTTCGTCGACGATCCAGCGAGCGCCGTACGGGATGCGGACAAGCTGGTCGCACAAGTTATGCGTGAGCGTGGCTACCCGGTCGACGACTTCGACCAACGGGCGGCCGACATTTCTGTCGATCACCCCCACGTCGCGGAGAACTACCGAACTGCCCACATGATCTTCCTGTCCCAAGAGAAAACCAGCGTCGGCACGGAGGCTCAGCGCGAGGCATTTGTGCATTACCGCGCGCTCTTCGACGAATTGCTCGAAACCCATGAAGACCGTGCCGCGGCAAGAGAAACGAACAAGCCGAAGGAGACCGCATGACGTCACCACAGCATCCGTCCACGGCGAATGAATCCACCGAACGCAGTCGCTCGGCAGCGCAAAACATGGATGCAGGCGAGCCTAGGACCGATACTTCCTCCGGCACCACGTCCACCGGGTCATCGATGGAAAATCGCGAGGCATCGGAGATGCCCGACCAGTCGCTCGATGCACGCTATGCAACCGAGCACCCCGAGGCGTCCACGGCGAGCACCGGCGCGGCGTCCGATTCTCCAGCCACGAGCGCGGAATCCTCAGCCCAGCGCACCGGCACTTCGCAAGACGAAACGCTGTTCGGCGAGCGTGAGCTTTCAGCCCTGCGATCGCGCTGGGCCGATGTCCAGGCACGTTTTGTCGACGATCCCAGAGAGTCTGTCCACAAGGCCGACGGGCTCGTCGCGGATCTCGTCCAGCAGCTCACCGCCGGCTTCGCCGAGACCCGCTCGCGACTGGAAGAGCAATGGGCTCGAGGCGAGGAGGTTACGACGGAGAACCTCCGCGTCGCGCTGAGGCGCTATCGCGACTTCTTCGAGAGGTTGCTCGCGGTCTGAGGAGACTTGCAAAGTCGGCGGCGGGCGGCGCCAACTGGTGGCTGCCGGCCGACTGTCCGTCAAGGGATGGCTGCGTGAAATCGCCGACTGGGCTGGGAGAACAGCGGCGACGACATAGTCGTGGCGCATTCCCGGGGAGCCCTGGCGCCATGATGTGCCGGGCAAGGTAACCAATTAGCCGGATGTAGATCAGCCGGTCGCCCTAAGGTGCACTCATGAGGTGGCCCAAGGACGCCCTCAAGAAATCTATTAAAGGCATATTCCTGGCAACCCTGCTGCTCGCCGCCCAGGAGAATGGCAAGCCACTGAATGAAGCAGCATGGATTCTGCTGGGCGCAATCCTAGTTACGGTCGTCGATGCATACGCATTCCATATCTCCAACCGCCACGATGACGGTGCGCTCGCCTATGTCCGTAACCTCATCGGAGGCGTTATGCAGGATCTGCCGCGCGTCCTCGGAACTCTGCCGACGCTGCTGTTTCTTCTGCTAGCGGCGATGTTTCACTGGCGGCCCGAGCGCCGCAATCCGGATGGCAGTTTGAGTGTTGGCTATGACACGGTAGCGCTGTACATCAACGTCGTGTTGCTATTAATCGTCGGAACTCTTGCCGCTTACCGAAGTGGGTCTTCGGTGCGCGGAATGATTTTGATTGGGCTCTTAAACGCCGCTCTCGGTCTGCTCATTGTCGCCCTCGAGGTGGAACTCCAGTAAAGACCCAACGATGCAGCAACCCAATCTTGACGGGCACCGCAACCGGTGGTGATCGCGATGTGCATCGGGCACATTGCCGAAACAGGAACCCGACTCAATCGAAACGCGGTCGGCGACAGGAGGTCTGGGGCCGGCGTCGCGGGTATCGTCGTGGATGACACCCACCGAGCGACGGACTCATCTGGTTGGCGAGTGGTGCACGACATCAGCATGCGCGCCGCTGCGGATCCGTACACACGCGACTCGTCAAGACGCCGAAAGACCCGTCCGCAGACCAGGATAGGGCTGCTGTGCTCGGCCAATTTATCCGTCGTACAGCGGCCGCTGTACCCGCGATGCGACAGTTATATTGACCGGTTCTCCGGGATTCCGGTCGATGTATCTGCCGTAACTCAAACAAATTGGCGCGAGGGGAGGCCGGCGTGCTAGCTGTTGTCGGCGCCGCGGCGGTGTTCTCGGATCTTGCACAACGGCAGTTCACGGCGTACGGCCCGTCGTACTGGGTCGTCATCGCTGTGTTCGCGATCGGTTCTGCGCTTCTCGTCTGGATCGGACGCTCGCAGACCGAATCGCAAGCTCGGCGCCTCGGCCGCATCCTTGCGCTGCTGACTGCCGCGACTTACGGCTCGATGCTTGTCTATTCACTGATCCCGCCCACCATCGGCAGGTCGGTGCCACTGCGCCTGACCGATCTCGCGACCGTCGCTGCGGCCTACGCGTTGTGGTCGCAGCGACACTGGCCCTTCGCACTCACGTACTACTGGGGCCTGACTCTGAGCACACAGGCGTTGATCTCACCGGTTCTGAACAGTCCAGATTTCCCCAACTACGGGTTTCTCGCCTTTTGGGCCATTCACCTGCTCGTCGTCTGGGCAGCCATCTACCTCACGTGGGGCCGTGGGATGCGGCCTCGGTGGCGCAGCTACCGCACCGCGATCATGGTCACCCTGGTGTGGGCGGCCGCAACGTTCACTTTCAACAGCATCGCCGGAACCAACTACGGCTTCCTCAACGGAAAACCCCATACCGCAAGCCTGCTGGACGTACTGGGCCCATGGCCCGCGTACCTGCTGACTGCGGCAACGCTCATACTCATCGTGTGGGCCTTGATGACCTGGCCATGGGAGCGAACAGGGCGACGCGCTAAGGAACCGCCACAAACACTCCGGTAAATGCCAGGCCCAGGGAGACGACCCGAACCACGAAGCGCGGCCAGCGACACCGCCCGAAACATTGAATCGATGAATTTTGCTTCGTCGGACAGTCGACACATGGGAAAGCAGCTGGCAATGGCTGTACGGATTGGAGACTCGCACGATGACGAACAAGACTGGTCCCGCGATGACGAACGAAACTGTCAACGCTACGGCCACCATCAAGGCTCGAGCCGAGAACGTGTTCGCGGTCCTCGCGGACCCAACCACTCATGCCGCGATCGACGGCACGGGCTGGGTGCGCGAGTCTATCGATGGGCGGCGCCTGACGAGGGTGGGTCAGATCTTCCGGATGGCGATGTACCACGACAATCACCCGAATGGTAGCTATGAGATGGCGAACAAAATTGTGGTGTTCGACCCGCCTCACGCCATCGCCTGGGAGCCGGGTCAGGATGTTGCCGGCGACGGCAATCTTCAGTTCGGCGGTTGGGTCTGGCGCTACGACCTCCGCACCCTCGACGAGTCCGAAACTCAGGTCAAGCTTTCCTACGACTGGTCGACAGTGCCGCAGTACGTTCGGGAGCACATTCAATTTCCACCTTTCAACTCAAACCATCTCGACAATTCGCTGAGTCATCTGGCCGAGATCGTTGCGAGGTAGATGGCGATTAGCCTCGGGACTGAGCGCTTGTAGCCGACCTTCGAAACAGCCGGTTGGGCGGTATGTTGGTGCCGCTGAATTGACTTAGGCCTCAAAAGCATTGAGGCATCGATGCCGCAAAGCCGGGAAGATAGACAAGCCCTGTGGGGCGTGTCATGAGATCGACCCTCACGCGCGGCACCAATGTGGAGCGTTGTGCCGCAACATGTTAGGGAATTTGCAGCGGTCTGCCGGTAATGCTGCATGTCCTACCACGGGACCAGCCTGTGCCGTGCGGGCTGTGCGCTGAGGCGAAGGTTGGAAAATCGCTCGGATAGTGCGCGCAGCGCCGTTCCTTCCGCGGTCCTGGCTATCTTCAGCGTTCCGACCACGCCGTGATGCCGAGAAGAAGAACCAAGCCCCCTGCCCGCCGCTGACGGGCCTAGGCAGAAGACGTTTGTCCGATCCAGCAACAGACCCCGCCATGATCAATCGCGCAATGCGCAACGCCCTATTTCGGGCACCCTATGTCGACGTAAACGGTGCGGAGGGTGCCCGTAGCGTCTGCTGTGTTGATGTTGTTGACCCAGCACTGGTCCAAGGAGACGCGAGGATAACCGGTGACCCAGTTGATCCGGACGTCGTAGCCCTGGGCTGCTAGGTCATTGAGGGTGTCGCGTGCGTTTTCGGAGCCTGCTTGCGGCAAAACTCCTGATCCCGCAACGGCGATCGGCGCGACGGCAATCGATGCGGTGGCCCCCGCAGAAACGAATAGTGCGAAATATCGCGACTTGACCGACATGGCGGGTCCTCCTGACGCCGAGGCTACTGTGGCCTATTTTCCAAGGATCCCCCGGAACTCACGCCGACAACGGGCTACAAGCAAGTTCACATTGGGTTGCAAGTAGGCTCCAAACCTTCTCCAGCCGACTGGGGGTCGAGCGGTTCAGCCCGTTGCGCGGCCGCCGGCGCTACGTGTTCGCTGACTTTGAACATTTCCAGTTGTACGGTTCTACGAATGTCTCGACGCGGCTGGTGGCACGATTGTGGATGCCGCACCTGGGCCGATGACACATAGCCAACCTGACTACACATGGATGGTGACAGGTCATGGATGAGTCGGCGAGGCTGCATCGCCGGCTTCCCGCGGCCAAAACGGTTGGAGGAGTTCTCCTTTGAGGCCAACCCGGCCATCGATCCTGCGGTCATCGGCCAGCTGGCGACCTGCGCATGGGGCAAGTCTGGACACCCGCTGTGTTTGATCGGTGACTTCGGCACCGGCAAGACCCACCTGCTCATCGCGATGGGCACCCTGGCCGCCGAAGCCGCTACCGCGTTCGCTACACCGTGGCCCGCAAGCTAGTCAACGAACTCGTCGAAGCCGCCGACGACTAGCAGCTGACCAAGCTGATCAACCGCTACGGCCGAGTCGATCTGATCCTGGTCGACGAGCTGGGGTACGTGCAGCTGGATCGCCGCGGCGCAGAACTGCTGTTCCAAGTTCTCACCGAACGCGAGGAGCGCTCGGCCATCGCGATCGCCTCCAACGAGCCTCACATTCGTGGACAAAGACATTCACCGACCCGCGTTAGTGCGCCGCCATTTTCGACCGGCTGACGTTCGCCGGGCAGATCATCGAAACCGGCAGCGCCTCCTACCGGCTCGCCCACGCCCGCAACGCCCGCCCGGCAAGCTGACTGCCCAGATTGCTGGTGCCCCCGGCGCTACCAGCGGGCCCCAGCTGCTGGCCGGTCAGCGCCGTGTTGGTGCTCCGCTTCGGCCAGCGCGGCCAGCCGCATCATGTCCCCGCGCAGTGCGTCGGTGCGGTCGACGTGTGCGGGTATCAGCACCGCGACCAATCGGGATAACCACAGCGGCATCGAGACGCCCTGGAACGCCTGATTTAGCCGGGTGCCAGCCGCAGTGGGCTCGAGCCGGAAGTGCCAGGCGGTCGCATCACCGGGACCGCCGGAGGTTATATAGCCGAACTCGCGGGGCTCGTCGTACGTGAAGACGGTGCATGTCCGCGACCATCGATACCGTCCGCTGCGGTTGGTCCCGCGGAATCGCCGGCCCAGCGCCGCCGGTGTCGCACCGGCGAGGAACTTCACCCGCCGGCACTCGTGGCTAAATTCCGGGGTGCGCACTGGATCGGCGACCACCTTCCACACCGCCTCAATCGGGGCGGCCACCTCCACGCTGACCTGCCCACTGGTTTTCCGGCGCAGCCGGGTGTGCTGCGGCAGATACCAGCAGCGCCATGCACGCCGCTGATAGCTGCGGGTCGTGAAGGTCTCGATCGCCCATGCGACCGGCTTGGGCACCACCGATCGGACCACCGCACGGTCCTCCTCGCTGGCCTCGTCGAACAACCACAGCGCGGTGAAGGCCAGCTCGGCCGGCTTCAGCGGACTGACGGCATAGGCCTGTTCAATAGCATCCCATTCGGCCTTGGTCACCGCCGCCGACACGACCGGCAGCATCTCGGTCTCCTCGCGCTGCAAATGCGGTAGCATCACCGCCGCCAGCTCGTTCAGCGCGGTGACCAATTCGATTCGCGCAGATGGGTCTTCGATGTAGCAACGGGCCTTGTCGATGAGCTTGTCGATCGCCGGCATCAACGCGTGGTGGTCGGCGTCCATCGCGTCGAGAATCTGAGCTGCCTGTGGGACACGTTGCCGCACAAGCGGATACAGACCGTCGTCCTCGGTTCGATGGTGGCCGTGCAAGAACTGCATCATCCACACCAGATGCTTGCCTATTGCGGCGCGCTGGCTGGGGTCGGGATAGGGCCAGTGCGTCAGCGCCGACTCCGCGCGAGCGATGTCGCGGCGCAACGCGTTGTGGACGATGCCCATCATCCGGGTATCCGCGGGCTGGGTGTCGGCTGTCATTGGTCGTGCGTCCTTGCCCTTCTAGCGCTTGCTTCTAGTGAAGCCGAGTTCGTCGAATCGCGGTACCCGCTGCCCGCGTCGCCGCGCCTCGGAGCCCAGCCGCCGCCGCAGCCGCCGACCCGCCGACATCAGGTACACGGCCCGCCGCAGCGGGTTGGACGGAAGGATGAAGTCGTTGAGCGCTCGCTCCGCCTTGAACTCGATGTATTCACCGACATTGCGGCAGTGCCCCGTCACGGTAGTGTTTTCTTGGCTTTCGAAGGCTGGCCCATGTGTATGGAACGTCAGGCAGGCTGGGCCATCGACGAGTTCGATGCCAGCGGGTGGGCGCATCCGGAAGCCGCTGGGGATCTGCTCGGCGTCCCGCACGCGCAGTGGCAGCGGCCAGCCGTCGGGTGTGACGCTGGTCAGCACCGGCATGCCGAGCCGGTCGAGCGCACCGCGTATCCGCACCCGCCAGTCCGCCGGTGCGCGGGTGTTCCAGGACCCGGCGCCGCGTCCGACCGGCGCGGGATCCGACGGCGCCGCGGTGGGCGGGGTCTGCGGCTGCCAGAGCTGCGGGGGCTGGTCGAGATTCCCGCCCGGCCACCACAGCACCCGCGCCGGAGTGACCTCAATCCAGATGCGGACCCAGTACCACGCCATCCGACGCAGCATGGCAGTGGGGATGCTGTCGAAGGCTTCCGGTAAACGCGCGGCGACTTCGGCCAGATAGCGGACGGAATTGGCACCCAGGTCGGCGTCGCGCACGGTGGCCAGGCCATGGATCACGAATGTCGCGGGCTCGGCAAGCCCGGAGCCGAGTGGCTGCGAAAACGATAGCGACACTTTGGGATTGCGGCGAGCCCGCTCGGCCTTGAGCGGGTAGGTGAGGCCAGTAGCCACATCGATGCTGCGCCCATTGCTGCCTAGATACGGCGTGACCGGCCAGGTGATGGGCGCACCGCGGCGGTCCAGCGACGCGAATTCCGTGGCGATAAACGCGGCGGCCTGGTCGCGGATGGTGGGCCAGTCCAAGGCGGCCTGGGTGTCGGGAATGGTCGCCATGGCAACCTCCGGAGTATGCTTAATTAAAGCTATGCATATTGAATAGAGTTAACTATAGGGACATGGTCAGATAATGTCAACGACTTCCCGGCCCGGCCGGCGCCGCAAGTACGACAACAGTCGTCGCCGCGCCGACGCCGAGGCGCGTCAGCGCAGGATCATCGACGCGGCGACGGACCTATTAGTTGAGCAGGGTTTCGGTGCCACCTCGATCGACCAGATCGCTGCTGCGGCCGACGTGTCGTCACCAACCGTCTACGCGACGTTCGGCTCCAAGGCCGGAGTGCTGGCCCGCGCGATCGACGTCGCATTGGTCGGTGACTATGAAGACATCCCGCTGGTCGACCGGGCGCTGAGCCTCATCGAAAAGTCCGGCACCCGGGAACTGCGGCAATGTGCCGCGGTTGCGCACTTCATCCGCACCCTCAATGAGCGGGTGGCACCTCTGATCCGGGTGATGGAACAGGCGGCCTCCACCGATCCGGCTCTTCAGGAGCTGCGCACAAGACTGATGGGCGCGATCCGCGCCGACTGCTCGGTGATCGTCGAGAAGTCTTGGCGGACCACGCTGCGGCCCGGGCTCTCCGAGGACGAAGCCACCGATGCGATGGCGATGATGCTCTCGCCGTATGTCTATTCGATTCTTACCGTCGATTGGGGTTGGTCGCTGGATCGCTACCAGCAGTGGCTTGCCGACGCGTTGCCCCATCTGCTCCTACGGCCGGAACTCTTGCGCGAGTAGCCCGGCCGAGGGGACGAGGCTCACGGTGACGCCGTCGATGGTCGTGCGGGCGAGGAGTTACCGGGGTGAATCGGCCGTGACGGCTTCGGCAGGTCTTCAGCGTTTCGCGCCGTGGTGTTTCCCCCAGAGCACGAAGGCTTCGAGGGCATCGGCGCGCGGCCGGTAGCTCATGGGCAGCCTCCGCTGGTCCCATGGCTTGGCGAACTCAGCGTAGAAACTGTTCGGTTGGAAGTACTTGTGCCGGTCGTCCACGAGGTAGGGCGCGTAGTCCTCGCGGGTGACAAGAAAGACGACCTCGTCGGGTTCGCAGTTGTAGAGCGCCCCCAGACACATCGGGCACGGATGGGCAATGGCGTAGATCGTGCTTCGGATCAGATGCTCCGTGGCCAGCTTTCGGCACGCCTCGCGGATGGCGAGAATCTCCGCGTGGGCTGTCGGGTCGTGAGTCTGAGCGACGCGGTTCGTGGCTTCGGCGAGGATCTCACCGTCTTTGACAATGACAGTCGCGAACGGCAGCCCGCCCTCGGCTACGTTGTCGCGAGCGATGTCGATCGTGCGTTGCGCAAAATCCATCACACGGAGCGCCTCCTCGAAATCGACGTCAGCCGACCGGCTCCGGGCGTACTGGGCAGCCTGGAACTTCCTCCAGCCGTGCCGGCCCAGTTCCTTTGGTCGGGTCGGTCTTCCAGGGCCAGTCGTTGGACCGGAACGGGGCGAGGGTCGGCAGCAACGCTTTCCGGCCCCGTTTTGCCATCTCGCGCTCGATCGCCGCCTGGCCGCCGCCACCAAGAAGCTCCACGTCCATCAGGAAGAAGTCACGGAAGAAGATCATGCTCAGGGAGCGGTCGGCGATGATGCGGGCCAGCGAGTCGAGCAGCTTGTCGGCGCTGGTCTCGAACTCCGGCGTCTCGATGAGCAACAACCGGTCGCCCATCGTCTCGGTGCCCATGAATTGGGCGAGAATGGTGAAGATAATGTTGTTCTGGCGCGTCGCGTAGATCGTGTTGCTGACCGCGTATGCGCGCTCCCAGTCGTCGCCCAGGTCGTCTTGCCAGTTTTCGAGGACTGACATCCAGTGGCCCACCTGGGTGGCCGAGGCGAGGCCGATCGTCTTGACCGACAACGGCGTGGTGCCGCGGATGTACTCCTCAAGGTCCGTATAGGCGTAGCCGCCGGTGGTGAGGCACTGGTCCATGAAGGCGAGATTGCGTTGCAAAATGCCGCGCAGCACGGAGCGGTCGTCGTCCGGAATCTCCAGAGCGTCCAGACTGTCCAGGGCCGTCTGGTTCTGCGTCCGGTACGTCTGAAGCGGCGCTCGCCACAGTTGATTTGTGTACGGATCAGACAGATACGGCGCCACGATCTCGTAGATGGCCATCGAGCTGTGGCCCACCGACTTGGCGAGCTGATAAACGATCGGCACCGGCGGGGCCACTTCGGCTGGCTGGCCGGGCCGGCAGAGGATCATCTGGCCGCCCTCGCCGCTGAACAACGCCAAAATGATGGGCACCCGCTCGCGCATGTTCTGCTTGAACGCCGCGAGGGATGCGTCGTAGATCTGCATCATTGACGCATTTAGGGCCAGGATCGCGTGCTCGGCGACGACGCGCGCGCTGGCTGGCGGCCCATCGAGGACGACTGGGCGCATGAAATCCGGGATTGCGTTGCTGATGGGTTCGGCCATCGACGTCATTCCTTCCGTTAGGGCGTGTCCTGTGTCGTTACGGGTTGGCGGCGCTCAGCTTTGTGGCTCCCGAAACCGTGCGTAGACGGCGTTCGCCAGCGCCGGCGCCACGGGGTTGACGCAACTCTCGGCGATGCCCTTCGTGCGCGTCGGCCCGACAGCGTCGGCCGAGTCGACGAGAAGCACTTCGGTGCGCGGAATTTCGACGTGGTAATTTTCGGTGAGGAGGAAGCGGATCCCTTGTGCCACAGCGACTTCGAGCTGACGACGCACCTGCACCGGATTGATCACCACACCGGCGTCGGGCGCGTGGACGCTGTCGAGGATGCGGATGTCCGCTGACGCCACTGGGTTCCCGGTCGCTGGGATGGCCGTCGAACAAGCTCGACGATCGTGCTCAGATCCACCTCGACCCCTCTCCACAAGGTGGGTACCGAGGAAAGACTATATGCGGCGATGTCAGTTTGCGGAGCAATATGGGACTCGATCATCATTATTCGCTGTGGTATAGCTGTGAGCTTAGGAAGCCGGAAAGCGATGTAATCGGACGCGCGCCGACTCGTCGCTGGACCGGCGCGGCAGATATTCAGAAAATGTTCTAGATTTGCTCAACGACCGCACTGGGGCCTACAGCTAACCTGTGTCCCTGCGTTCGAGCTGCAACGTGATGCTGTGGCCGGTCGACGATGCCGTCCGAGCAATCCGACCTTCTCAAGGCCTTTGTCGTCAGGGCTTCAACGGCGGCGGACCGCTCGAAATATCAAACGTATTGCGGCCCAACGTCGGCGCTTCAAAGTCATGGCTCAACTGGGATGGCGATGTGTAGCACCGTCCCGCGTCCGGGCGGGCTGGTGATCTGCATATCGCCGTCGAGCACTTCGACACGGTCTTTCAGTCCGATGAGCCCTGATCCCTTGCGGGTATCGGCTCCACCGATGCCGTCATCATGAATCAACAGTTCAAGCCTGGTGCCAGAGGTTCTTGCGCACACCTTCACCTGGGAGGCGTGGGCGTACTTGGCGGTGTTGGTGAGGGCCTCGGCCACCACGTAATAGGCGGCGACCTCGACGGTTTCGGGTACGCGGCGCTCGACAGCAACCTCGAGCGTTACCGGAACCGGGCAGCGGCGGGCCAGATTCCTCAGCGCGGCAGCGAGCCCGCCTTCGGACAGAATCGCCGGATGAATCCCGCGCGAAATCTGCTGCAGTTCCGCCGAAACACCGGTCAATCCCGACACGACGCCCGACAGTTGCTCCCGAAGGTCGTGCCGATCGGGCGGCACGGAATCCTGCGCCAGGCGCAGCTGTAACCCCAGTGACACCAGCCGCTGTTGGGCCCCGTCGTGCAGGTCGCGTTCGATCCGGCGTCGGGCGTCATCGGCGGCTGCCACGATCCTCGCGCGGGACGCGATCAGCTCGTCGCGGGTGGCGGCGTTGGCGATCGCGGTGGCGACCAGATCGGCGAAGTCGCCGAGGCGCTCCTCGGTGTCCGGCGGCGGCGGCTCGGGCGCGCTGGAGCCGATGCCGGCCATTCCCCACACGCGCCCGTCGACGACGATGGGGGCGCCGATCGCGTTATGAATGCCGATCTCCCGGACGCGTGCAACGGCCGGACCGGTCGCGTGGCCGATCTCGATGCTGTCCTGCCGGGCCGGTCGGCCGTTGTTCAATACCTTCGCGAGGAGGTTCTCGCCCTTCAGGGGCACGCGAAGGCCGACCGGCGCACGTGGATCGGGGTCGGGGTTGGTGGCGAGAAGACTGGCATAACCGTCGGGTTCGTACCGCCACACCGCCGTCAGTTCGGCACCTATGCAGTGCGTCATTTCCTGGGCCACTGCTTTGAACAGCTCACTGGGATCCACCCCGCGGGCCACCAAGGTAGCCACCCGCCGCAGCGCGGCCTGCTGCCTGGCGAGCTCACCGAGCTGGTGGCGCGTGGCAGCGTTGGCGATGGCGGTGGCGACCAGATCGGCGAAGTCGCTGATGCGGGCCTCGGTGTCGGGCGGCACTGGCTCAGGTCCGATCGATCCGGTGGTGGCCGTGCCCCACACCTGGCCCCCCACGATGATCGGCACCCCCACCATCGATTGAATGCCCAGCGCGCGCAGGTGTTCGGCGA
>NZ_DASQVQ010000053.1:0-31844 GCF_035640695.1 Mycobacterium sp.
AGATGCGCGCCGTCGTCGCCGAGCGCGGTGTCGACATCGAGTTCTCGGTGGGCGCCGGTGAAGTCGTGGCCGTGCTCGGGCCCAACGGCGCGGGCAAGTCGACGGCGCTGCACCTGATCGCCGGGCTGCTCAGGCCCGACGACGGTGTTGTGCGGCTCGGCGACAATCCGCTCACCGACACGGCCGCAGGCGTGTTCGTGCCGGCGCATAAGCGCCGAGTCGGGATGCTGATGCAGGACCCGCTGTTGTTTCCGCACCTGTCGGTGGCGGCCAACGTCGCGTTCGCCCCGCGCAGTCGCGGGCAGGGCCGTCGACGGGCGCGAGAGGCCGCGGCCCTCTGGCTGCGGCGGGTCGACGCCGCTGACTTGGCCGATCGGTCGCCGGCGCAGCTGTCGGGCGGGCAGGCCCAACGGGTCGCGCTCGCGCGGGCGCTGGCCGCCCGGCCCGATGTGATGCTGCTGGACGAGCCGCTGTCCGGCTTGGACGTGGCGGCCGCGGCGGCGATCCGCAACCTGTTGCGCGGTGTGCTGGCCGCCGACGGCAGGTCCGCCGTGCTGGTGACCCACGAGCTGCTCGACGTGCTCACGCTGGCTGACCGCGTACTCGTGCTGGAGTCCGGCCGGGTGGCCGAGATCGGTTCGGCCGCAACCGTTCTGGCGGCGCCGCGCAGCCACTTCGCGGCCCGTATCGCGGGAATCAACCTGGTCAACGGCACGCTCGAACAGGACGGCGTGCTGCGCACCCACCGCGACGTGCGGTGGCACGGCGTGCCGAGCAGCGACACGCCGCCCGAGCCGGGTCGGCCCGCCGTGGCGGTGTTCGCTCCGGCGGCGGCCGCGGTGTATCGAGACGCCCCGCGCGGCAGCCCGCGCAACACCGTCGCCGTCACCCTGGCGGAGGTCGACAGCCGCGGAGCCGGAATCCGGGTCCGCGGCGAGGAGCAGGACGACGGCGCGCCGGGCCTTGCCGCCGACATCACCGTCGACGCGGCGACGGAGCTGCGGCTGGCACCGGGTGAGCAAGTCTATTTCTCGGTGAAGGCGCAGGAGGTCGCGCTGTATGCCGGCCTCGGCAAAAAGGTCACAGAATGAGCAGATCACACTTGCGTCACCCCGGTAACACGGTAATTTCGTCGTCATGCTTCAGCCGGACCCGACCCCGAAACCCCGCAAGGGCCTCAGGACCACACTGGCGATTGCGGCTGTGACCAGCGCTGGAGCGTTGGCATTCGCGCTGCCTGCCACGTCGCAAGCGCAGCCGCCGCCATCGCCGTCCCCGAACACGAATGCGGCGCCGCCACCGGCGGACCCCGCACCGCCGCCCCAGCAGAACCCGCTGGTACCGCAGTATGCGCCGCCACCGGCGGCCGATCCGAACGCGCCGCCAGACCCCAACGCTGCGCAGCCCGCTCCGCCGCCGGAGCCCGGCCGGGTGAACAACGCGGCCGGCGCGATGAGCTTCGTCGTCCCGGCGGGCTGGGCCAGTGCGGATGCGTCGCGCCTGACCTACGGCTCGGCGCTGCTGGTGGCGAACCCCCCGAACGGGACGCCGGTACCGGCGACCGACACCAGCATCCTGCTGGGCAAGCTGGATCTGAAGCTGTTCGCCGGCGCTGAGCCCGACAACACGAAGGCCGCGGTGCGGCTGGCCTCGGATATGGGTGAGTTCTTCATGCCGTACCCGGGCACGCGGATCAACCAGGAGACTACCCCGCTGAATGCCGGCGGGATGCCGGGTGCGGCGTCGTACTACGAGGTGAAATTCACCGACACCAACCGGCCCAACGGCCAGATCTGGGCCGCGGCGATCGGTACCACAACCGCGCGTCAGGGCAACGTTCCGGCTCGCAACGACCGTTGGTTCGTGGTGTGGCTGGGCAATGCGAACCATCCGGTCGACAAGGCCGCGGCGAAGGCGCTCGCCGAGTCGATCCGACCGTGGGCTCCGCCGCCACCACCCGAGGCGCCGGCGTCAGATCAGAATGCGGCACCCGGGGCACCGGGTGCACCGCCTGCGCCGGCCGCACCGGGGCAACCCCCGGTCGGCGTGCCGGTACCGGTGAACCCGCAGAACGCGCCGGGAATGATGCCGCCGGCCTGATAACGCTTTCCCTGACGTTGTCCACTTATTAATGATGACCGTGCCCGAAATGCCGGCCGAATCGTTACGCTCGCCGCGTATACCGGTGCACAGGTCCAGCGCGGCCGCTGGGCTGGCGGCAAAGGCAGCGGCGTGGACTAGGAGTCGCGATGGATACCACTTCGGCTACCGAGTTTCTGGCCCTCAACCTCGACGGTAAAACCGGCATTGGTTGGATCGGCTACATCATCATCGGCGGCATCGCCGGCTGGATCGCCAGCAAAATCATGGGAACCGACAAGCAGATGGGCATCCTGCTCAACATCGTGGTGGGCGTAGTGGGTGCCTTCGTTGCCGGTCTGGTGCTGAATCTGGTCGGTGTCGATGTGAACAGTGGCGGTTATTGGTTTACCTTCTTCATCGCGCTGGCCGGGTCGGTCGTTCTGCTTTGGCTGGTCAAAGTGTTCAGACGCGCCTAGGGGCCACTCACCCCGCCGCGCATGCGGCGGTGAGCAACTGGCTACCTGGTGATTACCTGGCCGGAAAGGGCTGAAAACAGTGCCTGTCCACCATGGCCGGTATGGCTGCGCGCGAAGAAATGCTGACGCGCACGGCGTGCTCGTACTGCGGCGTGGGCTGTGGCATCGAAGTCCGCACCACGCGTGACTCGGACACCGGATCTCCCGTCATCGCACGGGTTTCCGGCGATAAACTTCATCCAACGAACTTTGGCCGGCTGTGTACGAAGGGTGTGACGCACGCCGAGCTGATGCGTGCCGACGATGGCCGGCTGACTTCGGCGTTGCTTCGGCCGACGCGCGACGACGAGTTGCTGCCCACACCGGTCGACGACGCGATCGCCGAAGCGGCACGGCGGCTGAGAACCATCCTCGACGTCCACGGCCCCGACGCTATCGCGCTTTATGTTTCGGGCCAGATGTCGTTGGAAGCACAGTATCTGGCTAACAAGCTGGCCAAGGGCTTCCTGCGCACCGTGCATATCGAATCGAATTCGCGGCTGTGCATGGCCAGCGCCGGCACCGGCTACAAGCAGTCGCTCGGGGCCGACGGCCCACCTGGCTCGTACGCCGACTTCGACGCCACCGATCTGTTCTTCGTCATCGGCTCCAACATGGCCGACTGCCATCCAATCCTGTTCCTGCGCATGGCCGATCGACTCAAGGCCGGGGCCAAGCTGATCGTCGTCGACCCGCGCCGCACCG
The DNA here is from genome assembly GCF_035640695.1 of Mycobacterium sp. Lineage (GTDB taxonomy): Bacteria > Actinomycetota > Actinomycetes > Mycobacteriales > Mycobacteriaceae > Mycobacterium. The sequence continues at coordinate 3,303 of NZ_DASQVQ010000053.1, forward strand.
CGACCGCCGACAGGGCCGACCTGTTCCTACCGATCAAGCCCGGCACCGACCTGGCGCTGCTGAACGGGCTGTTGCACCTGCTCGTCGAATCCGGCGACATCGACGATGAATTCATCGCCGAGCACACCGAGGGCTGGGACGCGATGCCGGCCTTCCTGGCGGATTACCCGCCGCACCGCGTCGCCGAGATCACCGGCCTCGCCGAAGCCGACATCCGCACCGCCGCACGGATGATCGCCGACGCGGGGGAGTGGATGAGCTGCTGGACGATGGGCCTCAACCAAAGCACGCACGGCACGTGGAATACCAACGCGATCTGCAACCTGCACCTGGCCACCGGCGCCATCTGCCGACCGGGCAGCGGCCCAATGTCCTTGACCGGACAGCCCAACGCAATGGGCGGACGGGAAATGGGCTACATGGGCCCGGGTCTGCCGGGGCAACGCTCGGTGCTGTCGGCCGACGACCGGGCATTCGTGGAGCGGCGATGGGCATTGCCGCCCGGCGCCGTCCGCGGCGACGTCGGACCCGGCACCGTCGCGATGTTCGAACGCATGACAGCAGGCGACATCAAGGCGTGCTGGATCATATGCACCAATCCCGTTGTCAGCGTGGCTAATCGGCAGCGGGTCATCGCCGGACTGACGGCCGCTGAGCTGGTGATCACCCAAGACGCGTACCGCGACACGGCGACCAACCGCTACGCCGACATCGTGCTGCCGGCGACGCTGTGGGCCGAATCCGACGGCGTGATGGTCAATTCCGAACGCAACATGACCCTGTTGCGGCAGTCGATACCCGCGCCCGGGCAGGCTCGCCCGGACTGGCAGCTCATCTGCCAGGTCGCCACCGAACTCGGTTTCGGCGCGCACTTCGACTATGAGTCAGCCGAGCAGATCTTCGACGAAATCCGCCAATTCGCCAATCCGAAGACCGGATACGACCTGCGCGGTGCCAGCTATGAGCGGCTGCGTCACACGCCGCTGCAGTGGCCGTGCCCACCGGGCGATCACGCCGACCGCCATCCGATCCGCTACCTCAACGACGGCACCACCCAGGACCTGTTCATCGACGCCGGCGGGCACCGGCCGAGGCTGGCCTTTCCGACCCCCTCACGCCGGGCGGTGTTTCATCCGCGGCCGCACATGGATGCCCGCGAACTGCCCGACGACGAGTACCCGCTGATCCTGAACACCGGCCGGCTGCAACACCAGTGGCACACCATGACCAAGACCGGCAAGGTCGAAAAGCTCAACAAGCTCAACAGCGGCCCGTTCGTCGAAGTCCATCCCGAAGACGCCGCAACGTTGCGCATCGAGGACGGCCGCCGCGTCGAACTGCGATCTCGCCGCGGCCACGCCGTGCTGCCGGCCATCGTCACCGACCGCGTCCGGCCCGGCACCTGCTTCGTGCCGTTTCACTGGAACGACGAGCACGGTGAAAACCTGGCCGTCAACGCGGTCACCAACGACGCCGTCGACGCCGAGTCATTGCAACCCGAGTTCAAGGCCTGCGCGGTCAGCCTTCGCCCGGTACCCCAACAGGTCGCCCCGCGCCGGCAGATGCACCCGATCGGCTCGGCACTCCACCTCGCCGACCACCCGCCGCCGTCCCTCAACGTCGCCGAAAAACACTACCTGGCAGGCTTTTTCACGACGCTTCCGATAGAGCTGCCCCATATTCCGGTGCTGCCGGCCAACGCACCGGTCAGCGCCGAGGTGCGGCTACGCGTCGACGGCATGCTCGCCGGTGCGTACACCCGGCCCGCCCCGGAGACGGCGCCGAACCAGCCCCGGCCGCTGGTGGTGTGGGCCTCGCAGACCGGCAACGCCGAGAACTTCGCCGCACGGCTCGTCCAGCAACTCGACACCGCCGGCGCGCCGGCGCGGCTGGTCAACATGGACGATTGCGACCTCGATGACCTCAGGGCCGCCGGCGACGTGCTCGTGGTCACCAGCACGTTCGGCGACGGCGGCCCACCGGACAATGGCGCGGACTTCTGGAGCCGGCTGGAATCATCGGATGCGCCGGCGCTCGATGGCGTGCGTTACGCGGTGCTCGGCGTCGGCGACCGCTCCTACGACAACTTCTGCGGTCACGCCAAGTCCCTCGACGCCCGCCTCGGCGCCCTTGGCGCGACCAAGCTGATCGAGCGCACCGAATGCGAGGCGTTTGACGACGAGCCGATGGCGCGCTGGGCCGACCAGGTCACCAGGATGCTCAGCGCGCCCGTCACCGCCACCGCCACTGCCGCCGTCACGTCGCCCGCCAAGCCGCTCAGCGCCGAGCCGTTCAGCCGAGCCAAGCCGGTCGCCGCGCCGCTCTCCCGCAACCTGACGCTCAGCGCGCCGACCGCGGGCAAGGAGGTCCGCCAGTTCGGCTTCGACATCTCCGAGTACGACGTCACCTATGCCGTCGGCGACACGCTCGGCGTCTACGCCCCCAACCACGACGCGATGGTGACCAGGTGGCTGACCGCCACCGGCCTGTCGGAGCATGAGGTCGTCGAGGTCGACGGTGCCGAGATGCCGCTGCGCGACGCGCTCACCGAGCATTACGACATCTGCCGCGTCACCCCAAATCTGCTCGACTTCATCGCCGGTGCGGGCGCCGACAGGGCCGCCGTCAAGGCACTGCGCACCAACAAGTCCCACTTCGACACCTGGCTGCTCGACCGCAACGGAATCGACATCGTCGAGCAGTTCCCGATCCGCGCCGAGGCCGCCGAGTGGCAGCAGGCGCTGGTTCGGTTGACGCCCCGCCAGTACTCGATCGCCAGCAGCCCGCTCGTCAGCCCGCACGAGGTGCACCTGACGGTGTCGATCGTGCGCTACCGCGGCGCAGATGGCACCGCGCGAGGCGGCGTGTGCTCGACGTTTTTGGCCGACCGCGCCGCGGCCCGCCCGGTGCCGGTGTTCCTGCAGCGCTCACCGCACTTCCGCCCGCCGGAGGACCCCTCGACGCCGATGGTGATGGTCGGCCCCGGCACCGGCATTGCACCGTTTCGTGGTTTCCTGCAGCAGCGCCGCGCGCTCGGCTACCCCGGACGCAACTGGCTGTTCTTCGGCGACCGCCACGCGGCCGAGAACTTCTACTACCGCACCGAGCTCGAGGACATGTTCTCCGACGGCTTCCTGACCAAGCTTGACCTGGCGTTCTCTCGCGATCAGCCGCAGCGTGTCTACGTCCAGCACAGGATGCTGGACAACGGCGCGGAGCTGTGGCGCTGGCTGGAAGACGGCGCGCACTTCTACGTCTGCGGCGATGCGACCCGGATGGCCAGGGACGTCGACGCCGCGCTGGCCAGGATCATCAAGACCCACGGCGGCATGTCCGACGAGGAGGCCCACAACTACAAGCGTGAGCTGGTTGCCGCCAAGCGCTACGTGCGGGACGTGTACTGATGGAGGCATGGCTGCAAACCGCACGATGACGGCCTGGCGGGTCCGGCGGCCGGGGCCGATGAGCTCGCATCCGCTGCGATGGGTGACCGCCGATGTTCCGCGCCCGGCGCCCGACGAGCTGCTGGTGGCCGTCAAGGCATGCGGGGTGTGCCGGACCGACCTTCATGTCACCGAGGGCGATCTCCCGGTGCACCGGCCGGGAGTCACTCCGGGGCACGAGGTTGTCGGCGAAGTCATAGAGGTCGGGGCGGACGCGGGCAGCGAATTCAAAACCGGGGACCGCGTTGGCATCGCTTGGCTGCGACACACCTGCGGCGTCTGCCGGTTCTGTGTGCGCGGCCGGGAGAACCTCTGCCCCGGGTCGCGCTACACCGGCTGGGACGCGGACGGCGGTTACGCCGAATTCGCCACCGCCCCTTCGGCATATGCGCATCACTTGCCGGCGGGCTACTCGAACAGCGAGCTTGCGCCGCTGCTGTGTGCCGGCATCATCGGGTATCGGTCGCTGCTGCGCGCCGAGCTTCCCGGAGGTGGCCGCCTCGGGCTGTACGGGTTCGGGGGCAGCGCGCACATCACCGCGCAGGTCGCCATCGCGCAGGGCGCCGAGGTGCACGTGATGACTCGCGGTGCGGCCGCGCAGCAGCTCGCGAAGAGTCTCGGCGCCGCGTCAGTGCAAGGCGCCAGCGACCCGCCGCCGGTGCCGCTGGATTCGGCGATCCTGTTCGCCCCGGTCGGCGACCTGGTGCTGCCGGCGCTGCAAGCCCTCGACCGTGGCGGAACCCTCGCGATCGCCGGCATCTACCTCAGCGACATCCCGACACTGAACTACCAGCGGCACCTGTTCCAGGAACGTCAGGTGCGCTCGGTGACGTCGAACACCCGCGCCGACGCCCGCGAGTTTCTGACCTTCGCCGGCCGGCACCACATCCAGGTGAGCACACCGGAATACCCCTTGTCGAAAGCCGATCAGGCGTTAACGGATCTCAGCGAAGGCCGCATCGCCGGGGCGGCGGTGCTGCTGGTGTAGCCACAACGTCGCGGAATCCCTTGTTAACCAGCCGCCGACATCGTTGCGTTGCCGTATTGACTCCGGGACGGTGTAAGCGTGAACTAGATGGGCGAAGTCGGTCAACAAGTCGGAGCAGATGGCAAAGTCGTGGATCAGTGACCAGCCGGTGACGGAGCTGGACAGCCAGGAAGAAGCGAAGCTTCTCGGCTACGACGGCGGCGTGCTCGCAGCGCAAACCCCCGGCATCGGTGTGTACTGCGCGATCGCCGACCTGGTGCGCAGTGTGTGCGACGAGTCGCGGCCGCACCCCGAGGAGGTGCTCGAAAGGTTTGCGCTGCTCGCGTCGACTCACATCCAGGAGGTCGCCGACGCCAGCGTCGTACTCGTCGCGGGCAAGCGGGGCATCCGGCCGTCGGCGGCCAGCGGGGGCTTTCCGCATCTGATCGACGAGATCCAGGCGCAGGCGCTGGAGGGGCCGGCGTTCGACGCGATCGAGCAGCGCCAGACGATCCGCGTCGACGATCTCGCGGCCGACACCAGGTGGCCGCGGTTCACCCAGCGGGTGCTCTCGCAGACGCCGGTGCGGTCGATGCTGTGCTACCGGATCCACACAGAGCTGCACGACTATGGGGTGCTGAGCCTGCACGCGCACAAGCCACACGGGTTCGACGCCGATGCCGAGGAGTTGGGCCGGCTGTTGGCCACACATGCCGCGGTGACGCTGCACAACGTCCACCGCGGCCGTCAGTTCCGTTCCGCGCTGGGCAGCCGCGACATTATCGGGCAGGCCAAGGGCATGCTGATGGAGCGGTACGACGTCGGCGCGGGCGCCGCTTTCTCGTTGTTGACCAAGCTGTCGCAGGAGTCGGGCAAGCCGGTCGTAGTGGTCGCCAAGGAAGTCGTCGAGGCCAGCACGTCGGCACGGAGCTGAAGCGGGGTCAGGTCGTTAGGTGCCACACCATGGCGGCCGCCAGCGCGCCAAGCCCATTGAGCGACCAGTGCAGCGCAATCGGCGCGATCAAGCTGCCGCTGCGGCGTCGTAGCCAGGTGAACACGAATCCGGCGACCGCCGTGGCCAACACGGCCAGCACCACCCCGGCCACCTCACCGGCAATGCCGCCGCCGAACACCCGACCCAAGCCGACGTTGCTGCTGGTCAAACCCAACGAGGTGGCGATATGCCACAATCCGAACAGCACCGAACCCGCGGCGGCGACACCGCGGAACCCCCACGCCCTGTTCAGCGCACCGTGCAGCACCCCGCGAAAGGCAAGCTCCTCGGGAATCGCGGTCTGCAGCGGAATGATGATCATCGACGCGATCACCGCGCCCGAGACCGTCGCGTAGTTGTTGTTGAGGAACATCGGCCGCGTCAGCGGAAGCAGCGCGCCGATCGCGATGACCGACATCACCAGCGCGACCGCCGCCGAAGCGTAACCAACGCCGGACTTCCAGTGGTCGCGGCCCAACCCGAGTTCGGCCCAGCCCATGCCTCGGGCCCGCAGCAGGACCATCAGTCCGACCGCCGCGGCCGGAACCGTGGCCACGCTCGCCCATGGCGTCGTGAAATGGGCGATCAGATTGCTCATCGCGAGAACCACCACGACAACGCCGATGTCGACGTACGTCCGGAAGTGGTGCAGCGCGGCCAGTTGGGCTACCAGCGGATGAGGGTCCGCGGCCGCCGCGGCGTGGTCAGACATTGCGCCCGAGTCTACCTTCGGGCTCGGGTGCCTCATTCCGGCTCGTTGACCGGCTGCGGATCCCGCGAGCGCCCTGCGCCGGCGCGGTAATCCGAGTCCCACGTCCAGCCGGAGATCGCCGGATCGTCCTCACCGAACTCGCGCGTGTAGCGGCGCGCGGCCAGCCGCGCGTCGATCATCTCCTGGCGCAGCCCGGCCGCCCGGGTGCCCAGCCCGGGCACGCGATCGATGACGTCGATGACCAGATGGAAGCGGTCCAGGTCGTTGAGCATCACCATGTCGAACGGCGTGGTCGTGGTGCCGCGCTCCTTGAACCCGCGCACATGGATCGACGCGTGGTTGGCACGCCGATAGGTGAGCCGGTGAATCAGCCACGGATAGCCGTGATAGCCGAAGATAACCGGCTTGTCCGGGGTGAACAGCGCGTCGAACTCCCTGTCCGGCAAGCCATGCGGATGTTCGGTGTCCTGCCGCAGCCGCATGATGTCGACGACGTTGACCACCCGCACCGCCACGTCCGGCAGCCTCCGCCGCAGGATGTCGGCCGCCGCCAGCGTCTCCAGCGTCGGGATATCGCCGGCACATGCCAGCACGACGTCGGGCTCGCCGGTCGTGGTGCTGGCCCACGGCCAGATGCCGAGTCCACGGGTGCAGTGATAGATGGCCGCGTCCATGTCGAGGTAGCTCAGCGCGGGCTGCTTGCCGGCGACGACGACGTTGACGTAGTCGCGGCTGCGCAGGCAGTGATCGGCCACCGACAGCAGCGTGTTGGCGTCCGGTGGCAGATACACCCGCACCACCTCCGGGCGCTTGTTCGCGACGTGGTCGATGAAGCCGGGATCCTGATGTGACGCGCCGTTGTGGTCCTGTCGCCAAACATGAGACGTCAGAAGGTAGTTCAGCGACGCGATCGGCCGCCGCCACGGCAGCTCCCGGTTGCGGGTGAGCCACTTGGCGTGCTGGTTGAGCATCGAGTCGACGATGTGCACGAACGCCTCATAGCAGTTGAACAGCCCGTGCCTGCCGGTCAACAGGTAGCCCTCGAGCCAGCCCTGGCACAGGTGCTCCGACAACACCTCCATCACCCGGCCGTCGGGGGCGAGGTTCTCGTCGTTGGCGTCGGTCTCGGCCACCCACACCTTGCCTGTGGCCTCGAACACCGCGCTGAGCCGATTGGACGCGGTCTCGTCGGGCCCCATCATCCGGAATCGGTCCGGATTGCGGGCGATCACGTCACGCAGGAACGCACCGAGCACGCGGGTGGCCTCACTGGTCTTCGCGGCCGGCTTGGCGACCTCGACCGCATAGTCGGTGAAATCAGGAAGATCCAAGTCGTGAAGCAGCAGCCCGCCATTGGCGTGCGGGTTCGCGCTCATCCGCCGCATTCCATCGGGCGCCAGCGCCCGCAGCTGCGGGCGCAGCGCGCCGCCGTCGTCGAACAGCTCTTCGGGCTGGTAGCTGCGCAACCATTCCTCCAGCCGGGCACGGTGTTCGGCATTCGTGTGAGTCTCGGCCAGCGGCACCTGGTGTGAACGCCAGGTGCCCTCGACCGGCTTGCCGTCCACCACTTTCGGCCCGGTCCACCCCTTCGGGGTGCGCATCACGATCATCGGCCACAGCGGTCGTCCCTTCTCGTTGTCCACGCGCGCCGCCTGCTGGATCGCCGCAATCTGGTCGAACGCTTCGTCGAGCGCGGTGGCCAATTGCCGGTGCACGTTCGCGGGGTCGTCCCCCGCCACGGTGATGGGCCGGTATCCGTAGCCGTACAGCAGCGATTCGAGCTCCTGTTGCGGAATCCGGGACAACACAGTCGGATTCGCGATCTTGTAGCCGTTGAGATGCAGGATCGGCAGCACCGCGCCGTCGGTGACCGGGTTGAGGAACTTGTTGGAGTGCCAGCCGGCGGCCAGCGGCCCGGTCTCGGCCTCGCCGTCGCCGATCACGCACGCCACCACCAGGTTGGGGTTGTCGAACGCGGCCCCGTAGGCGTGCACCAACGCGTAGCCCAGCTCGCCGCCTTCATGTATCGAGCCCGGCGTCTCGGCGGCGACATGGCTGGGGATGCCACCGGGAAAAGAGAACTGGCGGAACAGCTTTCGCAGTCCGTCGGTGTTTTCGCCGATACCGGTGTAGACCTCGGAATAGGTGCCTTCCAGATAGGCGTTGGCGACCACGCCCGGGCCGCCGTGCCCCGGACCGGCGATGTAGACGACGTCGGCGTCGCGGTTGCGGATGATCCGGTTCAGGTGGGCATAGATCAGGTTGAGGCCGGGCGTCGTGCCCCAATGCCCGAGCAGCCGCGGCTTGATGTGCTCGGGTGCCAACGGTTCCCGCAGCAGCGGGTTGTCGAGCAGATAGATCTGACCGACCGACAGGTAGTTCGCCGCGCGCCAGTACGCGTTGATCAGATCGACTTCGTCGTCGGTAAGCGTGGGCGGCGTGATGTAAACGGTCTCTGCGCTCATGGCTCGTTCGTACCCGATACCCGGGCACTACGCTGACGATCGTGCTGGGTTTTGCGTTGCCGCAGTTCGGGCAATCGGCCCGCGATGACCTGGCGCACTTCGCGGCGACGGCCGAACAGCTTGGCGCGGCCGGCCTGTGGGTCGGCGACCGGCTGCTGGCGCCGGTGAACCCCGCGATCGGCTATCCCGGCACCGATGCGATCCCGCAGCAGTTCCGCACGTCGTTGGACCCGTTTGTGACGCTGGCCGTGGCCGCCGTCGTGACCAGCACCGCGAAACTCGGCAGCAGCCTGCTGGTCGCGCCGTGGTATCCGCCCGTTCAGCTCGGCAGGCAGCTGACCAGTATTGACGTGGTCAGCCGCGGCAGGCTGATCGTGGGCCTCGGCATCGGGTGGTCGCCGGACGAATATCAGGCCGCCGCCGCTTCGTTCAGCCGGCGCGGCGCGCAGCTCGACGAGCAGCTCGACGCGCTCGAGGCGCTGTGGACGTCAACGCCGGTGAAGCACGAGGGCGCCCGCTGGTCCGTGCCGCCGTCGTGGGTCGACCTGAAGCCGGTGCAGCGGCCGCATCCGCCGATCTACCTCGGCGCGTTCACCCCCGCCGGGCTGAGCCGGGTCGGACGCCGGGCCGACGGGTGGCTGGCGGCCGTGCGGGTGCCCGGCGGCGTGCACTTGGCGGCGCTGAGCGCCCAACGGCAGGCCATCGAAGCGGCTGCCACCGCGGCGGGCCGTGACCCCGGCTCGATCTCCACGAATGTCCGGGTGAATGTCGCGCACGGCACAGCCGTCGACGAGGTTGCCGACGCGGTGCGGCGATTGGCGGACAACGGCTACACCGACGTGTTCGTCGACCTGATGTACGTCGTCACCGGGGCGGATGCGATGCTCGACTGGGTGCAGCGACTGCTGGCGGCGAGCGCCCGGTGACCCCGCCCGATCAGCTGCCCGTTGCCGATCAGCTGCCCCTCGCCGATCTTCGGGTGCTCGACCTAACGGTGGGCGGCGCCGATGCGGTCACCCGGCCGCTGGCCGATCTCGGCGCCGATGTGCTAAAGATCGAGCCGCCGGGCGGCAGTCCTGGCCGCGCGGCGCCGCCGAGCATTGCCGCAGCGAGCGTTGCGTTCACCCTGCACAACGCGAACAAGCGCAGTGCGGCGTTGAATCCTGAGGACGACGCGGACCGACGCCTCTTCATGGAGCTGGCCGGTGGCGCCGACATTGTCGTCGACAGCGGAATCCCCGGGCAGGCCGCCGCCTTCGGCGCACCGTGCGCCGAACTGGCGCGCCGCTTCGACCACCTGGTCGTGATGTCGGTCACCGATTTCGGCGCCGACGGACCGCACGCGTCGTGGCGTGCCACCGATCCGGTGCTGTATGCGCTGTCGACGGCGCTGTCGCGGTCCGGACCGCCGACCGGCACGCCGGTGCTGCCGCCCGACGGGATCGCGTCTGCCACCGCGGCGGCGCAGGCCGCATGGGCGGCGCTGGTCGCCTACTACCACCGACTGCGGTATGGCCGCGGCGATTACATCGACTTCTCGCGTTTCGAGGCCGTCGTTCAGGTGCTCGATCCGCCGTTCGGGTCGATGGGGCAGGGCGCGCTGGGCAACCGGCCCGGCGGATGGCGTGGCCGGCCCCGCAATCAGGACGTCTACCCGATCGTTGCATGCAAGGACGGACACGTCCGGCTGTGCGTGATGTCGCCGCGGCAATGGCGTGGCATGCGGGCGTGGCTCGGCGAGCCCGAGCAATTTCAAGACCCCAAATATGAGCGGCTCGGCCAGCGGTTCGCGGCCACCAGGGAGATCGGCGCGCTGGCCGCACGACTGTGCGCCGATCAGACGATGGCGCAGCTGGTGGCCGCGGGGCAGCGCTACGGCGTGCCCATCGCCGCCGTGCTGACACCGGCGGAAGCCCTGTCCTCCGGGCATTTCCGCGACGTCGGCGCCCTCGCCGCGGTTTCGTTCGCACCCGGAGTCGACGCCACCGTCCCAATCGGCCCATTCGTCGTCGACGGGCAGCGGCTCGGCATCCGCCGCCCCATCCCACCCGCCGGTGCTGACCCGCCCCGGTGGCAGGCACCGACCCGCCCGGCGGCCGCACCGCAACGCCCGATCGGTCGGCCGTTCGAGGGCCTGCGCATCGTCGACCTCGGCGTGATCGTCGCGGGCGGCGAGCTGGGTCGGTTGTTCGCCGACATGGGTGCCGAGGTCATCAAGGTCGAGAGCCCGCAGTATCCGGACGGTCTGCGGCAGACTCGTCCGGCGCAGCCGATGAGCGAGACGTTCGCGCTGACCCACCGCAACGAGTACGGGCTGGGCCTTGACCTGCGTCACCCCGCAGGTGCCGACGTCTTCGGCAGGCTGGTCGCCGACGCCGACGCCGTCTTCGCCAACTTCAAGCCCGGAACCCTCGCCGCCCTGGGTTTCTCCTATGAGCAGCTACGCAAGATCAACCCGGACGTCGTGCTGGCCGAAAGCAGCGCGTTCGGTGACAGCGGGCGGTGGAGCCAACGGATGGGGTACGGCCCGCTGGTCCGCGCCGTCACCGGACTGACCAGGCTGTGGAACTTCTTCGATGCCACCACGGTGTTTCCCGACCACATCGTCGCCCGGATCACCGCGATCGCCGCGCTGGCGACGTTGATCCGCCGCCGCCGCACGGGAGCTGGCGGTCATGTACACATTTCGCAGGCCGAGGTCGCGGTCAACCAGCTCGACACCCGCTACGTCGCCGACGCCGCCCGCGCATCGGGCCACCCGGTGACCGACGACCCGACGATCCACGGTGTGTATCCGTGCGCGGGCGACGACGAGTGGTGCGTGATCTCGATTCGCGGCGACGATGACCGTCGCGCGCTGGCCGAAGCGACGGGCGGCGACATATCGGCCTGGACCGGCACGCTCGACAAGACCGTCCTGACCGAGGTGCTGCAGCACGCCGGCGTGCCCGCGGGCGCGATGAACCGGCCCGACGACGTGCTCGACGATGCGCAGGTGCGACACCGACAACTGTTCAGCGACATGGTGCATCCGCTGTTCGACCGGACGTTCCACAGCGAAACCGGCCCAGCGCCGTATCGACACATTCCGCCGGCCGAGCTGCGCCCGGCCCCGATGCTGGGTGAGCACACTCGTGAGATCTGCCGCAGGGTGCTGGCGCTCGACACCGAACAGACCGAACGCCTGATCGCCGACGGCGCGCTGTTCGCCCCGACCGAACCGGCCTCGCCCACATCGAGAAAGGGCATGTGATGCCGCTTGATCCGCGAACACCGGTGCTCGTCGCGTCCGGTCAGGTCAACCAGCGCGGCGACACCGATCCGGTGGAACCGGTCGAACTGATGGCCGCCGCCGCGCGAGAGGCGGCCGGCGCCCGCGTGCTGGCGGCCGTCGAGTCGATCCGGGTGGTCAACGTGTTCTCGTGGCGCTACCGCGATCCGGGCCGGCCGCTGGCCCGGCTGATCGGCGCTCGTGATGCCGCCACCAGCTACAGCGGGGTCGGCGGCAACATGCCGCAGTCGCTTGTCAACCAGGCCTGCCTCGACATTCAGCACGGCCGCGTCGACGTGGTGCTGATCGCCGGCGCCGAAACATGGCGCACCAGAATGCGGTTGCGTGCACAGGGCACCAGGCCGGATTGGCCGCGTCAGGACGAGACCGTTCCGCTAGCCCCAGGCGCCAGTGCGGACGTTCCGATGGTGGGACCCGCCGAGGAGCGCATCGGGCTGGGCAGGCCGGCCAACGTGTACCCGATGTTTGAGCAGGCGCTGCGCATCGCGAGCGGCGAACCGTGCGATGACCACCGCCGCCGCATCGGCGAACTGTGGTCGCGGTTCAGCGCGGTCGCCGAAGACAACCCGAACGCGTGGAGCCGAAAGGCGTTGTCGGCAGAGCAGATCTGGCGGCCGGCCCCCGACAATCGGATGATCAGCTGGCCCTACACCAAATTGCTGAACTCCAACAACATGGTGGACCAGGCTGCCGTCGTGATACTGGCGTCGGTGCGGGCCGCCAACCGCTTCAAGATCCCTTCGGAGCGTTGGGTTTTCCCGTACACCGGGACTGATGCGCACGACACGTACGCGATCGGCGAACGCGCCGAATTGCACGCGTCGCCCGCGATCAGAATCGCCGGCACGCGCGCACTCGAACTCGCCGGTCTCGCGGTTGACGACGTCGAACTGATCGACGTCTACTCGTGCTTCCCGTCGGCTGTACAGGTCGCAGCCATCGAACTGGGGCTACCGGTCGGCGATCGCGATCGACCGCTGACGGTGACCGGCGGGCTGACGTTCGCGGGCGGGCCGTGGAACAACTATGTGACCCACGCGATCGGCACCATGGCACAGCGGCTCGTCGAGCAGCCCGGCAGTCGCGGGCTGATCACCGCCAACGGCGGATATCTGACCAAGCACAGCTTCGGCGTGTACGGCACCGAACCACCGGCCGGCGAATTCCGCTGGGAGGACGTGCAATCGCTGGTCGATCGGGAACCAACGAGGGCTGCGGTCGTCGAATGGGATGGAGTCGGCACCGTAGAGGCGTGGACCGCGCCGTTCGACCGGAACGGACGGGCCGAGAAGGCCTTCCTTGCCGTCCGCACCCCTGAGGATCACCGGACGCTTGCCGTGATCACCGATCCCACAGAGGCCGAGACCACGGTCGTCGAGGACATCGCCGGCATCAAAGTGCGCGTGCATCCCGACGGCACAGCCGCGCTGAGGGACTAGTCCCGATTGCCCGTCAGCCAACGTCGGTGTACTGCAGCGAATATCCATTGGCCGAAAAGGTGAAGCCCTTGCCCGTCGTCTCGTTGACGCATGACACACCGGCGTCCTGCACGTTGCAGCGGAATCCGGCCGCGGCGAGAATCTTGTTGAACTGCAACGCGTTCGCCGGCCCGGGTAGCTGCGCGAAGCCCGGCTGGTCAAGCCACGCGAAGTGGGCATCGCCTTGGGTTTCGACGACGAGCGCGTTCGGCGCCTTGGCGTCACCCGTAGCGGTCGTCACGGCGTTGGGCTCGCCCGGAATACCCATGCTCGACTGGGCGGCGGACTGACACCCCGCCTGCACCCGCGGCACGATCGCGCAATGCCATTTGCCGCTCGGCGTGGTGAAGTAGTAACCGGCCTGACCCCGTGACTGGGCGAAGTAGTTGTACGCATTGACCAGGTTACGGTTGTCGAGCTGCGGCGGCAGCGCTGATGGGCTGGATTCGGTCGGCGACGCCCAGTCGCCGGTATTGATCACCTGCCCGGACGTGCAGGCCGCCAGCGACGTGCAGGCCGCCAGTGATGTGCAGGCCGCCAGGATCGCACACCCAGCCCTCGTCACGACCGCGCAGCGTATCAGCACTCAACCGCTGAGCACCGCGTCGAGTGCCACCCCGGTGTCGGCCAGCCGGTCGGGGTTGATCGGCGCCCGCGACCGAATCAGGTCCTTGATGTCGTCGAGTCCCTCCCAGATGTTGACGTTCATCCCGGCCAGCACGCGGTTGTCACCGTCGAGCCAGAACGCGGAGAACTGCCGGCCGTCGACGTCGCCGCGGAACACCACGCGCTCGTATCTCGGCGCGTGCCCGACGTACTCCATCCCAAGGTCGTACTGGTCGGTGAAAAAGTACGGCACCTCGGTGTATTCGGCGTGCTTGCCGAGCATCGCCGCCGCGGCGACCGCCGGCTGCTTGAGCGCGTTGGCCCAGTGCTCGGTGCGCACCCGCATCCCCAACAGGGGATGCGCGGCGGCGGCGATGTCTCCTACCGCGTAGATGTCGGGATTGCTGGTGCGCAGCGACGAGTCGACCTCGACGCCGCCGTGCGCGACGTCAAGCCCGGCGTGCTCGGCGAGCTCAGTGTTCGGTTCGGCGCCCACGGCTATCAGAACCGCGTCGGCGTCGATCGTGGCACCGTCGGCCAAGCGCAGCCCGGCCCCGTGTCCCGAGGTGACGATTTCCTCGACGTTCGACCCGAGCCGCAGGTTGACGCCGTGGTCGCGGTGCAGCCGGGCGAACACCTCGCCGACCTCGGGGCCCAGCGCGTGCTGCAACGGCAGCCGCGCGGTTTCGACCACGGTGACGTTGACCCCCCGCTCGCGCGCGCTGGCAGCGACCTCCAAGCCGATCCAGCCGGCGCCGATGACGGCAAGCGACGATCCGTCGCTGAGCACTGAATCGAGCGCCTGCGCGTCTTCGATGGTGCGCAGATAGTGCACGCCCGCGCCGTCGGACCCGGGCAGCGGCAGGCGCCGGGACCGCGAGCCGGTGGCAAGCAGCAGCTTGTCGTAGTGCACGGTGCTGTCGTCGGGCAGCACCACGCTGTGGGCGGACGGGTCCACCGCGGTCGCGCTGGTGCCAAGGCGCAGGTCGACGTTGTGGTCGCGGTACCAGGCCGAGTCCTCGACGGTGAACTCACCAAACGACTTCTTGCCGGCCAGGAACTCCTTGGACAGCGGCGGCCGCTCGTAGGGCAGCTGGTCCTCCTCGGCAATGAGCACGACGTGACCGCCGAAGTCCTTGTCACGCAAAGATTCTGCGGCCTTCGCCCCGGCGAGACCGCCGCCGACGATGACGAATGTGGACGACTCTGTCATGTCGAATCAGCGTACGACGCAGGCCCCCGGATCGCGCCAAAACACCTTGATGATCTCGGCCAGTTTGTCGGCGTGCTCGAGGACCGGCGCCACGTGCGGGGGGTCCATTTCTGCCACCGCGCCGCGCGGCATCCTGGTGACCGCCGTCCGTACCTGCTCGCGGCCTGCTACTCCTTGACCAGCTGCTCGAGAAGCTGACCGAGCAACGCGATGCATGGCTGTCAGCGCCTCAACGCGACACCAGCTCCTTCAGCGTTCTCGCGTTGCGCACGGCGTGTCCGGATGGATCGTTGTTGAAGTAGACGAGCACGCGACGGCCCTCGCGGTGCCATTCGCCGATCCGCTCGGCCCACCACCGCAGCTCGTCGGTGGAATAGGAGCCCTGATACATCGACTCGGCCGGCCCGTGCATGCGGATGTACACCACGTCGGTGGTCGCGCGCATGATCCGGCGCAGCCCGGCGCCGCTCATCACCACGTAGGCAGCGCGGTGGCGCTCCAGCAGCTGGTACACCGCGGGGTCGTCCCACGACGGATGGCGCAGCTCCATCGCGACCCGGATCCACTGCGGCATGCGCGCGAGGAAGTAATCCAGTCGCGCGTCGTCGCGCTCCAGCTCGGGATGCACTTGTACCAGCAGCATCTCGCGTCGGTCGCCGAGCGCCGCCCAGCAGCGCTCGAATCGCTCCACCCAGGGCTCGGGTGACTTGAGCCGCCGGAAGTGCGTGAGGCCGCGGTGCGCCTTGACCGACATCGTGAATCCCGGCGGCGTACGCTCCCGCCACCCCGCGAACGTGGCGTCGCGCGGCCAGCGGTAGAAGCTGGCGTTGAGCTCGACGGTGTCGAATTCCTCGACGTAGCGGGCCAACCTGTTGGCGACCGCCATTTTCGGCGGATACAGCACGCCGGCCCAATGGTCATAGGACCAGCCCGACGTGCCGATCCGAATTGTCATGTAGCGCTCAGGCTGCCGAGCCCTCGGCGAGGTCCGCGATCTCGGGCAACGGCCGACGGCAGATCTCGTGCGCCTGGTCGGCGGGCACACCGAAGATGCGCAGCACATCCTCGGTGACCCGGTCGGTCGCCTCGGCATCGTCACGTTCGGGCTGATCGTTGAGCAGCTGGCCCAGACCCATCAGTGCGCCACCGGCGACCGCCATCGCCAGCTCCGGATCGGTGACGTGGAACCGGCCGGCGTCAGCGGCCGCGGCGATGTCGCGCTTGGCGCGCGGCCCCAGGCCTCGGTCGGAGCTGATCAACGACAAGCCGATGTTGAGCAGCACCCGACTGAGGTCGGGACGGTGCCGAAACAGCCGACCCGTTAGGCGGTAACTGCGCGCGAATGTTTCTGCCGGATCGTCGACGGCCGGCAAGGTGTCCAGCAGAGCGCCGTGCACGTCGAGCACCTTGTTGACCGCCGCCTGGAACAGTATTTCCTTGCTCTCGAAGTGGTTGTATAGCGAGCCGATCCCGACGTCTGCGGCTTGGCTGATCTCCTGCACGGGCACGTTCAACTTGCCCGCGGCAATGAAGGCCTGCGCCGCCTTGATCAACGCGGCGCGGGTGCGCTGCTTGCGTCGTTCCAGGCGGTTGGCCGGTTTGTCGTGCTCGGTCACGCCTTACAGGATACTCACTTATGAAGATTTCTTCAAAAGCACTTGACTGAACGCACCTTCTTAAGTGAAGATAGCTTCAGTGAGCAGTGGAGGCGAGCAATGAACGACCACGTGGGCGCCCACAACGACCTGCACAGCGCGCAGGGCGCACATAAGGGCGAACATCCCGGGCGGTCACCAAACCCGGTGATAAAAGTGCACGACATCGCGTGGCTGGAGTTTCAGAAGCCCGACCTGGTGCGCGCCGAGGCATTCGCGCGGGCGTTCGGCTTCACCACGGTGCTGCGCACCGACGACGAGTTGCAGCTGCGCGGCACCGATCCGGGTGCGCCATGCCTAATCGTCCGCCGTGGTCCGCGGTCGCGCTTTGTCGGCACCGCGTTCACGGCCCAGGACGAGGACGACGTGCTGAGGCTGGCCGGCGCCAGCCGCGCGCGGACGCGCCCACTGCCCGACACGATCGGCGGCCTGACCGTCGACTTGGTCGATCCGTGCGGCATCCCCGTTCACGTGGTGGCCGGCACACGCGAGCTCGATAAGCTGCCGGCGCAACCGTCACACACCTTCAACTTCGGCCACGAGGTGCGCCGTACCAACCGCACGCAACGTCCGCCGCGCCAACCCGCCCGAGTGCAGCGGCTGGGGCATGTCGTGGTGCAGACCACCAAGTACCTGGAGGCGCTCAACTGGTATCTCGACAATCTCGGGATGATCGTCAGCGACTTCCTGTACTTCCCCGGCCAGCGCGATCGGGGCCCGACGATGAGCTTCATCCGCTGCGACCGCGGCATGACACCGGCCGACCATCACACGCTGGCAATGGCACTGGGTCCGTGCAACCGCTACGTGCATTCCGCCTACCAGGTGTGCGATCTCGATGCGATGGCCGCCGGCGGCGAATACCTCACGGAGCGCGGCTATTACCGCTCGTGGGGCATCGGTCGCCACATCCAGGGCAGCCAGATCTTCGACTATTGGCGCGACCCGGACGGTTTCCTGGTCGAGCACTTCAGCGACGGCGACATGTTCGACTGCACCCTCGAGCCGGGCTGGGCGCCGTTCACTGCATCGGGCCTGGCCCAGTGGGGGCCGCCGGTCACCAAGGACTTTCTCGGCACCAGCCCCAGATCCCTTCCCCACGAGGCACGCTCGATTATGACCGCGCTGCGCGACGACAACGAATTCGATTTCAACCGCCTGATCGGCTTGATGAAAGTAGCCAGCTCATGACGATTTCGATACTGCGCACCGCTGACGGCTGGTGGGTGAGGACACCTACCGGCGCAGCCAGGATCACCACCACGGCGGCGACCACAGCCGAGCTGCTCGGCGACCGGGCCGCCATCGACGCGGCCGCCCACGGCAGCGACACCGTGCCCGTCGGCAGCCTGCAGCTGATGTCGCCGGTGACCAGCCCGTGTCGCGTCGTGGCCCAGATGACCAACTACGCCTCGCACGTCAGGGACGCCGGCATGGACCCGAAATCCACTCCGTTGACGTTCTTTCGCAAGGCCTCCGGCTCGATCAGCGGCCCGTTCGACGACATCGTCAAGCCCGACCATGTCAAGTTCCTCGACTACGAGGTGGAGATCGGTCTGGTGATTGGCCGCGACATCCCGGTCGGCGCCACGATCTCCGAGTCGAACCTGTCGGAATACATCGCCGGCCTTGTCGTCACCAACGACGTGTCGGCGCGCGACGTGCAGCTAACGAAAACCCAGTTCTACGAATCGAAGTCGTATCCGACGTTCACCCCGGTGGGTCCGGCGCTGGTGCTGCTGGATGCCAACGAGCTTAGCCGCTTCACCGAGCTGCGGTTACGGCTATCGGTGAACGGCGAAGTCCGCCAGGATATGTGCGTCGAAGGCGACATGATCTATCAGCCGGCCCAGGCCCTGCAGGCGCTGGCGCAATTCCAGCGGCTGGCCGTCGGCGACCTGGTGCTGACCGGCACCCCGGTTGGCACCGCGCTCAGCGCGCCGCCGAAACCGGTAGAAAAGATCGCCGCGCTGCTGCCCGCGGCCGTGAAATGGAATCTGTTCTTCAAGACCCAAGCGAAGAATCCGAAGTACCTGCGTGACGGCGATGTCGTCGAGACCAACGTGGCCAGCGACGACGGAGCGATCGACCTCGGCACGCAACGAAACATCGTGAGGTACAAGTGATCATCGGCTCGGTACTGCGGTGCCCGATCTGACGATGGATCGGCAATTTGTTCTCGTTGTCGTTGTCGGCGCGGGCCCGACCGGGACGACGGCGGCGACGCTGCTCGCCCAATACGGCGTCGACTGTTTGGTACTGGACCGGTGGGAAAAGGTCTATCCCCAACCCCGGGCGGTTCATCTGGACGACGAGATCAACCGAGTCGTGGCCCGCCTCGGCATCGGCAAGGAGTTCGCCGCGATCTCGCGCCCGGCACTGGGACTGCGCCTGCTCGACCAAGACCTCGACGTGCTCGCGGAGTTCCGCCGCGACCCGACCGAGAGCATCCATGGCTTCCCGCAGGCCAACATGTTCGACCAACCGGAGTTCGAGGCCTTGCTCCGGACCAACCTGAAACGGCAGCCCAACGCCGTCATCCGGGGCAACTCCGACGTCACCGATGTCACCCAACTCGATTCCGGCCGCGTCCGGGTCACCTTCACCGACCGAGTCACCGGCGACGAGCAGATCGTCGACACCGCTTACGTTTTGGGTTGCGACGGGTCCAACAGTGTCGTTCGTTCATCGATCGGCGCCGCCATGCAGGATCTGCGGTTCCAGCAGCGCTGGCTGGTAGTCGACGTGGCCACCGGCGCCGACCTGAACCAGTGGGACGGCGTACATCAGGTCTGCAACCCGGTGCGTGCCGCGACGTACATGCGCATCGGTTCTACCCGCTACCGCTGGGAGTTCCGGCTGTTGCCCGGGGAAACTGCGGCCGATTACGCAACGCTCGGCGCTCTCCGCGGGCTCATCGCGCCGTGGGTCAACGGCGTGCCCGACGGCGACCTCGAATTGGTGCGGGTCGCCGAGTACACCTTCCGCGCTCAACTCGCCAACCGCTGGCGCGATGGCAATATCTTCCTACTCGGCGACGCCGCCCATCTCACACCGCCATTTATCGGCCAGGGCTTGGGGGCCGGCTTGCGCGACGCGATGAACCTGGCCTGGAAACTGGCCGGTGTGCTCAACGGCGACCTTCCCGCGGCCGTGTTGGGAACCTACGAGCAGGAGCGTAAACCGCATGCCCGCATGATGATTCGGCTCGCCATGCGCATGGGATGGTGGATGACGGCCGGCGGCCGCGTCGGTAACGCCATCCGGCGAACCATCGTGCCCCGCCTGCACCTCGTACCCGGTATGCGGCAGAAGATCGTCAACAGCAGCACACCGGCGTTGCACCGGTCCGCATTGGTGGTCAAGGGGCACGGGCCTCGGCAGCTGGCCGGCACGTTGTGCCCGAATCCCGTCGCGCACCAAGGCGCGCGGCTCGACGACGTGCTGGGCACCGGGTTCGCGGTGATCACCACCGAACCACTGACCACGCCCGAGCGTAATCAGCTTCGAAGGCGCGGCGCCGTCGCGGTTACCGCCGACGCCGACAGCGAACTCGGTCGCTGGCTGCGCCGGGGCGGAGCGAGTGCCGCGGTCATCCGGCCCGACCGCACCGTGATGCGAGCGGGCAGGCGCGTTTCCGCGTTGGTCGACGCCGTACCGTCGTTCGCGCCGTCGTGCGCTGCTGCGTCAAGGTGTGCCGATGCGTAGGCCGGATGATGTCCCCAGATACCGGCGCAACATCTACAGCGCCGCCGCCATCGTCGACCCGTACCCCCGTTACCGGCTCCTGCGCGAACTCGGGCCCGTCGTATGGCTTTCGCGGCAGCGGGTTTACGCGCTGCCGAGGTATGCGGAGTGCAAGGCCGTCCTGCGCGACGACGAGACGTTCATCTCGGGCGACGGCGTCGGGCTGAACCCGATCACGAATCGGCTGTCCCGGGGCACCACCCTCAACAGCGACGGCGCCGAACACGATCAGCGGCGCAAGCTCGTCGCCCATCGCCTGCTGCCGCGGGCGCTGCGCGCGATGAGCGACACCGTCGAGGACCAGGCGGCCCAGCTGGTTGACGCGGCCGTAGCCAGGGGAGAGGTGGACGGCGTACAGGACCTCGCCACAGCGCTGCCACTGAGGGTCGTGCCGGATTTCGTCGGCTGGCCGCGCGACGGGCGCAAACATCTGTTGCGTTGGGGCGGTGCGACGTTCGACGCGCTCGGGCCGATCAACGCGCAGACGTTGAAGGCAGCCCCGGCCAGCCTGCAGATGCTGCGCTTCTCCAAACGGGTGGTGCGGCGGCGCGCGGTCCTCGACGGCAGCATGGGTCACGACGTGCTCCTCGCGGCCGACAGCGGCAAGCTGGCCCATGCGCAGTGCCCCGCACTGATGGTGGATTACCTTGTACCGTCGCTCGACACGACGATCAGCGGCATCGCCAACGCTTTGCACCTGTTCGCGACGCATCCCGAACAATGGCGAGCGTTGAGGCACGATCCAACGTTGATTCCGAACGCGGTCAACGAGGTCCTCCGCTACGAGCCGCCGCTGCGCGCATTCTCCCGAAAGATTAGTCGAGACACCGAGATCGCCGGCGTCGCTGTTCCCAAAGGCGCCCGGGTACTGGTGCTGTATGCGTCGGCGAACCGTGACGAGCGCGAGTGGAACGATCCGGACAGATTCGACATCACGCGCGACGCCAACCGTCAGCTCGCGTTCGGACACGGAATGCATGCCTGCGCGGGACAGGGCCTGGCCCGCCTGGAAATGCAGGCGATCCTGCATGCACTGGTCGAGCGAGTGGAACGGATCGAGCTCGCGGGACGGCCGACGTGGGCGCTCAACAACATCATCAGGTGCCTCGAGCGGCTGCCACTGACGCTGACCGCGGCCTGAGGTTTGGCTGGGATCGGTCTACTTGTCGGTCGGTGCCCTTATAACGGAGGCACCTATTCATCGACCCGCGGAGGACGGACATGCCCAATGTTGTGAATTACTTCGAGATCGGCGCGCCGGATACCAGCGTGACGACGGCGTTTTACGGCGACCTGTTCGGCTGGCAGGTCGGTGCAGGCACGCGCGACGGCTACCGGATGGTCGACGGCGACAAGGGCGGGATCTGGGACAGCTCGCAAATCGGCGGGGCTTCCTGGGCCATCTTCTACGTCCAGGTCGACGACGTGCGGGGCGTCATCGACAAGGCGACCAGCCTCGGCGCCAAGGTGCTCGTTCCGCTCACCGACAACGGTCGGCTGGAGTTCGCCCACCTGCAGGACCCGCACGGCAACCGGTTCGGCGTGTGGCGGCCAACGGGCTGACCTAGTTTGGCCTATTTGGGCTTCAGGCCTTTCGCGTAGTCGACGCCGCGGGTAATCCAGGACCGCAGCTGCCGTTTCGTCTTCACGCCTTCGTCGGCGACCCGCAACCAGCCGCGGGCCTCACGGCCGCCCATCACCATTGCGCTGACATGCTCGCGCTGCAGGAGCCTGTCGGTGTCATCCGGCGGTACCCGCACCAGCAGGCCGCCGTGCCCGCTGGCGACGACCGACATGTTGCCGTTGATCAGGAACGCCAGCCCGCCGAACATCCGCTTCTCCTCGACGCCCTGCTCGCCGCCGACGAGTTCGCGGATGCGGTTGGCCAGGTCTTCGTCATAGGCCATCGTCAGTCCAAAGATCCGTCATCCGCCCAAAATAACGCCAGCACGTGAAATCTCGGGGAACCACGTGCTGGCGTTGTGTTGGTCGATCGTTAGGCCGCGGCGGTTGTCACCTCGGCGCCCTCCAGCGCCTGCGCGATGATGTCGGCGACGTCGGTCATCGGCTTCACGTCCAGCGCATCGAGCACCTCGGCCGGGACGTCGTCCAGATCGGGTTCGTTGCGCTGCGGGATGAAAACCGTTGATAGCCCGGCACGCTGCGCAGCGAGCAGCTTCTGCTTCACACCGCCGATCGGGAGCACCCGCCCGTTCAGCGTGACTTCACCAGTCATGCCGACATCCGAGCGGACCTGGCGTCGGGTGGCCATCGACACCAGCGCCGTCACCATCGTGACACCGGCCGACGGGCCGTCCTTCGGCACCGCGCCGGCGGGCACGTGCACGTGGATCTTGCGGTCCAGCGTCTTCGGGTCGACGCCAAGCTGGGCGGCGTGCGAGCGGACATAGGACAGCGCGATCTGCGCCGACTCCTTCATCACGTCGCCGAGTTGGCCGGTCAGCTGCAGCCCCGGTTCGCCATCCGTCGAGCTGGCCTCGATGTAGAGCACGTCGCCGCCCAACCCGGTCACGGCCAGCCCCGTCGCCACGCCGGGCACCGCAGTGCGTTCGGCGGACTCCGGCGTGAACCGCGGCCGACCCAGGTAGCCGACCAGATCCGGCTCATCGATCACCAACGGAGCCGCGGAGCCGGCGACATCAGACAACGGAGCCGCAGAGTCGGCGCCATCGGAATTAGCGGCGGGGTCCTCGGCCAGCTTCGTCGTCGCCTTGCGCAACGCCTTGGCCAGCAGCCGCTCGAACTGCCGCACCCCCGGTTCGCGGGTGTAGTCGGCGGCGATCTCGCGCAGCGCCGCCTCGGTCACCGTCACCTCGTCATCGGTCAAACCGGCCCGTTCCCGCTGGCGGGGCAACAGGAAGTCGCGGGCGATCGCGACCTTGTCGTCCTCCGTGTAGCCGTCGATCTGCACAAGTTCCATCCGGTCCAGCAGCGCGGACGGGATGTTCTCGATCACGTTGGCGGTGGCCAGGAACACCACATCCGACAGGTCCAGATCCAGGTCGAGGTAGTGGTCTCTGAACGTGTGGTTCTGGGCGGGGTCAAGCACCTCGAGCAACGCCGCGCTCGGGTCGCCGCGGTAGTCGGAGCCGACCTTGTCGATCTCGTCAAGCAGCACGACGGGGTTCATCGAGCCGGCCTCGCTGATCGCCCGGACGATGCGGCCCGGCAGCGCACCGACGTAGGTGCGCCGGTGGCCGCGGATCTCGGCCTCGTCCCGCACACCGCCCAGCGCGACGCGCACGAACTTGCGTCCGAGCGCGCGGGCCACGCTCTCACCCAATGACGTCTTGCCGACGCCGGGAGGGCCGGCAAGCGCCATCACCGCACCGGAGCCGCGGCCCCCAATGACCTGCAGTCCGCGCTGGGCGCGGCGCGCCCGCACGGCCAGATACTCGATGATGCGGTCCTTCACGTCGTCCAATCCGTGATGGTCGGCGTCCAGGATCGCCCGGGCACCCTTCAGGTCGGTCGAGTCCTCGGTCTTGACGTTCCACGGCATCTCGAGCACGGTGTCCAGCCAGGTGCGGATCCACCCACTCTCGGGACTCTGATCGCTGGACCGTTCCAGCCGGCCGACCTCGCGCAGCGCGGCCTCCCGCACCTTGTCCGGCAGGTCCGCGGCCTCGATCCGCGACCGGTAGTCGTCGGAGCCGTCGGGCTCACCCTCGCCGAGTTCCTTGCGGATCGCGGCAAGTTGCTGACGCAGCAGGAATTCCTTCTGGGTCTTCTCCATGCCCTCGCGCACGTCCTCGGCGATCTTGTCGTTGACCTCCACCTCGGCCAGGTGGTCGCTGGTCCAGTTGATCAGCGCGCGCAACCGCTCGGCGACGTCCGGAGTCTCCAGCAGCTGCCGTTTCTGCACGTCGGTCAAGTAGGACGCGTAGCCAGACGTGTCGGCCAGCGCCGACGGATCGGTGATCTGGTTGACCACGTCGACGATCTGCCACGCCTCCCGCCGCTGCAGCATCGCCAGCAGCAGCTTCTTGTACTCGGCGGCAAGCGCACGGGTCTCGTCGGTGGCCGCCGTGTCCGGCACCTCGGTCACCTCAACCCACAGGGCGGTGCCCGGTCCGTTGGCGCCGGCGCCGATCTGCGCCCTGCGCTCACCCCTCACCACTGCAGCGGTGCCGCCGGCGATGCGTCCCACCTGCAGGATCGACGCGATCACGCCGTAGGACGGGTAACGGTCCTCCAGCCGGGGAGCGATCAGCAGGTTGCCCGACTCACTGGCGCGGGCGGCGTCCACCGCGGCCCGTGCGGCGTCGTCCAACGCTATCGGCACCACCATGCCCGGCAGCACGATCGGGTCCGAGACGAACAGCACGGGCACTGAGATTGCTTCAGGCATTCATCCTCCAAAGTTAAGCCTGATGCACTCAACCTTGCCGCGTGGCTGTTTGTTCCCGCTCAGATCAGCGTCGCTATGCCGTCGGCGAAGCTTACGATCCGGGCCGCACCCGTGCCGTTGGGGTCCTGGTCGGGGTCGTAAATCGCCAGGCTGCAGCCCACACATCCGCCTGGTTCCAGGACGGCGGCGACCAGATCGGCCAGCTGGCGCCAGGTTAGGCCGCCGGGTTCGTCCGGGACGTCGGGCAGGCCCTGCGCCGGAAATTCGACCGGGTCGAGCACGTCGAGGTCGACGTGCAGCCACCGGCGATCGCTGTGGCGGGACAGTTGCTCGACGGCCCGGCGCCCGATGACTGCCGGGTCGGCGGCCACATCCGGCAGCGGTGCGACGAAGACGCCGAGGCCGCTGACCGATCCGACGTTGAACCGCCGCCGCCAGTCGTCGTCGCGTGGGCCCACGATCGCCAGCGCCTCCGGCCGCAGCGCCGGCAGTAGCCCGGCCAGCCGACCGGTCAGCAGTCGGCCGGTGATGCCGAGCAGCAGGCCGATCTCGGCGTTGGCCGCCTCGCCGTCTTCGGACACGTCCAACGGCATGGTGTCCTCGTGGCCATCGACGAACACCAGGCCGACATCGCCGACATGGTCGCGCAGCCCGGTCACGGTGCCGAGCAGCGTGGAACAGTCGCCGCCATAGAGAAAAGGAAACCGGCCCTTGGCCACCGCCGGTCCCACCCGGTCGTGCAACGCGTCGGTCATAGCCAGCAGCGCGGCCTCATTGATCAGGCTCGTCGCCGCGCCCCGCTCCCGGGTCGCCGGGGGCAGGTCGAGGTCAGCGACAACGACCAACCGATGGCCACCGAACGCGCCGGGCAATCCTGCCTCGCGCAGCGCAGTCGCGGCGCGTGCCTGGTTGCCCAGCCGTCCGTACCCGTCGAACGGAACACCGATCAACTCGACCTCCGCCACGGGCACCACGCTAATCCGCATATTCACCTGTTTGGGTGGCGCGCCGGCGAGGCAATGCATGGTTTGTTAACCGTTAAGGAGGTAAAGCACATGCCGGCGTGGCGATTGCGTGATTTTCACGACGACGACCTCGACCAGGCGATCTCGATTTGGGACCAAAGTCGCGGTCCCGACGAGCCTGCACCCGTGGTTCCGGTCTCCGAGGTGGTCTCGGCCGCGCGGTCCGGACAACCTGCGGTCGTGGCCGTGGTCGGCGACGAGCTCGTCGGGATGGCGGTGGCGCACGTCCACGGACAGCGAGCCTGGATTTCGATGATCGCGTTGAGCAGTCGTTGGCGGCATCGCGGAATCGGCAGTGCGCTACTCGCCGAGCTGGAACTGCGTCTGCGGATGCAAGGCGTCCGCCGCATCAGCGCGCTGCTGGCACCCGGGGCGACGGGAACGGAGGCACTGCACAACTCCGGCTATGGCCAACGCACCGGACTGACGTACTTCGAGAAGGTGGACCATGCCCTCGGCCCCTCCGATTCCGGGTTGCTCAACAAACTCGGCGGCCAAGTCGTGCCGCGGAACCTCTGGCGCGCGATGGCCGGCATGGAAACCGAAAAACAGGTCATCGAGCGGCGCATCGTGTTGCCCCTCGCCGAGCCGGATGTGGCTCAGCAGTACGGTGTCTCGCCGCCGAAAGCGGTGATTCTGTTCGGGCCGCCCGGCACCGGCAAGACGAGTTTCGCCAAAGCCGTATCGGGTCGTCTGGGTTGGCCGTTCGTCGAACTCTTCCCGTCACGGCTGGCCGCTCCGGATGTCGCGATGGCAACCGCCCTCGGCGAGGCCTTCACGAACTTGATGGAACTGGAATCGGTTCTGGTCTTCATCGACGAATTCGAAGAGATCGCCGGCTCCCGCTCCGGGCTGCCGTCCGATCCCGCGCACGGCGTCACGAATGAATTGCTCAAGATGATCCCGGCGTTTCGACAGCACGATGATCGCCTGCTGATCTGCGCGACCAACTCGGTGCGATCGTTGGACTCGGCGTTCCTGCGGCCGGGCCGGTTTGACTACATCATTCCCATCGGGCCCCCGGACATCACGGCCCGCGCGGCGATCTGGCGCAGTTATCTGGGCCCGAACGCCGACTCGGTCGACGTCGACAAGCTTGTCGAAGCCAGTGAGATGTTCACGCCGGCCGATATCGAGTTCGCGGCCCGCAAGGGCGCGCAGACCGCATTCGAGCGCGAGATTGAATTTCATCGAGGCGAGCCGGCGCACACCGACGACTACCTTGGCGCGATCGCCGACACCCGGCCCACCTTGACCGAGGCCATGGTGTCCGAGTTCCACGAGGACATCGACCAGCGCACCCGGCTATGACTGGGTGCCCGTCGGCGGCCGCAACACGCAGCGAAAGCCGATGTGGCTCATACCGGTGTCGATCATCTGCGGGCGGCGCGCGGCCGGTCGGTAACGCAGGCAGTAGTTGTCGGCGCACAGATAGGAGCCGCCCTTGATGACCTTGCGCGGCATGCGGAATTGCGGCTGCTGCGGGTCGTGGCTGCCGGCCTCACAACATGGGTCCCCGGCCCTGGTGCCGGCGTACCAGTCCGAGGTCCACTCCCACACATTGCCCGCCATGTCGAACAGCCCGTAGCCATTCGGCGGAAAGCTGCCGACCGGCGTGGTGCGGCCGTACCCGGGCTCCGGGCGCCATGGGAAGTCGCCGTGCCAGTAGTTCGCCAGCCGCTGCCCCGGCCGCTCGGGCTCGTCGCCCCACGTGTAGGTCGCGCCGTCCAGGCCGCCTCGGGCCGCCGCCTCCCACTCCGCCTCGGTCGGCAGTGACCGACCCGCCCACGCGGCGTAGGCTTCGGCATCCTCGCAGGCGATGTGTACGACGGGATGATCCGCGCGCCTGTCCACCGACGAGTGCGGGCCGGCCGGGTGACGCCATGACGCGCCGGGGGTCCACGTCCACCACAGGCTGAGGTGCCGCAAATCCACCGGACCCCGCGTCCGGGTGAACACCATCGACCCGGGCTGCAAATTCTCCCGCGGCGCCCCGGGGAAGTCAGCCGGATCGAGCGGCCGTTCGGCCACCGTCACATAGCCTGTCGCCGCGACGAATTCGGCAAACTCGGCATTGGTCACCTGATGCTGCTGCATCCAGAAGCCGTCGACGCCGACCCGGCGCGGCGGTCCCTCCTCGGCGTAGTGCGCGCTCGAGCCGAGCGTCGCGGTTTGCGCCGGAATCCATTGCAGAGCCTGGTCAGTCACCGAAGACGGTGTTCCAGTCGCTCTTCATGCTGACCACCGTCCAGCCCGAATTCTTGGCCTTGTCCAAGGCCTTCTCGGCGCCCGCGACGTAGTCGAACTCGCGGTCGGCGTCGTCGTGCAGTACCAGCATGCTCAGCGACGATCCGGCCGTGGCGTCGGTGTACTGCAGCATCTCGATGTCGCCGTTGGAATTCCCCGAATCGTCACCCTCATAGTGCTTGGTGACCGCGTCGCCGAACCACTGCAGGTCGCCATCGACGGCCGCCTTGTAGGGCTGCCGATCGCGCAGTGACGCGTCGGCGTTTGCCTGTTCGGCGAACCGGCGGATCAAGAAGTCCAGCTGGATGTACGTCGGCTTCTCGCAC
>NZ_DASQVQ010000054.1:0-19582 GCF_035640695.1 Mycobacterium sp.
GGCGATCTCCGAGCCCGAGGGCGGCAGCGACGTACGTAACCTGCGCACCCGCGCCAAGCGCGACGGTGACGACTGGATCATCGACGGCCACAAGATGTGGATCGGCAACGGCGGCATCGCCAACGTGCACGTCGTCAACGCGGTCGTTGACCCCGAGCTCGGTCACCGCGGCCAGGCCCTGTTCGTGGTGCCCGGCGGCACACCG
The DNA here is from genome assembly GCF_035640695.1 of Mycobacterium sp. Classification (GTDB taxonomy): domain Bacteria; phylum Actinomycetota; class Actinomycetes; order Mycobacteriales; family Mycobacteriaceae; genus Mycobacterium. Next base: position 206 of record NZ_DASQVQ010000054.1, read on the forward strand.
GGTTTGCAGATGGTGCGTAAGCTCGACAAGCTCGGCTGCCGCGCATCGCACACCGCCGAGCTGCGTTTCGACGGCGTGCGCGTGCCGGGCCAGAACCTGCTCGGCGGCCAGGACAGATTGACCGCGAAACTGGCCAGGGCCCGCGAGGCGATCGAGGGTGCACAACACTCCGGCTCGGCGACGATGGGCACCTTCGAACAGACCCGGCCCATGGTGGCCGCCCAGGCGCTCGGAATCGCGCGCGCCGCATTGGAATACGTCACCGCCTACGCGAACCGTCGGGAAGCGTTCGGTGGCCCGATCATCGACCACCAGGGCATCGGGTTCCCGCTGGCCGAATTGGCCACGCAGATCGACGCCGCCCGGCTGCTGACCTGGCGGGCATCGTGGATGGCGGCCAACGGTGTGGCGTTTCAGCGCGGCGAGGGCTCGATGTCGAAGCTGGCGGCCAGCGAAATCGCGGTCAAGACCACCGAGCGGGCCATCCAGACGATGGGCGGCTGGGGCTACATCAAAGACCATCCCGTCGAGAAGTGGTACCGGGACGCCAAGCTGTACACCATCTTCGAGGGCACCAGCGAAATTCAGCGGATGGTCATCGCCAACGCGCTCGGCGCGGCCGACGGCGCGCCGCCGCTGCATGTTGACCTCGAACCCTCCGGCGGCCCGCTCAGCCGCACGTTCGGCCGCGGCACCCCGGTGCGCACCTGGGCCGCCGGTACCGCGCTGACGCTGAAAGACCGCGTGCCGCAGCCGCTCATGCGCGCGGCGATGCGGGTGTTGGCGCCACCGCGCAAGTAGCTGCTTAGTCCAGCCGCACCGACTGGATAGTCACCCCCGTGGCGGGCTTACCGTCCTGCCCGCCGCCGGCCACCCCGGCCGCGGCGATCTTGTCCAGCGTCGCGAGCCCGGTCGCGTCGATGGTGCCGAAGGCGGTGTAGTTGGGCGGCAGCTGCGAGTCCTTGTAGACCATGAAGAATTGGCTGCCGTTGGTGCCGGGCCCGGCGTTGGCCATCGCCAGCGTGCCGCGCGGATAGATGACCGGCTGCTGCAAGGCCGGATCGTCGGGCTTGTACTGGTTGGTCGGATACTCGTTGGCGAACTGATAGCCGGGCCCGCCGGTGCCCGAACCGGTCGGATCGCCGCACTGCAGCACGGCGAGCTCCGGCGCCGTCGTCAACCGGTGGCACGGCGTGTTGTCGAAGAACCCCTTCTGGGCCAGGTTCGAGAAGCTGTTGACCGTGCAGGGCGCCTTCGCATTGTCCAGTTGAATGCCGACCGGGCCCTGATTGGTCATCACGCTGGCGCTGACCGTCGCCGGGTCGGTCGGCACCTTGCCAGTGCGCGGCGGCTGAATTGGCTTGCTCGCCGGCTCGGGGCTGGCCGGGTAGGTGCAGTTGGCGCCCAGGTCGGCCGGTGCGCTGAACGGCGGCAGCGGCGTGGCGCCGCCCGGCGCGGCGGTGTCCTGAGCCGGAGTCTTCGATGCGCCGGCGCTGGTTCCGGCGGGCTGCTTACCGGAGCTCTTGTTGGTCCAAACGACCCCAGCGACGACGGCCGCGACCACGGCCACTGCCAGCACCGACAGTCCCGCGATTGTCCAGATCCGCCGTTTGCGGGCGCGCTGGGCGCGGCGCTCCAGCTGGCGCTCCAGCTTGCGTTTGGCCGTCGCTCGCCGCTGTTGATTGGTCGGCACCGCCGCTGTACCTCCTGCTTTCGCTCTGTCCTCTGCTCTTCGCGCAAGCGCTCATCGCTATCCTCTGCTCTTCGCGCCACCGAGTGTGCCATGCACCGCTGAGCGCCTTTCGCCGGCAATGCGAAACTGGAAGTCGTGCTGATCACCGGATTCCCCACCGGGATGATTCAGGCGAACTGCTACGTCGTCGCGCCGCGGGCCGGCTCGGCGGCCGTCGTGATCGACCCTGGGCAGAACGCCGTGCCGAAACTGCGCCGTGTCCTCGCCGATGACCGGCTGACCCCGGCGGCGGTGTTGCTCACCCACGGGCATCTCGACCACATCTGGACCGCGCAGAAGGTGTGCGACGAGTTCGGCGTCCCGGCGTACATCCATCCCGGTGACCGGTCGATGCTGTCCGACCCGATCAGGGGGTTCGGGCCGCGGGTCGGGCAGATCCTGTTCGGCGCGCTGTTTCACGAGCCCAAGCAGGTCGTCGAAATCGGCGACGGCGACAAGCTGGAGCTTGCCGAGACCACGGTGCTCGTCGAGCACACGCCGGGCCACACCCGCGGCTCGGTATGTTTCCGGATTGCCGCCGATGACGGCGACGTCGTGTTCACCGGCGACACCCTGTTCCACGGCTCGGTCGGTCGCACCGACCTGCCCGGCGGCAGCGGCCGGGACCTGCTCGGTTCCATCGTCGAAAAACTGTTGGTGCTCGACGACGACACCGTGGTACTACCGGGACACGGCGACGCCAGCACGATCGGTGCCGAACGCCGCGCCAACCCGTTCCTCGAAGGTTTGACCCCGTGACCGAATTCAGCGCGCCCAAGGGTGTTCCGGACTACCTGCCGCCGGAGTCGGCGCAGTTCGTCGCGGTGCGCGACGGATTGCTCGAGACTGCCCGCCGGGCCGGTTACGGCGACGCCGAGCTGCCGATCTTCGAGGACACCGCGTTGTTCGCCCGCGGCGTCGGCGAGTCGACCGACGTGGTGTCCAAGGAGATGTACACGTTCAACGACCGCGGCGACCGGTCGGTCACGCTGCGCCCGGAGGGCACCGCGGGGGTGATCCGCGCGGTTATCGAGCACGCGCTGGACCGCGGCTCGCTGCCGGTCAAGCTGTGCTACGCCGGGCCGTTTTTCCGCTACGAGCGGCCCCAGGCCGGGCGCTATCGGCAGCTGCAACAGGTCGGCGTCGAGGCGATCGGCGTCGACGATCCCGCGCTGGACGCCGAGGTGATCGCGATCGCCGACGCCGGCTTCCGCGGTCTGGGGCTGGAGGGGTTCCGGCTGGAGATCACGTCGCTGGGTGACGACACTTGCCGCCCCCAGTATCGCGAACTGCTGCAGGACTTCCTGCTTTCCCTCGACCTCGACGAGGAAACCCGCAGGCGCGCCGAGATCAATCCGCTGCGGGTGCTCGACGACAAACGCGAGCACATCCGACGGCTGACCGCCGACGCGCCGGTGCTGCTCGACCACCTGTCCGACGCCCCCAAGCAGCACTTCGAGACGGTGCTGGCGCACCTCGACGCGCTCGGCGTGCCATACGTGATCAACCCGCGGCTGGTACGGGGACTGGACTACTACACCAAGACCACGTTCGAGTTCGTGCACGACGGACTCGGTGCCCAGTCGGGAATCGGCGGCGGCGGCCGCTACGACGGGCTGATGCGCCAACTCGGCGGAAAAGATTTGTCCGGCATCGGTTTTGGGCTCGGCGTTGACCGCACCATGTTGGCGTTGCGCGCCGAGGGCAAGGCCGTCGGCAACACCACCCGCTGCGACGTGTTCTGTGTTCCGCTGGGCGAGCAGGCCAAGCTGAGACTGGCGGTGCTGGCCGCGGGACTGCGCGAGGTCGGCGTGCGCGTCGACCTCGCCTACGGCGACCGCGGCCTCAAGGGCGCGATGCGCGCGGCCGACCGCTCCGGCGCCGCGGTCGCATTGGTAGCCGGCGACCGCGACATCGAGGCAGGCACGGTCGGCGTGAAGGACCTCGCCACCGGCGAGCAGGTCGACGTCGCGGCGGATTCGGTTGTGGAGGAAGTGCTTTCCCGCGTCGCGCATTAATGCGCCGCGGCGTGGTCGCCCCGTGGCCTGGTGAGGACGAACCGGTCCACCTCCGTGAGTTGACCGAAGGGCCCGTCAACGGCGAAGTGGGTTGCCGTGATGGTGGTATTGCCGCCGACCGGACCCGGATCCACGTCGAACACCACGAACCCGTAGGGGTGATCGCGATCGCGAAACGCCGACCACGGCGCCTGTTCTTCCACGTAGATCGGTGCCTTGCGCCCGATCGCAGGATCGAACGCGTCGACGCCGGTCAGCACCCGACACCGCGGCTCCGGAAAGAACATCCCGTTTGACGGCGACGACGTGCCACCGCCGCCGATTACCACGTGCACCGTTCCTTTCGTGGTGTCGACGACGTCGGTGCGGGTGTCTACCGGAATCGGTGTTGCGGTGTCGCTGCCGACGGTTCCCCGGATTGCGTGTGATCGTTCGTAGTGGTGCTCGTGGCCGCATACCACCAAATCCACGTGGTACCGATCGAACAGCGGCAGCCATTCCTGCCGGATTCCGAGATCGGCGCCGTTTGTGCGATCGGCGGTCGAGACCGCGGTCTGGTGCATGCAGACGATTACCCAGTCGATCCGCGGGTCGCGGCGGGCGTCGGCGAGTTCGGTTTCAAGCCAACGCTTCTGTGCGCCGCCCGAGTAGCCGTGCACGTAGAAGTTGCCGCCGTCCTGGTAGCACACGTCGTCGTTGTTGAGGCTGATCACCCGCATCGAGCCCGCGGTGAACGCGTACCACAGCCCGCGCAGCTGGTCGTCGGCCCCGGAGTCCGGCAACGCGAAGTACGTCTGATAGGCCGCGTACCCGACCGGCCCGTTTCCCGATTCATTTTCATGATTGCCCGCGGCGGGCATCCAGGGCCGGTACCGGGCCGACCGGGTGTTGTTTTCAAACCAGTCCGACCACGTGCGGATGCGATCCTGGGCCAGGTTGGCATAGCACAGATCCCCATTGACCAAGTTGAATAACGGATCGACGCGCTCGATAGCGGCGGTCATGTCGCCGGCGGCCGGCGAGCCGAGATTGTCGTTGGCGAACGCCGTGCCGACTAGCTTGCCCACCGTCGGAGTCGCTTGATCGCCGAAACTGGTGAAGCGCAACGGGGCTCGCCCCGCCGGTGCAGTGCGCGCGGTCCCCAACTCGGGCGAAGCGCCGTCGTGCACGGCCGCGTAGACATAGTCGGTGTCCGGTGACAGGTTCTGCAGATGCACGTGGTTGACGCGAACCTCCACGTTCGACTTCGCGTCGCGGTAGGTGCGCGTCTCGGCTTGGACGGTACGGCCGAAGCCGCCGGTCGGCGTCCCCAGCATCACGCGGGGATTGCGCACGGCAGTGGTGGTGTGCCACGACACCACCACCTCGGTGGATGCATCCCTGCCGAACTGCAGATGCAGGCCGCCCACCCGGGGGGCGTCGGTCCCGTTCGGCCGCGGCCACAGCGCGGGGCCGCGCATGTGGGAGGTGACGACCTCCGCACCGGCCAGCCCCACGCCGGCGCCCACAATCGCCGACGCCGCGCCCGTCATCAGCAGTGTTCGCCGGCCAAAAGCCGGCGGATGGCTCTGGGCGCCATCGGCTGGTTCGGGATCTCCGCTCACCTCGTGGTTCATACCGCGGCTAAGTTAACGGGCGGTGCGGTGGCCGTCACGGCGCCTCCTTCGGCGCCACGGACCACCGCGATAGCGCAGCGGCGAATTTTTGCAGACGAATTTGCAACAAGCGCGCCGGGATCCGGCGCGGGGGGCCACAGTAGGCACGCAACCTCACCGCTAGGAGGCCCAGTCATGAACCCAACTCCACCGGCCCAGCATCCGCCCGCCCGCCAGGTGTTCGCCGCAGGCGCGACCATCGCGGCCGGCGCCCTGTTGCTGACAAACGCCGTGCTGATGCTCCTCGAGGGCATCTCAGCAGTGATCAACAACAAATTGCTTGTCATCGGGCCGGATTACGCCTACAAGTTCAACACCACCGGCTGGGGCTGGATCCACATCGTGCTCGCGATCCTGATGGGCATCGTCGCGTTGGGGCTGGTGTTCGGCAGAATCTGGGCACGCGTGGTGGCGATCGTCATGGCGTCCGTGTCGATCGTCGCAATGTTCTTGTGGTTGCCGTATTACCCGGTGTGGTCGGTCGTCATCATCGCCCTGGACGTCGTCGTGATCTGGGCCGTGGCCACGTGGGACCGCTCGCGGGCGTGACGAGGAGCGGATTCGCCAACCCGAAGCGCATCAACCCGCAGGTGCCCACGTCAAATTGGGGGCGTGTAACTAATCCGGTACGGTGCGCGACATGACGAACGTGGGAAGAGCGACAGGCACGGTCGGGCTGGCGCTGATTGTGGCGGCTGCGGGCCTGGCAGCCACGCATGCAACGTCATTTGCGGAACCGGCCGCACACCAGGTGAAGTACACGGTTACAGCGGGCGACACACTGCAGGCGAAGATCAATTTCATGGCGACCGAGCCGGCCAGCAAGGCGGCTTTCGACGCTGATTCGTCGCAGTACCTGACGTATGTGCAGGTGCCCATCGCCCCCGACACCCCATGGGTGATGGAAACCAAGCTCAGCGACCCGAATCAGTGGGCGATCGTCACCGCCAGCGGCGTGCTCCGCACCAACCCGCAGTTCCACTGCGAGATCGCCGTCGACGGAGTGACCGTCGTGTCGCAGGACGGCGGCAGCGGCGTGCAGTGCGCGCTGCGGCCCTGGTAGCCGGCCGCCTGACAGCGTGGCTCCCCACGCGGATCGCGATCACCCCGCGAAGACGTACACCCACGCGCGCGGGCCCGAGCGCAGCGGCACCAAGATGCGGCGGTAGTCGTCGACCTCGTAGTCGTCGGCCGCCGCCAGCTCGGCCTCGGTTATCTCGAACACGCTTCCTTCGACCCGTGCGCCGGGACGGTTGGTCGGCTTCAGGATCGGGTGGCGATCGCTGCCGCTGGTCGCGATCACGTTCGGGTCGGTGATCCTGACATAGTCCAGCTCGTAGCCGACGATCGCGTCGGCGTGGCCGTCGAGTTCGCGGCCGAACGTGGCCAGCTGGACTTCGCGCTGGCGCAGTGTGCCGTAGGAGAACAGCAGCAAGGTGGCGCACGCCATGGTGCACAAGTCTTGCACCCGGCGGGCTACCTCACCGCGCGCACGAAGTCGGCGATCGCGGCACCGATCTCATTCGGGCTGTCCTCCTGGACGAAGTGCACGCCGCTGACGGTGATCTCGGTTTGGTTGGGCCAGCCGCGGATGAACTCTCGGACCCGCCCCCGCACGATCGCGCCGGGCTCACCGTTGATGAACAGTTTCGGCACGTCGCTCTCCGAGAGCCACTTGCCGTACTCGTTCACGATCGCGACGACGTCGGCCGGCTCGCCGTCGATGGGAATACTGCGCGGCCACGACAGCGTCGGGCGCCTGTCCTCACCGGCGTTGCGGAACGGTTCGCGATAGTGATCCATCTCTTCGTCGGTCAGCTGCCGCTGGATGCCGCCCGGCAGAACGGCTTCGACAAACATGTTCTGCTCCAGCACCATCCGCTCGCCCTCCGGCGACCTGAAGCCCTGAAACACCGGTCGCACGCTGTTTGGCCAGTCCGCCCACGTCACCGGCATCGCGATCGCTTCCATGTGAGCGATGCCCTGCACCCGATCCCGATGCTGATTCGCCCAGTCGAAGCCCAGCGCCGATCCCCAGTCGTGCAGCACGAGCACGACGCGGTCGCCGAGTTCCAGCGCATCCCAAAGCGCGAACAGATAGTCGCGCTGCTCGGCGTAATGGTACCGGTCCGGCCCTGACGGGCTGAGCTTTTCGGATCCGCCCATTCCGATCAGGTCGCAGGCAACGAGCCGGCCGAGGCCCTCCAGATGCGGCATCACGTTGCGCCACAGATACGACGAGGTCGGGTTGCCGTGCTGAAAGACGATCGCGTCGCCGTCACCTTCGTCGATGTAGGCCATTCTCTTGCCGTTGACGTCGCGGAATCGCAGTTCGGCGTAGGGCTTCGCACCGGCCATCGTTGTTCGCCTCTCTCTCAACGAGTTTCGGCGGGCTCGGCGATGTCGGCCACCTTGCCCGCGGTCTCGCGCGCGACCCGCAGGATCCGCGCCGAGAAATCGTTGTCGTGAACCGCACGCGACAGCGCCATGCCGCCGACGCAGATCGTCATCAACGCGATCGCGTCGTCGAAACGCTGACCGTCCACGTCCGTGCCGCCGCAAATGGCGGCCAGCGAGATGCGCAATTCGCGTTCGTAGGCCGCTCGGAACTCCGGAAATGCGTGGGCCGCATCCGAACTCAACGTCGCGAACGCGCAACTGGTGGACAGATCGTCGCGATGGGCAGCCGTGAGATAGCGGTTCGCAAGGGCTTTCAACCGGGAACCCCACCGCTGCCGGCCCGCCGGCTTGATCCAGTGCGGACGCCCGGTGCCGATCGCGTGGGCGAACGCGGCGACCGCCAGGTCGTCCTTCGTCTCGAAATGCGAGTAGAACGCGCCGTGGGTGAGCCCGGCGTCGTGCATGACTCCGACGATGGCCGCGCCGTCGACGCCCTCCTCCCGCAACCGGCGGGCGGCGGCGTCGAGGATGCGCTCGAGCGACCGCCGCTTGAGTTCGTCGCGCTTCGTCGACTTCGGCATGACGGGCATCATGTTAGTGGCATGATGCCCGTCATGTGAAGCGCGCCTGCGTCCGGCACGGTACTTGACATCGAATCGAACTAGCGTTCGAATAGGACCATGCGGTGGGACGGCCAGGGTGTCAACGTCGACGACGGAGCACTGCCCGGCCTGCAGCGCATCGGCTTCGTCCGCAGCGTCCGCACGCCGCAGTTCGATGGCATCACGTTCCACGAGGTGCTGTGCAAGTCCGCGATCAACAAGATTCCCGACGCCGCGATGCTGCCGTTCCGGCACACGATCAACGGCTACCGCGGCTGCTCACACGCCTGCCGCTACTGCTTCGCGCGGCCGACCCACGAGTACCTGGAATTCGACTCGGGCAAGGATTTCGACACACAGATCGTGGTCAAGACCAACATCGTCGAGGTGTTGCGCCGCGAACTGCATCGGCCGTCGTGGCGGCGCGACACGATAGCGCTTGGCACCAACACCGATCCGTACCAGCGCGCCGAGGGCCGCTACGCGCTGATGCCGGGCATCATCGGCGCACTCGCCGAGTACGGCACGCCGTTTTCCATCCTGACCAAGGGCACGCTGCTGCGGCGTGATCTGCCGCTGATCGTCGATGCCGCCGAACGGGTTCCGATTTCGCTCGCGGTGTCGTTGGCAGTCGGCGACCCGGAGCTGCACCGCGACGTCGAACCCGGCACGCCGTCGCCGCAGGCGCGGCTGGGCCTGATCGCCGCGATCCGCGACGCCGGCCTGGGCTGCCACGTGATGGTGGCGCCGGTGCTGCCGTATCTCACCGACTCGGTCGCGCACCTCGACGGGCTGCTGGGACAGATCGCCGAGGCGGGCGCGACGGGTGCGACGGTGTTCGGGTTGCACCTGCGCGGGTCCAACCGTGGCTGGTTCCTGCAGTGGCTGGCTCGCTCACACCCCGAGCTGGTGGACCCCTACCGCGAGCTCTATCGCAAGGGTGCCTACCCGCCGAAGGACTACCGCGAGATGTTGCACCGCAGGACCGCCCCGCTAGTGGGCAAGCACCGGCTGACCGGCGAGCCGCGCTCGTCGATGCCACCGCCGGAGCCAGTGGCCGCGGCGCCCGTTCAGCCCACCCTGTTCTAAGGACAACTGTGATCCGCCGAGGCAGCCGATCAGCTCGCGGTGTAATCGACCAACTCGATACCGGCCGCCCGCAGGGCGTCGAGGGCCTTTGCCGAGGTCTCGGCCGAGACGCCGGCGGTGAGGTTGACCAACACACGCGTTTTCAGGCCCGCCTTCGCCGCGTCGGCGGCCGTGTCGCGCACGCAGTAGTCGGTGGCGATGCCGACGATGTCGACCTGGTCGACGCCGTGGCCGCGCAGCCAGTCGAATAGCGGGATTCCGCGTTCGCAGGCGCCCTCGAAGCCGCTGTAGGCCGCGGAGTACTGGCCCTTGCGAAACACCGCCTCGATGCCGGTGGTATCCAGGTCGGGGTGAAACTCGGAGCCCGACGTTCCGACCACGCAGTGCGGCGGCCAGGAATTCCTGAAGTCCGGGTTGTCGGAGAAGTGTTCGCCCGGGTCGATGTGGTAGTCCTTGGTCGCGACGACATGGTCGTAGCCGTGGTCGCCGGTCAGCAGGCCGTTGATCGCCCGCGCCACGGCGGACCCGCCGACCACTGCCAGGGAGCCGCCCTCGCAGAAGTCGTTCTGCACATCGGTGACGATGAGCGCTCGCATGTCCATACGGTAACGCCGCCGGTTGCCCGCGGCCGACGCGAAGCGGACACATTCGGTTCGGTCTTCGGATATCACATCGGCTTGGCCGCTCGGTTCACTAGAACCGACGGAATCTGTTTGCCGGAGGAATAGTGAGCGACCACAGCGGCGTCGGACCCGACCGGCCCATGCATACCGGCATCGAATTGCAACGGTTGCCGGGGGGCGCCACGATTGTTCGTGCCACCGGCGACCTGCACGGCGATGCCGCCGCGGTGCTGCGACGGACCTTCACCGACGAGCTGACCGGCTCGCCCGAACTTTTCGTGCTCGATCTGTCCGATGTCGCCCGCATCGATCGGGACGGCATCGACGCACTGCGCTCAGGTGCGGCGATGGCGGCCCACGCAGACATCGCATATTGTCTGGTCGTCGAGCCGGTAGGCGCGGTCAAAGCGGCGCTCGACACCGCCGGGCTGACCGAGATGTTCGAGCTCTTCTCGTCGGTGACCGAGGCGCTGCGCGAGACTCGCTAATCGGCGACCCGCAGTGTCTGCGAAGGGTTCTCGCCGAACAGCTGATGATATTGCTCGGCGAACCGGCCCATGTGCAGGAATCCCCACCGCGCCGCCACTGTGGACACCGTCGCCGTGCCGGCGCAGCTGTTCAATAGTTCGGCGTGCACCTTGTGCAGCCGGAGTCGTTTCACCACGGCCGCGTTTGTCGACCGTTCACTTTCCGCCAATGTATCGGCGTAGTTGTGTGGCTGGATCAACAGCAGGCCCTGAATCAGCAGCTGCTGCAGGTTCTCCACGGCGAGCCGATGGCTGAGCACGCCGTGCGGCTGGCCGGCCTCGCGTGCCAGGATCCGAACCAAGTCAAACCAGTTGCGCGACGCGGCGGTGTCCAGACTTAGGCTGCGCGCGAACGTAATCCTCTTCCGCACCGGCCGGTTCAGCATGCCTTCCAGTTGCCTGCGCATTTGCTGTAAGTCACCTTGAGGCAGACCTCGCCGCAATCGCTGGACCAAAGCAGATCGCACGGCATACCGGGGGTGAAGATCGCGGCCGAACCGACGGTGGTCTTCTCCAGGCGTCCGTCTCAGCGAAACCGGGCGGTGTTTGGCGTCAGGCAGTCGTTTCGGGGAAGAGGTATTCATGAACCTCGCGGATGGCCATCGATCCTTCCCCGACCGCCGATGCGACCCGCTTGACCGAGCCACTGCGCACATCACCCGCGGCGAAAACTCCGCGCAGGCTGGTTTCCAGCGGCAGCGGCCTGCGTTGAGTGATCGGCCGTGCACGATCGGCGCCCGAATACAGCGCGGCGGATCCGGTCGTGATGAAGCCGTGGTCATCGAGCGTGATCGCACCGCGCAGCCACGCCGTATTCGGCACCGCGCCGATGAAGACAAACAACGCACGGGTATCGAAGCGGTACCGTTCGCCGGTCTTCTTGTTCTCCGCCACAACGGTTTTGAGCTCTTTGTCGCCGTCGACCTCGCGGACCTCGGTGCACAGATGCACCGACACTCGGGGATGCTGCTCGATCTGGTCGACGAGATACCGCGACATCGACTTGCCAAGGTCGTCGGCGCGGACCAGCAGGTCGACCTGATTACCTCTGGAGGCGAAGAAGACCGTGGCCTGGCCCGCCGAATTCCCGCCTCCCACTATGACGACCGGACCGGTGCCGCAGATCAGGGCCTCTTGGTGGGTGGCAGCGTAGTACACGCCGTAGCCGTGGAACCTCTCGATCCCCTCGACGTCGAGCAGTCGATATCGGGCGCCGGTGGCAAGGACGACGGCGCGGCAGTTCAGGCAGGTGTCGTCGGCCAATCGAATCACGTGCTGGCCGCTGCCGGACTCGAGGGCGACCGCTTCGGACGAAATGGTGATGCGGGCCCCGAACTTGTCCGCCTGCAGTGCCGCCCGCTCGGCGAGGTCCGACCCGGAGATTCCGGCCGGGAATCCGAGGTAGTTCTCGATCCTCGAAGACGTTCCGGCTTGACCGCCGACAGCGATCAGTTCCACCGCCGCGGTGTTCAGGCCGTCGGACGCGCCATACACCGCCGCACCCAGTCCGGCCGGGCCGGCGCCGACGATCAACAGATCGAATTCGTCGTGCGCACTCTCGGGCACCGATAACCCGACGAGTCGGGCGAGTTCCTTGTTCGTCGGGTTGCGCAGCACCTGGTCGCCCCAGATCACGACCGGGGTGTCCTCGGGTGGGATCCCGAAGCGACGCAGCAGCCGCTCAGCGTTCGGGTCGCGTTCCAAGTCGAGCCACCTGTGGGGTAGCCGGTTGCGGGCGGCGAATTCCCGCAATCGCGCGGTGTCGGGGGAGTAGCACGAACCGATGATGCGGAATCCCGCTCCGCCCTCGATCAGCAGCGAGCGGCGCATCAGATACGCGCGCAGAATCAGATCGCTGAGCACGGGATCGTGTTCGACGAGGCGGCGCACCCGTTTGGCAGGCACGACCAGCACTTCACCGTCCTCGATGACTTCCGCGGTGTAGAACGCGGCCTGGCCTTCGAGATCGCCCAACTCGCCGAGGAATCGGCGCGGGCCGTGCACCCTGATGACTTGGCGCTCGCCGGTTTCGGCCTCGGCCAGCACCGCGACCTTTCCGCTCACAATCACGAAAAAGTCGTCGCAACGGTGGCCCTCGCGAACCAAGACATCGCCCGCCCGAATGCTTCTGCGCTTGCCGCCCGCGTCGAGCGTCGCGATCTGATCGTCGCTGAGCCGCGGGTATGCGCCGTATAAATCCGGGGTTTCGGCCGGCGGGGCCGGTGGCGGCTCGACGGTGGCGACGCTAGACATAGTTCTCGTGCACGTAACACCAACGCCACGTCGCACCCGGCTCCATGGACTGCACGATCGGGTGACCCACGGTGTGCGCGTGGCCGCGAGCGTGCCGCATCGGCGACGAATCGCAGCAGCCGACGTGGCCGCACGTGAGGCAAAGCCGCAGGTGCACCCACGGGGTGCCGAGCCGCAGGCACTCCTCGCAGCCGTTCGGGGTTCGCGGTCGCACCGGCCGGATCGCCGCAATGTCCGGGTCGACGGATATCGAAGTCATCGGCTGTGCTCCTTTGCTGCGTTGGCCGGAAGGTTTTGCTCAAGCCACGTCCGCAAGGCCGCTACCGGTGCCGCCCCGGCCTGCCGGGCCAGCACCCGCCCGTGGTCGATGAGCAACAGCGTCGGCACGGCCTGCACCGTGAACCGTTGCGAGATCGACGGGGCGGCGTCCACGTCGACCTTCACCAGTTTCAACTGGCCGGCGCGTTCGGTGGCAAGCTGTTCGAGTGCGGGGCTGACCATGCGGCATGGGCCGCACCAGCTGGCCCACAGATCGACAAGCACTGGCACCGGCGACTTTTCAACGACATCGGCGAAGTCTTGATCGCCGGCCGAAGCAATCCACGGCAACCACTGATGACAATTGCCGCAGCGCGGCTTGCCCGAAGCCGCCGCCGGTACGCGGTTGCGCTTTCCACAATTGGGGCAGGTCACGATGTCGTTTGCCATGGGCCAGCCTCCCTCAGGCCGCGAACGCCGGTTCGGAATAGTTGACGGCGAGTTCGCCGCCCGCCACGTCGACCCGGACCCGCCCGCCGGCCGTGATGTCGCCGCGCAGCAGCGCCCGTCCGATTCTGGTCTCCACTTCGTGGGCGATGTAGCGGCGCAGCGGTCGAGCGCCGTACACCGGGTCATAACCGTGCTCGGCGATCAGCCGGCGAGCTTCGGGTGTGATGTCGAGATCAATCTGGCGCTCCGCCAGGCGGTTCCGCAGCTCAGCAAGTTGCAGCTCGACGATGCGCTCGATCTGCGGCATGGCCAGCGGCGTGAACAACACGATGTCGTCGACCCGGTTCAAGAACTCGGGGCGGAAGTGGCCGCGCAGCTCCGCCATGACGCGTTCACGGGCGTCGGGCTTGATCTCACCGTCCGCGGTGACACCGTCGAACAGATAGTGTGATCCGATGTTGGACGTCATGATGACCACCGTGTTGCGGAAGTCGACCTGTCGGCCCTGCGCGTCGGTGAGCCGGCCGTCGTCGAGCACCTGCAGCAGCGTGTTGAACACGTCGGCGTGCGCCTTTTCGATCTCGTCGAACAGCACCACCGAATACGGCTTGCGGCGCACCGCCTCGGTGAGCTGGCCGCCCTCCTCGTAGCCGACATATCCCGGTGGTGCCCCGACCAGTCGGCTCACGGTGTGCCGCTCCTGGTACTCGCTCATATCGAGGCGCACCATGTTCTCTTCGCTGTCGAACAGCGCGGCGGCCAGCGTCCTGGCGAGTTCGGTCTTCCCGACGCCGGTGGGCCCGAGGAATATGAACGACCCGATCGGCCGTCGCGGGTCCCGAATCCCGGACCTGGCGCGGATGATGGCGTCGGCGACCAACTGGACCGCCTCGTCCTGTCCGATGACCCGCTCGTGCAGGATTTCGTCGAGCCGCAACAGCTTCTCGCGTTCGCCCTCCTGCAGCCGGGCGACGGGTATGCCGGTCCACGCCGCCACGATTTCGGCTATCTCGTCCTCGGTCACGACCTCGCGCAGCAGCGGCCGCTGGCCCTGCTTGGACCTCAGTTGCTCCTCGGCGGCTTGCAGTTTGCGTTCCACTTCGCGCATCTCCCCGTAGCGCAGCTCCGCGGCGCGGTTGAGGTCATAGCTGCGCTCGGCTTCTTCGGCCTCACGCCGCAGCTGCTCGAGTTGTTCACGCAGCTCCTGCACCCGCCGAATGGCCTGTCGTTCGGCGTCCCATTGGGCGTGTTTGGCGTCGGCCTCGGCACGCAGATCGGCCAGTTCCCGGCGCAGCTCCTCCAGGCGCGCCTTGCTTGCCGGGTCCGATTCCTTGGAAAGCGCCGCCTCCTCGATCTCCAGGCGGGTCACCCGCCGGGTGACTTCGTCCAATTCGGCTGGCATGGAGTCGATTTCGGTGCGCAGCCGCGCGCATGCCTCGTCCACCAGATCGATGGCCTTGTCCGGCAGGAACCGGTCGGTGATGTAGCGGTGCGACAGCGTCGCCGCGGCCACCAGCGCACCGTCCTGAATCTTGACTCCGTGGAATACCTCGAGGCGTTCGCGCAGGCCGCGCAGAATCGAAATCGTGTCCTCCACATCGGGCTCGTCGACCAGCACCGTCTGGAACCGCCGCTCCAGCGCGGCGTCGTGCTCGATGTGTTTGCGGTACTCGTCGAGCGTGGTGGCTCCGATCATGTGCAGCTCACCGCGGGCCAGCATGGGCTTGAGCATGTTGCCGGCATCCAGAGACCCCTCGGCCGCTCCGGCGCCGACCACGGTGTGCAACTCGTCGACGAACAGCAGAATGCGACCCTCCCCGGCCTTCACCTCCGACAGCACCGCCTGCAGCCGCTCCTCGAATTCGCCCCGGTACTTCGCGCCGGCGACCAGCGAGCCCATGTCGAGCGCGAAGATCGTCTTGTCCCGCAGGCCTTCCGGCACATCGCCGCGCACGATCCGCTGGGCGAGGCCCTCCACGATCGCCGTCTTACCCACGCCGGGATCACCGATCAGCACCGGGTTGTTCTTGGTCTTGCGGCTCAGGATCTGAATCACCCTGCGGATCTCGGCATCCCGGCCGATCACCGGGTCAAGCTTGCCCGACCGGGCTTCGGCGACGAGGTCTCGGCCGTACTTCTCCAGCGCGTCGTATGAGCCCTCCGGCGTCGCCGACGTCACCCGCTGATTACCGCGCACCTTGGTCAGCGCAGTCAGGAACGCGTCTCGCGTGATTCCGTGCGAGGCCAGAATTCGCCCGGCCGCGGTTGCCGTCCCCTCCTCAGCAAGGGCGATCACCAGGTGCTCGACCGACACATATTCGTCCTTGAGCCGCTTGGCTTCCCGCTCGGCCGCCTCGAGCACCTTGGCCAGACGCCGGGTGATGGACACTTGGCCGGGTGCGGCGCCCGGACCGCTGACCTTCGGCCTGCGGTTCAGCTCACGCTCCAGGTCGGCCCGGATTGCCGCGATGTCGGCGCCGGCCTGCTCCATCAGGCGCGCCACCAACCCCTCGGGCTGGTCGATCAGCGCCATCAACAGGTGTTCGCCGTCGACCTCGGTGTGACCCATCCGGGTCGCGATGCTCTGCGCTTCCTGCAGCGCCTCCTGCGATTTCTGCGTCAGGCTGTTGATGTCCACAGCGATGTCCTCCTTCGGCGGGCAGCGGTTTCGAGTTCCTCGATGCGGTCGAGCAGATCGAGCACCAGCCCGATCGCCGCGTAGTTCAGTCCAAGCCCGGTGCGCAGGCGCTGGATGCGCGAAACGGCGGCCACCGCGGACGGTTCGAACCACAGCTCTCCGCGCGCATCGCGCCGGCAGGGCAGCAGCCCGAGCGCGACGAATCTTCGCACCGTCTCCGGGTGCACACCGCAGCGCGTGGCGAATGCGTCGACATTCAACGTCGGCCGGCGCGCCAAAACATACCGTGGCGCGGGCGCCGTCATCGTGACCTCCTCGGATCGAAGGTGGACTCGGCGGCCAGCTGCTCGAACAACTCTCGCTCGCGCGCAGTGGGTTTGGCCGGAACCATTATCTTGATCTCGGCGTACAGATCACCGGCGCCGCCGCGCGGATTGGGCATGCCCTCACCGCGCAGCCGCAGCCGTCTGCCGGTCGACGAGCCCGGCGGAACCTTGACCTTGGCCTCACCTCCGGGCGTGCGCACCGCGACCGTCGCGCCAAGGACCGCCTCCCACGGTGACACCGCAAGGTCGGTAGTGATGTCACGGCCGTCCAGCCGGAACCGCGGATGCGGCTTGATTCGAACCACCAGATACAGGTCCCCGGCCGCCCCGTCGCCGTTGCCCCGCCCGCCCTCGCCGGCCAGCCGGATCCGTTGCCCGTCGATGACGCCTCGCGGAATGTTGACCGTGTACCTGCGGCCGTCCAACTGGATTTGGCGCCTGCCGCCGCGGTATGCCTCTTCGAGCGTCAGCTCGAGCTGGGCCTCCTGGTCGGCGCCGGCGATCGGCCCGAAACCGCCACCGCCCGTGAACAGATCACCGAACAGATCCTCGATGTTGACGCCGCCGGCCCCGCCGAAGCCCCGGCCGTAGCGGACTCTGGCGCCCGACGGGCCGCCGCCGAACCCGCCGGACCCGCCGGGGAAGCCGCCGACTCCCGCCCCGACCCGCCCGGCCTGCTCTTCCCAGTCCTCCGGTACCCGTCGGAAGTCCTCCCCGAAGCGGTCGTACCGTTGACGGGTTTTCGGGTCGGACAGGACGTGGTAGGCCTCGTTGATCTCCTTGAACCGGTTCTCGGCGGCCGGATCCTTGTTGACGTCGGGATGGTACTTGCGCGCTAGGGTCCGAAACGCCTGCTGAATCTGCTCGGCGGTGGCGTCACGCGACACACCGAGCGCTTGGTAGTAGTCCTGTGCCACAGAGGCATCACTCCTCGCGGCGGCTGACCATCACGGCCGCCGGCCTAAGTTGTTGTGAGCCCGTCCCGTAGCCGGGTCGCAGCACCTCGACGACCGTGCCGGGCGGAGCGTCCGAATCGCCGGTCACCCCGACGACCTCGTGGCGCTCCGGGTCGAACGGCACGCCCACCTCGACGTCGCGCGGATAACCGAGATGCGCCAGCACCTGCACCGCCTGATCAAGGATCGACCGCACGCCCTCGACGACGGCGCCAGACTCGCCGCCCTGGAAGCCGAGCGCCCGCTCCAAGTCGTCCACGATGGGCAGCCACGCGCGTGCGACCCTGGATCGTTCGACCAATCGTTCGCGCTCCAGTTCGCGGGCATAGCGCTTGCGCACGTTGTCGAGATCGGCAACGGCGCGTCGCCAACGGTCCTCGAGCCGCGCCAACTCGGCATCCGTATCAGGTTGCGGCGCCTCCGGTTTGGCTCCAGGTTCGGGCGGAACTTCGTGGACGCGGTCGCGGTCCTCCTCGGTCGCCGACTGTTCTGCCGGGGTTCCCATCACACATCACCCTCTGTCGAACTCGGCGTCTACCACGTCGTCGTCGGCGGCCGAGGTGTCGCGGCCATCGCCGGACGGTTGCCCATTGCCGCCCCCGGTGGGCGTGGGCTGCAGCCCGTACAGCACCTGCTGCAATTCGGAGGTCAGCGATTGCACTCGGTCCAGCGGTGCTTCGTCGGTGATCGCCTGCCGTGCGTCGGCGATCAACATCTCGGCGCGTGCGCGGTCGTGCGGCGCGGCCGAATCGCCCAGCTCGGCAAGTCGACGCTCGACTTGGTATGCCGCCGAGTCGAGTTCGTTGCGGGCCTCGACCGCCCTGCGCAGCTGTTCGTCCTCGCGGCGGTGCGCCTCTGCCTCGGCGACCATCCGCTCGACCTCGCTCTGGTCCAGATTCGACTGCTCGCTGATGGTGATGCTCTGCTCGGCGCCGGTGTCCTTGTCGCGTGCGGTCACGTTGAGGATGCCGTTGGCGTCGATGTCGAAGGTCACCTCGATCTGCGGCTCACCGCGCGGCGCCGGTCGGATGTTCTCGAGCTTGAATCGGCCGAGAACCCGGTTGTCCCTTGCCAACTCGCGTTCACCCTGCAGCACGACGATGTCGACCGCGGGCTGATTGTCCGCGGCGGTGGTGAACACTTCGCTGCGACGGACCGGAATGGTGGTGTTGCGCTCGATGATCTTGGTCATCAGGCCACCCGCGGTCTCGACGCCAAGCGACAGCGGTGTGACGTCGAGCAACAGCACGTCGGACACCTCGCCCTTGAGCACCCCGGCCTGGATCGCGGCGCCCATAGCGACCACCTCGTCGGGGTTGACGCTCATGTTGGGGTCCTTGCCGCCGGTGAGTCGGCGCACCAGGGCCTGGACGGCGGGGATCCGCGTCGACCCGCCGACCAGGATGACCTCGTCGATGTCGTTTGCCGTCACCTTGGCGTCGTCCATCGCCTGCTTGACCGGCCCCATGCAGCGCTGAACCAGGTCCGCGGTCAGGTCCTCGAACTTGGACCGCATGATCGACATGGTCAAGTGCTTCGGGCCGCTGGCGTCAGCGGTGATGAACGGCAAATTGACCTGTGTCTGCGCCACCGAAGACAACTCGACCTTGGCCTTCTCGGCCGCCTCGAACAGCCGCTGCAGCGCTTGGGGATCTTTACGCACGTCGATGCTGTTTTCGCGTTGGAATTCGTCGGCCAGGTAATCGACGAGCCGACGGTCGAAGTCGTCGCCGCCCAGATGCGAATCGCCCGCGGTGGCCCGCACCTCGACCACTCCGTCGCCGACGTCGAGCAAGCTCACGTCGAATGTCCCCCCGCCGAGATCGAAGACCAGAACGGTCTCGTGTCCC
>NZ_DASQVQ010000055.1:0-21626 GCF_035640695.1 Mycobacterium sp.
CGCCAGTCTGCGCCAAGCCGTCGCCAGCGGCGTGGCCGTCACCGTGGCCGCGGTGCCGGAGGGCCTGGCTCTCGTCGCGACGCTTGCGCAACAGGCGTCCGCGCGACGGTTGACGAAGCTGGGCGCATTGGTGCGCAGCCCCCGCTCGGTGGAAGCGCTCGGCCGCGTCGACGTCGTCTGCTTCGACAAGACCGGCACGCTGAGCGAAAATCGGTTGCGCGTCGCGCACGTACGCCCGGCACCCGGAATGTCGGTCGACGAGGTGCTCGGATGCGCAGCACGGGCGACCCCCGTCCCCGACGGCGGCGGCCGTCATCCACACGCCACCGATACCGCCGTCAGCGAGGCGGCCGCCAAAGCCGGCGTGGCACCCGCCGAACCCGGCTTGGGACACTTGCCATTTCGGTCCGGTCGCCCGTTCTCCGCTTCGGTGTCGCGCACCGAGCTGACCATGAAGGGCGCACCGGAAGTCGTGTTGAGAGCGTGCACCGGGCAGAACGAGCCGGTCGAACACATGGTTCATCAAATGGCCGAGGACGGCTTGCGGGTGATCGCGGTCGCGCGGCGGCCCGTGACGGCCGAGCAGGCGCAGTCGGCATGCGACGACCAGGACGCGTTCGCTGCGTTGTGCAAGGAAGGCATGCGTCCCGCGGGACTGCTCGGCCTTTCGGATACCCCGCGCTCGGATGCGGCCGACGTGCTGGCGTCGTTGGGCGAGAGCCAAGTCGGTGTGCGGTTAATCACAGGTGACCATCCGGTGACCGCCGCCGCGGTGGCCCGAGAGCTCGGCATACCGGTCACCGCCGAGCACGTCATCAGCGGCTCCGAATGGGAGGCGCTGTCGCGTCGCGGCCAGGAACAGGCCGTGACCGATCGGGTGGTGTTCGCGCGCATGACGCCGGAGAACAAGGTGCAGATCGTTCAGACGCTCGAACGCAGCGGCCAGGTCTGCGCGATGGTCGGCGACGGCGCCAACGACGCCGCCGCGATCCGCGCGGCGACCGTCGGCATCGGCGTCGCATCGCCGGGCAGCGATCCGGCGCGCACCGCGGCGGACGTGATGCTGCTCGACGGGCGGATCAGTGCTCTGCTCGACGCGCTCGACGAGGGCCGCCAGCTGTGGCGACGGGTGCAGGCCGCGGTGTCGGTGTTGCTCGGCGGGAATGCCGGCGAAGTCGCGTTCGCGATCATCGGCAGCGCGCTCACCGGCCGTTCGCCGCTGAACACCCGGCAGCTGTTGTTGGTCAACATGCTGACCGATGCGCTGCCCGCCGCGGCCCTGGCGGTCAGCGCTCCGGCCGAAGACGGTTTTGCCGGACGCGGTCCCGACCAGGCGGCGCTGTGGCGCACGGTTGCGGTTCGGGGCGCCACCACGGCCGCGGGCGCTACCACCGCCTGGGCCCTGGCCAGCGTCACCGGACGACCGCGGCGCGCGTCCACGGTCGCGCTGGTCGCGCTGGTGGCCACACAGCTCGGCCAGACGCTGCTTGACTCGCGCAGCCCGCTCGTCGTGACGACGGCCGCCGGGTCATTGATCGTGATGGGAGCGGCGATCAGCACACCGGGCGTCAGCCAGTTGCTCGGAAGCACACCGCTGGGGCCGGTCGGCTGGGCGCAGGCACTGGGGTCGGCTACGCTCGCGACAGCGGCCGCCGCAATCGCGCCGCGACTGATCGCCGCACGCTTCGGCGCAGAACCGTCAGGCGAAGCCGATTCCGCTCAGTCGACGATCTCGACGACGCCCGCGCGCCACAGCACGGCGTACAACTGGCGCAACGGCACGGCGAGGACACGCGCGACCACGTCGGTCAGCGGGTCTGTGCTCACACCCATAGCCGGATTGGACACGACTACCAGGTTCGCTGGATCACTCGACACGCCGACAAACACGCCATGACGAAGAGGCAACAAATGACCGACAAGTCACCACACAGGACCTCGCATCGCGGCGCGGTGGAACGCGTCCAGGAGGCCGAATCATTTGCGGTGAATCTTCCCGTGGTGGGACGTCTCCGCATACCGCGGCCGGACCAGCTTGCCTATTACGGCGCCCTTGCCGCGCTGGCTGCCGTGGAGATCATCGATTGGCCGGTCGCCGTCGCGATCGGTGCCGGCCACGCGCTGGCCAGCAACCACCACAGCCGCATCGCGCGGGAGCTCGGCGAGGCCCTCGAGGACTCCGAATAGGGATTTGCCCGGTTCACGGCCCGATCAGGCCCAAATATCGGTGATCGGGGGCGCATTCGCCGCCAGTCCGGTCTTGGGCAGGCCGTACATCTCCTGCAGAGTCGACAGCACGTTGTAGTGGCTGATCGGCTCGGCGTACGTTCCGGGCTTGACGTGCGCGCCGTAAAACACCGTGGGTATCTGGTTTTTCGGACCGTTGTCGTCCTCGTCCCAGGTCAGGATCAGCAGGCTGTTATTGGCCTGCGCCCAGTTCGCGTACGCCGCCAGGTTGGTGTTGAGCCAGGCGTCGGCCTGGGCAATGGTTCCGTCGTGCATGTCGTTGTCGAGGTTCGGGATGACGAACGACACCGTCGGCAGGCTGGAGTAATCAGACCGGGCGTTGAACTCGGTGAACGGCACCGAGCTTGCGGGCGGCACGTTGGTGAAGTTGGCCCACGGCGCGTGCTTGCGGGCGTATTTGCCTGACGTGCAGGCCGGGGAACCCACGCTGGGCAGATCCTCCGAGAACCCGGCGAAGGTGTGTCCGGCGGCCAACAGCTCCGATCCCAGATTCGGTGCGGCCCCCGCATTCACGGGGCAGGCATCGGAGTTCAGCCCGAGGGTGCTGCCGGCGAACAGCGCCAGGTAATTCGGCTCACTCGGATGGGTTTCCGCGTAGGACTGGGTCATCAGCGCGCCGTTGGCCGCCAGTGCGTTGATGTAGGGCGCGGACTTGTTGCCGATGACGGCGGCGTTGGAGTGGTTCTCCTCCACAACTATCACGACGTGCGCCGGTGCCGGGATTGCCGCGACCACGTCCACCGGCGCGGCGACGTGGATGTCGTGGATGTCGGTGGACAGCGCCGCGAACGCGGAGACGGCCAGCACACCGAGCACCGCGACGTGGCCGGGCCGGCTGATCATGCGGCGAGTGTAGGCCCGGATGCTGTGGCCGCACGATATCGCTGCGGGCGCGTCTCACGGCGCCGGCTGGTTCGCGGCGATCGGGTCGAACCTGAACACCGGGCATCTTCCGGCGAGGGCCTCGAACTCGTCGGGGGTGCCCTCCCGAATCAGCCCGGAGCGTTTACCGAACCCGACCCCGATCGGCACTTTCACCGGGAAGGACCGCAGCACCGGGCGTGCCTGCTCGGCGCTGAGCTCAACGATCCTGACGGGCCGGGACTTTCGCCCCCGACTGAGGGTGCCGGCGCCGGCCGCCCGCGCGTTTTTGGCCCAATCCGCGCCGGGAAATCCAGCCACCGTGTACAGGTTCCCGTCCAGTTCGAACGGAGTCATCGGCGTGCTTCGCGGTTGACCGGACTTGCGTCCGGGCACGGTCAAAACCATCGCCGGACCCGTTATTATCCCCATCTTTTGGACAGCGATCATGACCTTGTTCATCGGCTTCAGCCACCACGGCGGGCGCGGATCAGACATTTGTTGCCGCCCTTGCGGTAAAGAGGTCGCGATGCTCGGATACCCAGTGCGCGAACGTCTGTGCGGGCCGGCCCAGGATCTTCTCCACGTCCCGAGTCACCAGCGCTGTGGTGTCGTTGTTGCTCGACAGGAAGGCCAAATACGCGTCCGCGAAGTCGGCAGAAAAGCCGATCCCAATGAACCTCTCCCGCACCACCTCCGCGGGGACTTCCTGGTATCGCAGCGCACGGTTTAGCACCGCACCGATCACTTCCACCAGCTGTGCATTGGTAAGCGCCTCCGGCCCGGTCAATGGAATCCGCTGGCCGACAAGGTCGTCGGTGAGAAGGCCGTGCGCGGCAACCTCGGCGATGTCGCGCTCGACGATGGGTGCGATCGACGCCGTCTGGTATGGACCGTAGACGACGTCACCGGACTGGATCTGAGCCGCCCACATCCCGGAGAGGTTGGTGGCAAAGAACCCGGGGCGCAGACTCACCCACTCCAGACCCGAGTCGACGGCCAGTTGTTCGACCTCCTTGTTGCGGTCGCCGCGAAACCGCGACGGTTGACGCGAGAAGTCGTCGTCGGCGTTTATGGCCGACAACGCGACAAGCCGGCGAACCCCCGCACGCCGCGCCAACTCGACTACATCGGCGAGTTCGGCGCCTAGGGCGCGGGAATTGAGGAACACGGCCGAGGCTCCGGGCAGCGCGGCGGTGGCCGAGGGCACCGCCTCGACACCGGCCGGGAAGCCCGCGGCATCCGGGTTGCGGGTGACCGCGCGCACGCGGACACCGGCCTCGTGCAGCAGCATGACCAGCGGTCGGCCCACATTGCCGGTCGCCCCGGTGACAACGATCGCCATGGTTTGGCTCCTTCCGAATCGCGTTATGCGAACAAGGACGGAGCGGCGGCCGGAAAAGTGACAATGCAGCGGCTGTAACTTTTAGGCGGCCCGGTTCGTCTTCATTGCATGCGAGATCCATCGGCGGTCCCGCCGGGGGACGAGGTCACGGCGGCATGGCGCAGCCACCGTCCATACCTGGTGAACCTCGCCTATCAGATGCTCGGGGACATCGGTGACGCCGAAGACGTTGTGCAGGAGGCGTTTCTGCGGTTTTCCGGTACGAACCAAGGCGAGATCGACGACGTCCGCGGCTGGCTGACCGTGGTGGCCGGGCGGCTGTGTCTGGATCTGGCGCGGTCGGCGCGGGCCCGGCGCGAGCACCCCGGTGACCCTGCGGCACTCGAGGCCGGCCCGCCGGTGAACCAGTCCCGTTCCGCAGACCCCGCCGACCGGGTCACCCTCGACGACGAGGTAAGCACGGCACTGCTCGAGGTGCTGCGCCGCCTCACCCCCGGCGAACGCGTGGCCTTCGTGCTGCACGACGTGTTCCAGATTCCGTTCGACAAGATCGCCGACACGGTGGGCCGGCCGGTCGGAACCTGCCGCCAACTCGCGCGCCGGGCCCGCGGGAAGATCGACAGCAGCAAGCCCCGGCTGGTCGAGGTGCCGAAGCTGGAACATCAACGAGTCACCGAGAAGTTCATCACCGCGTGCGCGAACGGCGACATCCGGGCGCTCACCGCGGTGCTCGATCCCGACGTTTGGGGTGTTGGCACAGTGGTCGGCGATCCCGCGCCCGCACCGCAGATCAATTACGGCGCAGAGGATGTGGCCAGAAATCTGCTGCGGTACCTGGGGCCGGGTGTCACGCTGGTCAGTGGACCGGTCGGGCAGCCGGTGTTGCTCGGCTTTGCCAATCGACGGCTGTTCGTCGTCATCGTTCTGACCGTGCGTGACAGCATCGTCGTCAAAATCGAGGCCACCGCCGACCCGTCGGCTCGGTTTGGTTAAGCCGCGATTGTCCCGCACAGCGCGGGGTTGACGGCAGGCGCGGTGCTTATCAATTCGTTAGCCAACCGCGATGCGACATCTACCAACAGCAACCGGTTACACCGCGTCTGGCCATGTTTGATTACCGAGGCATTGCTTCATCGATCGCATGGGGTGCGACATACGAAAGATGGGATGGGTTGCAGGAATGAGAAGGAAGTACCTCGGTAAATGGCTGTCGCGAATGACAGTCGCAACAGTGACGGCCGCCCTGTTGCCCGGGCTGATCGGGCTGGTGGGCGGCACAGCCACGGCGTCGGCGTTCTCCAAACCGGGTCTGCCGGTCGAGTATCTGATGGTGCCGTCGCCATCGATGGCCCGAGACATCAAGATTCAGTTCCAGGGCGGCGGTCCACACGCGCTCTACCTGCTGGACGGCCTGCGTGCGCAGGACGACTACAACGGCTGGGACATCAACACCCCGGCCTTTGAGTGGTACTACAAGTCCGGTATATCGGTGATCATGCCGGTCGGCGGTCAGTCCAGCTTCTACACCGACTGGTATCAGCCATCGCAGGGCAACGGCCAGAACTACACCTACAAGTGGGAGACCTTCCTGACTCAGGAGCTGCCACAGTGGATGTCGGCCAACAAGGGTGTGTCGACGACGGGCAATGCGGCGGTGGGCCTGTCGATGTCGGGCAACTCGGCGATGATTCTGGCGGCCTACTATCCGGACAAGTTCATCTACGCCGGCTCGCTGTCGGGCTTCCTGAACCCGTCGGAAGGATGGTGGCCGACATTGATCGGTATGGCGATGAACGACGCCGGCGGCTACAACGCCAGCAGCATGTGGGGTCCGTCAAGTGATCCGGCGTGGCAGCGCAACGACCCGATGCTGCAGATCCCGCGGCTGGTGCAGAACAACACCCGCATCTGGCTGTACTGCGGCAACGGCACCCCGAACGAACTGGGCGGCGCCGACTTGCCGGCAACGTTCCTGGAGGGCTTCACCCTTCGCACGAACCTGACGTGGCGAGATAAATACCTCGCCGCCGGTGGCCGCAACGCGGTGTTCAACTTCCCGGACAACGGGACACACAGCTGGGGTTACTGGGGTCAGCAGCTGCAGCAGATGAAGCCCGACTTGCAGCGGGTGCTCAACTCGGGACCAGCCGGCACATAA
Organism: Mycobacterium sp.; assembly: GCF_035640695.1. GTDB lineage: Bacteria > Actinomycetota > Actinomycetes > Mycobacteriales > Mycobacteriaceae > Mycobacterium. Next base: position 6,612 of record NZ_DASQVQ010000055.1, read on the forward strand.
CAGCTCCGAGGCGCGTCGGCCCCAGCCTGAAATGGCCTGGGGCCGACGCGTTTACGACAAGGTCGCCGTTGCCTGTTCGAGTTCCATCCGCACATGACGGCCGAGCTCTCTGTCCCCGCCCAATGAATCCGGCCGCACGGGGGACGCATCGCATGACCGAACGGCTCAGCGCGACATGCCGCGCATCGCGGCGTCGACAATCGCGTCGGCCGCCGCCGCGTCCAACCGCGCGTGCCCGGTGACGAGGCGGTACACGGCAGGCCCGAACACCAGGTCGAGCGCTGGCCTCCAACTCAAGTCCTGAACTGTTAGTTCACTATTGCCCATGGCCACGGCGATTGCCAATCGGGGGAGGTTTTCGGACTACGGTCCTCAGAACAGCGACAGCGAGATCACGGTGACGGCGACGATCACCAACAGCAGCGTCAAGATGACGTGACCGATCAGTTGGCGGTGACCGCGATGTGGGTTGAGGTGGCCGCTTTGGCTGGGCCGTGGGTGGTCGATGACGGCACCACGTTGGTTCGGATCATGTTGAGGCATGCGAACTTCCTGGTAATTGGATCGACGCTACAACGTGCTATCTTGGCCGTCACTGCACCGTGACGCATCTGGATTGCTTGGTGCGCAATGAGTTTAGCCGACATGGCGGATGCATGGGCGCGCCTGGTCAACTGGCCTTGCGGGCAGTGTGACTCAGTTCGCCGATGTGCCGTCTCGGAGCCGCATGAGGTGGATGGAGCGGTTCGGGCCGGCTGGGGCTCGGTTTGGCCGAATTTGACAGGATGTTGCGCAATTGACGGCGTCCACGTTGCAGACGCGAGATCACGGTGCCGTTGGGCGTGCGCATGATCTCGGCGATTTCCCTGCACCGGAAGCCTTGGACGTCCGCGTAGTACACGACCATCCGGAATTGCTCCGGCAGCGCCTGCATCGCAGCCTTTATTTCGTTGTCCGGCAATGCCTCAAGCGCCTGCTCCTCGGCCGATCGCAGACCCGCCGCCGCGTGCTGGGCCGCCGTCGTGAGCTGCTGATCGGTGATCTGATCGGTTGCCAACTGCACCGGCCGCCGCTGCTTCTTGCGATAGCTGTTGATGTAGGTGTTCGTCAGGATACGAAACAGCCACGCCTTGACGTTGGTGCCTTGCTGGAACGAGTGAAATCCGGTGTAGGCCTTCACCATTGTGTCCTGGAGCAGGTCTTCTGCATCCTCATGGCTGTGGGTCATGCGTAACGCCTGACGATAGAGCTGGTCAAGCAACGGGATGACATCGGCCTGGAAGCGGTTCGTCAGTTCGGTGTCGCACTCAGATCCGCCGGGCCGTGTGGTCGCGACTGGGCTGGTCATAGTGTCTGTCGGCTCCTATGCGCATCATCGGGACTGAGTTTGAGAAACGCGACGCCGGCAGCGGTGCAGGTGATGATCTGCGCCACCAGGTACACCCACCACGTCGGCCAGCCAAACGTTTGAGTCAGCGCGCCCGTTTGAGTCAGCGCGGCGCCGGCCGTGGTCTGCGGGTTCGACGCCTCCCCCGAGATGGCGCCCGCATGCGCCGAGATGGCGCCGACCAGGGCCGCGCTCGCCACCATGGCGAGCCCAATCGCCATGCCGTGGAGCCAGCTTGATGGCTGACCCTTGGGTGCGACGGTGTTCAGCACCGCATAGCACAACGCGAACGCGACAAGCAGTTCAATTGCCAACGCAGCGATCAGCGTTGGGCCGCCGGGTGTCAGCGCGGCGGTGTTCGCGAGGCGGGCCGGACTCACGATTGCCCGTACCACGACCGCGGCGAAGAGTCCGGCACCGAGTTGCACCGTCCAGTAACCGGCGGCGTCACGAATCCCGATCCAGCGTCGCAACAAAAGCGCAAGGGTGACAGCCGGGTTGCAGTGAGCGGCGGACACGTCGCCGCCGGCGTAGATCATCACGATCAGCGCCGCTCCGATGATCAGCGGCGACAGCGGACTGGGGTTGGACACGGCGGCGCCCACGGTCAACACCAGGTAGAAGGTCCCGATCGCCTCGACCGCGTACTTCACCGCCGGCCACGAACCGATCGCGGTCTTGACGGTGTGAGTCTTAACGGTGTGTGTGTCGGTGTCCGTGATCACGCGAACGGATGCCGGGGACGTGACCGCTTCCATGGAATAACGATCTCGTGGTGGGGCGTCGCTGTCGTCAGCGCTACCGCCCAACCATCCCTGCCCGCCAGCACCCCGCCGGCATACCTGCCAGCTTCAATTCGGCACCAATCTTGGTGAACTCGCGGTTAACCGGTAACCAGTGGGATCTCGACGCGCAGCACGGTTCCGCTTCCTGGTTGACTCGCGAGTGTCAGTGTGCCGCCGAAGGCCTCGACGCGGTCTCTCAATCCCACCAGTCCCGACCCCTTGCGGATGTCGGCTCCGCCGATGCCGTCATCTTCGATAATGATCCTGAGATTCGCATCATCGGCGCGTGCGGACACGCTCACCTGCTCGGCCTGAGCGTGCTTGGCCGTATTGGTGAGCGCCTCGGCCACAACGTAATACGCGGCGACCTCAACGGAAGCCGGCAACCGGCGGTCGATGGCCACATCAAGCGTGACGGGAACCGCGGAACGGCGCGCGAGCGTCTTGAGCGCCGGACCCAGTCCACCGTTGGACAAGACCGCCGGGTGAATCCCTCTGGATATCTCTTGCAGGTCCTCTAACACGCCCGTCAAGGAGGAAACGATGCGCGAGAACTGTTGTTTGAGGCCGGCAAGCTCGTCTGGCACCGCGGCCTCGGCGGTGCGCACGTCGAGGCCCAGCGCGACAAGGCGTTGTTGGGCGCCGTCGTGCAGATCACGCTCCAGGCGGCGCCGCGCCTCGTCGGCGGCCGCCACGATGCGAGCTCGCGAGGCGATCAATTCGTCGCGGGTGGCCGCGTTGGCAAGCGCGGTCGCCACCAGATCGGCGAAGTCGCTGACACGCGCCTCGGTGTCCGGCGGCAACGGTTCGCGTCGCCGGGATCCCACGATGGCCGCGCCCCAGACCCGGGCGTCGACGACGATCGGCGCTCCGGCTACCGACGTGATGCCGGAGCCAAGAATCCGTGCCGCGACCGGGCCGACGGCGTTCTCGTAATCGTCAATCCGGGCGGTGCGGCCGGTCTGCAACAACTTCGCCGCGACGTTGTCACCCTCAAGTGGCAAGCGCTCGCCGACGACCGGCATCGTCAGCAATCCCGGCCGGTAGTGAACGCCGACGAAGGTCGCGTCTCCGTTGCTTTCGTAGCGAAGCACCCACGCGTTTTCCACCGCGAGACACCTGGCCATTTCATCGGCCACCGCGGCGAACACCCGCGCCGGTCTCGCCCCCCGCGCAACGACAGTGGCAACCCGCCTGAGGGCGGCCTGGTGTTCTGCGAGCACCATCAATCTGTCGTGACTTGCCTGCACCATGAGGTGCGCGCGGTGTGTTTCGGCGCGACGCTGGTCGGCCTCGAGCGCGCGAGTTCGCGCCAATCCCGCGACAAAGTTCGTCACCAACGCGACCACCAGGAAAACGGCGACGACCACGCCGTTTTCGAGGTCGAACGGCCCGAGGTGACCGTCACGGAAGTAGTCCAGGGCAACCGCACTGGCCAGCGACATCATCGTCGCAAGCCCTAATCCCCACAACGCCGAGACCACCAAGACACCGAACAGATAAAGCATGCCGAAGCTTTCGTGCGCCGATACCGTTCGGAGCAACCCCACGACGAGGCTCTCGACCGCGATCAGCGTCGCGGCGACGACAATCCCGAGCCACGCCGGCGGAGCGGTAGTGCGCAACATCAGCCGACGTCACACTCGTGCGCAAGGGCAGCCCAACAGCGTCGACTTCACACGCTTTCCGGAGACGGCCCGGCAACCGGCGTAGCCGAGACCATGATCTTGTCGATCTCGATGAGGTCGACCTCGGTCAATAGGACGTCCACGGCGGCCAGACTGTCGTCGACATTCTTGACCTGGCGAGCACCGACGATCGCGACGTGCACGGCGGGATGCGCGAGAGTCCACGCGATCGCCAACTGGCTGATGGTGATGCCGCGATCGGCCGCGAAGGCCTCCAACTCGCGCACGGTCTCGAGATTGCGCCGGTAGGTATCGCCCGTGAACACCGCGCTCTTGCTGCGCCAATCATCGTCGGCGAACTTGGTGTTCGGGTTCAGCGTTCCGGTGAGCAAGCCGTGCGCCAGCGGTCCGTACACCAGCACGCCGATGTTCTCGGCCCGGCAGTACGGAAGCAGGTCGTCTTCGATCCCGCGACGGAACAAGTGGTACGGCGGCTGCACGGTCTCGACCGGCAGCGTGGCGGCGAATTCGGCCATTTGCACGGTGTCGTAGTTCGACACGCCGACGTGGCCGATCTTGCCCGCGGCGACGAGCTCGCCCAGCGCACCGGCGGTTTCCGCGGCGGGCACGGTCGCATCGGGCCAGTGCACCTGGTAGAGGTCGATGTGGTCGACGCCCAACGCTGTGAGACTCTCGTCGACGCCTTTCCGCAGCCACTCGGGGCTCGCATCGCGCACCAGCCCCGAGTCCGTCATCCGCAACCCGCCCTTGGTGGCGATCACCAGCCGATCGCGAGCACTGCGGAGTTCGTCACGAAGAGCCTTGCCGAGGAGGCGCTCCGACGCCCCGAAGCCGTACGCCTGCGCGGTGTCGAAGAAGTTGACGCCGAGCTCGCGGGCGCGGTGAATCGCGGCGATCGCCGAGTCCTCGTCGAAATGTCCCCAGTCCCCACCGAGCTGCCACGTACCAAACGCCAGCCGCGAGACCCGCAGCCCACTTCTGCCCAGTGTTGTGGCCTTCATTGCGCTCTTCCGATCGGTGACAGCGGTTGTCAGCATCGCGCATCGGCCGGGTGGTGTCGCTATGGCTGCCGCCCATCATCGGGTACCGCCTGCTGCTATTCGGGCGTACCCGCTAGCTGCCATCGGCCCGCTTCCGTGCGCGCAACAGGCTTCCTGCTACCCGGAATGCGGTGCCAGGTTCGGCTTCGGCACACTTGACCCATGGTGTCGCAGGTTAAGCAGCTGCGCTGCCTGATCGTCGACGACAACCGCGATTTCATTAACGCCGCCACCAAGTTGCTGGAGCGCGAGGGCATCAAGGTTGTCGGCAAGGCGTCAAGCAGCGCCGAGGGGCTGCTTTGTTTCGAGCAGCTGCGACCCGACTTTGCGTTGATCGATGTCGACCTCGGCACCGAGAGCGGCTTCGACCTGATCGATCAGCTACACAATTCCGGCTGCGCGACACCACCGCCCGTGATCCTGATTTCGACCCACTCGGAACAGGATTTCGCGGAGATGATCAACGCCAGCCCGGCGGTGGGATTCCTGGCCAAATCGGCGCTGTCGTCGCGGGCAATTCATGATCTCCTGCTCCAGGATGGGAATGTGGAGGCGGGCGGCTAGCGGGATTCGAGGAACGTGATCACGGCGCGCACCCGCCGGTGATCATCATCGGTCTCGCCCAGGTCCAGCTTGGTCAGGATGCTGCGCACGTGTTTTTCCACGGTGCCCTCGGTCACCCACAACCGACGCGCGATGCCGGCATTCGAGCGGCCTTCGGCCATCAGCTCCAGTACCTCGTGTTCGCGCGTGCTCAGCACGGCGAGTGGATCATCGCGCCGGCGCCCGGACACCAATTCCTGAACGAGCGCGGGATCCACCACCGAAGCCCCTTTGGCCACCCGCTCGAGGGAATCGATGAAGTCCGCGACGTCGGTGACCCTCGTCTTGAGCAGATATCCGATGCCGTGGCCGCCGGCCAGCAGCTCCATCGCATGCTCGACGTCGACATGCGCCGAAAGGACCATGATTCCGGTGTCGGGCAGATCCGCCCGGATCTGCCGGGCCGCGTCGAGGCCCTCGGTCGAAAAGCTCGGCGGCATCCGAATGTCCACGATGACCACGTCGGGGCGGTTCTCGCGCGCCAATGCGAGCAGCTCAGTGGCGTCGCCGGCCTGGCCGACGACGTCGAAGCCCGAACGCGTCAGCAGACTTGCCAGGCCCTCGCGCAGCAGCACATCGTCCTCTGCCACGATCACTCGCAACCCTGCCAACGCCGAGCCCGGATCTTCGGGCGCGCTCTGGGTGCCCGGGTCAACTCCCATCGACGGCGTGTCCTTCCACGGCGACGCAGCGGTTCGCCTTGCATTCTCCCAGTTGACAGGTAAGCACAAATAGTCACGTCCGGGAACGTCTGTGGCCGAGCGGCTCGCCAAGATCGGTCTTTGGCGCCGTCTTGGCGCCGTCTTGACGCAGCGTCCGTAAGTTGATATGAACGGTAAGTGGTGACTTACGGACGGGTCCTGGACTCTCTCGCCGACGCCACTCGGCGCGACATCCTCGAGATGGTGCGTAAGAAGCCGTCATCGGTACAGGAACTCGCGGATGAACTTCCGATCAGCCGGCCTGCGGTGTCGCAACACCTCAAGATCCTCAAGGATGCCGGCATCGTCACATCCCGGCCGGTCGGAACCCGCCGCGTGTACAGCGTGACCACCGATGGATTCGAGGTACTTCGCCAGTGGCTCGACATCATGTGGCGCGACGCATTGGAGTCCTTCGCCGCGTTCGCCGCGTTCGCCGAAAATCATCCCGCCGACCCAGGAGGTCAGTCATGACCAGCACTACCACCGATGTTCGCCGTGAGATCACCGTCGGCGCTTCGCCCGAGCGCGCGTTCGACCTGTTCACCAACCACATGGCCGAATGGTGGCCCGCCGAGCATCACCTCGCGTCGTCCCCGGTGGTCGCGATGACCGTCGAACCTCGCGTCGGTGGCCGCATCTACGACAGCTGCGAGGACGGCAGCGAATCGACGTGGGGCCAGGTCGTCGAATGGGATCCGCCGGCCGGATTCGTGTTCGGATGGATGATCAACGGCACGTGGCAGCTGGAAACCGACGTCGAAAAGGCATCGCGCGTATCGGTTTCGTTCAGTGCCGAAGGCGACCGCACGCGCGTCGTCGTGGTGCACAACGACTTCTGGCGCATTTCCGACGGCGGTCAGGGCATGGCGGAGGCGGTTGGCGCGCCCGACGGCTGGGGGTCGGGCCTGCGGCGCTTTGCGGAGTTCGTTGCGGGATAGCCCCTATTCTCCGCGTGACAGGGCATCATTCCCCGCGTAATAGGGCATCGCAGCCGGTCCGCGTGGCTTCACGGGATGGATTGGCCGGTGCCATCGCCCATCCGCGGTCGCGGGACAGCAGATCGGCGATCGTCTCGCGGCGCACCAGCTCCCGGGTCTGGCCGTCCCTGACCGCGATGACCGGCGGCCGGCCGACCAGGTTGTAGTTCGACGCCATGCTGTGGTGGTAGGCGCCGGTACACGCCACGGCGAGCAGGTCACCGGGATGAATGTCGTTCGGCAGTAACACGTCGCGGGCGATCTCGTCGCCGGCTTCGCAGTGCCGGCCGACAACGGTCATCGGCTGCGTGGGCCCTAACGGGTGGCGATTGGCCAGCACCACTGTGTATTTCGCGTCGTACAGGACGACTCGCGGATTGTCACTCATGCCACCGTCGACGGCGACGAACGTGCGGCCACCCGGTTGCGACTTGACCGAGACGACGCGATAGAGGGTGACGCCCGCACGGCCGCTGATCGCCCGCCCGGGCTCGATCACGATCGCCGGCCGCGGAAAACGCTCGGCGGCACAGGCGGCATCGAGCGCATCGTCGATAACGTCGGCCAACTGCCCAAGGTCCAGCGCGTGATCACCGGAGACATACGGAATGCCATGTCCGCCACCGATATTCAGCTCGGTGAGTATCACGCCGTGCCGCGCACGGATGTCGGCCATCAACGCGATCATTCTGCGGATGGCCTCACCGTAGAGCGAGGCGTCGGTCACCTGCGACCCGATGTGGCAATGCAAACCGACGAGCTCCAGCAGCGGCTGATCGAGGATCCGCTTGACCGCCATTTCGGCGTGTCCGCCGGCCAGCGCGAAGCCGAACTTCTGATCGGTCACCCCGGTCACCACGGAGCGGTGCCCGTGGACGTCGACGTCGGGGGTGACCCTGACGAGCAACCGCTGAGGCCGGCGCACACGCCCGGCCAGAAAGGCGATCTCGAAGGGCGTGTCCACGACAATCCGGCCCACACCGACCGTGGCCGCGTCGAACAACTCGTCGGGGGTCTTCGCATTGCCGTGCATGACAATCCGCGTGGTGTCGACCCCTGCCGCCAGCGCGGTGGCCAGCTCGCCACCCGAGCAGACGTCCAGGCCCAGGCCCTCTTCGGCGACCCAGCGCGCCACCGCGATGGTGAGCAGCGACTTGCCAGCGTAAACCAACCGGACGTCCGGTAGTGCGGTGCGGTAGCGCCGGATTCGATGCCGGAAGTCGGCCTCATCGAGGACATACGCGGGGGTACGGAACTCGTCGGCGACGTCGGTCAACGACACACCGCCAATGCACAGCCGCCCCATTTCGTCGACTTGCGTGGTCAAGGGCCAGATCACGTGGTCTATTCGCGGTCTGGCCGCGTGCTGCATCGACGGCAGAAGGTCAAAAAGCGTCATAAATTCACCGTGCGCGCGCCGACGGTCCATGGAACAGCTCTTGACGATGTCTTGACGGTGCCCGGTTCAATCTTGACGGCATCCGTTGCGGCTGGGAGCTGCGCCCAGATTGCGGTGGAGTAACCCCCGACCCGCGGCAAGCATCGCCAATGATACGTTCCGAGAGCATGCATTCCGCGCTTTCAATCCACAGACCGACGGTTTGGGGTAGCCGGTGAGTCGACGCGGGTGGGTGCTGTTCGGCGCGATGTGCGTGTTGTGGGGCATCCCGTATCTGATGATCAAGGTGGCTGTCATTGAGGTGTCGGCGCCGGTGCTGGTGCTCGCACGCACAGCGGTCGGCGCGGCGGTGCTGCTACCGCTGGCCATCCGCGCCGGAGGCTTCGACGTCGTGCGGCTGCACTGGCCATGGGTGCTGGCGTTCGCTGTGCTCGAGATCATCGGGCCGTGGTGGCTGATCGCCGACGCCGAACGCCGCTTGTCCAGTTCGATGGCAGGGTTGCTGATCGCTTCCGTCCCGATCATTTCGGCGGTGTTGGCCCGATTCTTCGGCGACACCGAACGGCTGGGCCGAACACGGTTGATCGGCCTGCTGGTTGGGTTCGGCGGAGTCGTGTTGCTGGCCGCGCCGCAGCTGGGCGGCGGGACCGCGCTGTCGGTGGGCGAGATGTTGGTAGTGGCGGTCGGGTACGCCACGGCGCCGCTGATCGCCGGACACCGGATGGCCGACGTTCCCGATGTGCCGCTCACGGCCACCTGTCTCGCGCTCGCCGCAATCGTCTACGCCGCTCCGGCGGCGGCCACCTGGCCAACGTCGACGCCGTCAACCCGGGTGCTGCTGGCGCTCGCCGGCCTTGCCCTGCTGTGCACCGCGCTGGCGTTCGTCGTCTTCTTCGCGCTGATCCGTGAGGTCGGTGCGACGCGGGCGATGGTGTTCACCTATGTGAATCCGGCCGTCGCGGTGACCGCGGGCGTGGTGCTGCTCGGCGAGCCGCTGACGCCGTCGATGATCACCGCGTTCGTGCTGATCCTCGCGGGCTCGGTGCTGGCCACGTCGCGCGCCCGCGGAACGGTCGCGGCGGGCGCGGCGCCGCCTTGCGCGGCCTAGTGATTCCAGCCGTCGCTGCGCCAACACACCCAGTCGATCTCGACGCGAGCCCCAACGGCAAGACCGGCGGTGCCCACACAGGTACGGCTGGGCAGGCGACCGGAGAACCACGGCGCGTAGGCCGCATTGAACGCCTCATAGTCGTCCCAGTCGACGAGATACGCCCGGACCTGGACGACATCGGTCAACCCGCCGCCACACAGCTCGGTGACGCGCAGCAGGTTGTGCAGAACATGGTTGGTCTGGGTAGCGATGTCGTCGCCCACGAGCGCGCCGGTCAGGTCGGTGGGCATCTGGCCGGTGACGTAGAGCGTCTGCCCGGCGGCGGTGGCGTGGGCGAACGGCGCGACCGGTGGCGGCACACCGTCGTCGGGTGTGAACGTGAATGCCCGGATGCCAGAGGTCATGGGGCGGCACCGACCCACGTTGGGAAACAACTTTTTTCGATGCGACTGTGGACGCCTTGGCGCTGGTCGACCACCTGAGTGACGGTGAAGTCCACCGCGACGGACATGAACGAGTAGGCGTCGGCGCGAGAGAGGCCGAAGTAACGTTCGAGTATCGCGAGCGTGCGCAGGGCCGCCGCCTTCATCGCCTCGTCAAGTGTGTTGCCGAAGCCGTGGACCAGCAGTTCGGTCGGCGTTTCCAGGACGGGCACGGTGAACGGAAGGTCACGGCGAATCGTCAGTCGCAACAGACCATTCAGCGAGGCCTCCAGTGCGGTGCCGCTGACCTCGGCGTCGCCCTGGGACACGTGCGGGTCGCCGACGGACAACAGCGCACCGTCGACGTGGACCGGGTAGTACATCCGGCCACCCGCGCCGATCCGCCAGTTGTCCACGTTGCCGCCGTGATCGCCGGGCGGCACCGACGAGACCCGCTCCGGCTCGGCCGGCGCGACGCCCATCGCGCCGAAGTGCGGACGCAGCGGCACGACGACGCCGGACAGCGCGGGCCCGCGGCGGCTCGCGTCGGGCGCGACGATGGTGCCCGGCTGGTCGGCCAGCGGCGTCGTAATCCAGTCGTAGGCGAACATCGCCCGGCCGAGCAGGGCGTCGATGTCCAGTTGGTAGATGGTGACGCGCTCGACGGGTAACTCGCCGTACAAGAAGCCCCAATGGGCCGCAAGATTCGAGCCGTAGGGCAGGCGCGGGGTGGCCTCGAGGATGTCGACCTGCAGCACGTCGCCGGGGCGGGACCCGGCTACGGCGATCGGACCGGTGAGCACGTGCGGGCCCGGGCCACGGTCCTGGACCGCGTCGAACACCGCGGCGATGCCGGCGTCCATCAACAGATCGGGCGCGTCACCGGCGTGGTGGGTGAGCGTTTCGATCGCGACCAAGTCGCCCGACGCCACCGTCAGCGCCGGTTCCAGCCGGGGGTCGAAGTAGCCCCAATGCACCGTCGACGGCGTCGCGGCGAGGTGATGCACGGTCGGGGTCACGACGGCCGATCATGCCAGCCGCAGCTGGGATCGTCGCTGCTAAGGATCAGGCCGGAGTCTGCTGCTGTGGCTTGCCTTCGAGCGCACGGGTGTCGTCCGGAATCTCCGGCGGGGCCAGATCCGTCGCCTCGCCGTTTGCTGCCGGCACCGCGGCGGGGGGTGTAACGGCCGGCTTGTCCGGTCGCTGCGATCGCTCCGGCGTGGCTCGTTCCAAGAACCGCAGCAGTTCGACGGGAAACGGCAGGACAACCGTCGAGTTCTTCTCGGCGGCTACCTCGACGACGGTCTCCAGCAGCCGCAGTTGCAGCGCCGCGGGGTATTCGCCCATCACGTCGGCCGCCTGTGCCAGCTTCTCGGACGCCTGCAGTTCGCCGTCCGCGGTGATGACCCGGGCCCGTCGCTCGCGCTCGGCCTCCGCTTGGCGCGCGATCGAGCGCTTCATGGTGTCGGGGAGCACGACGTCCTTGATCTCGACGCGGTCGATGTGGATGCCCCAGCCCAGCGCGGGGCTGTCGATCATCAACTCGAGACCCTGATTGAGGTGTTCGCGGTTAGACAGCAGGTCGTCCAGGTTGCTTTTGCCGATGATCGACCGCAGCGACGTCTGCGCGACCTGGCCGATCGCCGATATATAGTCCTGCACGTCGACGGCAGCGCGGACCGGATCGGAGACCTTGAAGTAGATGACGGCGTCGACGCGGACCGTCACGTTGTCACGGGTGATGCCGTCTTGGGCGGGCACCGGCATCGTGATGATCTGCATGTTCACCTTCTGCAGGCGATCGGCGATCGGAATCAGCATCGTCAGGCCGGGTTGACGAACGCCCTCCTGCACGCGCCCGAAGCGGAACACGACGCCGCGTTCGAACTGCTTGACGACGCGAATGTTTGCCCCCGCCAACCACAGCACACCCAGGCCGGCAAGCGCGGCGGCGGCCAATTCCATCATCATCTTGTCTCCAGTTCCGCCCAGCCATCACCCGCTGCACACGTTGACGATTCGGGGCTGCGTACCACATGCGGGACGCCGCGCGGCGGCCAGAACCTCATCGTCACCGATCTGAGGTCCGTTAACCTGCCCGCGGCCATTCTCCGGCCCACGGGGCCTGAGCTCATAAATCCGATTGTGGCACCGGCGGTTATGCGGCTCAACGGCGCGGGCCGGCCGGAGCGACTAGCGGTTCAGGTAAACGGCCGGTGAGCGGCCGCGGCGATTTCCACCGAATTCTTGTGCTCGATGGGTCCTTGGGGGAATTGTGGGTTAACAAGATCCGACCTGCAGAGGCGAAGCGAGCCGGGGCTTAGGAGAAACGTCATGGCAGACAAGGCGAGTACTTCCCAGGGCGGGGGAGCCGCACCGACCGCCGACAATCCAGCCAACATCCGCAACGTGGTTCTCGTCGGACCGTCGTGCTCCGGCAAGACCACGCTGATCGAGGCGCTCTTGGTCGCCTCCGGAGTGCTCAACAGGGCCGGCTCGGTGGTGGACGGCACGACGGTCTGCGACAGCGACGACGCCGAGATCCGACAACAGCGCTCCGTTGGGCTCGCGCTTGCTCCGCTGCTGCACGAGGGCGTCAAGCTCAATCTGATCGACACGCCCGGATACGCCGACTTCGTGGGCGAGCTGCGCGCCGGGCTGCGGGCCGCCGATTGCGCGCTGTTCGTGATCGCGGCCAACGAGGGTGTCGATGAGCCGACCAAGGCGGTATGGAACGAATGCGATCAGGTGGGCATGCCGCGAGCCGTGGTGATCACGAAGCTCGACCACGCCCGGGCCAACTACGAGAACGTGCTCGCGGAGGCCCAGAACGCCTTCGGGGAGAAAGTGTTGCCGCTGTATCTGCCGGCTGAAAAGGGCCTGATCGGGCTGCTGTCTCAGACGCAGTACGAATACCTCGACGGCAAGCGGACCACCCGCGAACCCGACGCTTCGCACGCCGACCGGATCGAGGAGCAGCGCGGCACCCTGATCGAGGGGATCATCGAGGAATCCGAGGACGAGACCCTGATGGACCGCTACCTCGGCGGCGAGCAAATCGACCAATCGGTGCTGATCGACGACCTGGAGAAGGCGGTCGCGCGTGGTTCGTTCTTCCCGGTGATCCCGGTATGCAGCGGCACCGCCGTCGGCACGCTCGAGCTGCTCGAGATCGCCAGCAAGGGATTCCCGTCGCCGTTGGAACACCCACTGCCCGAGGTGTTTACGCCGCAGGGCAAGTCCCGCACCGGCCTCACCTGCGATCCGGACGGGCCGCTGCTCGCCGAGGTGGTGAAGACGACGTCGGACCCCTACGTCGGCAGGGTCAGCCTGGTCCGGGTGTTCGCCGGGACCATCAGGCCGGACATGACGGTTCACGTTTCGGGCCATTTCACGTCCTTTTTCGGTGAGGGAAACACCCATGCCGACCACGACGAGGACGAGCGCATCGGGCCGCTGTCCTTCCCGCTGGGCAGGCAGCAACGCCCCGCGCCGGCCGTGGTGGCGGGCGACATCTGCGCGATAGGCCGGCTGAGTCGGGCCGAAACCGGTGACACGCTGTCGGACAAGTCCGATCCAATGGTGCTCAAGCCGTGGACGATGCCCGAGCCGCTGCTTCCGGTCGCGGTGCAGGCGAAGGCCAAGACCGACGAGGACAAGCTGTCGCTCGGATTGCAGCGGCTGGCCGCCGAGGATCCGACGCTGCGCATCGAGCAGAATCAGGAGACTCATCAGATCGTGCTCTGGTGCATGGGTGAGGCGCATTCCAACGTCGTACTCGACGCGCTGGCCAACCGCTACGGCGTCAAGGTGGACACCATCGAGGTCCGCGTACCATTGCGAGAAACGTTCGGCGGCAAGGCCAAAGGCCACGGCAGGCACGTGAAGCAGTCCGGCGGACATGGTCAGTACGCCGTCTGCGACATCGAGGTGGAGCCGTTGCCGGAGGGCTCGGGATTCCAGTTCGTCGACAAGGTGGTCGGCGGCGCCGTGCCTCGGCAGTTCATCCCGAGCGTGGAGAAGGGTGTGCGCGCGCAGATGGAAAGGGGCGTCGCCGCCGGCTACCCGGTGGTCGACATCCAGGTGACTCTCTTCGACGGCAAGGCCCACAGCGTCGACTCATCCGATTTCGCGTTCCAGATGGCCGGGGGCCTGGCGCTGCGCGAGGCGGCCGCGGCCACCAAGGTGAACCTGCTGGAACCGGTCGACGAGGTGTCGGTGCTGGTGCGCGACGACCTGGTCGGCGCGGTGATGAGCGACCTGTCCGGCCGCCGCGGCCGCCTGCTCGGCACCGACAAGATCGGCGACGACCGCACGCTGGTCAAGGCCGAGGTGCCGCAAGTGGAGCTGACCCGCTACGCCATCGACCTGCGCTCGCTGTCACACGGCGCGGGCTCGTTCACCCGCTCGTTCGTCCGCTACGAACCGATGCCCGAACACGCGGCCGCCAAGGTGAAGGCATCGGCCTGAGGCCGACGCCGACGGGGCGCTCGGGCACTTAAGGGCGGGGGGAACGGTCAGCACACCGTTGACCGACTGGCGCCGATTTGCGGCGACGCGCTGATCTTGAAAAGCTTAAACAGCCTAGGAAGTTGGCGGCGTCGCGAGAATACGAGGCGCGCCTGACGCTCGCAGCTAAGGTTCCACGTCGAGGGGGTCACGGTGGATCAGCGACGGACCACGCCGGCCGCGTGGCTGCGCGCTAAACAGCGGCGCTGGCTGTATGACCCGCCGCTGAAGACCGCCAATGTGATCACATGGCTGATCCTCGCCACGATCTTTGCGCTGGTGTTTCTTCAGTTCCGCGGTGATTTCACGCCGAAGACGCAGTTGACGATGATTGCCGGGCGCGCGGGGTTGTCGATGGATCGCGGGGGCAAGGTCACCTACAACGGTGTGGAGATCGGCCGGGTCGCCAAGATCGACCTGCTTGAGCAG
>NZ_DASQVQ010000056.1:0-35158 GCF_035640695.1 Mycobacterium sp.
CAAGGCGTGGTGGCCGCCCGAGGCGTCGTCGCCGACCTGCGCTGGGTCAATGCGCCGATCAACTAGTTGAGGTGCCGACGTGTTTCATGTGTTGAGGCTGACCTACTTGCAGCCGCTGGACGTCATCGAGCAGACCCGCCCCGCCCACGTCGCGTGGCTGCGGCAGGAGGTCGAGGACGGCCGGCTGATCCTGGCCGGCAGGCAGGAGGATCAGTCCGGCGGCGTGCTGATCACCAGTGACATCAGCGCCGACGAGGCCGACCAGATCATGGCCAGCGACCCGTACCAGCAGGCCGGGGTGGTGCGCTACGAGCGGATCGGGTTCAACGGGGCCTTCCGCGCGCCCGGGCTGTGACCGGTCACACGCCGACAATTGGCTGGGACCGGGATTACCCGCGACGCAACTCCTGTTGTCCGTGCGATAGTGGCGCACGGTAGCGCCGCATTATGCGTGTCAGAGCATCCACGGGGAGCAATCAATGAGCACTGTGTCCGCCTATGCAGCGATGTCGGCGACCGAGCCGCTGATCGCGACGACGATCGAGCGCCGCGAAGTCGGCCCGCACGACGTGGCCATCGCGATCAAGTTCGCCGGTATCTGTCACTCCGACATCCACACCGTCAAGGCGGAGTGGGGTGAGCCGCGCTACCCGGTCGTACCCGGCCACGAAATCGCCGGCGTGGTGACCGAGGTCGGTCCGGACGTCACCAAGTACAAGGTCGGCGACCGCGTCGGCGTCGGCTGTTTCGTGGACTCGTGCCGCGAATGCAGCAGCTGCCGTGCGGGACTCGAGCAGTACTGCAAGCGCGGCATGACCGGTACGTACAACGCGATCGGCAGGGACGGCCGGCCGACGCAGGGCGGGTACAGCGGCGCGATCGTCGTGGACGAGAACTACGTGGTGCGCATCCCGGATGCGATCCCGCTGGATGCCGCCGCGCCGCTGCTGTGCGCGGGAATCACCACATATTCGCCGCTGCGGCACTGGAATGCCGGAGCGGGCAAGCGAATCGCGGTGATCGGTCTCGGCGGGCTGGGCCACATGGCGGTCAAGCTGGGTGTCGCGATGGGCGCCGATGTCACCGTGTTGAGCCAGTCGCTGAAGAAAATGGAGGACGGCCTGCGGCTGGGCGCAACCGCGTACTACGCCACCGCCGATCCCGACACGTTCAACAGGCTCGAGCACTCGTTCGACCTGATCCTCAACACCGTGTCGGCGAACCTGGATCTGCCCAGCTACCTGCAGTTGCTGGATGTCGACGGCGCATTCGTGGAGCTGGGCCTGCCCGAGCATCCGATGACCGTGCCGGCCTTTCCGTTGGTGAGCATGCGGCGCAGCCTGTCGGCGTCGATGATCGGCGGCATCGCCGAAACCCAAGAGACGCTGGACTTTTGCGCCGGACACGGCGTCGCGCCGGAGATCGAGGTGATCCAGCCGGATCACATCAACGAGGCCTACGATCGCGTGCTGGCCAGCGACGTGCGGTATCGCTTTGTGATCGACACCGCGTCGCTGGCGGCCTAATCGCCGGAGGTTGCGTTCGAGCCGACGCCGGCGAGCGGCCAACCCGCGGCGGCCAGCTTGGCGGCGACCCGGTTGATGTCTTCGGATGCGGCGTCGCGGTGGGTGACGTCGGAGATGAACGCTTCGATCTCGTCGCGGTCGATGGGCCCGTCTTGGACAGCGGAGGACTCGTCGGCGGTGATGTTGCGAACGACCTCCTTGATCTGGTCTTGGGTCAATGGGGTGGACCGCAGCAACGCGAGCAGCGGCACGCGGTCGGGGCCGGGCACACCGTCGGGGTAGCCGGTGCGCAGCCATTGCAGGATCGAGCCGAAAAGCGACGTGGTGATCACGCGCCAAGTGTCGTTGCCGCGCATGACATCGCGCCACGGCGGGGCCGCACAGTTCGTCGGTCATTCATCGGTCGTTTACAGCCCCCGCACGGTTCGGCGCGTTTGGAGAATTCGGCCGCGCGCTTGGAGGTTCAGCGAATCGCTTTAGAAGTCCCAGTCTTCATCGGTGGTGATGACGGCCTTGCCGATCACGTACGAGGAGCCCGACCCGGAGAAGAAGTCGTGATTCTCGTCGGCGTTGGGCGACAGCGCCGACAGGATGGCCGGATTCACGTCGGTCTCGTCGCGCGGGAACAGCGCCTCGTAGCCGAGGTTCATCAGCGCCTTGTTCGCGTTGTAGCGCAGGAACTTCTTGACGTCCTCGGTCAGCCCCACCTCGTCGTAGAGATCCTGGGTGTACTCGACCTCGTTGTCGTAGAGCTCGAACAGCAACTCGTAGGTGTAGTCCTTCAGTTCCTGCTTCTTGACCTCGTCGACCAGCGCCAGCCCGCGCTGGTACTTGTAGCCGATGTAGTAGCCGTGCACCGCCTCGTCGCGGATGATCAGCCGGATCATGTCGGCGGTGTTGGTCAGCTTGGCCCGGCTCGACCAGTACATCGGCAGGTAGAAGCCGGAGTAGAACAGGAAGCTCTCCAGCAGCGTGGAGGCCACCTTGCGCTTGAGCGGTTCGTCGCCACGGTAGTACTCCATCACGATCTCGGCCTTGCGCTGCAGGTTCGGGTTCTCCTCGGACCAGCGGAACGCGTCGTCGATCTCGGCGGTCGAGCACAGCGTCGAGAAGATGTTGCTGTAGCTGCGGGCGTGCACCGACTCCATGAACGCGATGTTGGTGTAGACGGCCTCCTCGTGCGGCGTCAGCGCGTCGGGGATCAGGCTGACCGCGCCCACGGTGCCCTGGATGGTGTCCAGCAGCGTCAGACCGGTGAACACCCGCATCGTCATCTGCTTCTCGTGGGCCGTCAGCGTGCCCCAGGACGGGATGTCGTTGGACACCGGCACCTTCTCGGGCAACCAGAAGTTGCCGGTGAGCCGGTCCCACACCTCGGCGTCTTTGTCGTCCTGCAGCCGGTTCCAGTTGATCGCCGAGACGTGGTCAATCAGCTTCAACTTCTCGCTCACCAGGACCCCACTCCGCAGTCAATGCCTACGACCCGAACACTACGCCTGGGGGCCGACAACCTCCGGGACCGCAACACGTTGTGTTTTCGTGTCGACGCCGAAGCCGGAGAGGCGGTACTCCGACAGCCGCACTTTGCCGGTGGCGAGACTTTGCGGGTGGCGAGCCACGCACCGGATGCTCAGCGCTCGGCGGTCAGCAACGCGATGGAGCGGCGCAGCTGCTGCTCCGGCGGAGCCGGTGGCAGCGGGCCGTGGGGCCGGGCCCGAAACGCGTCCAACGCCAGCGCCGCGAAGCGTCGCCAGGCGTCGGGGGCCGCGTCGCCGGTGGCCTTCAGCACGCCGCCGTTGGCCAGCAGCATCACGATGATGTCGGCGACCACCAAATCCGGCCGCACGCTTCCCTCGCGCTGGCAGCGCGACATCAGCACCTTGAGCTTCTCGACGGCGTCGTTGGTGCGCTGCTCGATCACGCTGGTGGCGGGGAACTCCGTGGTCAGCAGGTCGCGAAGGCCGGCGTCACGGGCCTGCAGTTCGCACAGCTCGAAGATCAGCGTGCGAAATCCGTCCCACGGTCGCGGGTTGGCCAACGCCCGGTCGACCGCATCGGTGTAGCGGGACATGTTGCGTTCGAACGCCGCGGCGGCGAGGTCGGCGCGGGTCGGGAAACGCCGATACAGGGTGGCGACGCCGACCCCGGCGCGTCCGGCGATCTCCTCCAGCGGCACGGAAATCCCACGTTCGGCGAACAGCTTGGCGGCGGCGGCCAGGATCCGGTCCCGGTTGAGTTTTGCGTCGGCGCGGAGTGGCCTGGCTCCCTTTTCGCGCGGCGCTGCGCCTGAAATCACAGCTCCATGGTAACGAAAGAAGTGGAATATCGCATCCACTTCTGCGTATCTTGGCGAGGGTAAGTGGCAGTAACCCTCCACATAGAGAAACGGAGCAAACATGGCCGTGACATTGACCACCGCACCGCCCGCCCACGGTCACCGCCATCGGGCGCCGGCCCGAGCCAGGTTGCGCGGCAACCCGTGGTGGACGCTGGTCGCGGTCTCGCTCGGCGTCATCATGGTGGGTCTCGACGCATCCGTGGTGGCGATCGCCAACCCGCGCATCGCGATCGACCTGCACGCGTCGCTGGCGGATCTGCAATGGATCACCGACGCGTACATGCTGGCGCTGGCGTCGCTGCTGATCCTGGGCGGAAAACTCGGCGACCGGTTCGGCCGTCGGCAGATGTTCTTCGTCGGCGTGGTCGGCTTCGCCGTGACGTCGGTGGGCATCGGCATGATCGGCACGGTCGGCGGTGTGATCGCGTTGCGCACGCTGCAGGGTGTCTTCGGCGCCCTGCTGATGCCGAGCACGCTGGCGATCGTGCGCAGCACATTCCCGTCCGAACGGCTCAACACCGCGGTCGGAATCTGGGGTGCCGCATCGGGCGTGTCCATCGCGGCCGGCCCGATCGTGGGCGGCCTGCTGGTCGAGCACGTCAGCTGGCAATCGGTCTTCTACATCAATGCGCCGATCGGAGCCGCCGCGCTGTTGGTCGGCGCGCTGGCGATCGTCGAGAGCCGCAGCGAGCACGCCGAGCGGATGGACGTGGCGGGCATCGTGACGCTCAGCGGAGGCTTGTTCCTCGCCGTTTACGGCCTGATCAAGGCGCCGCACTGGGGCTGGCTGGACGCCAAGACGCTGGCGTTCCTGAGCGGAGGCGCGCTCGTCCTCGCGCTGTTCGTGCTGGTCGAGTTGCGGGCCGCCGAGCCATTGCTGCCGATGCGCTTGTTCGCCAACCGATCGCTGTCGATCGGCACCGCCGTCGTCGTGATCAACTTCTTCGCGCTGTTCGGCGCGACCTTCTTCATGTCGCTGTACCTGCAGAACGTGCAGGGGTTCAGCCCGGTCGAGGCCGGTGTGCGCACGCTGCCGCTGAGCGTGGCGCTGATGGTGGCGGCGCCACTCAGTGGCGTGGTGACCGAGAAGTTCGGGCCGCGCCCGGCGATGGTCGCCGGACTGGCCGCGGTCGCGGCGGCGCTGTTCTCGCTGACCTACCTGCACACCGATTCCGGCTACGCGGCGCTGTGGCCGGCGTTCGTGCTGCTGGGTGCGGGCATCGGCCTGGTGCTCACGGCGAGCTCCGACGCGATCATCGGCAACGCCAGCGTCGACGACGCCGGGCTGGCCGGCGGCCTGCAGAGCACCGGGGTGCAGCTGGGCGGGGTGCTGGGCACGACGATCCTCGGCTCGGTGCTTTCCAGCCGGGTGGGTTCGGTGCTCGTCGGGCAGCTCACCGGCGCCGGCACGCCCGCGCCGATCGCGGAGAAGCTGACCGCGGCCAACGAGCTGGTGGCTCAGGGGCTGGCGCCCGAGATCCCGGGGATGCCGGCCGCGCTGGCGCGGGCCGTCGCGACCGGAAGCCACGGCGCGTTCATGTACGGGTTGCACACGTCACTGCTCGTCGCCGCGATCATGGCGGCCGTCGGCGCGGTGCTGGCGACGCTTGTGCGGCGCGGTGAGAACGCGGGCGCGGCGGTGGCCGTCGGGCACTGAGTGCCCGGCCGTGTACGGGCGGATGGCGGGGCCGGATGGGCCGGATGGCGGGGCCGGATGCGGTGGCGGTCAGGCGACGGGCTGGCTGCGCGGCACCGCTTCGTGGATCGGCAGCTCGGGGTCGATCCTGATGCCGAGCAGCTCGGCGGTGCCGTTGATGGCGCCGAGCATGATCGTCGTCATGTGCGTCACAAACTTCTCCGGCGTCATCCGGCGCGGACGGTTCTCGTCGGAGCCCAGCCACCAGTCGGTGGCCGACGCGGCCGCACCGAACGTCGTGAAGGCGGCCAACTCGATCGCCGCGCGGTCGAGTTCCATCTCGCGCAACTCGTTGTTGAACATCTCGGCCATCGCCAGGGTGATCTCGCGGCCCTCCCGGAGGGCGCGCAGCGTGGACTCCGATTGTTCGGCGAAGCGACCCTGAATCAGGAAACGCACCACATTGGGGTGCTCATCGACCAAACGGACGTACTGTTCGACGCTCTTGCGGATGACCTCACGAGCGGGGTCGATGCTCAAGTTGATCGTGGGGAAGATCTCGGCCCACAGCATGTCGCGAAGCCGCTCCCCGATCGCCTGGAACAGATCGGACTTGTCGTTGAAGTGCCGGTAGATCTTGGGCTTGGCGGTTCCGGCCTCCTCCGCGATCTCGCGGACGGACAGCTCGGGCCCCCGCTTGTCGATGGCCCGAAACGCGGCGTCGACGATCTCGGCGCGCACCTTCTTGCGGTGCTCGCGCCAGCGTTCGCGGCGTGCGTCGAGCTTCACACCGTCCGGGCCCGGGGAGCCCGCCTTGGGTATGGCCGGTATGCGCACGCACTCACTGTACCCGGACAACACCCGCTGACCTGGTCGTGAGGCGCGCCTACCCGGGCCCTACCGGGCTCGGCGGGCCCGCCGACCTCGGGTGCCGGTACGGTATGGGCGACGTCCGAACCAGCGAGGAGCTGACTTGGTGACGCAGCAATTTGATCTGGCGGTGGTGGGCGGCGGGCCCGCCGGGTCGGCCGCGGCTTGGCAGGCCGCGCGCATGGGCGCGCGGGTGGTGGTGCTCGACAAGGCCGAGTTCCCGCGCGACAAGCCCTGCGGTGACGGCCTGACCGCGCGCGCGGTCAGCTACCTGCAGAAGATGGGCCTGGCCGACGAGGTGTCCGAGTTTCACCGCGTCAACCGGGTCAGGGTGTTCAGCCCGAGCGAGTGGGAACTGTCCTTCCCGCGGCGCCCCGGCATGCCCGATCACGGCCACGTCGTCCGTCGCCCCGAACTCGACACGCTGCTGGTCAAGCACGCCGAGTCGGCCGGCGCCGAGGTGCGTCAATCCGCCGAGGTGGTCGGGCCGGTCGTCGACGACAACGGCCGGGTGACCGGCGTGACGCTCAAGAGCGGCGAGCAGGTGAGTGCGGACGCGGTGATTGCCGCCGACGGCGCCTACTCGCCGATCAAGCGGGCGCTGAAGCTGGACTCGCAGTACAACGGCTACTCGGCGATCGCGATCCGCGCCGAGATGTCGGCGAACCGACCCGACACCGACAGCCTGGACATCTACCTGAAGCTGGCGTTTCGGGGCGATCAGCTGCCCGGCTACGGCTGGGTGTTCCCGCTCGGCAGCGGCCGGGTCAACATCGGACTGGGCTACGTCAACAGCTACAAGCACTGGCAGCAGATCAACGCCACCCAGTTCCTCGGCGAGTTCCTGCGGACGCTGCCCCGCGAGTGGGAGCTGCCGCCGATCGAGGAGTTGAAGAAGTCCAAGACGGTGCGGGCGTGGCGGCTGCCGATGGGCTTCACGGCGTGGCCGCCGTGGCGGCCCGGAGTGCTGTTCACCGGCGACTCGCTGGGTGCGGGCAAGCCGGCCAGCGGCGCCGGCATCTCCAAGGCGCTGGAGTCCGGACTTGCCGCCGGCGAGTGCGCGGTGGCGGCGTTGCAGAACAGCGGGCCCGACGACTTCACCAATTACGCGCAGCGCATGGAGGCCGCTTGGGGCCGCGAGTACCGGCGGGGGCGCTACTTTCACAAGCTGGCCGGCATCCCTGCGGTCGCCAACACCGGTATCAGGCTGCTCGACAACGGGCGGTTCCGCGATGTGTTGCTGCGGATGATGTACAAGAAGGCCCAAGGCCCCGAGCACCGCTACAAGTAGGTTCGCGCCGTCCTACAGCATGCAGCTGACGCAGCCCTCGACCTCGGTGCCTTCCAGAGCCATCTGGCGCAAGCGGATGTAGTAGAGCGTTTTGATTCCCTTGCGCCAGGCGTAGATCTGCGCCTTGTTCACGTCGCGGGTGGTCGCGGTGTCCTTGAAGAACAGGGTCAGGCTCAACCCCTGGTCGACGTGCTGAGTGGCCGCGGCATACGTGTCGATGATCTTCTCGTAGCCGATCTCGTAGGCGTCCTGGAAGTACTCCAGGTTGTCGTTGGTCATGTACGGCGCCGGGTAGTAGACGCGGCCGATCTTGCCCTCCTTGCGGATCTCGATCTTCGACGCGATCGGATGGATCGACGCCGTCGAGTGGTTGATGTACGAGATCGACCCGGTCGGCGGAACCGCCTGCAGGTTCTGGTTGTAGATGCCGTGCCGCTGCACCGACGCCTTCAGCGTTCGCCAGTCCTCTTGGGTCGGAATGTGAATGCCGGCGTCGGCGAACAACTGTCGCACCTTCTCGGTCCTGGGTTCCCACACTTGGTCGGTGTATTTGTCGAAGTACTCCCCCGTCGCGTACTTCGACCGCTCGAAACCCGTGAAATACGTTCCGCGTTCGATCGCGATCCGGTTCGACGCCCACAGCGCGTGATACAGCACCGTGTAGAAGTAGATGTCGGTGAAGTCGATGCCCTCTTCCGAGCCGTAGAAGATGCGTTCGCGCGCAAGGTATCCGTGCAGGTTCATCTGTCCGAGGCCGATCGCATGCGAATCGTTGTTGCCCTGCTCGATCGACGGCACGGACCAGATGTGGGTCTGATCGGACACCGCGGTCAGCGCGCGGATCGCGACCTCAATGGTCTGGGCGAAATCGGGCGAGTCCATGGTCTTCGCGATGTTCAGCGACCCGAGGTTGCACGAAATGTCCTTGCCGACTCTGGCATACGTCAGGTCCTCGTTGAACACTGACGGTGTCGACACCTGCAAGATCTCCGAGCACAGGTTGGAGTGGGTGATCTTGCCCTCGATCGGGTTGGCCCGATTCACCGAGTCCTCGAACATGATGTACGGGTAGCCCGACTCGAACTGCAGCTCGGCGAGCGTCTGGAAGAACTCGCGCGCCTTGATCTTGGTCTTGCGAATCCGAGGGTTGTCGAGCATCTCGTAGTACTTCTCGGTCACCGAGATGTCGGCGAACGGGAGCCCGTAGACGCGTTCCACGTCATACGGCGAGAACAAGTACATGTCCTCGTTCTTCTTGGCCAGCTCGAACGTGATGTCGGGGATCACCACGCCGAGGCTGAGCGTCTTGATCCGGATCTTCTCATCGGCGTTCTCCCGCTTGGTGTCCAGGAACCGGCAGATGTCGGGATGATGGGCGTGCAGGTAGACCGCGCCGGCGCCCTGGCGCGCGCCCAGCTGGTTGGCGTAGGAGAACGAGTCCTCGAGCAGCTTCATGATCGGGATGACGCCCGAGCTCTGGTTCTCGATGTTCTTGATCGGCGCGCCGTGCTCGCGAATGTTGGAGAGCAGCAACGCAACGCCGCCGCCGCGCTTGGACAGCTGCAGCGCCGAGTTGATCGAGCGGCCGATCGACTCCATGTTGTCTTCGATGCGCAGCAAGAAGCAATTGTGCACGACCGTGCCACGAATCGTGTAGGTGTGTGTGCCCTCGACGTGAAGGTTGTACACCATGTCCGGCACTTCCTGCGTACGCGTCAGTTCGCGGAGTCCGTACACGTGCCGCCCATGCACGACCTGGTACCTCGTGCGCGAGGACCCCTTCATGCCCACGTAGTTGTGCAGGTTCTTACCGATATCGAAGATGAACTCTTCGTTGATGCCGGGCAGCCCGGGCACGAATACCTGCCCAGTGACATTGCCCGCCTGATTGATGTACTGGCGGACTCGGGAAACGATGCCCTGCCGTCGCAGAATCAGCTGGACCTGATCGACCAATTCGGGGTTGACCAGATCGAGCATCATCCCACCGGTGGTAGTGCACCCGTCCCCACGGAACAAACCAGCCAATAAGCCACGCTGGAACTCGTCGTCGGCTGTCAAGACGTCGTGGGACAAACGCTTCGTGCGGTATCCCGTGCCGACCATGGAGAGGAACAACGACGCCACGATCTTGCTGTTACACACCATGCGCACCGACTGGTCCGACACACTTTGGTGGACGGACAGATCGGCCGCGAACACTCGCTTGAATGCCGCCGCCAGCTCCTGCTGGTACTCGAGTTCGTGTGTGCCGATCGTGAAGTGGATGCCATTGGGCAATCTGGCGCCGTCCGGTCCGGATCGCTTCGAGGTGTGGCCTTCGGCCACGTACCAACCGAGGATGAGGCCCAGGTCGTAGGATTCCTCGACATAACGGTTCACCGACACGAATTTCATGCGGTGGCGATGCTTGCTCCGGTGCTTGGGGTCGGCGTTCACCTTGCGGATGAGACCGTCGACGTCTTCGTATTCGCCGGATCCGACATAGTCCATCAAGTCGTGTACACGCCGCTCGCGTCCCTCAAGCGGCGCCGCCGTCACGATGAAGTCCGTGGCATGGACGTCCTTGGCAGCCAGCCAGACGAATCCGTTGAACGGGTCGGCACCGTCACCGTCGATGAGCGTCTGCACCTCGCGCGTGGTCCAGACAAGGATCGGATGCTCGGGCGTGCACAGGATCGGTTCCTTGTGCCCGAAGTGTGAGATCGACACCAGCGCTTGGTCGTTGGCGTTTTCGACGACGGACTCGACCACGGCGAAGGATCCGTCGTGCGACAGCACCCGGTCGCCGGCCTGCAACGTCTCGATCGCCTTCGGGCCATCGGGAGTATCCACTGGAGTCCCGGCTGGGAAACAAGAAACTGGCTCACCGCGCTGCTTCTTGCCCGAGTTGAGGAACGTCGGCGTGGCCGGCTGGAACCGGCCGTCGATGATCTCGTCGACCAGCTTCTCGGCCAGCGCGGTGTCGCCGGCGGCCAGCGTCAGCGCCACCATGCAGACGCGGTCCTCGAACCGCTCCAGATACCGCTTGCCGTCGAAGGTTTTGAGCGTGTAGGAGGTGTAGTACTTGAACGCGCCCAAAAACGTCGGGAACCGGAACTTCTTCGCGTAGGCCCGATCGATCAGGCTTTTGACGAAGTTGCGGCTGTACTGATCGAGAACCTCGCGCTCGTAGTAGTTCTCCCGGATCAGATAGTCGAGCTTCTCGTCCATGTCATGGAAGAAGACCGTGTTCTGGTTGACGTGCTGCAGGAAATACTGGTGAGCGGCTTCGCGGTCCTTGTCGAACTGGATTTTGCCATCGGCGTCATACAGATTCAGCATCGCGTTGAGCGCGTGGTAATCCGTCTCGCCGGGCAGCGCGGTGTGCGAAGTGGTCGCTACCGGCTCTGCAGCTGTAACGCTTGGGGGCACGTCTGGTCCTTCCAGAAGTCAGCGAGACCCGCGCGGACGGCACTGACGTCATCCTCGGTTCCCATGAGTTCGAAGCGATACAGGTACGGCACGTCGCACTTGCGGGAAACGACCTCGCCCGCATAGCAGAACTCCGCACCGAAGTTGGTGTTGCCGGCCGCGATGACCCCGCGGATCAACGACCGGTTGTCTTCGTCGTTGAGGAACGCGATGACCTGCTTGGGCACGTAGCCGCCGGCGTTTACGTCGGGAGTCGCCCGGCCGCCGCCGTAGGTCGGCAGCACCAGCACGTACGGCTCGTCGACGCGGATGCGGCCGTGCAGCGGTATCCGGCTAGCCGGCAGCCCGAGCTTGCGCACGAAGCGATGGGTGTTCTCCGACACGCTGGAGAAGTACACCAGCGCGCCGCTGCCGACAGCCACGGACATCTCCTTACGCGGTAACCGCCGTCAGGCCGGCGAGTGTCTTGATGCGATCGGGGCGGAAGCCCGACCAGTGATCGTTGCCGGCCACCACGACCGGCGCCTGCAGGTAGCCCAGTGCCATCACGTAGTCACGTGCCTCGGGCACCTCGGTGATGTCGACGACGTCATAAGAGATGCCCTGCTTGTCCAACGCCTTGTAGGTGGCGTTGCACTGCACGCATGCGGGCTTGGTGTACACGGTGATGGTCATCTGCGGTACGGCTCCTCAGCGAAACGTGACATGGACATGGCTTACTACGCTGTTGCTGTATTCAGCAGACCGCCGGGCCCCGAAATTCCTGCCTGCCGGACCCTCGTCACCGGCGGGTGGCCGGTGATTTCCGCGGCCCGGCCGACCTGCGAACCGCGGGGTCTGTCGGTGTTCCAGACACTACACCTAGTGGCCGACATCCAGAAGGCATACAACATATTCTGAACAACATTCATGAAATTCCCTGGTCGTAAGCAATGCGCCCGATGCGCGACGGCGTGTCGCAGGTCACATTTTGGTGCAGGACACCCTACGTTGACATCACTACCACGCGGCACCGACAAGATGCCCGGCGACGACCCCGCACAGCAAAGCCGCCGACGAGCCAGAATTGTGACTCGCCGGCGGCCGCGTTGAGACCTCGGGCTCAGCCCACCTCGGAGGCGAGCTTGGTCAGCACGTCACCCAGCTCGGCCACCACGTAGCCATTCTCCCGCGGCGGCTTGCCCTCCAGCTTCGCCGCGGGCAGTGATAGGGAGACGTCGACGACGTCGGCCCCGGCGATGCCGAACGACTTGCGTGCCTCGTCGTGGGCCCACACGCCGCCGTACTGGCCGAGCGACGTGCCTACCACGGCCAGCGGCTTGCCGTTCAGCGCACTCTGGCCGAACGGCCGAGACAGCCAGTCGATCGCGTTCTTGAGCACGCCGGGAATGCTGCCGTTGTACTCCGGCGACACGACCAGGATCGCGTCGGCGTCCGCGACCGCGTCGCGCAGCGCGGTCACCGATGCGGGCACGTCGGCGGGGTTGTCGATGTCCTCGTTGTAGAACGGCAGTTCGCCGAGGCCGCCGCCGACACCGGCATAGACGCTCGCCGTGATGCCGTCCGACGCCGTCTCGACCGCCAGCTCGGCGAACTGACGGTTCAGCGACGCGGCCCGCAGGCTGCCCACCAACACCAAGATCTTGGTTTCCGACACTGTTTCCGACACTGTAGACATTGCACCTTCCTTCGCGATCCAGAGTAGGTATCGCACAGGTCAACCGGACTATGGTCCAGATTAATCCCCGCTGAGCTAAAGTGCAGTCATGGCCGTGCGTGAACTGCCGGTGTCCGGGCAGGTGCCGCAGGAGCGCGGCGACGCCGCTCGGAATCGGGCGTTGCTGCTGGATGCGGCGCGGAAACTGGTCGCCGAACGCGGCGCCGATTGCATCACGATGGATGAGATCGCAGCGGCCGCAGGTGTGGGCAAGGGCACACTGTTCCGCCGGTTCGGCAGCCGCGCCGGGTTGATGTTGGTGCTGCTCGACGAGGACGACCGCGCATTCCAAGAGGCGATGCTGTTCGGCCCCCCGCCGCTGGGGCCCGGCGCCGCGCCGACCGACCGCCTGGTGGCCTACGGCCGTGAGCGGCTGAAATTCGTGCACACCCACCGGGCGCTGCTTGCCGACACGGTCCGTGACCCGCAGACCCGCTACAGCCCGCCGATGATGGTTCAGCACACGCACGTGCGGGTGCTATTGCAGGCCGCGGGCACGACCGGCGACGTGGAAGCCCAGACAGAGGCGCTGCTTGCGCTGCTCGACGCCGACTACGTCCAGCACCAGCTCACCGACCACGGCCGGACATTGGACGAGCTCGGCGACGCATGGGAAAGCCTGGCCCGCAAGCTGTGCGGCCGGTGAACAGCCGGCGATGAGCGCCGCCGGGCAGAGCCGACAGCCCCGCTGGATACTGCACGTCGACCTGGACCAGTTCCAGGCGGCGGTGGAAACGCTTCGCCACCCGGAGCTGGCAGGACTTCCGATCATCGTCGGCGGCAACGGCGACCCGAACGAACCACGCAAGGTCGTCACCTGTGCGTCTTATCCGGCGCGCAAGTATGGCGTACACGCCGGCATGGCTCTTCGCACGGCCGCCCGCAGGTGCCCGGATGCGACGTTTCTTCCGTTGGACGCGAAGGCCTATGACGCGGCATCCGAGCGGGTGATGGACCTGCTGCGCGGGCTCGGTTATCCGGTTGAGGTGTGGGGCTGGGATGAGGCCTATGTCGGTGCCGACGTCGACGATCCGGCCGAGCTGGCCGAACGCATCCGCACCACGATCGCCGCGGAAGCGCGGCTGTCGTGTTCGGTGGGCATCAGCGACAACAAACAGCGCGCGAAGGTCGCCACCGGCTTCGCCAAGCCGGATGGCGTCTATCGGCTCACCGACGCCAACTGGATGATGGTGATGGGCGATCGGGAAACCGACGCGTTGTGGGGCGTCGGGCCCAAGACCGCGAAAAAGCTTGCCGCAATGGGCATTTCCACCGTCGCGCAGCTGGCCGCAACCGACGCCGACACGCTCACCGCAGCTTTCGGCCCGACGACGGGCCTGTGGTTGCTGCTGCTTGCCAAGGGCGGCGGCGACACCACCGTGAGCGCCGAGCCCTGGATGCCGCGCTCCCGCAGCCACGTCATCACGTTTCCCCACGACCTCACCCGGCGCGACGAGATGGAATCCGCGGTAACGGAATTGGCGCAACGCGCGCTCGCCGAAGTAGTGGCCGAGTCGCGGATAGTGACCCGAGTCGCGGTGACCGTGCGCAACTCGGCGTTCTTCACCCGCACCAAGATACGCAAATTGGCGGAGCCGAGCACCGACCCCGACGTCGTGGCGGACGCCGCCCTGCGGTTGCTCGACTTGTTCGAACTCGACCGACCGGTAAGGCTTCTCGGCGTGCGGCTGGAGTTGGCGCCGCCACCCGGTGGCTATTAGTGCGCCGGCCGCAGCATGCGGGTGAAGACCACGTTGGCCCGCCGCATCGCTACGCTGTACGGCCACCACATCGTGCGCTTGAAGAGATACAGTGCGCGAATGTCGTTGGACGTGTAGATCAAGAAGCGGTTCTTGCGCACGCCGCCGAGGATCTTGTCGGCGACGGTCTCGGCTGACACCGCATGACCGGTGAACCGCTCGACCCACCGCTGCACCCTGGGGTTGTCCCGGTCGACACCGGCGATCTCCACCGTCTGCACCAGCGGCGTGTTGACCGCGCCGGGTACCACCACCGACACCCCGATGTTGTGGCGGGCCAGGTCGAAACGCAACACCTCCGACAGCCCGCACAGTCCGTATTTGCTCGCACTGTAGGCCGCGTGCCACGGAAACGCGATCAGCCCGGCAGATGACGACACATTGACCAGATGGCCGCCTCGCCCGGCGGCGATCATCGGCGGGATGAACGTCTCGATGACGTGGATGGGGCCCATCAGGTTGATCGAAATCATCGAGCTCCACTGTTGATGTGTGAGCTGATCCACTGTCCCCCAGGCGGATACGCCGGCAATGTTCATCACCACATCCATGCTTGGATGGCGGGTGTGGATGTCGGCTGCGAAGCCGGCCACCTCGTCGTAGTCGGCGATGTCCAACGCCCGATGTGCGGGAACCCGTGCCCCCAGTGCGCAGGCCTCGGCGACCGTCGCGGCCAGCCCGTCGGCGTTGCGATCGGTCAGATACAGTTCGGCCCCGCCGGCGGCCAGCTTCAGCGCGGTGGCGCGTCCGATGCCGCTGGCGGCTCCGGTCAGGAAGCACCGCTTGCCGGCAAATGTGTCCATGCTCAGTCGGCCCCGGAACCGCCCCACAACGCGGTCAGCCACAGCCGCTCCACGATCGTCAGTGCGCGGCCGGGATCGTCGCCGCGGCCGACGAACGCGCTGTCGTGCGACAGCGTCATCGCCGTCGTCGCCGTCAGCGTGCGCACCAGCGCGGGAAGGTCGTTCGAGATCGGCCGCGCGCCGTCTTGGATCTCCTGTTCGACCAGCCCGACGATCTTGTCGATCACGGTGTCCTGCACGTCATTCATCATTTCGCGGATCTGCGCGTCGGTGTTCTGCGCGACGACGCACGCCCGCATCACGGGGTCATTGCTGGCGAACAGAGCCGCCGCGGCGGCCACCATCCGCTTGGCGAACTCCGGTGGTGACTCGCCTGCTTCGCGGGACGCGAATCCGTGGGTCAGCTCGTCGAGCTGTTCGAGGCCGTCGGCCAGGATCACCGCGAGCACCGCATATTTGGAGTCGAAGTAGAAGTAAAAGCCGGACCGCGTTATCCCGGCGCGCTCGCTGATCGTGCTGACCGACAGGTCGGCGAACGAGCGCTCCTCGAGCAGTTCACGCACCGCCGAAACGATGGCGTCGCGCTGCCGGTCGCCACGGCTGCGGCGAATCTGGGGCGACGCGGGTTCGACGGTCATATCCCGACCATTGCACCACGACAGGGCCGGCAGAAAACTTGACATGCGTCAAGTCCGGCCAGCAGGATGGTGGTGCAGTGATGTCAACCACAGCGTTTTAAGCCCACGTCTTGAAGCCCAGGAGCGTTGCGATGGCGGCCATCAGCACCCCGGAGTACCTGTTCGATCAGGCCAGGCGCCGGTTCGTGCCAACCATCAACAACCTGCCCGGCATGGGCATGGTCGAGAGGCGGCTGCTTAACCGGGAGTTCAAGCAGATCACGCTGGCCGACCCGCCCCCCGGCAGCGACCTGAAGCCCGTGGTAGGCGACGCCGGCCTGCCGGTCATCGGCCACATGATCGAGATGTTCCGCGGTGGAGTCGACTACGTCTATCACCTGTATCAGACTCACGGCCCGGTGTTCTACGCATACTCGCCGGCCCTGCCGTCGGTGGTCGCGATCGGGCCCGAGGCCGCGCAGATCATTTACGCCAACCGCAACAAGGACTACTCGCAGAAGTTCTGGCAGTGGGTGATCGGGCCGTTCTTCAACCGCGGCCTGATGCTGCTCGACTTCGAGGAGCACATGTTCCACCGGCGGATCATGCAGGAGGCGTTCACCCGCGGCCGCCTGGCCGGCTACGTCGAGAACATCGACCGGGTGGCATCGGCGGTGGTGGCCGACTGGCCGACCAACGATGCACGGTTCCTGTTCCACCCCGCCATGAAGGAGCTGACGCTCGACATCGCGTCGATGGTGTTCATGGGCCACGAACCCGGCACCGACAAGGAGCTGGTCACCAGGATCAACCGCGCGTTTACGACGACCACGCGCGCAGGCGGCGCCATCATCCGGCGCGGCGTGCCGCCGTTCAAGTGGTGGCGCGGATTGCAGGCGCGCAAGCTGCTCGAGGACTACTTTGCGCAGCGCGTCAAGGAGCGCCGCAACGCCGAGGGCAACGACATGCTGACGGTGTTGTGCCACACCGAGGACGACGAGGGCAACCGCTTCACCGACGAGGACATCGTCAACCACATGATCTTCCTGATGATGGCGGCACACGACACGTCGACGTCGACGTCGACGACCATGGCGTATCACCTTGCCGCGCACCCGGAGTGGCAGGACCGGGCCCGCGACGAGTCGGCCCGCCTCGGCGACGGACCGCTCGACATCGAGGCACTGGAAAAACTCGAGACCCTCGATCTGGTGATGAACGAGTGCCTACGGCTGGTGACGCCCGTGCCATGGGCCATGCGCCGAACCGAGCGCGACACCGAACTGCTCGGGTATTACCTGCCGGCGGGCACCAACGTGGTCATCTGGCCGAGTGTCAACCACCGGCTGCCCGAGGTGTGGACCGATCCCGAGAAATTCGACCCGGAGCGGTTCGCCGAGCCGCGCGCCGAGCACAAGCGGCATCGCAACGCGTTCACGCCGTTCGGCGGCGGAGCCCACAAGTGCATCGGCATGGTGTTCGGGCAATTGGAGGTCAAGACCGTCATTCACCGGCTGCTGCGCCAGTATCGGCTGGAACTGATTCGGCCCGACTACAAGCCGCGCTACGACTGGGGCGGCATGCCGATACCAATGGACGGCATGCCGATTGTGTTGCGGCCCTTGCGCTGAGCGGTTGACCTCGACCCTATCGACGTCGCCACTCGTACCTCTTCGCGGTGGCGTCGACCTCGGTGTACCAGGCCAAGGTCATCAGCCGGTTCGCGCAGTTGATCACGGCCCGCAACGCCGACTCGGTCGGGTCCTGCGACCAACCCATCGCCCACTGAGCGTGCTGCCCGTCGGTGCCTTCGATGAAGGTCGCGGTGTGATCACCGGCCCGCAGTTGGTGGAAGCGCCGCATGTCGACCGCGATGCCCAGTTCGTAGAGCATCGCGGTGAGCGCGGCGACCGGTCCGGTGGCGGCGACGGTGGCAGTCTGGATGCGGTCGCCGATGGCAAACGTGGCCTGGTACGTCCGGGCCTGCGGCCCCAGCCGGGTGGCCGGGCGATCGACGTCGGTACACGCGAAACGGCCCAACCGAAGCGGACCGGCATTCGGGCTGTAAGTGGCGGTGAAGGTGCTCCACGACATGTGCTGGGCGGCTTCGCGCAGCCCTCGCGGTAGCGGGACGCCATCGAAACGAGCCGATAGCGATTCATGGGCGGGCGCGACGTGGGCGCCGGATTGCGGTGTCATGTGCCGGTCTCTTCTTCGATCGGAGGTGACCGACGATGTAGCAGCTTCGACCCACAGCGGGGGGTCGGTCCAGATCAGACCCCGCTGCGGGGCGCTACTACGAGCAGACGCGCGCTAGACATGATCTGCCGAGATTAGACGGCACGACGCTGTCATCGCAAGTTACCTGCCGCAGCGATCAGCCGCCGGAGCGCGGCTTGGGCTTGGCGCTGCAGTCCAGCGACAACAACACCTTCGGCGACGCGGTCGACCCCGGCCAGTCGCCTCCGGCGAACGCCGAGCCCTTGGTGGTGCTTTGGCGGACGACCGTGCAGTCGCCCTGTGCCACGCTGGCGCCGACGGTTGTCGACACCACCGCCGTGTAGCCGGCCGCCTTTAGCGCCGCCTGAGCTTCGGAGAACGGCTGCCCCGACACGTCCGGCGCCGCACCGGCCACGCCGGTGCTGACCAGGGTCAAGGATGCGCCGATCGCGGCCAAGGCGCCCGCGAGGATGACGAGAAGCTTGTTCACGTGACCACCTCCCGACTGTGTCTGCCTGCCGTTGCGGCGTGTGTGCCGTGCCGGGCGTCAATGTAAGTCGCTGTAAGTCGCTGCGCTGGGAATGCCAATCTTATCCCCCGGCCCCGTTTCCAGCAGTGCACATCACCGGGCGTAGGGTCAGGGGGAGTCGCTTCGTTGTCAACGGTGATTTGCACGCGTGAGCCTTCGCGAACGAGATCAACGTCGATTTCGATCCGCCTGTCGTCACAAACATGTTGGGACGATTGCTCGATTGCGAAGGACCGTGCGGAATTGCCTGGCGATCTCCTGGGTCAGCGGACGGCGAGTCCGGTTCGGCTCACTCTTGCGTCGCACCTTGGTCATGACATCGACGGGGCGTGGTGGCCGCACACCGCGAAGGTCGCACGCGAGCTACCCGAATTGGTCGGCGTCCTGCACAAACCACTGGGTCAAGTCATTCAAATACGCGTTAACTGGTCGTCGGCGGAGAGCTCGCCGGACTTGAACTGGCACGGCTGGGAAGCCAGGCATCAACGGTTAATGGTGATCACCGGCCGTAATGCCAGGGTGAATCTTCTGGTGGTGCCGCACCTGACGAGCCTCGCGCTTGCAGTAATGGTGATGCGTCAAGCTGCCGGACTCCGCATCGATCCTGCGCACCGGGAAACCCGGGCGTTCCACACCGCCGTCTGTGTGGTCAGCGCCGCCCGCGCCGAGAGTGCCCTGTGGAGCCTGCGAATGGGAAAGGACCGTCGGCGCGTCACCGAAACGACGATGTCGACGCTAGAAACGTGAGCTTGCGGCGGATGGCGTTGAGCTCCCGACCGATGTCACGCAAGGTCGCCCGCTCTTGCGGCGACAGCCCGGCCAGTGAGACCACGTCGGTGATGCGGTCGCCGTCGATCCACGCCGCCGCGCGGTCGCGCCAGCGGATCCGCGACGCGGACACGTAGCACTCCCGCAGGATCGCGGCGTCGTCGGCGTCCAGCGTATGCGCCCGCGCCGCCGCGTTCAGGCGCTCCAGCGTCGCGACGGCGGCCGAGTTGGCCGATAACGCCGCCCAGCGCGCGATTTTGACCACCGGCTCGATCGCGGCCTGTTTGAGGTCGACGGAGTCGGCGTGGGTGGCGAACACCCTGAGCCGAGACGGGATCGTGGCCCGGAAGGCCGTGGCGTCCTGCAACATCGCCCCCAGCGCTTGTGGATACCGCCCCGCCGCGTCAAGGGTGAGCAGCCGAAGCTCGTCGACCCCAGATAACGACGCCGCGTCGGCGAGCAGGCCCGTCATCACGACGCCGCGGTCCTCGGCGGGCTCGGCACACCAGCGTTCGATGCCCTCCGCCCAGCTGGCGTGCCGGCGGCAGAACCGGCCGCGGCTGGCCAGCACGCCATTGGCGTCGCCGGCGAAACCGCAGCGCTCCAGCAGCGCGTGCACGTCGGCCGCCCGGGCCAGCGCCGACGCCTTACCGTCCTTGTCGACGTCGTTGTCGAGCGCGATCAGCGTTTCGATGTCCGAGCCGGGAATGGCCTCCCGGCGCGCGACGCTGCCCGAGACGAACCACGTCCAGGCCATCGGTTCGGTGCTGACCAGC
This sequence comes from Mycobacterium sp., assembly GCF_035640695.1. Taxonomy (GTDB): domain Bacteria; phylum Actinomycetota; class Actinomycetes; order Mycobacteriales; family Mycobacteriaceae; genus Mycobacterium. The sequence continues at coordinate 20,266 of NZ_DASQVQ010000056.1, forward strand.
CTCGCCGCCGTTGCCAGCGCGCGGGCCATCACCCGCGACCAGTCCGCGGCCAGCCGCAAGGCCGGGGTGTGCGAGTTCAGCTCGGCCACCGCGGCGTCTTTGGCTCGTCGCATCCCGTCGAGCAATTGCGGCTCACCGGTGGCAGCGTCGATGTCTCGGATGATCGCGGCGAAGCCCAGTTCGTCGGCCATGGCGATGATTGTCGCCTTCGGGGATCGCATCGGCACCGGACACAGAGTTGTGACTTGCAGGAAACGTCGGCAACAAAAACCGTGGCTAATTTCTGTCGTACGACAGTTATTGCGCGCTAGGAGTGTCCATGACCGCTACCGTCGACTCGGCGATCTCGTCGCAGGAGGACGCCGACGGGCTCGCCGAGCTCGGATACGCCCAGGAACTGCATCGCGGCATCGGCGCGTACGCCGCTTTCGCGTCCGGATTCTCGTTCGTGTCGATCCTGACCACGGTGTTCGCGCTATTCGCGCTCGGCTTCGGGTTGGGCGGCCCGGCGTTTCTCTTCACCTGGCCGATCGTGTTCGTCTGCCAGTTCTGCGTGTGCCTGGTGTTCGCCGAGCTGTCCGGCAAGTTTCCGGTGGCCGGCGCGATTTACCAGTGGTCGCGGCGGCTGGCGGGCAACGCCGTGGGGTGGTTCGCCGGCTGGTTCATGCTGATTGGTTACATCGTCAGCGTCTCCGCGCTGGCGATCGCAATGCAGAGCGTGCTGCCGTCGATCTGGAGCGGCTTCCAGCTGGTGGGCGACGATCCCTCGCTGACCTCGGTGAGCGGCGCGACCAACGGCATCATTCTCGGCTCGATCACGATCGTGTTGTGCACCGTCATCAGCGGCGCCGGCGTCGCGTTCATGGGCAAGATCACGGTGACCGGCGTGACGCTGGAGATCGTCGGCGTGGTCTTGATCGTCGTCGCGATGTTCATCAAGGCCGAACGCGGCCCGGCCGCGGTGCTCCACACCGGCGGGCACGGCTCCGGCCTGGGGTACCTGCCGGCATTCCTGGCCTCGATGCTGATGGCCGCCTATGTGATGTACGGATTCGACAGTGCCGCAGAGCTTTCCGAAGAAACCAAGGATCCACGCACGACCGCACCGAAGGCGATCATCAACGCCCTGCTGGTGTCGTTCGTCGGCGGCGGGCTGATGATCCTCGCGGCGCTGCTGGCCGCGCCGTCGCTCGACGACCCATTGCTGTCAACCGAGGGCATCGCCTGGGTGCTGACCAGTCAGCTGGACACATGGTTGGGCAAGACCCTGCTGATCATCGTCGCGGTCGCGATCTTCTCGGCCACGCTGGCGATCCAGGCCTCGGCGTCGCGGGTGATGTTCTCGATGGCGCGGGACAACCGGCTGCCGTTCGGGTCATTCCTTGCGAAGGTCAACAAGCGCACCGGAACCCCGCTCGGCACCGGCGCGACGGTGAGTGCGCTGGCGATTCTGGTGCTGCTGGTGAACCTCGGCCAAGCCGGCGTCTTCGCCGCGATCACCAGCGTGTCGGTGGTCATCGTCTACATGGCGTACCTGATGGTGACCGTGCCCGCGCTGCTACACCGGCTGCGCGGCACCAGTCTCAGCTACGGGGCACCGATCCTGAACCTGGGCAAGTGGGGCCTCCCGGTCAACCTGACGGCGGTCGTGATGGGTGCGCTGCTGTGCGTCAACATCGCGTGGCCGCGGCGGGAGGTCTACGACCCCGACGGCAAATCCTGGTTCCTGCAGTACTTTGCGGTGATCTTCGTCGTGCTCACGCTGGTGATCGGATTCCTCGCCTACCGCGTGGTAAAGGATCGCGACGGCGCGCCGGACCCGGTCGACGCGCTGGCGTGGAGGAAATAACGGTCAGGCGAATGGGTTGTCGCCCTTGGCGACCCGACTGCCGAGCTCGATCAGATTGGTCGCCGACGCGTGCAGCAGCTCACCGGCCTCCCGGGGGGCCTGGCCGGCCAGGTAGCGCGACCAGGTGCCCTCGATGACGATGCCGAGCTTGAAACACGCCATCGCGACGTACCAATCCAGCCGCGAGGTCTGCCGTCCGCCGGCGGCAAAATACGCGTCGAGCAGCTCGCGCCGACCGGCCAGGCCGCCGAGGGCCGCCAACGCCGCACCGGCACCAATGGGATTCGGGTCCAGTGGCCAACAAATCAGCATCCAGCCGAGGTCCAGCAGCGGATCGCCGACCGTGCACATCTCCCAGTCGATGAATGCCGCCATCTCCGGCGTCTCGCGCCGCAACAACACGTTGTTCAAGTGCGCGTCGCCGTGCATGATGCCGGGCTCGGCGTCGGGCGGCCGGTTGGCTTCCAGCCAGTCGGCCAGCTCGGTCACCGACGGCAACGAGTCGGGCGAATACCGGTCGTGTCGATAACTCTCGAGCAGTCGCCGGAACTGCGGAACCTGTCGTGCGAGGAAGGAACCCGGACGCTTGATCGCCGCCAGCGGGCTGCCCTGCCACGCGACGTTGCCCAGTCGCGCCAGGCTGGCGGCGTACGCCAGGCCGACCTGATGCCGCATGGCCGCGTCGCGGGTATACGCGTCGGCCACCTCGGTGCCGGGATTGAAACCGTCGACGTAGGCCATCAGATAGAACACCACGCCCAGCACGTCGAGATCCGCACAGCCGGCGACGAATTCGGGGTGCGGCACGTCGGTGCCGGCCAGCGTGCGCAGCACCGCGATTTCGCGAAGCATGGTGTCGTTGCTCGTCGGCCGGGGATGCGCGGGCGGGCGGCGCAGCACCAGCGGGCGCCCATCGAGGCGCAGCCGCGCCACGATGTTCTGAGTCCCACCGGTCAGCGGCTCGACGTCGGTGATGTCGGTACCGATGCCGCGCTCGCTGACCCAGGTCCGCAGCGATGCGACGTCGTCGTCGCTCAACGTGTCGGTCACCCGGTGATGGTATGTCGACCGCCCGGTAGTCCCGGTGTTCACCAGCTTCATGGACTATCGTGACCGACAGTCCGAGCCTTAGGGAGCAGCTTTGACATCGATCTCCGGCATGCCGGCCCACGTTCTGCTCGTGCATTTCATGGTGGTTCTGGTGCCGCTGACCGCGCTACTGGAAATCCTGTGCGGCCTGTGGCCCGCGGCGCGCCGGCGCCTGGTCTGGCTGGTGCTGGTGCTGGCCGTCGGCATCATGGCACTCACCCCGGTGACCGTGGACGCCGGCGAGTGGCTTTACGACCTCCGCAAGGAGCACAGTGCGATCTTGCAAACGCACGCACAGCGCGCCGAGTGGATGATCTACTTCTCGGTCGCGCTGCTTGTCGTCGCGATCGCATTCGCGGTGCTGCAGGTCCTCGAACACCGATCAGACACCCGGCGGGCGGCCGCCAACGTTTTGGTGGCGATCGTGGCGCTCGCCGTTGGGATTTCGTCGATAGTCGTGATCTACCGCATCGGTGATGCCGGATCTCAGTCGGTGTGGGGCGAGGAACTGTCCCGGCTCACCAAGTCCGGCTAGCGCCTTCGGGCGGTGACCAGCAGGTACTCCCACTCCATCCGGGAGCCGTCGAGGTGGCCGCCGGCGAGGTCGGCAAGCTCGCGGTCCAGCTCGGCCACCCGATCGGGATCGGCCGCGATGTTGCGGTACGCCGCGATGGTCGGGCCGTAGTAGGACTTGAAGTAGTCCCGCCATTGCTCGCCGCTGGAAAAGATGTCCACGGTCAGCGTGCGGCGCTGCGCGGTGAGGTCGGATACGCGCTGCCCGAACAGTTCTCGGACGTGCTGCTCGCTGCCCCACAGCGGCGGCGGCTGCGCGCCCGGGGGCGGTGCGGCCACATACGGCTTCATCGTCGCGAACAGCCGGCCGATGAAGCCCTCAGGCGTCCAGCTGAGAACCGCGATCGTCCCGCCGGGCCGGCATACCCGGACCAGCTCGTCGGCGGCACGCTGGTGATGCGGGGCGAACATCACGCCGATACATGACAGCACCGCGTCGAACTCGTCGTCGGCGAACGGCAACGCCTCGGCATTCGCCTCGCGCCACTGGAGCTCGACACCCTTTTCGGCGGCGATGGCCTGGCCGCGTTGCAACAACTCCGGCGTGAGATCGCTGGCGACGACGTTTGCTCCGGCCTGCGCCGCCGGGATCGACGCGTTGCCGGTACCGGCCGCCACATCGAGCACGCGGTCGCCGGGCCCGACGGCGCCGGCCTGCACCAGCACCGGGCCCAGCGGGGCCACCAGATCGGCCGCGAGCTTCGCGTAGTCGCCGGTTGCCCACATCGCCCGGTGTTTGGCGGCGAGCTCATGGTCAGCGGTGGTCGGGCTCGGCGCAGTCATGGTGGTCTCCTCATCGATGGTTTTGCTCTGGAGCCATCGTCCGCTCGGCCATCAGGGTCATCCAGTGCCAAATCTGTACCAGGCCCGGTTCAACATCTGTACTGTCATGGGGCGGAGGTTCTGCCGATGTCTGGATACGGTCAGTTCTGTCCGGTGGCCAAGGCGATGGAGTTGCTCGACGAGCGCTGGACGATGCTCGTGGTGCGCGAATTGCTGCTCGGCAGCACGCGTTTCAATGAGCTTCGCCGCGGCGTGCCGAAGATGTCACCCGCGCTGCTGTCCAAGCGGCTCCAAACCCTCACCCGCGCGGGCGTGGTGGAGCGCTCCGAGGACGACGGCCGCACCTGCTACACGCTCACACCGAGCGGCAAGGAGCTGGCCGACGTGGTGGATGCGCTCGGTGCGTGGGGGGTGCGCTGGATCGGTGAGCTCGGCGACCAGGACCTCGATCCGCACCTGTTGATGTGGGATATCCGCCGCACGGTGCCGATCGACAAGTGGCCGCGTACCCGTACGGTGGTGGCCTTCCGGCTGTCGGAAGTCGCGCCGAAGGCGTCGTCTTGGTGGCTGATGGTGGCCGAGGGCCAGGCCGAGGTGTGCGACTTCGATCCCGGATTCGACGTCGCCGCAACGGTTTCCACCAGCCTGCGCACCCTCATCGGGATCTGGCGTGGTGACACCTCGTGGATGGAGGCGCTGCGCGAGCGGTCATTGTCGATCGACGGTCAGGCGCAGGCCAAGCGCGCCGTACCCGGCTGGATCGGTCAGTCCAGCTCGGCCGCGGTGCCCCGGCCGGCGTGATCGTCGGCATAGCGCCGGATAGCGTCAGTCGAGGATGCGCCTGGCCACGTTGGCGGTGACCAGGTCGAGCAGTTCGTCGGCGCGGCCGGCCAGAATGGTGCGGATCGCGTACAGCGAAAAGCCCTTCGCCTGCTCGACGGTGATGGCCGGCGGGATGGAAAGCTCCTGGCGCGCGGTGATGACGTCCACGACCGCGGGCCCGTCGTGGGCGAACGCGTCGGCGAGTGCCTGCTCGAGATCGGCCGGGCGCTCGACCCGGCGACCGAGCATGCCCATCGACGCGGCGACGGCGGCGAAGTCCGGGTTGTGCAGGTCGGTGCCGAAGTTCACGATGCCCGCTGCCTTCATCTCCAGCTCGACGAACTGCAGCGACGAGTTGTTGAACACCACCACCTTCACCGGCAGGCTGTTCTGCAGCAGCGTGACGAGCTCGCCGAAGAGCATCGTCAGGCCGCCGTCGCCGGCCAGGGCAACTACCTGACGCCGGGGGTAGGCGGTCTGCGCGCCGATCGCGTGCGGCAGCGCATTGGCCATCGTCCCGTGGTTGAACGACCCGATGAGCCTGCGGCGGCCGTTCATCCGCAGGTAGCGCGCCGCCCACACTACCGGCGAGCCGACATCGCAGGTGAACACGGCGTCGTCGGCAGCAAGTCGATTCACCAGTCCGGCAACGTATTCCGGGCGGATCGGGGTGCGGTTGTGGTCGTTGACCGCCAGCGAGTCCAACGTCTTGCGGGCGCGCCGGTAGTGCCGCAGCGACCGGTCCAGGTGCTCGCGGTCGCGTTTCTGTTCCAGCAACGGCTGCAACGCCGCGACGGTATCGGCGACGGTGCCGACAAGGCCGAGGTCGACGGGCGCGCGGCGGCCGAGGTGGCGGCCGCGGATGTCGACCTGGATGATCTGCGCCGCGTCGGGATAGAACTGCGGATAAGGGAAGTCGGTGCCGAGCATCAACAGCACGTCGGCCTCTTTGATGGCCTTGTAGCCGGAAGCGAAGCCGAGCAGCCCGGTCATGCCGACGTCGTACGGGTTGTCGTATTCGATGTACTCCTTGCCGCGCAGCGCGTGCACGATCGGCGCATTCAGCGTGCCCGCCAGGCGGATCAGCGCGTCGTGGGCCCCCGCCACACCGGCGCCGCCGAGGATCGTGACACGGTTGCCGCCGTTGAGGATCGCGGCGGCCCGCCGCAGCGACTCGTCGTCGGGCCGCACGATCGAGCGGGCCGCCACGATCGGGCGCCCATCCCACCCGTCGTCGGCACGCGCCAAGAAGATCTCCCCGGGCACGACGACCACCGCGACGCCGCTGTCCTCGACCGCCGCCCGCATAGCCATCGCGAAGATGCGCGGCGCCATTTCCGGCGTGCTGACGAGTTCGCGGTAGACGCTGCACTCGCGAAAAAGCTCCTGCGGATGGGTCTCCTGAAAGTAGTCGGACCCGATCTCGGCGCGCGGGATGTGCGCCGCGACGGCCAGCACCGGCACCCGGCTGCGCTGCGCGTCGAACAACCCGTTGATCAGGTGCAGGTTGCCCGGGCCGCAGCTGCCCGCGCACACCGCCAGCCGGCCGGTCAGCGCCGCGTCGGCGGCGGCGGCGAACGCGGCGGCTTCCTCGTGGCGCACGTGCTCCCACGACATTCGATCGGCACGGCGAATCGCATCGGTGAATCCGTTCAGCGAATCACCAGGTAGTCCGTAGACCCTACGCACTCCGCTGACCTGTAACGCATTGATGACGTGATCCGCGACGGTGGCCATCACCGCACCGTACCGGCGGTAGGTTGGCGTCATGCCTGAATCCGCGCGCGGGATGCGGATGTTCGTCGGCATTGCCGCGGCCGCATTGGCTCTTGGCGTCGCGGAACTGGTGGCCGCGCCGTTCGGTCCGGCGGCCGACGTCCGCAATGCGGTGGGGTCGGCAATCATCGACCGCACGCCGGGCGCGCTCAAGGAGTGGGCGATCCGGACCTTCGGTACCGCCGACAAGCCGTTTCTTTCGCTGAGCGTGTTGGTGGTGATCGCCGCGATCGCGGCGATCACGGCGGTGTTCGAGACCCGGCGCGCGCCGGTCGCCAGCGCCACCGTGGTGATCGCGGGCCTGATCGGCTGCGCGGCGGTTCTGTCCCGGCCCGGCGCGACGCTAACCGATGTGATACCGACCCTGGTCGGAATGTGTTGCGGCGTGGCCGTGTTGCGGTTGCTGCTGGTGCGGCGCCGATCGGACGAGGTGGTCGATGCCGAAGCCGTCGATGTGGGTCGCCGGAAATCGCTTGCAGCGCTTGGGCTGCTGGCGCTCGGGGTCATCGCCGCAGTGGGCGGGGGCCTATTGTCGAGGCGACTGCACTCGGTGGCCGGCGACCGCAACGCCTTCGCCGTTCCGCGCGTGGACGTCGCCGCTGCACCGGTGCCGCCCGACGTGCAGCCGAGAGATGTCGCGCTGCCGAGCTTCATCACAAGCAATGCCGACTTCTACCGAATCGACACCGCGCTGCTGGTCCCGCAGCTCAGCCGATCGGATTGGCGGCTGAAGATCCACGGCATGGTGGACAGGGAGATCAGCTATCGCTTCGACGATCTGGCCGGCCTGCCGGTCGTGGCGAAGGTGGTCACGCTGACCTGCGTGTCCAACCCGGTCGGCGGCGAGTTGATCTCCAACGCGACGTGGACCGGATACCGGGTCCGAGACCTCCTGCAACGCGCCGGTATTCACCGCGACGCGGACATGGTGCTGTCCACGTCGGTCGACGGTTTCACGGCCGGGACGCCGCTGGAAGCGTTGACCGACGGGCGCGACGCGCTGTTGGCGGTCACGATGAACGGTCGGCCGCTGCCCGAGCAGCACGGGTATCCGGCCAGGCTCGTGGTTCCCGGCCTGTACGGCTACGTTTCGGCGACGAAGTGGGTCGTCGACCTGGAGTTGACCCGCTTCGACCGCGCGCAGGCGTACTGGACACGGCTGGGCTGGTCGGCGCGGGGGCCGATCAAGACCGAGTCACGCATCGACGTGCCACGCAACGACCAGCGGGTGCGGGCCGGCCCGGCAACGTTCGGCGGCGTCGCGTGGGCGCAGAACCGCGGTGTGCGTGCCGTGGAGGTGCGCATCGACGAGGGCGACTGGCGCCCAGCCGATCTCGGCGCCAACTATTCCAACGACACCTGGCGGCTGTGGAGTTACCGGTGGAATGCGACACCGGGCTCGCACACGATCACCGTGCGCGCGACCGACAACACCGGAGCGGTGCAGACCCCGGACCAGGCGCCGGTGATGCCCGACGGCGCCACCGGTTTTCACCGGGTGTCATTCGAGGTCGCCTAGGCCGTCGCCGGGTGGGCGACTTGACGCCCAAACCGACGTTTTGCAGCGCCCTTCTCGCACGTTTTCCGCAAAACGTCGGTCTGGGTGCTGTCGGACGTTGATGGCACGCTGAGGAGGTGCAGCTCATCGATGTCGCCGCGGCGTCTGCGGATGTCGGCGCCGCGTCGTCGCGGCTGGCCAAGATCGCGCGCATCGCCGACCTGCTGGCCGCCGGCGCCGAAGGCGGCCCGAGCCAGGTCGCGATCATCGTCTCGTGGTTGTCCGGTGAGCTGCCGCAACGCCAGATCGGCGTCGGCTGGGCGGCGCTGCGCAGCATTCCGCAGGCGGGACCCGAGCCGGTGCTGACCGTGCTTTCGGTCGATGCGACCTTGTCCGAGATCGGCGCCGTGTCGGGCCACGGATCACAGCGACGGCGCGCCGAACTGGTCGCCGCTCTGTTCGCCGCCGCGACCGAGCAAGAGCAGACCTTCCTGCGCCGGCTGCTCAGCGGCGAGCTGCGCCAGGGTGCGCTGGCCGGCGTGATGGCCGACGCGGTCGCGAAGGCCGCAAACATCCCGGCGGCCGCGGTCCGCCGTGCCGCGATGCTCGGCGGCGACCTGCCGAAGGTGGCCGCGGCCGCACTCACCGCCGGACCGGATGCGCTCGACCGGTTCACGCTGCACGTCGGCCGCCCGGTGGGGCCGATGCTGGCGCAGACCGCCACCAGCATCGGCGATGCGCTCGAACGCCTTGGTGGCACAGCGGTATTGGAGGCCAAGCTGGACGGGGCCAGAGTGCAGATCCACCGCGACGGCGACCAGGTCTCGCTGTACACGCGCAGCCTCGACGACGTCACCGCCAGGCTGCCCGAGGTGGTAGAGGCGACGCGGGCGCTGCCGGTCTCGTCCCTGATCGCCGACGGCGAGGCGATCGCCCTGCGCCCCGACGGCAGGCCCCACCGATTCCAGGTCACGGCATCGCGGTTCGGCAGCCGAGTCGATGTCGCGGCCGCCCGTGCGGCACAGCCGTTGTCGGCGTTCTTCTTCGACGTGCTGCACATCGACGGTGACGACCTGCTGGACGCGCCGACCTCCGAGCGGGTGGCGGCGCTGGACGCCGTCGTGCCCGCCCGGCATCGCGTCGACCGGCTGATCACCCAAGACGCCGAAGCGGCGCAGGCGTTCCTGGACAAGACACTGGCCGCGGGCCACGAAGGGGTGATGGCCAAATCGCTCACCGCGCCGTACGAAGCCGGCCGACGCGGCGCGGGCTGGCTGAAGGTCAAACCCGTGCACACCCTTGATCTGGTGGTGCTCGCCGTCGAGTGGGGTTCGGGCCGCCGCACCGGCAAGCTCTCCAACATCCATCTCGGTGCGCGGGACCCGGCCACCGGCGGTTACGTGATGCTCGGCAAGACATTCAAGGGCATGACCGACGCGATGCTCGACTGGCAAACGACACGTTTCACCGAGCTCGCCGACGGACCGACCGACGGGTATGTCGTCCGGCTACGCCCCGAACAGGTGGTCGAGATCGCGTTCGACGGCGTGCAGGGCTCATCGCGATATCCGGGCGGCATGGCGCTGAGGTTTGCCCGGGTGCTGCGGTACCGCGACGACAAGCGTCCCGAGGAGGCCGACACCATCGACACCGTGCGTGAGCTTTTTGTGCGGCAATAGAACAGGCCGCCAGAAAACCGCGCCGTTTTGCTATCCCCGGGACGCGAACGAGTGGGAGGATCACGGCATGGCAACTCCCACCGCCGCACCGTCGGATCACATCGAAGAACGCGTGGGCGACATCACCTACGTCAAGACGGAGAAGGACTTACCGCCGGTCGCGATCATCGACCGTTCGCCGATCAAGACACGGCACAAAGTCATCTTCGGAATCATCGCGGTGCTCGGGGCCATCGCGTGGGCGGTCATCGCGTTCATGCGCGGCGAGACCGTCAACGCGGTCTGGTTCGTGATCGCGGCCATCTGCACCTACGTGATCGCATACCGCTTCTATGCCAGGCTCATTGAGCTGAAGATCGTGCGTCCGCGTGACGACGAAGCCACGCCGGCCGAGGTCTTCCAAAACAACACCGACTACATGCCGACCGACCGGCGAGTGCTGTTCGGACACCACTTCGCGGCCATTGCCGGCGCCGGGCCACTGGTCGGTCCCGTGCTGGCCATGCAGATGGGGTATCTGCCGGGCGCGATCTGGATCATCATCGGCGGGGTCTTCGCCGGCTGCGTCCAGGACTACCTGGTGTTGTGGATCTCCACCCGACGCCGCGGCCGGTCGCTGGGCCAGATGGTGCGCGACGAGATCGGCGCGGTCGGCGGCGCCGCCGCGATCGTCGCGGTGTTCGTCATCATGATCATTCTGCTTGCCGTTTTGGCGTTGGTCGTCGTTCAGGCGCTGGCGCAAAGCCCGTGGGGCGTGTTCGCGATCGCGATGACGATTCCGATCGCGATCTTCATGGGCGTGTACCTGCGATTCATGCGTCCCGGGCGGGTGTCCGAGGTGACGCTGATCGGTGTGGTGCTGCTCCTGATTGCGATCGCCCTCGGAAAATGGGTAGCCGACACGGCTTGGGGGGCAAGCTGGTTCGGCCTGTCGCCGGTCACGCTGACCTGGTGTCTCATCATCTACGGATTTGCCGCATCGGTCTTGCCCGTGTGGTTGCTGCTCGCTCCTCGCGACTACCTGTCGACGTTCATGAAGGTCGGCACGATCGCGCTGCTCGCGCTCGGCATTCTGCTTGCCCGCCCGCTCGTTCAGGCGCCGGCGGTGTCGCACTTCGCGATCAGCGGCACCGGCCCGGTGTTCGCCGGTTCACTGTTCCCGTTCCTGTTCATCACGATTGCCTGCGGCGCGCTGTCGGGCTTTCACTCGCTGATCGCGTCGGGCACGACGCCCAAGCTGCTCGAGAAGCAAGGCCAGATGCGGCTGATCGGCTACGGCGGGATGCTGACCGAATCCTTCGTCGGGATCATGGCCCTGACCACCGCCGCGATCCTCAACCAGCACTTGTATTTTGCGATCAACGCGCCGGCCGCCCAGACCGGCGGTACCGCGGCGTCGGCCGCGCAGTATGTCAACGGGCTTGGGCTTACCGGCACACCCGTCACCGCCGCGCAGATCGATCAGGCGGCACGCGACATCGGCGAGAAGACCATCATCTCACGTACCGGCGGTGCGCCGACTCTGGCGATCGGCATGTCCGAGGTGCTCGACTTCTTCGGTGGCAGCAGGCTGCGGCCGTTCTGGTATCACTTCGCGATCGTGTTCGAGGCGGTGTTCATCCTCACCACGGTCGACGCCGGCACCCGGGTCGCGCGGTTCATGCTGTCGGACGGGCTGGGCAACCTCGGCGGCCCGCTGCGCAAACTGCGCGACCCGAGTTGGCGCGTGGGCGCGTGGGTGTGCAGCGTCATCGTCGTCGCGGCGTGGGGCAGCGTGCTGCTGATGGGCGTCACCGACCCGCTCGGTGGCATCAACACGCTGTTCCCGTTGTTCGGCATCGCCAACCAGCTGCTCGCCGCGATCGGGCTGACAGTCGTCACCGTCATCGTGCTCAAGAAGGGCTTGCTGAAATGGGCTTGGATACCGGCACTTCCGCTGCTGTGGGACCTGACGGTGACCTTGACCGCGTCGTGGCAGAAGATCTTCTCCGGCGACCCGAAGGTGGGTTACTGGGCGCAGCACCATCAGTACCAGATGGCCCAGGCTGCGGGGAAGACGACGTTCGGTTCGGCGAAGAACCCGGATCAGATATCCGCCGTCATCCGCAACACCTTCATCCAGGGCACGCTGTCGATTGTGTTCGCTTTGCTCGTCGTGATCGTGTTCGCGACCGGATTGATCATGGCTGTCAGGGTGATCCGCGGTCGCGGCAGTCCGCTGACCGAGGACGAGCCGGTGCCGTCGCGGCTGTTCGCACCATCGGGACTCATCCCAACGGCCGCAGAACGGGAGGTGCAAAAGCAATGGGAGGCGCTGCCCGCTTCGCGAGCCAGACCGCAAGCCGAATCGCAGACCACATAAGGTGGTACTGCGCAAGCTTGATGGGCGACAACCACTATCGGCGTTACGTCGAGCATCGTCGCGGTGTGCATCCCGACGAACCGATACTGACCGAGCGGGAGTACTGGCGGTTGCGGCACGACGCCGCCGACGCCAATCCGGGCGCGCGGTGCTGCTAGCTGGCCCGGCGGTGACGCCTAAATAGCGCAGGCGGCCCGGGCGCCGTCCTCGGTGGCCTTGCGGATCAGACCGAGACCGGTGCAGTCGCCCGCGGCGTGTATCCGCGCGTCGGGCAGCGCAGCGAGGAGCGCGTCGTGCAACGACGTGTCCGGTTGCAGCGATCCCGCGAGCACGACGTTGTCCGCGCAGAGTTCGCGCGCCGGGCCGCCGTGGGGCCGAAAGACCAGGCCTCGTCGGGTGATCTCGGCCACCGTCGCCCTGACATGCACGGTGACGCCGAGCCGGTCCAGGCGGTCCATGTGCTCGGTTTTGCGCTTGTCGCCGAGCTCCGGCGCGATGGTGGGACCCCGTTCCAGCACGGAAACGACGCGGCCGCGGTTGGCCAGGAACTCGGCCAGCTCCAGCGCGACGAGGTCACCGCCGACGATGGCGACGCGTCGGCCCAGCGGCATCCAGGCCCGGCTGGCCGCGCGCACGGTGCCGGGCCGGACCAGCCGCTGCCCGGGGCCGGACAGCAGCCGGGCCCCGAACCGCTGCCATGCGTGCTGGCCCGGCTCGGCGTGACCGGCCAGCAGCGCACGCAACGCCGGGCCGGTGTGCACATGCGGCAGTTCGGCGCCCGCGATGTCGGGGACCACGACCCGTCCGCCGGTGGCCACCACGACCGCATCGGGTTCGCGCCGAGCCACGTCGTCGGCGCTCGCGGTGTGCCGCAGGTGGACTTGCGTTGTGCTGCGGGCGATTTCGTTGCGCAGGTAGTGCAAAAACGGCTCGTTCTCTGGATGCAGGATAGACGCCCACAGCAGCGCGCCGCCGAGCTGGCCGTTGCGCTCGAAGAGGCTGACCCGGTGCCCGCGCTCGGCCGCGACCCGGGCGGCCTCCATGCCGGCCGGTCCACCGCCGATGATCACCACCTCCTTGGGGCGGGGCGCCGGATGCACCGCAAGTTCGCGTTCCCTGCCGGCGCGGGGGTTTACCGCGCAGTCGACCGAGAACCGCTGCTGCATTGCGTCGATGCAGTTTTCGCACGAGATGCACCTGCGAATGCGCCGCTCGTCGCCGCTGCGCAGCTTGTTCGGCAGCTCGGGATCGGCCAGCAGCGGCCGGCCCATCGCGATGAAGTCGGCGCGGCCGTCGGCCAATATCTGCTCGGCGCGGTCGGGGTCGTGAATGCGGCCGACGGCGATCACCGGCACGTCGACAACCTCGCGGACGGCCGCCGCCGCACCGACGTTGACCGCGTCGCCGTCGTCGGCGCCGTTGACCATCTGGGTGACCAGCCGGTCGATCACACCGCCGCTGACGTGGAACGCATCGACGCCCGCGGCCACCAGGGTCGGCGCCACTTGTGCGGTGTCGTATATCGGCCGCCCGCCGGCCACTCGCTCATAACCGGAGATCCGCAACGTGATCGGGAATTCGTCGCCGATTTCCGACCGGATCGCGGCGAGGGTCTGCAACACCATCTGCAGGCGGCCCTCGACGGAATCGCCGCGGTAGTCGTCGGTGCGTCGGTTGCGTTGTGGCGCAAGGAAGGAGCCGAGCATCATGTAGCCGTGCGCGGCGTGCAATTCGATGCCGTCGTAGCCGGCTTCCGCCGCGCGCCGCGCGGCCGCCCTGAACAGGTCGAGCACCGCGGTGATCTGCTCGCGGGTGATCTCCGCGGACGGCCGGCCGGTCAGATACGACGGAATGACCGACGGGCCAAGCGATGTCATCCCGTGCATCTCGGGTCCGAGGCCGTCGGGCCCCGCGTGCACGAGCTGAGGCTGAATCTTCGCGCCATCTGCGTGCACCACTTCGACCAGTGCCCGGTGCGCGTTGACCGACTCGTCGGTGCCCAGGTGCAGACCGCCGGGCGTTTCCGGATGCCGGTGGTCAATTCCGGTGGCGCCCAACGTGATCAAACCGACGCCGCCCTTCGCGCGCGCGGCAAAATAGTCGCGGGTGCGCTGCGACGGCAGCCCGTCGGCGGTGCCGTACATCGTCTCCATCGGGGACATCACCAGCCGGTTGCGCACCGGCATCGTCCCGATCCGGCCGGGCGACAGCAGATGTTCGAATGCGCTCAATATCAGCGAGTGACGCGGCCGGCGAACGCGCGCAGCGGCAGGTCGGCGCTGGTCACGATGCCGGGTGGGGCGTCGACCACGGCCCGGATGGCGTTGAGCGCGGGCATGCCGGTGACCGTCATCCCGATCGCGGCAAACGCCTCGACCGATGCGAAGTCGGTGCCTTGTCTGGGCAGGATCATGTGCTTGCTGTAGATGCACGGATCGCCCTGGATCTTGGTGATGTAGCAG
>NZ_DASQVQ010000057.1:0-2921 GCF_035640695.1 Mycobacterium sp.
GGCGCGGTGGCTTAATTGCAGATCAAGGCGAAGGCGTTCGGGCAGGAGGTGGCTGATCCACCGGCCTTGCTCCACCCAGGAACACACCATTCGAAGATCGTCGGGGTCGCCGATCGGACCGATCCAGCGGGCCGGTCCGTGTGGAACGCGTTCGATCGAGCACGGCTGCAGCATCAATACCGCCCCGGCACACTTGCCGCGAGCTGCGCAGGTGAATTCTCCGAGCAAGCAGCCGGTCGTCACCAGCATCCCGTGATCGGAGCGGCGGACGGTGGCCCGTAGCTGTTCGAGTATTGCCGGGGCAAGGGGCGATCGGCATGCGGCGCACAACGCAAGCGTGAATGGGCGGTGGGTGGCACGGTGTGACTGGCTCATAAAGTTCTCAGACCGGTCCCGCGCCGGCTCATCGGACGCCTTGGCCGCAGTAGGCCAGGAGCGCCATTTCACGGGCATTTTTGATCGCGAGGGTGACTTGCCGCTGCTGTTGGACGGTCAGTCCGGTGACGCGGCGCGACCGGATCCTGCCCCGATCGGAAATGAAGACCCGCAGGGTTGCGGTGTCTTTGTAATCGACTGTCGTAAGGCCGAGGTTGTTGAGCAGATTTTTCTTGCCGGGTTTGATGTCGGGCCGGCTGGCCCGGCGGCCCCGGGCCGACTTGCCGGGCATCTACCAGCTCGCCTTACCGATCCCTGGCAGCTGACCCTCGTGGGCCAGTTCGCGCATCCGCACTCGCGATAGCCCGAACTTGCGCAGGTGCCCGCGTGGGCGGCCGTCGATGGCGTCGCGGTTGCGCAGCCGCACCGCGCTGGCGTCACGCGGCTGACGGCTCAACTCGGTCTGGGCGGCCAGGCGCCGCTCGAGGCTAGTCGAGGGTGAGCGGATGATCGCTTTGAGTTCAGCGCGACGTTCGGCGTAGCGGGCCACGACCGTGCGGCGCTGCTCGTTTTTGACGATCTTGGATTTCTTGGCCATCGGCTTAGCGGTCCTCGCGGTAATCGACATGGCGCGGGGCGAGGTTATCCAACGGCAACCTCCTTCGCACCGAGTGGCGTAATGACAATCATCGTCGACAAGCGTTGACTGAGACTGTAGCGTTGATGGAAATCATTTTCAATAAGGCGTGGGAGGGCGATGCGTACTCCGGTAGTGCTGGTGGCCGGTCACGGCGACACCGATGCGGTGACCGGCACCCTGTTGCGCCGGGCCGGGACGCTGGTGGTGGAGCACCGATTCGATGGGCACGTGGTGCGACGCACCCTGCGGCATGGGCTGCTCACCACGGCGGAGGCAGCCCTGGAGCTGGCCCACGGGTGCGTGTCGTGCACCATCCGCAACGACTTGTTGGTCCTGTTGCGCCAGTTGCACCGTCGTGACGACGTCGAGCGCATCGTCGTGCATTTGGCGCCGTGGCTGGAGCCCGAGCCGATCTGCGCGGCGATCGATCAAGTCCGTATCAGGGTCGCTCCTGGCTACATCGACGGTCCGGCTGCCCGGGATGTGCGCATCGCCGCGGTGCTGACCTGCGTCGATAGCGAGCGCTGGCTGCCGCAGGCGCTCGGCCACGAGGAGCTCGATGACGGGCGCACGGTGGCCCAGGTCGTGGTCGGGCAAGCCGAGTTCGCCGATGTGCTGGTCTTGACCCGACCCGAGCCGGTCGCGCTGACGGTGTTGGGTCGCCTGGCGCCACGCGCGCGTATCACCGTGGGACCGGATGCCGTCGAGATGGCGTTGGCGCACCTGGACCCCGACGCGCGGCGCGGCCGCAGCGACAACCCGCACGGTCCGCTGCTGGCCGGCCAGCCACCGCTGCACGCCGACGGCGCCGTGCAAATCCTCGAGTTCGGTGCTCGTCGCCCGTTCCATCCGCAGCGGCTGCACGCCGCCATCGACATGCTGGTCAACGGTGTGATCCGCACCCGCGGCCGCATCTGGTTGGCCAACAATTACGAGCAGTGTGCATGGATCGAATCGGCCGGCGGCGCGGTGCGCATCGGCTCGGCCGGCAAGTGGTTAGCGGCGATGACCGCCTCCGAGGTGGCCTACGCCGATCCGGAACGGCGCGCGCTGGCCGATCTGATGTGGCATGACCGCTTTGGGGATCGGCATACCTCGATAACGGTGCTGACCTGTGGCGCGCAGGGCGCCGAAATTCTCGACGCCCTGCGGGGGGCGCTACTCACCGACCACGAAATGGCCTCCCCGCACAACTGGATTCACTACGCCGACCCCTTCGGCCAGTTCCACGACGACCCCTGCGACGAACGGCCGGGGGTGCCCGAGGACTCCGGATCACGCCGCAACACAGGAGGCGATCAGCGATGAAACCAGGCATAGGTCCCGACTACCACCACGTTGTCTTCCAAGACGCCACCACCAGAATGATGAAAAACGGCTCCCGGCTGGCCCAACGTTCGGCGCGCACGCAGATCGACGTTGCCGTTGGTGTGCTCATCGCGCTATGCGGCTGCTCGGAGGAACAGGGCTTTCAGCGCATTGTTGACGCGGTCCGCGAGACCGGCGTCGGACTCAGTGGTGTATGCCATGCCTTGATCAGCCTGGTCAGCGGAGGCACCGACACGCGGGCCGATCCAACCGCACTCAACCATTGGCGGCACACAATCGACCAATTGGCGCACGCCGGCACCGCCAGCGCTGGGAACAGCAAGGGCCGCCTGGGGGACTGAACGAAGCCGCTGGCTGGTAACAGTTGCTCGCAACTCAGCCCATCCGGATAGCGACCATAGGACTTGGGCTTCGCCGTAGAGTGTGTAAATCCCCTAAGCCGGGGTCAATTCGCGGCCATCGTACTGGGTTGGACGGTGCAAGCGCCTTATCGTTGATGCTGTGACCGTTGATGCCGTGACCCAGATTGCCGATCGCGCCGCGGAGTCCTCGCCGTGGTCGCCACGGGAGACCGAGC
>NZ_DASQVQ010000058.1:0-4217 GCF_035640695.1 Mycobacterium sp.
CAGGACCTTCGACAGCGGCGACCCGCAGCTGCTGCGGCACTATCGGGAATTGGCCGCCGAGCATCTGCAGGTGCTCGCCGGCGACAAGGGCGAGGCGAACCTCGGCCTGAATCAACGTGTTTGGCAGCAACTGGCCGACACCGTGGATCTGATCGTCGATCCAGCGGCGCTGGTCAACCACGTGCTGCCCTACAGCGAGCTGTTCGGCCCCAACGCACTTGGCACCGCCGAGCTGATCCGGATCGCGCTGACCACCAAGCTCAAGCCGTACATCTACGCGTCGACCATCGGGGTGGGCGACCAGATCACGCCCTGGGCGTTCACCGAGGACGGCGACATCCGGGTCATCAGCGCGACCCGCGCGATCAACGACGACTACGCCAACGGCTACGCCAACAGCAAATGGGCCGGCGAAGTGCTGCTGCGGCAGGCCCACGACCTATGCGCGCTGCCGGTGTCGGTGTTCCGCTGCGACATGATCCTCGCCGAAACGAGGTACGCGGGCCAGCTCAATGTGCCCGACACGTTCACCCGGATGATGCTGAGCCTGGTCGCCACCGGCATCGCGCCCGGGTCTTTCTACGAACTCGACGCGGACGGCAACCGGCAACGCGCGCACTATGACGGGCTGCCGGTGGATTTCATCGCCGAGGCGATGTCGCGCCTCGGTGCCCAGGTGGTGGATGGGTTCGAGACATATCATGTGATGAACCCCTACGATGACGGCATCGGGCTCGACGAATACGTCGACTGGCTCATCGAAGCGGGGTACTCGATCCAGCGCATTCCCGACTACGCGGCTTGGTGGCAGCGGTTCGAGACTGCCATGCGGGCCCTGCCGGACCGACAGCGCCAGCACTCGCTGCTGCCGTTGCTGCACAACTACCGGCGGCCCGAGAAGCCGATCAACGGACCCATCGCGCCGACCGGGCGGTTCCGCGCCGCAGTTCAGGACGCGAAAATCGGCCCAGACAAAGACATCCCGCATGTTTCCGCACCGATCATCGTCAAATACATCACCAACCTGCAACTGCTCGGACTGTTATGAGGTCCACCGGCCTGAAAGGGTCACCCCCAAGTAATGGTCTTGTAAGGAGCTGCGTGTGCAGGCACCGACCCCATTCCTGACAAACCCGAAACGGCAAGGATTAACCATGATTCACCACCCCGAAAAGAAGGCGAGGCCTGTCGCGATGAACGGGCCGTTGCACGGGATCCGCGTCCTCGACATCAGCACGGTCTACGCCGCGCCGATCACCGCCATGTTGCTCGGCGATTACGGCGCCGAGGTCGTCAAGGTCGAGCATCCGATGGGCGATCCAGCCCGATCGCACGGGGCGACCAAGGACGGCCACGGATTGTGGTGGAAAGTCATCTCCCGCAACAAGAGATGCGTGACCCTCAATTTCAGCAAGACCGAAGGCCAGCAGATCCTCCGCGAGCTAGTGCGCCACGCGGACGTGCTGATCGAGAATTTCCGTCCCGGCGTGCTGGAGAAGTGGGGTCTGGGGCCCGACCAGCTCACCGCGGTGAACCCGGGTCTGATCATGTTGCGTGTCACCGGCTTCGGCCAAACCGGGCCGTACTCCAGGCGGCGCGCATTCGGGACCCTCGCTGAAGCGATGAGCGGTTTCGCGCACCAAACGGGCGACGAAGGCCGCCCCCCAACGCTGCCGCCCTTCGGTCTCGCCGACGGGGTGGCCGGTATCGCGGGAGCTTTCGCCGTCATGACCGCGCTCTATCACCGCGCCTCCGCAGAGGGGCAGGGCCAGGGACAGGTCATCGACCTGTCGCTGCTTGAGCCCCTTCTCGCAATCCTGGGGCCGGGGCCCACCGCATTCGACCAGCTCGGCGCGGTCCCCGGCCGTCATGGCAACCGTTCCCCGAACAACGCCCCACGCAATGCCTACCTCACCCAGGACGGTCGTTGGGTCGCGATCTCGGCCAGCGCCACCTCTGTCGCGGAGAGAGTCATGCGGCTGGTCGGTCGACCCGACATCGTCGAGCAGCCCTGGTTCACCTCGGCCGGTGAGCGCTGTCGAAACGGCGACATCCTCGACGAGGCGGTGGCGAAATGGATCGCCGACCGTCCCCTTAGTGAGGTAAGCCAGGAGTTCGAACGTGCCGGCGCGGCACTGGCACCGATCTATGACGTCGAACAGCTGATGAGCGATCCGCATGTGATCGCCCGCGAAACCATCACCACCGTCGATGACGAGGATCTGGGGCCCGTGAAGATGCAGAACCTGATGTTTCGCATGCTCGGCACGCCCGGCTCCATCCGGTTCGCCGGTCGCCGGCTTGGTCAGGACAACGAGCAGGTCTACCGAGATTCACTGGGCCTGGACCCAGGGTGCGTTGCAGCACTGCAAGACAGGGGTGTGCTGTGATGGACCGAAGCTATTTGTTCGCCCCAGGCCACAGCGAGAAACTGCTCGGCAAAGTCTTCGATGCCCGCGCGGACGCGGTGATGCTCGACCTCGAAGATGCGGTTCCGCTGCAACACAAGACAGCGGCCCGAACGAACGTCGCCGATGCTCTGGCCTTCCATCCCACATGGGTCCGCATCAACGCCGCCGGAACCGAGCTCGCCGTCGGTTCGCGGCGGGCGTCCGATGTGGTGGGGCTGCCGCCGGTGCCCAACTTGGCCGCTGGAATTGCCGGGCAGCCGATCAGCCAGGTCGAAGTACTGAAGGCGGGCCGTCAATCGGCCACCCGGATGAGCTCGCTGCCGGCCGAGCTCCTCGCCACGATCTGATCCGCCCGGCGGTTCCCGAACCGGACCAACAGCCGCGCCATCAGGGGAGCGGCGAATAGCATCAGCAGCACCCTCATCATCTGCGCGGCAATGATGAATGTGACGTTCGCGCCGGATTCCACGGCGGTGGCCAGGACGGCGTAGACGCCGCCCGGGCTGGTCGCCAGGTAGCCGTCGAGCCGGCTGATCCCCGCGAACTGAGCCAGCAGCGCGCCAAGCCCCGCCGAGGCGACGCCGATCAGCACGATCAGGCCGAACGCCGCCGGCAGGATCCGCTGGATCGCCCGCAGCGACTCGCGGGTGAAGGCAACACCGGCCTGCCAGCCGATCACCAGGTAGCCGATTTGCAACAGCAGCGCCGGCACCGCCAAGCCGAACGACCCCCCGGTCAGCTCGAGCACGATCGTGATGGACATCGGGCCGAGCAGACCGGCGCCCGGCAGCCTGATGAGCCGCCCGGCCGTCGCGCCGACCAGGACAACGACGCCCAGCATGACGATGTTGAGATAGCCGGGCGCGGAGGCGCTTTCAGGCGCCTGGACGGGCCCATGCTTGTCGGCGTGGTAGGCGAGCGTGACCACGAGCGGCATCGACGCCATGATCAGCGCGACGCGCAGGTACTGCACCACAGCGACCACACGGATGTCGCCGCCGAGCTCGCGCGCGATCGACACCAGTCCCGCGGCACCGCCGGCCACCAGTGCCAGCGCTCCGGTAAGCGGGCTGACCTCGCGGTGCAGGCCCAGCAGCGCCCCGCCGACGATGCTGAGCACGAGCGTGCCCACCACGGTGGCGACGACGATCGGCCCGTCCGATCCGAGCCCACCGAACGCGTCGCGATGCACCATGGCGCCGATGTAGACGCCGAGCACCCCTTGCGCGGCAATATCGGCCCGGCGCGGGACTCGCGCCGGCGCCAACGACATCAACGCCAGCGCGATCGCGACCAACAGCCCCGCGAACAGCGCCGCCGACGGTACCCCGAGCTTTGTCAACGGAAGAGTCACACCGACGCTCACCACGGTCAACAGCAGCCACTTCCGCATTTCGCCTCCTTGTCAACTCTCGCATTCGACAGAGCGCCCACGGTGACGCGCCGGCGGGTGGGCTGCCGGGGCTGGCTGCCACCTAGTCACACAAGGCCACACAAGCTGGCGGCGGCGTTCGGCCTTGTCGGGTGGGCAGCCCGAAGTAGCGCACGTAGAGGGCACCGACGGCCACCACGATCACGAACGAGGGGGCGATGAACATCACCGCGACGGCCAGCGCCCCCGCGCGTCCGCGCCTCCCAGGTGCTCATTGCGCCTGGCGGTAGCGGCGCATCGATTCGGGGTAGCCGACCACGGCGGCGTCATAGACGGGAACCCCCAGCTCTCGGGCCAGTTCGAGCGCGACAACGGGCGCGCCCACCCGACGCCGGATCCATTCGCCATCGGCGGCGACCGCGACGGCGGTGGTG
>NZ_DASQVQ010000059.1:0-73088 GCF_035640695.1 Mycobacterium sp.
TCCAACGGATACACACCATTGAGGAAGGTGTCCCACTGCTGGATCACCATTGTGCGGCCCTTGCCATCCACCAGGCTCAGCTCGTTGTCCAAACCCGCGTGAGAGGTGCCCGTACTCACGAACAACGCCGCCAACGCGGCAGTCAGAGCGACCAGCACCCGAGCGATAACCTTCATCTTCTCCCCTGGTGTCGACGGCGACCTTGTCACAGCCGCCCCATCTGTTGTTCGTGCTGGGTCAAATGTCTGCCATCACATGCCACAAGAGCACCAAATGAACATCCTCACAGAGTGCTCTTAGGCCAACCTCATTGTTTGACACGAGGAACATAACGGGGCCCCATCGCGTCGGCAACGCATACGCTCCAACGGCCCATCCGCCCTTATGGCACGATCTTGTTTGCTACAAGTGGGGAGGATCGCGTTCAGCGCACCAGGCGAACGACGACCACCCGAATTTGACGAGCCAACCACTCTAAGCGTCAAGCAGCATTCTCGCAGCTTGCTGCGTAGTGTCGACGCGACAGACGATCGGCAACGCCTGCAAATGCGCCCGACACAATCACTAATACGAGTTGCTAACGATTCGCCTACGCGGCACGTCCACCTTAGCTGGCAGGCGCCCAAAGCGCGATCATCGCCACCCAGCAGCGGTGGGTGTGACGAAGGTCACATTCACAGAGCATTCACTGCTTCCTACACTTCGTGCCTCGGCGATAATTCTCGGCCAGGGCATATGCAGAGGTTGCGACTTTGCTACATATCCAACCGGTCGACTGATATTCGACCGAACTACGCAAGTTAGCTACCTAGACGGCCTAATGCTCGCGCAGGCGCTCAGATTTCCAGGCTCGACAGCTGACCGATGATCTGGATCGCCAACGGATTCAGCGTCGCCATGCCGTCCCGCACCGCGTACCGCGACCCGGCAAGGTTGACGACCAACGTGCTGCCGGAGATGCCGGCCAGTCCACGGGACAAGCCGGCGTCGATGATGCCGGCGGCCAGACCAGAGGCGCGCAGCGCCTCCGAGATGCCGAGCAGCTCGCGGTCGAGGATGTCGCGGGTCGCCTCGGGTGTCACATCGCGTGGCGTCACCCCGGTGCCGCCGACCGACACCACCAAGTCCACTCCCCCGATGACGGCGGTGTTCAACGCGTTGCGGATCTCGACCTCGTCAGCGGCCACCGCGACGACGCCGTCCACCACGAATCCCGCCTCGCCGAGCAGCTCGGTGACCAGCGGTCCGCTGTGATCCTCCTCGTCGCCGTGAGCAGTGCGGTCGTCAACGACGACGACCAGCGCCCGGCCCACCAGCTCCCCTGGCTGTCCCATGCCTGCAACCGTATATCCGAGCGCAGACAGCGGCGCGGCCACTCTCATCACCGTCGTTAATCCTTCACCCGGGACGACCCTGAGCCTCGCGCGTTCTTCACCCGTGAGGCTCATCACTGCTGCGCCTTACCGAGCGTGACCTGCACCGTCTTCGGGTTGCCGGACGGGTCGAGGTACGTCAGCGTCACCTTGTCGCCGGGCGCCTTCGACCGAACCGCTGCGACCAACGCGTCGGCGCTATTGACAACCCGGTCATCGACCTTGGTGATCACCACGCCGCTGGGCAAGCCGGCCGCGGCCGCCGCGCCGCCATTCGTCACCTCGACGATTTTGGCGCCGTGGGCGCTCGCGTCGTTGCTCACCTGCACGCCCAGTGACGCGTGCGATGCAGTACCAGACGCAATCAGTTCGTCGGCGATGCGCTTGGCCTGATCGACGGGTATAGCGAAGCCCAGCCCGATCGAACCGCTTTGCGAGTCCGGGGAGTCGCTACCGCCCATGGTCGCAATCGCCGAGTTGATGCCGATGAGTTCGCCATTCATGTTGACGAGCGCCCCACCGGAGTTGCCGGGGTTGATCGCGGCGTCGGTCTGGATCGCGTCCAGCACCGTGTTCTGGTTGGCGGTGTCGCCCGCGGTGGACACCGGCCGGTTCAGCGAGCTGATGATGCCCGATGTCACCGTGCCCTCCAGGCCCAGCGGCGAGCCGACGGCAACGACGTTTTGTCCGACACGCAGATTCGACGATGAACCCAACGTGATCGGCGTCAGGCCGGAGGCATTTTGCGCCCGAACGACGGCTATGTCACTCGCTGGATCGGTGCCAACCACGGTGAATGACCCTGTGCGGCCGTCGGCGAAAGTCACCGTCGTCTGCGCGGCACCTGGCCCACCAGGACCACCAGGACCACCAGGACCACCGGGGCCGCTCGGGCCAACCGGTCCGCCCGGGCCAACCGGTCCAGCCGGCACTCCTGGACCACCCTTGGCGCCGGCGACCACATGGCTATTCGTCAGGATCAGCCCGTCGGCGGTCAGGACGATGCCCGAGCCCTCCTCGTTGTGACGACCCAGATTCGTCTCGAGTTTCACCACACTTGGCACGACCTTGGCCGCGACCTGCTCCACCGAGCCGGCGGGCAGGCTGGCGGCGGGCTGGCTGGGCGCCGCACCGGGCGCGGCGCCGAGTGCGCTCGTCGCGGGGCGATTCGGGTGAACTGCCAACGCGACGCCGCCACCGATCGCCGCGGAAACCACCGCCACCGCGACGGCTCCGGCCACCAGGGCACCGCCACGAGACCGCTTCTGCGGCGGCGGCCCCGGCGGGGGCCCGGCGGGCTGAGTGTGACGCAAATCACGATACGGGTCGTAGGGCTGCCGGTACGGCTGCTGCGCGTATCGCCAGTCATAGGGTTGCTGCGGGGCGGCTGGCCGAGGCTGACCCGAATACGGCTGGCCGACAGGCGGATTCGCACCATACGGCTGACCCGGCTGCTGCGGCGGTGGCGAATACCTCGGGTGGTTCGTCATCTTATTGTCGCTCTTTCTCGAGTTTGCCTCGGAACTGCACAGTGGGTGCCACTACTTTGCGCCCGTCGACTGAGAATCAACTGAGATGTCGCTCGATACATTCCGAGACTTTTCTCCATTCTCCCCGGCAGGGCCAGCGAATTTCTCGAGCGGCACGGTCGGCACCGAGGCTGTCGGCATGGGCACGCCCGGCAGCAACACATATATAGAGGTACCCGGCGGCTGCCCACCGGGAACGGTGTCCTCTAGGCGAAGCACGCCACCGTGTTTCAGCACGACCTGCTTAACGATCGCCAAACCAAGGCCCGAACCCGGCAAAGCCCGCGCCGAGGCCGACCGGTAGAACCGTTCGAACACCAGACGCCGCTCCTGCGGGGGAATGCCCGGGCCCTTGTCGGCCACGAGCAATTCAGCGTGTGACGGATCGACTTGGCGTAGGGACACCCGGACCCGTTCTCCCGATGGGCTCCATTTCGCCGCGTTGTCCAGCAAGTTGAGCACTGCACGCGACAACCCGGCCGCATCACCGTAGACCTGCCAACCGACGATGTCGACGTCGAAATCAACATCGTTTCGGCGCCGCCGAACTCGTTCCAGGCTCCGGTCTATCAGATCGGCCATGTCGACTGGTTCGTGTACCACATCGCCGGCTTCGTCACGAGTCAGATCTACCAAATCACCTACAAGCGTGGATAATTCCTCGATCTGCGCGATGACGTCTGCTCGCAGATCGGCCATCTCGCTCTCCGGAAGGCGCGGGGCTCCCGGAGCCATCGATGCCATTAGCAGCTCGACGTTGGTCCGCAACGACGTCAACGGCGTGCGCAGCTCGTGTCCGGCATCAGTGACCAGCCGTGCCTGCTGCTCACGCGATTCGGCGAGAGCGCGCAACATCATGTTGAAGCTCTGCGTCAGACGAGCCAATTCGTCACTACCTGACACCGGAATCGGACGCAGATCGTCCGTGCGCGCGACGCGTTCCGCCGCGTCGGTGAGTCGAACCACCGGCCGCAGCCCGGCGCGGGCCACCATCCCGCCGGCCACGGCCGCGATCGCCACCCCCATGCCGCCGATGATCAGCAGCACCGTGCCGAGTTGACGCAGCACCATATCGGTGGGCGTCAGGCTCTTGGACAGCATCAACGTGCTGCCGTTGTTGAGCCGCTGGGCCAGCACGCGCTGATGGTTGGCCGTTCGCAGCGATAGCAACAGATCGCCGCTGACGACGTCCTTTTCCGGCTGACCGACCGGCAGGCTTTGGCCCTGCTGGTTGGCGGTGTAGATCGCTCGCCCGGGAATGAACAGCACCGCGTTGACATCCGAGTACGCGGTGCCCTCGATGGCCTTCCCGGGGTCCACGTCGAGCGAGCCGCTCTCGATCAGCAGCCGGGCGCGGCTTTGCAGTTGGTCGTCGACATTCCTGTACAGCGACGCCGAAACCACGATGAACGCGGCAACCGCGACCAGCACGACCACCATCACGACCAGCGACATGGCGAGCAGCATCACTCGCCAGCGCAGCGACAGGGAGCTGGTCGCCGACAATGGTGCGTGCCGTCGTGGCCGGAAAAGCGACATCAGGGAGGGGTTTCACGCAGCACGTAGCCGACCCCGCGCACGGTGTGGATCAGCCGCGGTTCGCCTTCGGCTTCGGTCTTGCGCCGCAGGTACCCGACGTAGACCTCGAGGGCGTTCCCGGAGGTCGGGAAGTCGAATCCCCACACCTCCTCGAGGATGCGGCTTCGCGTCAGCACTCGCCGCGGGTTGGCGATCAGCATCTCCAGCAGCGCGAATTCGGTGCGGGTCAGGCTGATGCGCCGCTGGCCGCGGGTGACTTCGCGGGTTACCGGATCGAGGCTGAGGTCCGAGAAGGTCATCGCGACCGATTCCGCGGTGTCGTCGGGCGTGGTGCGCCGCAGCAGCGCACGCATGCGCGCCAGCAGCTCCTCCAACGCGAACGGCTTGGGCAGGTAGTCGTCGGCACCGGCGTCGAGACCCGCCACCCGCTCTGAGACGGAGTCACGCGCGGTGAGCACCAAGATGGGCAGGTCATCGCCGGTGCTGCGCAGCTGGCGGCAGACCTCCAAGCCGTCGAGCCGCGGCATCATCACATCGAGGACGAGGGCATCGGGACGGTCGCTGGCGATCGCATCGAGGGCCTCGACACCGTCTTGCGCCAGCGCCACCGAGTACCCGTTGAAGGACAGCGAGCGACGCAGCGACTCCCGTACGGCGCGATCGTCGTCAACGACTAATATCCGCACGGCCACTAGTGTCTACGCATCCCCTGAGAGGCACCTGAGAGGCGCGCCGGGTAGCGGGGTGACAGACCGCGTCAGCGTCGGTCGAGATCCAGCAGACCCAGCCGGGCAGCCTTCAGGAGACGGCGCGGCACCTTATGTTGCTGACCCGCAACGGTGACATTGACCAGCTCCGGGCGCTTCGCCTTCCACTGCGCGCGCCGACTACGAGTATTCGCACGCGACATCCTGCGCTTGGGCACGGCCATGATCGAGCTTCTCCTTCTCGGATGCTGCCGCGGGGACACGACTGCGGCGACAATTACCAGCAAGGATAGCTGGCAACCAGGTCGGATTCCAAAGTGCGGCCCGGCCGGGAGGAGGGCGCTGTGGTCCCCGGCACGCCGAGCGGTAACCTACCGGTTGGTCGGGACGACGATGCCGTCGGAGGGAGGTCCGGGTGAACCAGGAGGCTTCGGCGGGCAGGCGCGAAGCGACTCGGGGATCGAGTGCGGTCCGTATCGGCAACTGCTCTGGTTTCTACGGCGACCGGCTCGCCGCGATGCGCGAAATGCTGACCGGCGGCGACCTGGACTACCTCACCGGCGATTATCTCGCCGAGCTGACGATGTTGATCCTGGCCCGCGACCGCGCCAAGGCGCCGGACCGCGGCTACGCCAAGACCTTCCTGACCCAGCTCGAGGACTGCCTCGGTCTTGCCCATGATCTTGGGGTGCGCATCGTCGCCAATGCCGGCGGGCTGAACCCGGCGGGGCTGGCCGACGCGGTGCGCAATCTGGCGGACAGGCTCGGCGTGCCGGCCCGCGTGGCCCACGTCGAGGGCGACGACCTGCTGCCCAGGGCGGCCGAATTAGGGCTCGCAGCCGGGGGGCCGGCGACATCTGGCGTCGGCACACCGCTGGCGGCCAACGCCTACCTCGGCGCGTGGGGCATCGTCGACTGTCTCAACAGCGGTGCCGACGTCGTAGTGACCGGACGCGTCACGGACGCCTCGGTGATCGTCGGGCCCGCCGCCGCGCACTTCGGCTGGGGGCGCACCGATTACGACCAACTCGCCGGCGCGGTGGCCGCGGGCCACATCATCGAATGCGGGGTGCAGACCACCGGCGGCAATTACGCGTTCTTCACCGAAATCTCGGATCTGACCCATGGCGGATTCCCGATCGCCGAGGTACATGCCGACGGCTCGTCGGTGATCACCAAACATCCCGGCACCGGCGGGCAAGTCAGCGTCGGCACCGTGACCGCGCAACTGCTCTACGAGGTCACCGGCGCCCGTTACGCCAACCCCGATGTGACGCTGCGGATCGACACGATCGAGCTGAGCGACGACGGACCCGACCGCGTGTGGGTGCGCGGAGTCAAGGGTGAACCGCCGCCGCCCACGCTGAAAGTGTCGCTGAACACCATCGGCGGATTCCGCAACGAGATGACGTTCGTGCTGACCGGTTTGGACATCGATGCCAAGGCCGAACTGGTGCGGCGCCAGCTCGAAACCGGGCTGACCGTCAAACCAGCGGAGCTTGAGTGGACGCTGGCGCGCACCGACCACCCCGACGCCGACACCGAAGAGGCTGCCAGCGCGCTGCTGCGGTGCGTAGCGCGCGACCCGGATCCCGCTAACGTCGGCCGCCAATTCTCCAGCGCCGCTGTCGAACTGGCTTTAGCGAGCTATCCGGGCTTCCACACGACCGCACCACCAGGCGACGGCCAGGTGTATGGCGTCTTCAACGCCGGCTGGGTGCCCGCCGACGCGGTGCCACATATTGCCGTTCATGCCGACGGTAGCCGCACCGAGATCCCTGCGGCCGCGGAGACCCGAGAGCTGCTGCCCGTCCCGCCCTTCGCGCTGCCCGAACCGCTTCCCTTCGGGGAGACTCGACGGCTACCGCTCGGCGTGATCGCCGGCGCCCGCAGCGGCGACAAGGGCGGCAGCGCCAATGTCGGACTGTGGGTGCGCACCGGCGACCAATGGCGTTGGCTGGCCTACGCTTTGACGGTGGAGAAGCTGCGCGAGCTGTTGCCCGAGGCGGCGCACCTGCCGATCACCCGCCACGTGTTGCCGAACCTGCGGGCAGTCAACTTCGTCATCGAGGGCATTCTTGGTGCGGGCGTGGCTTATCAGGCTCGGTTCGACCCCCAGGCCAAGGGCCTCGGTGAATGGCTGCGCAGCCGACACGTCGACATACCGGAAACCCTGCTGCCATGAGCATTTGGTCGACGCCGGAACGCGAGCAGCTGCGAAAGACGGTGCGCGCCTTCGCCGAACGCGAAGTGCTGCCGCACATCGACGAGTGGGAACGCGTCGGCGAACTGCCACGCGATCTGCACCGGCGCGCCGGCGACGCGGGTCTGCTCGGCGCGGACCTGCCCGAATCGGTGGGTGGCGGAGGCGGGGATGGCGCCGACTCGGTGATCATCTGCGAGGAAATGCACTATGCCGGTACGCCGGGCGGTGTCTTTGCTTCGTTGTTCACCTGCGGCATCGCGGTGCCCCACATGATCGCCTCGGGCGATCAACGGTTCATCGACGAATTCGTTCGGCCCACGCTGCGCGGCGACAAGATCGGCGCGCTGGCGATCACCGAACCCGGCGGCGGGTCGGACGTCGGGCACCTGCGCACCAGCGCCCGACGCGACGGCGACGACTACATCATCAACGGCGCCAAAACCTACATCACCTCGGGAGTGCGCGCCGACTACATCGTCACCGCCGCGCGCACCGGCGGGCAGGGCGCCGCCGGGGTATCGCTGATCGTTGTCGCAAAGGGCACCCCGGGATTTGAGGTGACCCGCAAACTCGACAAGATGGGTTGGCGGTCCTCGGACACCGCCGAACTGTCATACACCGACGTGCGGGTTCCGTCCGCCAACCTGATCGGCGGCGAGAACACCGGCTTTTCCCAGATCGCCGCCGCGTTTGTGTCCGAACGCGTCGGCCTTGCCGCGCAGGCGTATTCGAGCGCGCAGCGCTGCCTCGACATCACCGTCCAGTGGTGTCGCGACCGGGAAACGTTCGGGCGACCGCTCATCTCGCGGCAGGCCGTGCAGAACACGCTGGCCGAGATGGCGCGTCGCATCGACGTCGCGCGGGTGTATACCCACCATGTCGTCGAGCGCCAACTCGCCGGCGACACCACCAACCTGATTCCGCACGTGTGCTTCGCCAAGAACACCGCGGTCGAGGCCGGCGAGTGGGTGGCCAACCAGGCCGTACAACTGTTCGGTGGCCTCGGCTACATGGCAGAAAGCGAAATCGAGAGGCAATACCGCGACATGCGGATCCTCGGCATCGGCGGCGGAACCACTGAAATCCTCACCGCCCTCGCCGCCAAGACGCTCGGATACCAGTCATGACCGTGCTGCGGTCCACGCTGGACGCCGCCTCGCCGGCTTACCTGGAGGCGGCCGAGGCGATGACGGCCAAGCTCGCCGAGATCGACGCCGAGCACGCCAAGGCGCTGGCCGGCGGCGGTCCGAAGTACGTCGACCGCCACCACGCCCGCGGAAAATTGACCGCGCGCGAACGCATCGAACTGCTGCTCGACCCGGATTCGCCATTCCTCGAACTGAGCCCGCTGGCCGCGTGGGGCAGCGAATTTCAGGTCGGGGCGAGCGTAATCGTTGGAATCGGCTCGGTCAGCGGCGTCGAATGCATGCTGGTCGCCAACGACCCCACCGTCAAGGGCGGCACCAGCAACCCGTGGACGCTGCGAAAGTCCTTGCGGGCCGACCAAATCGCCTTCGAGAACCGCTTACCGGTGATCTCGCTGGTGGAATCCGGGGGCGCCGATCTGCCCACCCAGAAGGAAGTATTCATCCCCGGTGGCCAGATGTTCCGCGACCTGACCCGGCTGTCGGCCGCCGGTATTCCCACCATCGCGTTGGTGTTCGGCAACTCCACCGCGGGCGGCGCGTACATACCCGGCATGTCCGACCATGTGGTGATGATCAAGGAGCGATCGAAGGTGTTCCTCGCCGGGCCGCCCCTGGTGAAGATGGCCACCGGCGAGGAGTCCGATGACGAATCCCTCGGCGGCGCCGAAATGCACGCCCGCACTTCGGGTCTGGCCGACTACTTCGCCGTCGACGAGCTTGATGCGCTGCGCCTCGGTCGGCGCATTGTGGCCCGGCTGAACTGGAAGAAACAGGGCCCCACACCGGGACCGGTCACCGAGCCGCAGGCCGACCCCGAGGAGTTGCTCGGCATCGTCCCGCCGGACCTGCGGATCCCGTTCGACCCGCGGGAGGCCATCGCCCGCATCGTCGACGGCTCCGAATTCGACGAATTCAAGGCACTTTACGGGTCGTCGCTGGTCACCGGCTGGGCGACGCTGCACGGCTATCCGATCGGCATCCTCGCGAATGCCCGCGGCATCCTCTTCAGTGAGGAATCGCAGAAGGCCACGCAGTTCATCCAGCTGGCCAACCGCGCCGACACACCGTTGCTGTTCCTGCACAACACCACCGGCTACATGGTCGGAAAGCAGTACGAAGAGCGCGGCATGATCAAGCACGGCTCGATGATGATCAATGCCGTATCCAATTCCCGGGTGCCGCACCTGTCCCTGCTGATCGGCGCTTCCTACGGCGCAGGGCATTACGGGATGTGCGGGCGCGCGTACGATCCGCGGTTTCTGTTCGCCTGGCCCAGCGCCAAGGCCGCCGTCATGGGCGGCACCCAGCTCGCGGGCGTGATCTCGATCGTCAGCCGTGCCGCCGCCGAGGCGCGCGGCCAGCAGGTCGACGAACAGGCCGACGCGGCGCTGCGGGCCGCCATCGAAGCCCAGATCGAGGCCGAGTCGTTGCCGATGTTCCTGTCCGGGCGCCTCTACGACGACGGCGTCATCGACCCGCGCGACACCCGAACGGTGCTGGGCATGTGCCTGTCGGCCATCGCGAACGCGCCGATCAAGGGCACCTCCAACTTTGGCGTCTTCCGGATGTGATGGGCATGCGTACCGTGCTGGTAGCCAACCGCGGCGAGATTGCGCGCCGCGTCTTCGCGACGTGTCGCCGCCTCGGCATCGGCACCGTCGCGGTGTACACCGAACCCGACGCCGAATCCCCCCACGTGGCCGAGGCCGACACCCGCGTGCGGCTGCCGGGCACCGGCGGGTACCTCGACGCCGACGCATTGATCGCCGCGGCGAAGGCGGCCGGCGCCGATGCCATTCACCCCGGCTATGGCTTCCTCTCGGAGAACGCGGAATTCGCCTCGGCGGTACCGGATGCGGGCCTGACCTGGATCGGGCCTCCCGCGGCTGCCGTCGCGGCGATGGGCAGCAAGATCGAGGCCAAGAAGATGATGTCGGCCGCCGGTGTGCCCGTGCTCGATGAACTCGACCCCGCCACCGTTGCCGAATCTCAGCTGCCGGTGCTGGTCAAGGCGTCGGCTGGCGGCGGCGGCCGCGGGATGCGGGTGGTCACCGCATTGGCCTCGCTGCCGGGCGAAGTCGCGGCCGCTCGGCGGGAAGCGGCCTCGGCGTTCGGCGACGAAACAGTGTTTTGCGAGCGTTATCTGCCCACCGGGCACCACATCGAGGTGCAGGTGCTGGCCGATGAGCACGGCACCGTGTGGGCGGTCGGCGAGCGCGAATGCTCCATCCAGCGCCGGCATCAGAAGGTCATCGAGGAGGCGCCGTCGCCGTTGGTGGAGCGCACCCCGGGCATGCGCGACAAGCTGTTCGACGCGGCCCGGCTGGCCGCGGCGGCAATCGGCTACACAGGCGCGGGCACAGTGGAGTTCCTCGCCGACGACGACGGTGCTTTCTACTTCCTCGAGATGAATACCCGACTGCAGGTCGAGCACCCGGTCACCGAATGCGTCACCGGACTCGACCTTGTCGAGCTGCAGCTGCAGGTCGCCAGCGGTATTCACCTCCCGCCCGAACCACCTGGCGGGCAAGGGAATTCGATCGAAGCACGGCTCTACGCCGAAGACCCGGCGCGCGATTGGCGACCACAGGCCGGGACCATTCACCGGTTCGAGGTGTCGACGGCATCCACCGCGTTCGCGCCGCTGACCCATACCGGCGTGCGCGTGGACTCCGGCGTCGTCGACGGCTCGCAAGTGTCGATCTACTACGACCCGATGTTGGCGAAGGTCATTTCCTACGCACCCACCCGCAGCCAGGCCGCGGGGTTGCTGGCCGACGCGCTGGCCCGCGCCCGTGTGCACGGTGTCCGCACCAACCGCGACCTCCTCGTCAACGTGCTGCGGCACCCGGCGTTCCTGGCAGGCCAAACCGACACCGCGTTCTTCGACACCCACGGGCTGGCGGGGCTCGCCGGTGCGCTTGCCACACCGTCGACCGTCCGACTTTCGGCCGTCGCAGCGGCCTTGGCGGACGCCGCCGAAAACCGCAACACCGCTATGGTGTTCAGGGCCGTTCCGTCCGGATGGCGCAATCTCGCATCGGGTTATCAGGTCAAGCATTTTCATCGCGCCGGCGCGGATGAGCACGTGATCCGATACCGCTTCAGCCGCAACGGCGTAGAGCTTCCCGACGACGACGGTGTGACGCTCGTCTCAGCGACGACCGACCGCGTGGTGCTGGCGGTCGATGGTGTCGAGCGGCCGTTCGGCGTGGCGCGCCACGGCGCCGAGGTCTACGTCGACTCGCCGCTGGGCCCGGTGCATCTGGCGGCGATTCCCCGGTTCCCCGAGCCCGGCAATGCGCTGGAGCCGGGTTCGCTGCTGGCCCCGATGCCGGGGTCCGTCGTCCGGATCGGCGCACAGGTCGGTGACACTGTCAGCGCCGGCCAGCCGGTGGTGTGGGTGGAGGCGATGAAGATGGAGCACACGATCACCGCACCCAGTGACGGTGTGCTCGCGGAGCTCAATGTGCAGGTCGGCCGGCAGGTCGACGTCGGCGCCGTGCTTGCCCGAGTGGAACCGGCGGAAGCTTCGGAAGCTTCGGATTAGAGAGGACCAACCGTGACCGAAAACAGCTTCATCGAAAGTGAAGAACGCCAAGCGCTGCGCAAGTCGGTCGCCGCGCTGGTGGCCAATTACGGCCAGGACTACTACCTGGAAAAGGCCCGGGCTCACCAGCATACTGACGAATTGTGGAGCGAGGCGGGCAAACTCGGCTTCATCGGCGTCAACCTGCCCGAGCAGTATGGTGGCGGCGGCGCCGGCATGTATGAACTGTCGCTGGTGATGGAGGAAATGTCGGCCGCCGGCTGCGGGCTTCTGATGATGGTGGTGTCGCCGGCCATCAACGGGACCATCATCAGCAAGTACGGCACCGACGATCAGAAGCAGCGTTGGCTGCCCGGCATCGCCGACGGCTCGATCACGATGGCGTTTGCGATCACCGAGCCCGACGCAGGTTCCAACTCGCACAAGATCACCACCACCGCCCGCCGCGACGGCGGCGACTGGGTCCTCAATGGGCAGAAGGTCTTCATCTCCGGCGTAGACCAAGCGCAGGCCGTGCTCGTCGTCGGCCGCACCGAGGAAGCCAAGACCGGCAAGCTGCGGCCGGCGCTGTTTACCGTGCCCACGGACACGCCCGGTTTCACCTACACCCCGATCGAGATGGAATTGATCAGCCCGGAGCGTCAGTTCCAGGTCTTCATCGACGACGTGCGGCTGCCCGCCGACGCGCTGGTCGGCTCCGAGGACGCCGCGATCGCCCAGCTGTTCGCCGGACTGAACCCGGAACGCATCATGGGCGCGGCGAGCGCCGTCGGCAGCGGCCGCTTCGCGCTGAACAAGGCCGTCGACTACGTCAAGAATCGCAAGGTGTGGTCCACGCCGATCGGCGCGCACCAGGGTCTATCTCATCCGTTGGCGCAGAACTACATTGAGATCGAGTTGGCCAAGCTGATGATGCAGAAGGCGGCAACGTTGTACGACTCCGGTGACGACGTGGGCGCCGCCGAGGCGGCGAATATCGCCAAGTACGCGGCCGGTGAGGCCTCGGTTCGTGCGGTCGACCAAGCCGTGCAGTCGTTGGGTGGCAACGGGTTGACCAAGGAGTACGGGATTGCCGCGGCCGTCAACCTGTCCCGGCTCTCACGCATCGCGCCGGTGAGCCGTGAGATGGTGCTCAACTTTGTTGCCCAGACATCGCTGGGCCTGCCACGCTCGTATTGATGAAGACACTGGTTCACTACACCGTCGAAGGCGCGGTTGCACGCATTACTCTGGACTCGCCGCACAACCGCAACGCACTGTCTTCGGGGCTGGTGGACCAGCTGCACCAAGCGTTGAGCGACTCGGCCGCCGAGCCGCATGTGCGTGCGGTGGTACTCGGTCACACCGGTGGCACGTTCTGCGCGGGCGCCGATCTGTCCGAGGCCAGCGGCCGGGACGCGTTCGAGGCCGCGGCAGAACGAGGAAGAGCGCTCACCGCGCTGCTGCGCGCGATCCTCGAGCTGCCGCTGCCGGTGGTGGCCGCCATCGACGGCCACGTCCGCGCCGGCGGGCTCGGGCTCGTCGGCGCCTGCGACATCGCGGTCGCGGGCCAACAGAGCACCTTCGCGTTGACCGAGGCACGCATCGGCGTCGCGCCGGGCATCATCTCGCTGACCCTGTTGCCGAAGATGACCGCCCGCGCAGCCAGCCGTTATTCCCTCACCGGCGAGACATTCGGCCCAGCCGAAGCCGCGCGCATCGGGTTGGTAACGGTCGCGACCGACGACGTCGCGGCGACGGTCGCCGCGATCACCTCCGAACTCGTGCGCGGCTCACCGCAGGGGCTCGCGGCGTCGAAGGCGCTGACCACGAGGGCGATTCTCGAGGGATTCGACCGTCGCGCCGAGGAGCTCAGCGTGCAGTCGGCCCGGCTGTTCCTCTCCGAAGAAGCGCGTGAGGGAATGCTTGCTTTCCTGCAGAAGCGGCCGCCCCGCTGGGCGCGCGACACCGGTTCATAACCGCGGGCA
The DNA here is from genome assembly GCF_035640695.1 of Mycobacterium sp. Classification (GTDB taxonomy): domain Bacteria; phylum Actinomycetota; class Actinomycetes; order Mycobacteriales; family Mycobacteriaceae; genus Mycobacterium. The sequence continues at coordinate 14,020 of NZ_DASQVQ010000059.1, forward strand.
CGAAAGTACCGCCGCCACGCCGAAGTGGTCGCTCGGCCACGCGCCGCGGCGCGGCTCGTTGCACACGACATCCGCGGACAGCACACGGCCCGCTCCGTCCGGAGTTCGCATTCCGACGAAGATGTAGTCGATTCGTCGGTCCGGGTTTTGATCGGCGGCCGCGAACGGGTTGGCATTGCTCCACGTGTAGCCGGGCCGCTCGGGGTGTGCGACCTCGAACGCATCCCAGAGGTGAAAGCTTCGGCCGTCCAGTGCGTGCAGGCCCTTGAGGAACCGCACTTCGGTGGCTGCCGCGGTGGCGTTGAAGTCGCCGCACAGTATCGCCGGAAAGTCATCTGAACCCATGCCGACGAAATCGGCAATCTGTCGAACCTGTTGTTCTCGCGCCCAGCCGTCGTCGAAGCGATACGACAAGTGCGTCGAGGAAAACGACACCCGGCGACCACGGAGGTCGGCGTCGACGGTCAGCACGCCGCGCGCCACGTCGCCGGGCGACCCGTCCGCGAGACGACGAGAGCGCGATCCGACGACCGAAAGCCGACTGAGCACCGCGTTGCCGAACTCGGCACCGGAATGCCTGCCGGCGGCGGCGAAGATTCCCGTCATGTCAGTCTTCTCCGCGATCCACGTCGCCTGACACAGCCCGCTGAACCGGACCGCCTCTTGCAGCGCGAGGAGGTCGGGCCGGATGGCGTTTATCCAGTCGACAATCGCGTCGCGTCGCTCCTCCCACCGATGCATGTTCCAGATGTTTAGCGTCATCACGGTGAGCTGGTCTCGCGTCGTCACGTAGCCATTTTGTGTGAAGCTACGCTCGCTGCATGATGCGGCGCGTGTTGGTCACCGGCGGGACCGGCACACTGGGCCGACGCGTGGTCGCAGCCGCCGTCGCAGCCGGGCATGACGTTCGTGCGCTGAGCAGACACGATCGCACCGAAGAAACCAAGATCGATTGGCGCCGAGGCGATCTGTTTGCGGGTGTGGGCATCGACGACGCGGTCGACGGCGTCGACGTGGTTGTGCACTGCGCGACCCAGTTCGCCCGCGATAAGGATGTCGTGTCCACCCGACGCCTCATCGCCGCCGCGCACCGTGCAGGCGTGAAGCACATCATCTACGTTTCGATCGTGGGTATCGACCGCATCCCGCTGCCCTACTACCGGGTGAAGCTGTGCGTCGAGGAAGCGCTGGCTGGGTCGGGCCTTGGCCACACCATCGTGCGGGCGACCCAGTTTCACGACCTGGTCGCCGTAATCTTCGCGATGCAGCGGTTCTCCCCCGTGTTGTGGGCGCTGCGCGGTGTGCGTTTCCAACCAATCGACACGCGCGACGTGGCGTCGCACTTGGTCTCGCTCGTCGACGCCGAGCCCGCCGGGCGCGTCGCCGACATCGGCGGGCCGGCGGTGCGTGAGCACATGGAGCTGGCGCACACTTACCTCGAGTCGCGAGGCGGCCGACGACACGTGATCGGCGTCACGGCGCCGGGTCGGATTCTCGGCGGTTACCGCTCAGGTGCGAATTTGGCACCGGACAATCCGGTCGGTTCCATCACCTTCGAGGACTACCTCGCAGAAGGCCATCATGCGCGCTAGCAGCAGTTCGCGGATGCTAGCGGCAAGTCGACGGTTCGGTGGGCATCATCGCGGCTTCGTCGTAGGCTCGCAACTGATGACGAGCAATTCGCCACAGCGAAACGCACCGATAGGCCCCGCGGATACCGACCGTATCCAGGTGGCCCAGTTGCTTACCGACGCGGCCGCGCAGGGTCGGCTGCAGATGAGCGAATACGAAGACCGCCTAACGAAGGTTTACGCCGCCAAGACCAATGACGAGCTAGACCGGCTGAGTCGGGATCTGCCCGGCGCGTCGACCCGGCCCCGCCATCCGGATGGAGTGTGTCGACCGGCGCCGTCGACACTGTTGTTCGCGATCATGAGCGGCTTCGAACGCCGTGGCCGCTGGAACGTGCCGCGCCGCTTGACCACTCTTGCGCTGTGCGGCGGCGGCGTGGTCGACCTGCGGTATGCGGACTTCACTTCACCAGAAGTGGAGATCCATGCCTATTCGATCATGGGCGGGCAGATCATCCTGGTGCCGCCCGAGGTGAACCTCGAAATACAGGGGCGTGGCGTCATGGGCGCCTTCGACCACAGCGCCAACGGTCAGGGCATGCCCGGCGCACCCCGTGTTGTGGTCAAGGGCTTCTCGCTGTGGGGCAATGTCGGCGTCAAGCGCAAGAAGCGCACGTACCACTGAGGCTGCGGTACTCAGCTACCGCTTGCGCGAGCGCAGATAGTCGCCCACCACGGCTGCGCCCAGTCCGTCCAGGTCGGGAACCACCACGCGGCCGTGCACGCGCCGCGCCACCTGGTCGATGAACCGCGCCAGACCGGGATCGCTGCCCAACCGGAAGATCGTCACCTGCGCGCCAAGCCGCGCCACCTCGTCGAAGCCCTTCACGGTGTGCGCGATTGTGCGCGGATGCGGCGGATAGTCGAAGAACACCTGCGCCGGTTCTGACCCCATATCTCGGTATCCCAGGCCGCCTTCGAGGTGGGCGGTCGGCTCGCCGTCGGTGACCACCAACACCACCGGCTGGGCGGTCGGGTGCCGGCGCAGATGACGGCCCGCCAACGCCAGCGCGTGGTGCAGGTTGGTGCCCTGCTCGTAGACGCCCTCCAGCCCGGTCAGCTCCTCGGCTGTGACCGTGCGTGCGTAGCGGCCGAACGCGATGATTTGTAGCGCGTCGGTGCGGAACCGCGTTCTGATCAAGTGATTGAGTGCGAGGGCCGTGCGTTTCATTGGCAGCCAACGGTTTTCCATCACCATCGAGAACGACGTGTCGACCAGCAACGCCACCGCGGCCTGCGACCGTGTCTCCGTTTCGGACACTTCGACGTCGTCGACGGTGATTTGGATGGCCGCGCTCGGTCCGTCCATCAAATTTCCACTGCCCGCCTGGCGCAGCACCGCGTTCGTCAGCGTCCGCGTGACGTTCCACGGCTCCGTATCCCCGAACTGCCATGGCCGCGTCGCACCCGTCAGCTCCCCGGCCGCGCCCGCGCGTTGGGTCTCACGCTCGCCGCGTCGGCCGGACAACTGCTGGGCGACATCGCGCAGCGCCGTCTGGCCCAACTGGCGCATCGCCTTCGGCGACAGCCGCCATTGGCCGTCGGGGGTGCGATCCAGGAAGCCCTGATTGAGCAGGGCGCGCTCAAGCTCGGCGAGGGTGCGCGCGTCGACGGCGGCCTGCTCCCCTAGCTGGCGGGCCAACGCATCCAGATCGACGTCGTCCATCGACGCGCCGGCGTAGCTCTGCGATAGCGCCTCGGCCAGCTGTTCGAGCTCGGCGATGTCCGACAGCGCCTGCGTGCCCTCGCCCATGCCCAGCGGGTCGTCGCCGGAAAACCGCGACGAACCGGTCCAGTCCTCGCCCGGGCGGGCCCCCTGCAGGTGCGCGTCCAGCCGGCCCAGCGCCTGCTGTAATGCGGGCGTCCCAAAGGCCTGTTGCGCCAACGTATCCAGCTCGGCCCGCTGGTCTGGGCTCAGGCTGTTGCGGAACCGCTGCGCGGCGGCCGCCCGCTTGGCCAGCGAGTCGATCAGCTCCTCCACGTTGCGTGGATTTTCCGGGAAGAACTCGCCGTGCTTGGCCATGAAGTCGTCGAAGTCCTGCTGAGTGTCCTCACCGTGGGCGTGCTTGTCCAACAACTCGTTGAGGTCGTCGAGCATGTCGGTGACGCGCTGGCGATCTTCGTCGGTCGCGCCCTCCAGCGCCTGCTTCATGCCGGCGAAACGCTGGTCCAGCATTTCGCGGCCGAGCAAATCCTTTATCTGCTCGTACTTTTCGCGGGCTTCGGCGCTCCGCCAGTCGTAATCGGCCAATTCCTGCACGGCCTTGGCCGGCGACGGGGACAGCGCGTCGAGCTGCAGCTCACCGAAGCGCGCGTCGTCGTCCAGCGCTCGGGCCAGTTCCTTGCGCTCGGCCAGCACCGCCTCGTCAAGCAGCTTCTTGATCTCCTGCAAAGTGCCGTCAAGATTGTTGCGGGTCAACAACTCTCGACGGCGACGATTCGCCTCGGCCGCCAGTCGGTCGGCACCGCGCAGGCCCTTGGTTCCGCGCCGCAGCATCTCCGATAGCGCCCGGCGCGGTGAACTGCCCTCCATCACGTCGCGGCCGATCTGCTCAAGCGCGTCGCGCAGGTCGACCGGCGGCGCCAACGGGTCGGGGCCGCCGGTGTAGGCCGAGTACCGCGAGGACCGGCCGTGCCGCTGGTTAGCCATACACGGTCTCGCCGTCGCCGCTGACCTTGTCGATGCGCTTGGCCAGATACAAGGCCTCCAAAGCCAATTCGACGGCCGCGGCACGTTCGCCGTCGGACACCGCGCCCAGGCGCCGCTGGATCACCGCGATCGCCGGCACTTCGGGCACCGCCGCCAGCACATCCTTCGCCGACACCCGCTCGCCGGTCGTCACCGCCGAACCGTTCTCGATCGCGACCACCAGCGGCCCGACGTCGATGCCGCCGAGCAGCGTCTGCGCGGTGTCGGCGGTGGCCCTGCGCAGCAAATGCTCGAGCACGGCCTGTTCGCGGCCCTCCTCGCCGGATTCGAATTCGAGCTTGCCGCGCAGCACGTCGATCACTGTGCTCAGGTCGATGACCCGCGCGACCGGATCCTGTTCGCCGAGCACCGCGGCGCGGTGTCTGGCCGAGGCCGCGACGGTCTCGGCCGCCGCGATCGCGAACCGCGCCGACACGCCGGAGCGCTGGTCGATCGACCGCGACTCGCGCAGATAGCGGGCGAACCTGGCGAGGATCTGCGTCAGGTAATCCGGCACCTGCGCCGCGAGGTGCGCTTCCTGTCTGATGACGCCCACCTCGGCGTCCAACTCCAACGGGTAGTGGGTCCGGATCTCGGCGCCGAACCGGTCCTTCAGCGGCGTGATGATGCGGCCGCGGTTGGTGTAGTCCTCGGGATTCGCGCTGGCCACCACGAGCACGTCCAGCGGCAGCCGCAGCGTGTAGCCGCGCACCTGGATGTCGCGCTCCTCCATCACGTTCAGCATCGCCACCTGGATGCGCTCGGCAAGGTCGGGCAGCTCGTTGACCGCGACGACGCCGCGGTGCGCCCGCGGGATGAGCCCATAGGCGATGGTCTCCGGGTCGCCGAGGCTGCGGCCCTCGGCCACCTTGACCGGGTCGATGTCGCCGACTAGGTCGGCGACGCTGGTGTCGGGGGTGGCCAGCTTCTCGGTGTACCGCTCGCTGCGGTGCTTCCAGGTCACCGGCAGCGCGTCGCCGAGTTCGGCGGCCCGCCGGATCGAGCCCGGGGTGATCGGCCGGTACGGGTGTTCACCCAGCTCGGCGCCGGCGATCACCGGGGTCCACTCGTCAAGCAGCCCAACCAGCGCGCGCAGCAACCGGGTCTTGCCCTGTCCGCGCTCGCCGAGCAGCACCACGTCGTGCCCGGCGATCAGCGCGCGTTCCAGCTGCGGAAGCACGGTGTCCTCGAAACCCAGGATGCCCGGCCAGGTGTCCTCGTCCTCGGCGAGCGCCGTCAGTAGGTTTTCTCGGATTTCTTGTTTGACGCCCCGCTCGCGGTGGCCGGATGCGCGTAGCTCCCCCACCGTGCGGGGCAAGTCGTGAGGTTGGGTCACCACTCCACGCTACGACTGCTGTCGAGTGAACGCCGGGTGTGCGGTTGTTGCCGAGCTCACTCGGGGCGCTCATTCGTTTGCGCACAGCAACGCCCGCGCTCGGCGAGGAAAGCGCGCTAGTGCGCGAAGTGGCGCGCACCCGTAAGGTAAAGCGTCACGCCGGCCTTGGCTGCGGCCTGCGTGACCATGTCGTCGCGCATCGATCCGCCGGGGTGCACGATCGCCCGCACGCCGGCGTCGGCGAGCACTTCCAGCCCATCCGGGAACGGGAAGAACGCGTCGGATGCGGCCACCGCTCCGCGAACCCGATCGCCGGCGCGGGCGACGGCCAGCCTCGCCGCGTCGACGCGGTTGACCTGTCCCATTCCGACGCCGACGGTGGCTCCGCCGGACGCGATGACGATTGCATTCGACTTGACCGCCCGGCAGGATCGCCACGCGAACTGCAAGTCCGCCCAGGTCTGCGGATCGGCCGATAGGCCCGCCGCCAGCGTCCAGTCGACCGGGTTGTCGCCGCGGGCATCGAGCGCATCCCGCTGCTGGAGCAGCAGCCCACCGCTCACCTGCCGGAACTCGATGCCGCCCTGCGGCGGCTGCACCGCCACCAGTACCCGAATGTTCTTCTTGCGCGCCAACACATCCACCGCGCCGGGCTCGTAGGCCGGCGCGATGATCACCTCGGTGAAGATGCCTGCGACGGTCTCTGCCATCTCGACGCTGACTTCGGTGTTCGTCGCGATCACGCCACCGAACGCGCTGATCGGGTCGCATTCGTGGGCCTTGCGGTGGGCGTCGGCCACCGACACCGACGAGATCGCGATGCCACACGGGTTGGCGTGTTTGATGATCGCCACGCAGATCTCCTCGTGGTCGAACGCCGCCCGCCATGCCGCGTCGGCGTCGGTGAAGTTGTTGTAGGACATCTCTTTTCCGTGCAGCTGCTCGGCCTGCGCCAGACCAGGCCATGCGGAGTCGTTGCGATACACCGCCGCGTGCTGATGCGGGTTCTCGCCGTACCGCAGTGTCGCAGCGCGCCGCCACGTCGCGCCGACCCATGCCGGCAGAGGCTGCGCCGGTTCCTCCGGCGCCATCACCGATCCCATCCAGGACGCCACCGCTACGTCGTATTCGGCGGTGTGCCGAAAGGCCAACGATGCCAACCGCTTCCGCTCGGCCAGCGTGAAACCGCCCGCGCGGACGGCGGCGAGCACCCCGTCATAGCCGAGTGGCTCGACCACCACCGCGACGCTGGGGTAGTTCTTGGCCGCGGCGCGCACCATCGACGGGCCGCCGATGTCGATCTGCTCGACGCACTCGTCCACCGATGCCCCGGACGCGACAGTCTCGGTGAACGGGTAGAGGTTGACCACCACCAACTCGAACGGTGCGATGCCGAGTTCGTCTAGAGCACTGTGATGTTGGCGCTTGCGCAGGTCGGCGAGCAGCCCCGCGTGTACCGCGGGGTGCAGAGTCTTGACGCGGCCCTCGAGCACCTCGGGAAATCCGGTGACCTCTTCGACGGGCGTCACCGGAAAGCCAGCGGCGGCAATCGTTTTCGCCGTCGATCCGGTCGATACCATTTCCACGCCCACGTCGGCCAGACCGCGGGCCAGCTCCACCAGGCCGGTCTTGTCGTAGACACTGATCAGCGCGCGGCGGATCGGCCTGCGTCCATCGTTGCCGGTCATCCTATGGTCGCCTTCCGTCCGGTCCAGGTCACGCCGCCGGTGGCCAGCGCGGCCAGGACATCCACAAGTAGCCGCCGTTCGACGACCTTGATGCGCTCATGCAGGGTGACCTCGTCGTCGCCGTCGAGCACCGGCACCACCTCCTGGGCCAGCACCGGGCCGGTGTCCGTGCCCGCGTCGACCAGGTGCACCGTGCAGCCGGTGACCTTCACCCCGTACGCCAGCGACTCGCGCACCGCATGCGTCCCCGGGAAAGCAGGCAGCAGCGCCGGGTGGGTGTTGACGATGCGGCCCGGATACCGCGAAAGGAACTGCGGCCCGAGTATTTTCATGAACCCAGCGGAGACGATCCAGTCGGGTTCATGCTTCGCGGTGGCCTCGGTGATACCAGCATCCCACGCGGCGCGATCCGGATAATCACTGAGCCGGACAGTGTATGTCGGCACCCCCGCGGCCGCGGCGATGTCGGCGGCGGGGCAGTCGCGGTCGACGCCGACGGCCACCACCCGGCCCGGATACTCGCCGCGGGCGGCTTGCAGTAACGACGCGAGCAGCGAACCGGTCCCCGAGGCCAACACCACCAGCCGCGACGGTGCGCTGGGCGGCACGCGGAGCGGTTGCTGCACGTGACGAGCCTAATCGGCGGGCTCGTTGCGCTCTTTGTCCCCCGCCGGTGGCAGCGGCGCCGACTCCTCGTCGTCGGCCGCCAACGCCGGATCGCGCTCATCCGACACCGCCTCATCCGACATCGCCTCATCCGACCCCGCCTCATCCGACACCGCCTCGGGCTTCGGTGCCGGCCGCCGGCGGGTCGGCAAAATCACTCCGCCCGACATCCCCACCGTCACCGCACCAACGGCGAGGAACCAGAGGAACACCGCGGGCGCGAACGTCGACTGGTCCACCCCGACGTCCCCGAAGTTGCCGAGCGGACCGCCGGCGGCGTAGCCGAGCAGCGCCATCACCGCTGCCGACACCAATGCCGCCAGCAGCAGCTTCAACGCCGCCTGCCCGATCGGCAGCGGGCGGCGCGCACACTGTTGGCCCAGCGCGACACCGGCCGCCGCCGCCACAATCAGCAGCGCCACCCACACCGGCCCCAGCGGGGGCGTCGGCGACGCCGCCAGCACCGGCAACGCCGGCACGTCGCCGCCGAACACCGTGAACGAACTGAACGTCGCAACGCCAACATGCACGCTCGATCCGACCGCCACCGCCGACGCGCCGACGATCACGTTCGGGATGTAGAGCACCGACAACAGCGTCAGGCTCAGCTGTCCGAACAGCGAATCGGTGATCGAGTACAGCTCGTGCATCGTCGACCAGTGCACGATCAACGACCCGGCCGTGAGCGCGCCGGACAAGCCGAACAACGCGAGCACTCCCACCGCGGCGGCGCGCACCGAATCGGCGATCCAGACCGGCAGCCGTGACGCGGCCAGCAGCCGGCGTCCCGTGCGCGTGCCGACGCCCACCGCGGCGCCGATCGCGTGCACGGCGAACACCCCGGCGAAGGCCCGCAGCGCGTCGGGCGTCTGCAATTCGGTGAGCACCGATGCGGCGTCGTGGATCACCGCCAGCGCGATCGCCGCGATCAGCAGTGGCCCGCCGAGCGCAGACGCGACGATCCAGCGGATCACGAACCAGGAGCTCCGCGCCGGCATCGCATTCGCCGTCGACCGCGCCGTCCCCCAGACCATCGCCAGCACCGGAAGCAACGGCATCACCCCGAGCTCGCGGCCGCCAATCGACACCGGGACCTGGTGCACGCCGAGCCACATGCTGGCGATCGCGCCGAGCGCCCCCGTCATGTCGCTGTTGGCGACGAGCAGTTGGACCAGCACCACCGCCGCGATGATGACCAGCGCCACCACCGAAGGGCCGAACGCGACCGTCAACAGGTCACGTGCCTGGCGCGTGCCGACCGTCGGCTGGTTGTCCCCCGGTCGCTGCGCCCTAGGCCGGCTGCCCTCCGCCACCCTTGTCATTCTGGGCGCAACCGGCGTTCCCGCCGGTTATTTACGACGGCGCGGGCCCAGACTGCGCCGACGAGGGATTCTCGTGCTGCTGCTGCTGCTGCGGCGGCTGCTGTTGCTGCTGTGGCTGCTGTTGCGGCATGGCCTGCGTCGGCGCAGACGGGCTGGCCGGCCCGTAGGTCGGGAAGCCGGTCGGCGGAGTCGGCGGCCCGGGCTGCCCGGGGAAGCCGCCCGCGGGCGGACCGGACGGGTAGCCGCCGTACTGCGGATAGCCGCCACGCTGCTGGAAGTTCTGCTGCGGCTGCGGGGCGTGCTGCTGAGGCTGACCCGGTTGGCCGTAGTACTGGCCGCCGTACCCCTGGAACTGGTCATACTTGGGCCGCGGCTGCGGCGCGGTGATGACGTCCGCGTCCAGCAGCAGCGCGCCGACGGCCGCGATGGCCTGCAGACCGGCGAGCACGACGATCGCGATCAGCGCCCAGCCGATGTTCAGGAAGCTCGGCTTGTTGATCAGTTCGGATAGCACCAGCAAGAAGCCAACCGAGGCGACCGCGGCCACGATCGCGGTGTAATTCCGCTGCTTGGGCAGCAGCCCGATCCCGGCCAGCAACGCGGCCAGCACCGGAGCCACGATCTCCAGGCTTCCGCCGGTGATGCTCGTGCCGCCGACCGAGCCCATCTCACTGGACTTCCACACCGGTCCGAAGCTGACCAGGTAGCAGGCGAGGCCGAACGCGACCACCGCGGCGAGCAGATACACGGGCAGCTTGGTTTCGCCGTCGTCCTTGGTGAAATCCGGCTTGGCGAATTGCGTCGTCGGGGCGTACGGGCCATGCTGCTGCGCCGGCGGGTAGCTTTGCCCGCCTTGTGAGTAGGTCATTGCCTCTCCCGTGCTGTTGGGTGCCGCTTGGGTGGGCAGCACTGCGTCGGATCGGTGATCGTGCACCACGCTAGCGCACCGGACTGAGGCCCGGCACTCGTCTACAATGAGGTTTGTCTGGCAATACCGCCTCAGGCCTGGGCAAGCGCCGACGCGTCGAACGAATCTTGTTGCGCCGCTTCAATTTCCCACACGAACCGGAGCACCTGGCCGCCGGGGATATCATCCTGAAAATGCACGAAACCTGCCAGGATGCGGTCGACGCCACGCGCGCGGTACCCGGCTATCCGCTCGGCAATCTGCTCGGGTGCGCCGATTAGCTGTTTGCGGAATCCACCGACCGGGATGCACGGCTCCGTAGCTGGCCTCGTAGCGGACCCGGCAGCGCCGAGTGTGCGGTTTCGTACGCGACACGCCGCGGCGGCGTACAAATTCGCACACTCGCGAGCGGCCACCACCCACCCGTCAGCCACCAGACCCCGACCCCACCTTGCGGCGCCCAACTGAAACACGTTCTAATTCTGGTCATGGACTACGGATTGGTGTTGTTCACCAGCGACCGCGGCATCACGCCCGCCGCCGCGGCCAAGCTGGCCGAGGAGCACGGCTTTCGCACCTTCTACGTGCCCGAACACACCCACATCCCGGTCAAGCGCGAGGCTGCCCATCCGACGACGGGTGATGCGTCGTTGCCCGACGACCGCTACATGCGCACACTGGATCCCTGGGTCAGTCTCGGCACGGCCTGCGCGGTGACGTCACGCATCCGGTTGTCCACCGCGGTGGCGCTGCCGGTCGAGCATGATCCGATCACCTTGGCCAAAGCCATTGCGACGCTGGATCACCTGTCCGGCGGCCGGGTCAGCGTCGGCGTCGGATTCGGTTGGAACACCGATGAACTCGCCGATCACGGCGTGCCCGCGGGCAAGCGCCGCACCGTGCTGCGCGAGTATCTCGAGGCGATGCGGGCGCTGTGGACGCAGGAGGAAGCCGCCTACGACGGCGAGTTCGTCAAGTTCGGACCGAGCTGGGCCTGGCCGAAGCCCGTGCAGTCGCACATCCCGGTGCTGGTCGGCGCCGCAGGCAACGAGAAGAACTTCAAGTGGATCGCGCGCAGCGCCGACGGCTGGATCACCACGCCCCGCGACTTCGACATCGACGAACCGGTCCGGTTGCTCCAACACACCTGGGCCGCGGCGGGCCGCGACGGCGCGCCGCAGATCGTCGCCCTTGACTTCAAGCCGGACGCCGAGAAGCTGGCCCGCTGGGCCGAGCTCGGTGTGACGGAAGTGCTGTTCGGCCTGCCCGACCGCGGCGAGGACGAGATCGCCGCCTACATCGAGCGGCTGGCCGGCAAGCTCGCCGCGACCGTCTAGTGCGCGGCGCCGAAAGCGCAACCAGATTTCTACATGCTCTGCAGGATCGAACGGGCCAGCGACGCTGTCTCCGACGGCGTCTTGCCCACCTTCACGCCGGCCGCCTCCAGCGCTTGCTTCTTGGCGGCGGCGGTGCCGGACGACCCCGACACGATGGCCCCGGCGTGACCCATCGTCTTGCCCTCCGGCGCGGTGAAGCCCGCGACGTAGCCGATCACCGGCTTGGAGACGTTGGCCCTGATGTATTCGGCCGCGCGCTCCTCGGCGTCGCCGCCGATTTCACCGATCAACACGATGATCTTGGTGTCGGGATCCTTCTCGAAGGCCTCGATCGCGTCGATATGCGTCGTGCCGATCACCGGGTCACCGCCGATGCCGATGGCCGTCGAGAAGCCTAAATCCCTGAGCTCGTACATCATTTGGTAGGTCAGAGTGCCAGACTTCGACACCAGCCCGATCGGCCCCGGCCCGGTGATGTTGGCAGGGGTGATGCCCGCCAACGCCTCGCCGGGCGTGATGACCCCCGGGCAGTTCGGCCCGATGATGCGTGTCTTCCTGCCCTTGTGCACGTTGTACGCCCACGCGTACGCGGTGTCCTGCACCGGAATTCCCTCGGTGATGACCACCAGCAGCGGAATCTCGGCATCGACGGCCTCGATGATGGCGTCCTTGGCGAACCTCGGCGGCACGAACACGACGGACACGTCGGCGCCGGTCTCCTTCATCGCCTCGACGACGGTGCCGAACACCGGCAGCTCGATGTCGTTGTTGTCCTTGTCCTTATGTGCCACCGTGGTGCCGGCCTTGCGGGAATTTACGCCGCCGAGCAGCTGGGTGCCGGCCCTGAGCATCCGCGCGGTGTGGATGCCGCCCTCGTTGCCGGTGATGCCCTGAACGATGACCTTGGAGTCCTTGTTCAAAAAGATCGCCATGATGAGTCCTTTCAGGCGCTCGCGGCTTGGGCGGCCTTCGCGGCGGCGACATCGGCCGCTTCATCCATGGTGCCCACCTCCGTCACCAACGGGTGATCGGCGTCGGCGAGGATGCGACGGCCTTCCTCGACGTTGTTGCCGTCGAGTCGCACCACCAACGGCTTGGTTGCGGTGTCGCCCAATATCTTCAGCGCGTTGACGATGCCGTTGGCCACCGCGTCGCACGCCGTGATGCCGCCGAAGACGTTGACGAACACGCTTTTGACCTGCTGATCGCCGAGCACCACGTCGAGTCCGGCGGCCATCACCTCGGCCGACGCGCCACCGCCGATGTCCAAGAAGTTGGCGGGCTTGACACCGCCGTGCTTCTCCCCCGCGTAGGCCACCACGTCCAGCGTCGACATCACCAGGCCCGCTCCGTTGCCGATGATGCCGACCTCGCCGTCGAGCTTGACGTAGTTGAGGTCGTGCTCCTTGGCCTTGAGCTCGAGGGGATCGGTGGCGTCGCGGTCCTCGAACTGCTCGTGGTCGGGATGGCGGAAGTCGGCGTTTCCGTCGAGCGTGATCTTGGCGTCGAGGGCGAGGATTTGGTCGTCCGGCGTCCGCACCAGCGGGTTGACCTCAACCAGCGTCGCATCCTCGGCGACGAACAGCTCCCAGAGCTTGTGGATCGTCACCGCGGCGGCGTCGAGCACCTCGGTGGGCAGATGGCCTTGCTCGGCGATGGATCGGGCGAAGGCAAGGTCGACGCCGTTGACCGCGTCGACGGGCACCTTGGCCAGCCGCTCGGGCTTGGTCGCGGCCACCTCTTCGATGTCCATGCCGCCCTCGACCGAGCACATCGCCAGGTAGGTGCGGTTCGCACGGTCGAGCAGGAACGAAACGTAATACTCCTCGGCGATGTCGCTGGCCTCCGACACCAGCAGCTTCTTGACGATGTGGCCCTTGATATCCAGGCCGAGGATGTTGCCGGCGTGATTGAACGCATCGTCGGGCGTCGCCGCGTACTTCACGCCGCCCGCCTTGCCACGGCCACCGGTCTTGACCTGGGCCTTCACCATCACCGGCTTGCCGATCTCCGCGGCGATCTCGCGGGCGCCCTCGGGGCTGTCGGTCACCCGGCCGGGCGTCGAGGGCACGTAGTGCTTGGCGAACAGCTCCTTCGCCTGGTACTCGAAGAGATCCATGAGCTCACTGTCTGTCTGCTTTGACTTCGAACGTTTCGGCCGAATGGCTCGTGGGAACTGTATCGAGAGCGGCCGGTGAGGCCGTCACCGCATACCAGACATGTGGTACATCTCACCGCCGGAGTTCAGGTGATTCAAATCACAATCTCCGGCGGAATTCTCCCACGGCTTGCGACTCGGTTGCGCCGTTCGTTACCGTGCTCCGGAGTTCGATAACGTTCTGGTCACGGTAGAAGGAAATTCCAGGTTGGCGCAGCACCGTTCGTCCCGCTCTCCTGATACAGGAGTCTCGACGAACTCTCGCGGCGGCTGGGTCGAACCGTCGGCTGCTGAAATCACCGACATCATTCCGTTCAACGAGTTCGGCAACCTCGACGACCTGGAGTTTTGCTACAACTCCGCGTTCGACACCGAAGTGCAGGTGCTGCTGGCACCCGAGCTCGACGACCTAAACGACGTCACCGAGCCGACACCCTTGCGGCTGCTTGTGCCGGCCGAGTTCCGGGCCGATCCCGGCGAGCCGCGCGACCCGCGTCACCGTTACCAAGCTGCTGGTCGCCCAGATCGCCTGGGTCCTGACGACGACATCACCGACGTTGTCCCGATTCGCCGCGGCAACCATCGCAAGGCGACCGGCGCTGCCGATGCCATCAAGGGTCGATTGCTGATCGCGGCGATGGCTACCGGCGCCGCTGCGGCTGCCGCCCACGCGGCCGCACACACCGCCGACGCAAAGTCCTCCCCGACCGTGCTGGCGGCCGACGAGTCCGCGATGAACGGCGGCTCGATCGAGACGACCAAGGGCGTCCAGCTGGTCGCCGTCACGCCGGTCGTGAATTCGTCCGTGCACACCGAGGAGCTAGCCAAAGGCGCGGCGTTCGCGCACGAGCGCGCCGAGCGCGAGGCGCGGCTACAGCGGCCGCTGTACGTCATGCCGACGTCGGGGATCCCGACGTCGGGATTCGGCTACCGGTGGGGCGTGCTGCACGGCGGCATCGACCTCGCCAACTCGATCGGCACGCCGATCTACGCCGTCGCCGACGGTGTCGTAATCGACGCGGGGCCGGCCGCCGGTTTCGGGATGTGGGTCAAGCTGCGGCACGCCGACGGCACGGTCACGCTGTATGGGCACGTCAACACCGCAACGGTCAACGTGGGCCAGCGCGTGATGGCTGGCGACCAGATCGCGACGATGGGCAACCGCGGCAACTCCACGGGTCCCCACCTGCACTTCGAGGTGCTGCTCAACGGCACCAACCGGGTCGATCCGGTGCCGTGGCTGGCCAAGCGTGGACTAAACGTCGGCGGGTTCAGCGGCTGACGATTTAACTCCAGCGCCGGGTCCCGCCGCGACACGCAGTAACCGCCGCGACGCCCATTAACCCACCGCGACACCCAATGACCCGGCGCGACGCGGAATACTCGGACTAGTGAATGAAAACGAGTCGCACGACGAGGCGTCCGGGGGCCGGCAGCCAAGCGAACCCGCAACCAGCACAGGTGAATCGTTACGCGCGAGGCAAGACTCCAGCGGCCCGATCGAAACACCGGCCGACGACACCCGAACCCACATCATCCAGCGCGAACCGAGCGGGCCGATTCCCACGCCGCCAGCCGACGACACCCGCACCAGCATCATCCGGCGCCATCCCACCGGCCCGATTCCCGAGGTAACCGACGCGCCGACGAGCCTTGTCAAAGAGGCGCCCGCCGACGAGCTGGCCACCGGCATCATCCGCCAAGCGCCACGACGCATCGCGAGAACGCCGGGACCGCCCAGCCCGGTAAGCGCGATGGCGGCGACCACGCTCAGCATCCTCAACGGCTGGGCCACCGCGGTCATTGCCACCGACCTGATCACCGGGTGGTGGCGAAGCGACCGGCTGTTTTGCGTCGGCGTTGGCTTTCTCGCCGCGGTGTGCGGCGCCAGCATCATTGCCGGTGTTATCCAGCTGTTGTTGCGCCGCCGCGCCGGCATCTACCTGACGATCGTCGGCTCCGTGCTGGCGGTGCTGATCTTCGCCGGCATCTTCGTCACCGGGGCCCACGTGGGCGGGTTGGTTCGCGCGATGCCGGCCATCCCCGCCGCCGCGGCGCTATTCGCCGTGCTGCCGCCGACGTGGCGCTGGACCCGACGCGACTGAATTGGTCCACGGGCGGGTCCGGCCGCCACCTCGCTCCCCGCGCGCCAGCTCGCCCCCCCGCGCGCCAGCTCACCTCCCGTCCACGGCTCGCTCCGTGTCCCCGGCGCGCTCCGCGATCCCCGCATCCGCGGCTCGGCCCGCGGTCTCCGCGTCGCTCCCAACCAGGTCAAATCTTCTGCACCGGCGCGTGGTTGTGCATCAGCTTGACCCGGCCGGCGCTGCCGAAGTCGATCAGCGACATCGCCGACTCGCCGACGCCGGAGACCTCCTCGACGCGGCCGAGCCCGTACTTGTCGTGGGTGACCCGGTCGCCCGGTTCGAGGACCAGCAGCGGGCGCTTTCCGGCGGCCGCCCGTGACGGCGACGGACGCGGGCGGCCGAACCGACCGGCGCCGCTGACCGGCGCGCTAAGCGTTGGCGTCGGATCAATGCGCCGCCAGTCCATCAGGTGCTGGGGGATCTCCTTCAAAAACCGCGACTCCGGGTTCATCATCGGCTGACCCCATGATGAACGGACCTTCGCCCTGCTGAGGTAGAGGCGCTGCCGCGCACGGGTGAGCCCGACGTAGGCCAGCCGCCGCTCCTCGGACAGTTCGGCCGGATCGCCCAGCGCCCGCATGTGCGGGAACATGCCGTCCTCCCACCCGGTGACGAACACCACCGGGAACTCCAGGCCCTTGGCGGTGTGCAACGTCATCAGCGTGACGACCCCGGCATCATGCTCCGGCAACTCGTCGGCGTCGGCCACCAGCGAGACACGCTCCAAAAACTCCGCCAACACCCCGGTGTCGGGCACGTCCTCGTCGGCCGGAAGGTCCAGGTCGGTTTCCAGCGCCGCGGCGTTGGCCCGGTCCGTGCTGAATTCATGCGCGACGCTGACCAATTCGTTCAGATTGTCCAACCGCGCCAGGTCTTGTGGGTCGCTGGACGACTCCAGCTCGGCACGGTACCCGGTGCGGTCCAGCACCGCTTCGACGAGATCGCCGAGATCGTCGTCCAGCCGCGACCGCAGATCGTCGAGCAACTCGACGAATCCGGCAATCGCCTTCTCCGAGCGGGTATTCAGCATCGGCACCTTGCCTTCGGCGGCGGCCTCCAGCGCGTCGGCGAAGCTGGCGCCGGTGTTTTCGGCGTATACCGCGACGCAGGCCACCGCCCGGTCGCCGATGCCGCGCCGCGGCGTGTTCAGGACTCGCCGCATGCTCACCGAGTCACCGGGGTTGTCGAGCACTCGCAGATAGGCAACGATGTCGCGAATCTCCCTGCGCTCGTAGAACCTAACACCGCCGACCACCTTGTACGGAATGCCGGTGCGGATGAACACCTCTTCCAGGGATCGCGACGAGTTGTTGGTCCGGTAGAACACCGCGACGTCGTTGTAGGTGATGCCGCCGGGCCCACCGCCGGCCCCAATACCGCCCCCACTGCCAGCGTCGACGAGCCGGTCGATTTCGCTTGCGACGAAGGCGGCTTCGTCGTGCTCGTTGTCGGCGACGTAACCGACGATCAACTCGCCGTCGCCGGCGTCGGTCCAGAGCCGCTTCTCCCGGCGGCCGCTGTTGCGCGAGATCACCGAGTTGGCCGCCGACAGGATGTTCTGCGTGGACCGGTAATTTTGCTCGAGCAGAATCGTGGTGGCGTTCGGGTAATCTCGTTCGAAATCTTCGATATTGCGAATCGTCGCGCCGCGGAACGCATAGATGGATTGGTCGGCGTCGCCGACCACGCACAGCTCTGCCGGCGGAATCCCGTCGTCGCTGTCGCGGCCGACGAGTTCGCGCACCAGGACGTACTGGGCGTGGTTGGTGTCCTGATACTCGTCGACGAGGATGTGCCGGAATCGCCGCCGGTAGTACTGCGCTATTTGCGGAAAACGTTGCAGCACAGCGACTGTCTCGCCGATCAGGTCGTCGAAGTCCAACGCATTGGCGGCGCGCAGCCTGCGCTGGTATTCGCTGTAAACATCGGCCACGATGCGGTTGAGCTCGTCGGTGCTCTCCGAGATGTCTGCGGCCGCCTGCTCGGGATCGATCAGCTCGTTCTTCAGGTTGGAGATGCAGTTGGCCAGCAGCCGCGGCGAGTACCGCCGGGTGTCGAGCCCCAAGTCCTTGCCGATCATCAGCAGCAGTCGGCGGGAATCGTCGGCGTCATAGATCGAGAAGTTGGAGTTCAGCCCCGGCAGCAGTGATGCCTGGTTGCGCAGGATCCGTACGCAGCTGGAATGAAACGTCGCCACCCACATCGAGCGTGCCCGGGGTCCGACCAGCGCGACCACCCGCTCGCGCATCTCAGCGGCCGCCTTGTTGGTGAATGTGATGGCCAGTACCTGGCCGGGGGTGACGTCGCGAGCCGCCAGCAGATAGGCGATTCGGCGCGTCAGCACCGCGGTCTTACCCGACCCAGCCCCGGCAACGATCAGCAGTGGCGTGCCCTCATGCAGCACGGCCTGGCGTTGCTGCGGGTTGAGGCCCTCGAGGAGTTCGTCGGCGGCCACCGATTCGGAAAGATGCGCGGTCATGACGCGCCCCAATTTACCGCTGGATGACGACACTTTTTGCGCTGGCACGGCCGGAGATGGCACACTCTTAAACGTGCTGACCGAGCAGCGTCGATTTTTCTACGGGTACCCGCGCGCGGTGCCCGTGGTTTAGCTGCTTGATTCAGAGCCCCGCGGTCCGCTTCCGGATCCGGGGCTCGTCTCTTGTGTGAGGCCGGTGAAGGAATGATCCGCAATCGCAAACAACCCCACACGGAGAATTCGGAGCAACCAATGCCTGTAGAAACCGACCAGCCAGCCGACATCGACGACCTTCGTCAGGAGATCGACCGGCTGGACGCCGAGATCCTCGCCGCCGTCCGGCGGCGCAGCGAGGTATCCCAGGCCATCGGCAAAGCCAGGATGGCCAACGGCGGCACCCGCCTGGTGCACAGCCGCGAGATGAAGGTCATCGAGCGCTACAGCGAGCTGGGTCCCGACGGCAAGGACCTCGCGATGCTGTTACTGCGCCTGGGCCGCGGCCGCCTCGGCCACTAAGCCCTACGACGGCCACTAAGCCCGGACACGGCCACCACGCACCTCGCCGCCCACGGCCACCACGCCCGACGACTACCGCAAGGCGTCCAGCAGCCACGGTGTCAGCCACTTCACCGCGTCCGGCGTCGGATGGACGCCGTCGCTGCGCACCAGCACGCCGTTGATTTTGGCCGTGTACGCCCCGTCCGGGGCCAGCTTCTCGTTCAGGTCCAGCAGTGTGACGTTTGGCCGTTGCCCAATGGCGCGGCGCAGCAAAGCATTCCAGTGGTCGACTCGGTCCGGTTGATCCTCGGGATACCAGCTGCCGTCTGGCTGTTCACCACGCCGGTTGTACGGCTCTGTGGTCACCACCAGTCGAGCCCCGGTGGCCCCGAGGATGTCCAGCGCCTGTTTGAGCTCACCGGACACGTACGCGTCGAAGGCCGGGTCGCCGATGTGGGTCCACCGGCCCTGATAAACCCGATCCATCGTCTCCCAGCGCCCGATCACGAGCAGTACCGCGTCGGGCCGGTCGTGCGCGACGCGGTTCGACCATCGGCTGGGCCACGTGTCGCACTCCGGTTTCTGGTCCAGGGTCTGACCGAAATACCGGTACGGGCCGCCGCGGACAATGCCGCACCCGATGACGGTGTGGTCGCTGAACTCGAACCCGGGTGTCGGCGGAAGGTAGCGCATCACCGTCCACGCGATCGAGTCACCGAACACCGAGACGACGCGTACGCCATTCGGACTCCGAAGCGCGACGCCTGCCGGACGCGGCGTTTCAACCGGCGACTCAACAGCGGCCGGAGAAACACCAGGCGGCAGGTCGGCCGTTCCCGGCCTGGCGCCGACCGGAACAACGAGCACGATGACGGCGACGGCCGTCGCAACGGTGGCGGCGGCCAGCCTCAGTTGCGGAACGATCACCGGTCGCCATCGCCGGACCGGCTGCTCGATCAACCACCAGGACGCGGTGGCCACCGCCAGCGTGACGATGCACCGGACGATGAACAGCGGAAATCCGGTCCACCCGGTACGTTCTCCGTCGATGACCAGAAACACCGGCCAGTGCCATAGGTAGACGCCGTAGGAGATGGCGCCCAGCCACACCAGCGGACGCCAGGACACCACGCGGGCAACCGGGCCAGCCTGGTCCAGCGCCACCCCGGCAATCACCGTGACGGCCGCAAGCGCAACGGCGATCAGCAGGCCGTCACGAAACTCGCGCGCATCGCCGGTCGTGTAATGGACCGCCGCTCCCAACATCGCCAGACCGATCACCGGCAGAATGCGGGCCACCCACTTGCCCCATCGCGACCGAATCACCGGCCCGCCGAGCATCAGCGCCGACCAGTCCCGCACCAGCAGCGCCGACGCGGCGGCGCCGACCAGCAAGGCCTGGGCGCGGGTGTCGGTGCCGAAGTACACCCGATTGAGCGAGGCGTCCGTTGCATCCGAAGCCAGCACGATCGCCGCGCCCGCGGAGGCCATCGCGCCGGCCGCTGCGACCACGAAGACGGCCAACCTGACCGCACCGGGTTTTGCCAAACCCCCTCGGCGCCTGGCGATGACGGCGAGCAGCACGGCGGCGGCGATCAGCAGCAGCGGCCACCCGAAGTAGTACTGCTCTTCCACGCCGAGCGACCACGTGTGCTGCAGCGGCGACGACGTGCCGCCCTGCGTGAAGTAATCGGTCTTGCGGGCGACGAAGCTCCAGTTCGCCACCCAGAAAAACGCGGCAATGGCGTCATCGCGCAGCGCGGCAACGGCGTCCGGCGCGAAGAATTCGTGCGCGAACCCGACGGCGAGCACCATCACCATCAGCGCGGGCAGCAGCCGTCGCGCCCGGCGGATCCAGAAGCCGGTCAAGTCAATTCGTCCGGTACGCCCCAGCTCCTCGAGCAACAGCGACGTGATCAGGAAGCCGCTCAGCACGAAGAAGACGTCGACGCCGATGAATCCGCCCGACACCCCGGGAATGCCGCCGTGGTCGACGAGCACGAGTGCGACGGCGATCGCGCGGATTCCGTCGAGCGCCGGGATACCCCGACCCTGGGCCCGCGTCGACCTTCCGGTGCGCGCGGCACGCGGGACGGCCGCGACCCAACGCCGCCGTTCAGCGGAGCACACCGGCGCTGAAGTCACGTCAATGCCTCCCTATGGGATCCGAGCAAGTGAGTTTAGATGCGACTCACCCGGATCAAGGGAAGGCGCGACGGCGCAACGCCGACAAGGCGCGACGGCGCAACGCCGGCGAGCCGCAAAGCTACTTCGTCAACGCGATGTACTTGGTTTCGAGATACTCCTCGATGCCTTCGAAACCACCCTCACGGCCGAAGCCGGATTCCTTGACACCGCCGAAAGGCGCGGCGGCATCAGAGATCACGCCGCGGTTGACGCCGACCATACCGGACTCGATGCCCTCCGAAACGCGCAGCGCCCGGTCCAGCGAGCGGGTGTACACGTAGGCGACCAGACCGAACTCGGTGTCGTTGGCCGCCGCCAGCGCCTCCTCCTCGGTGTCGAAGCCGACGATCGGCGCCACCGGGCCGAACACCTCTTCGCGAAGAATGCGCGCGGAACTTGGAACGTCGGTCAGCACGGTCGCCGGATAGAAGTAACCCGGCCCGTCTGGCGCATCCCCGCCGATCGCGACCGTCGCGCCCTTCGAGACGGCGTCGTCCACCAACTCCTTGACCTTGTCGAGCTGGTCCTGGTTGATCAGCGGGCCAAGGCTGGCCGACGAGTCCAGACCGCTGCCGAGTGTGAACTCGCTCATCCGCTTGACCAGCTTCTCGGTGAACTCCTCGCGCACGGCGTTGGCGACGTGGAAGCGGTTCGCCGCCGTGCATGCCTCGCCGCCGTTCCGCATCTTCGCCAGAATCGCGCCGTCCACCGCCGCGTCGACGTCGGCGTCGTCGAAGACCACAAACGGGGCGTTGCCGCCGAGCTCCATCGACAGCCGCAGCAGCTTGTCGGAGCCCTGCTTGGCCAGCGCCTTACCGACGGTGGTGGACCCGGTGAAGGTCAGCTTGCGCAGCCGCCCGTCGTCGATCAGCGCAGCGGTCACACCCTTCGGATCACTTGTCGGCAGCACCGACAGCACACCCTTGGGCAGCCCCGCCTCGTCCATCAGCTTGGCCAGCAACAGCATCGTCAGCGGCGTTTCCTGGGCCGGCTTGACGATCATCGTGCAGCCGGCGGCCATCGCCGGCCCGATCTTGCGGGTGCCCATCGCGAGCGGGAAATTCCACGGCGTGATCGCGTAGCAGGGGCCGACCGGCTGCTTGGTGACGACGATGCGGCCATTGCCAAGCGGAGCGGGTGCGAACCGACCGTGGATGCGTGCCGCCTCTTCGGAGAACCACCGGAAAAACTCCGCGCCGTATGTGACTTCGCCCTTGCTTTCCGGAACAACCTTTCCCATTTCCAGCGTCATCAGGGTGGCGACGTCGTCGGCCCGGGCGGTGATCGCGTCGAACACCGCGCGCAGAATCTCGCCGCGCTCACGGCCGGGCGTGGCCGCCCACTCGTGCTGCACAGCGGCCGCGGCGTCCAATGCGGCGATGGCGTCTTCCGCGGTGGCGTCGGCCACTGAAGTGATCACGTGATCGTCGGACGGGTCACGCACGTCGAACGTGGCGGAGCCCTTGCGCTCCTCGCCCCCGATCCAAAGTCCGGTTGGTACTGACGACAACAGCTTGGCGGTGTCCATACTCCACCATTTACACCTTTGGACAACCGCCCGCACTAGTGTCAAGGCATGACCGCCGACATCTCCCAGGTTGGGGATATCTCAACGTCACCCGCCTGGAACGCGCTGGACCGACATCACCACCAGATCGGCACCAAACACCTGCGCGAGTTCTTCGCCGAAGACCCCGAACGCGGTCGCGAGTTGACGGTAACGGTGGGCGATCTCTACATCGACTACAGCAAGCACCGGGTGACTCGGGAGACGCTGGCGCTCCTGGTGGACCTGGCCATGGCGGCCCAGCTCGAGCGGCACCGCGACGAGATGTTCACCGGGGCGCACATCAACACGTCGGAGGACCGGGCCGTGCTGCACACGGCGCTGCGGCGGCCACCCGGTGCGGAGCTGTTCGTCGACGGACAGGACGTCGGTGCCGACGTGCAAGAGGTGCTGCGGCGGATGGGCGAGTTCACCGATCGGCTGCGCAGCGGCGAGTGGACCGGAGCCACCGGCCATCGCATCACGACGGTGGTCAACATCGGCATCGGCGGATCGGATCTCGGCCCGGTGATGGTTTACCAGGCGCTGCGCCACTACGTCGACGCCGGTATTTCGTGCAGGTTCGTCTCCAATGTCGATCCGGCAGATCTGGTGGCCAAGCTCGACGGCCTCGACCCGGCAAGCACATTGTTCATCGTCGCGTCGAAGACGTTCTCGACGCTGGAGACGCTGACCAACGCGACGGCGGCGCGACGGTGGCTGACCGACGCTCTCGGCGATGCCGCGGTGTCAAAGCATTTCGTCGCGGTGTCGACGAACGCGCGGCTGGTCGACGACTTCGGCATCGACACCAATAACATGTTCGGTTTCTGGGACTGGGTCGGCGGCCGGTACTCGGTGGACTCGGCGATCGGGTTGGCTGTGATGGCAGCGATCGGCCGAGAGCGATTCAGCGAGTTCCTGGCCGGATTCCATGTTGTCGACGAGCATTTCAGGTCCGCACCGTTGGCCGCCAACGCGCCGGTACTGCTTGGGCTGCTGGGCATTTGGTACAACGACTTCTTCGGCGCAGAGACGCGCGCCGTGCTGCCGTACTCCAACGACATGGCTCGGTTTCCCGCGTATCTGCAACAGCTGACGATGGAATCCAACGGCAAGTCGGTGCGGGCCGACGGCACGCCGGTCACGGTCAATACCGGCGAAATCTATTGGGGTGAGCCCGGAACCAACGGCCAGCACGCGTTCTACCAACTGCTGCATCAGGGCACCCGCCTGGTCCCGGCCGATTTCATCGGCTTCAGCCAGCCCACCGACGACCTGCCCACGGCCGACGGCACCGGCAGCATGCACGACCTGTTGGTGAGCAATCTGTTCGCCCAGACGCAGGTGCTGGCGTTCGGCAAGACCGCCGCCGAGATCGCGGCTGAAGGCACCCCCGCGGCGGTCGTGCCGCACAAGGTGATGCCGGGCAATCGCCCGAGCACCACGATCCTTGCCACCAGGTTGACGCCATCGGTTGTCGGGCAGTTGATCGCGCTCTACGAGCACATCGTGTTCACCGAGGGCGTGATCTGGGGCATCGACTCGTTCGATCAGTGGGGCGTCGAGCTCGGCAAGACACAGGCCAAGGCGCTGCTGCCGGTGCTTACCGGTGACGCACCGCCGGCCCCGCAATCGGACACGTCCACCGACGCGTTGGTCCGCCGCTACCGCACCGAGCGCGGCCGCTCGGCTTAGCCGGCCCCAACGCCCGCCGGCCCCAACGCCCGCCGGCCCCAACGCCTACCGGTTGAAACGGCCGGCGATTTCCGGCGGCAGCAGCTTGATCAGCAGCATCAGCGGTTCCCACGGCCACCACGGCACCGTGGCGCGGCCGGGCTCGCGCTCGATCGCTTCCACCATGGCCTGCACGCCGGTGTCGGTGTCCACCATGAGCATCGTCGACTCCGCCTTGGCCGTCATCTCCGACTCGATGTAACCGGGCTGCAGCGTCGTGACCTTGATCGGCCCGTTGTGGTATTCGGCCCGCAGCGATTCGCCGAGCGACGTCAGTCCCGCCTTGCTCGCCGCGTAGGCGGCCTTGACGCCCGGCGGCCCCTTCACACCGGCCACCGACGAGACCAGCACGAGGTGTCCGCCGCCGGATTTCTTGAACATCTCGATCGCAGTCTCGATCTGCACCAGCGCGGCCACCAGGTTGGTCTCGACGGTCGCCTTGTTGGCCCACAATTTGCCCGACCCGAGCGGGGCGCCCTTGCCGATGCCGGCGTTGATGATGATGCGGTCGACACCGCCGAGCTCTTCGCTTAACGCAGCGAACACCTTGGGCACCTGGTCGTGGTCGTTGACGTCGAGCTCGGCGACGGCGACGGTGATGCCCGGATACCGCGCCGTCAGCTCGACCTTCAGTTCATCGAGCCGGTCGGCACGACGCGCGCACAGCGCGAGGTCGCGGCCCTTGGCGGCGAACCGACGCGCCATGCCCGCGCCGAGGCCCGAGCTCGCGCCGGTGATCAGTATCTTCTGACGAGTCACCTATGCAGCCTAACGGGAGCCAACACCGCATAATCTCCCCAGAGAGGGTGAATGGGTGGTCAGCGACTATTGGCCTGACTCCGGACATGAGTCCGTTCGGAACTGCACCGCGTGCGGACATGATTTGCGGCCCGCGGCGCGATTCTGCGATGCCTGCGGTTCGCCGGTCAACCCAATGGGCGCCGTCGGCGAGCGCAAGCAGGTGACGGTGTTGTTCGGTGATGTCGTCGGTTCGATGAGACTGGCGGCGGCGTTAGATCCCGAGCGGCTTCGGGAAATAATGTACGAGCTGTTCAACAAGTCGGCGGCGATCGTGCAGCGCTATCGGGGCACGGTGGACAAGTTCACCGGTGATGGCCTGATGGCCCTGTTCGGCGCGCCGGTAGCGCTCGAAGACCACGCCATGCGTGCATGCATCACGGCACTGGAAATCCAGGCGGCGGCAGAGAAACTCGCCGCCGAAGTGCGCCGTCGCGACAACGTCGAGCTGAAGGTCCGGGTAGGGCTCAATTCCGGTGAGGTGGTCGCTGGCGAAATCGGCCGCGGGCCAGGGCGTTACACCGCTGTGGGCCACAGCGTTGGCATGGCGCAGCGGATGGAGGCAGCCGCGCCACCCGGTACCGTCCTGTGCTCGGAATCGACGGCACGACTCGTTGAGGGTCGCGCACAACTTGGCCCGACCAATTCCGTGGCCGTCAAGGGTGAGACCCGGCTGATACCGGCACGGCGCCTGTTGTCGGTTCCCGTTCAAGAGACGGTCGTGGGCCGCGACGCGGGCCCAATGCTTGGCCGCGACGCCGAATTACAAGAAATTATGCGGGTTTTCGATTCGGGAGATGCCTCAGTCATCGGCGTCGTCGGCGAGCCCGGAATCGGTAAGAGCAGACTCATCCGCGAATTCGCCGCCCGTGTGAGGCGGAAAGAAGCCGACGTCGTCGTCGCTCGGTGCGACGCACACACCGCAGACGTTCCGCTGTGGGCCTTATCGCGAATGCTGCGCGCGATGTTCGGCGTCAGTCGATTGGATGACCCGGCGGCTCGCGCCCAAGTACTCGAGCGGCTGCCGATTACTGCGCATTCCGACGGGGCCCGCGTACTGTTCGATCTACTCGGCATCACGGAGCCGGGTAGCGCACCCGTCGAGCTGAGCCTCGACGCTAGGCACCGCCGACTCGTCGACGCCATGATCAAGGCGACCGAATTTCGTTCCCGCCGAGCGGTGTTCATACTCGAGGACGCGCACTGGATCGACGCAGCCAGTGAAGCCACGCTCAGCGAATTCGCCGCTTCGCTCTCCGCGCTCCAGTCGACGCTCGTGACCACATACCGCCCCGAATACCGGGGCCCCCTACGCGACCAGCCCGATACCACGATCACGCTGAGCCCGTTGACCGATGATACAGCGGTCGCAATGGCGGAAGGGCTCATCGGTCACGACCCGACGGTCGGCGGCATCGCCGACCTCATCGCGCGATCGGCCGCCGGCAATCCTTTCTTCGTCGAGGAGATGGTGCGCGATCTGGCCGACCGCGGCGTGTTGGCAGGCAGTCGGGGCTGCTACCGGCGCCAGGGCGATGTCGATCCGAGCACGGTGCCGGCAACCGTGCACACAGTCGTCGCCGCGCGCATCGATCGGCTTCCGCCGCAAGCCAAGTGGATCCTCAACGCGGCCGCGGTGATCGGGTCATCGTTCGATGTCGATAGGGTGCAGACACTGCTGCCGAACACCGATCGGGATGACCTGGCCGATCTCGTCTCCATGGAACTGATTGATCAAATCGAATTCCTGCCTCGCGCACGATACTGCTTTCGGCATCCGCTGATCAGGAAAGTGGCTTACGAATCGCAATTGACCGCCACTCGTGCCGGCGCACACCGCCGGCTCGCAAGCGCTCTTCAAACACTGCACCCGCCGGCGGTCGACGACAACGCGGCATTGATCGCCACCCATCTGGAGGCCGCCGGCGACCTAAAGCCCGCCTACGACTGGCACATGCGGGCGGCAAATTGGCTGAAGACGCGCGATATGGTTGCCGCGCGTACCAGCTGGGAACGAGCGCGGCGCATCGCCGACCGACTCCCGTCCGAACAGCCGGGAAGCATGGCATTGAGGGCCGCGCCACGAACAATGTTGGTGTGGACGGATTGGTTGGTCGGCGCCGACCCCGACGCCGATACGTGCTACGACGAGCTGCGGGCACTCACGGAGCAATCCGGTGACACCCTTTCGCTGGCAATCGGTATGGCCGGGCGGGTGACCGCGTGGTGCGAGAACTACAGCCGACCCGTCGCGGCCGCAGCCCTGGCCGCGGAGCTTGCGGGAATGATTGATGACGTCCGTGCCGATCCGATGTCGAAGGCCGACCTGCTGTTCGCCGTCACGTGGGCACAGTTTGTGGTGTGCGACTTCGAGGCCGTGCTGCGGAACGCCGACCGGATACGGCTCATCGCCGGAAGCGCCGTGACCGGTTCGATCGCGAGGGCCAATGCGGTGTGCGGGGTGAGCAGGATCCTCAGGGGAGACGTCCGGAGCGGTCGGCGAGAGCTGGCGATCGCAATCGAGCAGGCGCGCCAACTCGATCCTGTCACCCACGCGGCTGTGATGACGCTGAAGTGCGGTCTGGCCGCCATTGGACTCGAAATTCCCGAAGACACGACGCTCCAGGACGCGCGCGAAGCACTGAACCGAGCAGAGGAGTTCGGCGACAGGTTCGCGCTCGCGTGCGCGCTGTGGGCCTGCGGGACCCTGCTGCTGCGGATGGAGCGTCATTCCGTAGCCACCGCGGTTGATTACCTCGAGCGAGCGCGAAGCATCATTACCAAGCACCGGACTGTCACAATTGCGCTGGCACCGATCGAGGCCGACTTGGCCATCGCGGCCGCGCGCGCCGGGGATCGAGATGTTGCGATTGATTCGGTACGCGCAGCCCTAATCCGCCAATATGAGAATTTCGACTTCATGTTTCTCGGCGTCACGACCACCGCGCTCGTCCAACTTCTCGTCGACAGGAGCGGCGCCGACGACATCGCCGAGGCCACGGCATGGGCGCAACGACTCGAAGGCCAAGCCTCACAATTGACACTGCCGACATTCGAGTTGTCCGCGGCCTTCTGTCGAATCGTGATCACCCGCTCAGGCGGGGACGCGGCGCTATCGACGGCCCAGTATCTGGACATTGCCCAACGACTCGACGCCCGAGGGAAATTCCTGGTGCTGCATCCGGTAGCGACGACCTGAACTCACTTGAGCAACCGCGACAGCCGCCGGTCGGCCAGGATCTTGCCGCCGGTCTGGCAGGTCGGGCAGTACTGAAACGACTTGTCGGCGAACGACACCTCACGCACGGTGTCGCCGCACACCGGGCACGGCAGGCCGGTGCGGTCGTGCACCCGCAGTCCGGATCGCTTCTCGCCCTTCAACGTTGCGGCCTGCTGACCGACGGAGCGGGTGACGGCATCGTTCAGCACCGAAACCATCGCATCGTGCAGCGCGCCAAGCTGATCCGGCGTGAGCTTGCCCGCCGTCGCGAACGGCGAAATCTTGGCCACATGCAAGATTTCATCGCTGTACGCGTTGCCGATTCCGGCGATCACCTTCTGATCGGTGATCACCGTCTTGATACGTCCGCCGTTGTCTGCCAGCACCGCCGCCAGGTCCTCCGGTGTCAGCTCGAGCGCGTCGGGACCGAGCGCCGCGATGCCGGGAACCGTCCAGGGGTCGGTGACCAGCCACACCGCCAACCGCTTCTGCGTGCCGGCCTCGGTGAGGTCGAATCCCGGCGCCTCACCCGGGGTTCCCAGGTGTACCCGCAGCGCGATCGGCCCCTTGCCCGGCCTCAGTGGCGCGGCCGCCAGCCTGTCCGACCAGCGCAGCCAGCCGGCCCGCGACAGGTGGGTGATCAGGTGCAGGTCGCCGGCCTCGAGACCGAGGTACTTGCCCCAGCGGTTGGCGCCGGTGACGGCCCGGCCGCGCAACGCCGTCGGCGGCGGATCGAAGGTCTTGAGCACTTGCAGGGCCGCCACGTCGACGCGGCCGACCGGCAGGCCGACGGCGTGCTGTCGCAGATAGTCGGCGAGCGCCTCTACCTCGGGCAATTCGGGCATGCCTTCAGTCTGCCCGAACCGCCAACAGTGGGCAGTGAGCGCTACCTGCTCGCGGCGCGCCTGACATCACGAGTCACCAGCGAGAGCAGCCAGCTCACCACCGACAAAACGATCGCGGCCCAAATGGCCGTCCACCAGAAGTGGTCGATCTCTAGCCCCCAATGGGTGGTGTGCCGCGTGATCCACGCGGTGATCCACAGCATGAACGCGTTGATCACGATGTGAATAAGCCCGAGAGTCACGATGTAGAGCGGGATCGACACGATCTGCACGACCGGTTTGATGAAAGCGTTCACGAGACCGAAGATCACCGCGACGACGAAGACGATGCCGATCTTCTCCAACGTCGTGTTGCCGCCGACGAAGCTCAGCCCCGGCACCAGCAGCGTGACGATCCACAGCGCGACCCCGGTCACCGCGGCGCGGAGCAGAAATGGCCCCATGGCGCCGATCTTCCCACGGTTCTCTGCCGGCGCGCCGACTAAGCCGGTCGCAAGACGTACGTGTCCATGATCCAGCCGCGCCGGGCGCGCGCGTCGGCACGCAACGACACGATCTTTTCGCCCACTTCGCCGACCGTGCCGGACACCAAAAGCTCGTGCGGCGTACCCAGATACGCGCCCCACCAAATCCGGGTGTCCGGTGGGCAGGTCCGAAACGCGCAGTCGCCGTCGAGCATCACCACCGCCGTGCCGGTCAACCCGTCGCCGGCCAGCCGCCTGCCGGTGGTGATCAGCACCGGTTCGCCAATGTCGTTGAGCGGGATGCGATGACGGGCGGTGAGTGCCTGGATGGCGGTGATGCCGGGTATCACGTCGTAGTCGATGTCGACCCGCCGCGCGACCGCGTCGAGGATCCGCAGCGTGCTGTCGTACAGCGACGGGTCGCCCCACGCCAAGAAAGCGCCGA
The DNA here is from genome assembly GCF_035640695.1 of Mycobacterium sp. Taxonomy (GTDB): domain Bacteria; phylum Actinomycetota; class Actinomycetes; order Mycobacteriales; family Mycobacteriaceae; genus Mycobacterium. The sequence goes on from NZ_DASQVQ010000059.1 coordinate 44,117, forward strand.
CGCCGTCCGGCGCAAGCTCGCGTTCGATGGCCCCGGCCCACAGCCGCGCCCGTGCCGCATGCCACTCGGTCACACCCGCGCGATAGTCGCCGTCGGGGGCACGCTTGGGGTCGGGTAACTCGACGAAGCGATAGCTCCCCGGCGTCGTGATGAACCGCGCGCAGATGTCCCGCCGCCACCGCACCAAATCGCTCTTCGCCTCGCCCTTGTCACTGCCGAAGAAGACCTGCGTGGCGTTGAGCGCCCCGACTGCCGCCTGGGTCAAGTAGCCCGGGTCACCTGCGCCGATGCCGATGATGTGGATGTAACGCACACGGGGAGCGTAATCGCCCGAGTGTACGGTACTCAAAGTACCCGGTACCCGAGGTATTGACTAAACCCCTGAGCCGACTTAGCTTCGGATAGACGGCACTTTCGAAGGGCGGCAACGATGACTCCCTCAGTCAAGGCTTTAACCCGGGAAGAGTTCTCCGAGCGCTTGCTCAAGGGCTCGGTCAAGAAGTCCTACGCGCCGATCGTCGACATCGACTGGGACGCACCCCTGGACCCCGACAAGTTCTTCCTGCCGCCGAAAACCATCTCGCTGTATGGCTCGCCGCTGTGGCAGAAGATGACCCGCGCACAGCGAATCGAGCTGTCCCGCCAGGAATTCGTCAACACGTTGTCTGCGGGCATCTGGTTCGAGAACCTCCTCAACCAGTCGCTGCTGCGCGACATGATGCATAGGGATCCCACCTCCCCGGAAACGCACTACAAGCTCACCGAACTCGGCGACGAAACCCGGCACATGGTCATGTTCGGCATGGCGATCGAACGCGTCGGTGCCAAGCCGGTGCGGCCCCGGCTGTACCAGCGCATGATCATCAACGCGCTGCCATTGGTGTTCCGTGGGTCGCTGCTGTGGGTCGCCGCGCTGATCGGCGAGGAGATCTTCGACGCGTTGCAGCGCCAGATGATGGACGACCCGGAGCTGCAGCCGATGGTGCGGCGGCTCATGCGAATTCACGTCACCGAGGAGGCTCGCCACATCCAATTCGCCCGCGACGGGGTGCGCAGGCGCGTCGATCACATGCCGCGCCTCAACAAGATCTGGGTTGCCAACCTCAACGGCGCCGGCGGCCCGTTCTTCCGCTACCTGTTCACCAATCCCGTTCCGTACCGCCGCGCGGGTCTGGATGTGCGGCAGGCACGTCGGGCTGCCCGTAACAACCCGCACTACCACGACACCCAACGAATCGGCTTCGCGCCGCTCGCCGCGTTCCTCGAAGACATCGGCCTGATGGGGCCGATCGCCCGCAGGCTGTGGCGGCGCAGCAAGTTCCTGCCGTCAAAGTCGCATTCAGCTCCCGGCGAGCCGCTCCACGACGAGGTGTACGACGGATCCGCCGTGCTGACCGTCGGTGCCGACGGGCACGACGTGCGCGTGCGGCTGACCGGCCATTTAGACCCGATCGACGGCCGATACCATTGGCAGGGAACAGTTTTCGACGTACCGACGATACTCAAGGCCGCACAGCCGGTGACATTGACCATCGGTGAACGGCGTGCCCCCGCGCGCATCACCGAAGAAACCCCGTGGGGAAGCTATTCGATCGCCGGCGTCGGGATGCCGCCGTACGACCTCCATTAACCGACGTAGCGGCTCAACCAGTCGTTGAGCCGCTTCCACGCATCGGCCGATGCGGCGGCGTTGTACCGCGGCCCCGTGTCGTTGAAGAACGCGTGGTCGGCGTTCTGCTCCACGACCAGATCGCTGATCATGCCGGCCCGGTCCAGCGCCGCCTTTGCGGCTTGTTCGCTCGATGTGACGCGGGTGTCCAGTGAGCCGTAGAACGCCAGCACCGCCGCCTGCTTGGAGCCGGAGAAGTCCGGATTGTCCGGCAGCGGGCCGTAAAACGGAACGGCTGCGGCCAGCCGCGGTTCACCGGAGGCCAGCAGCCGCCAGACGAGTCCGCCGCCGAAGCAGAAGCCCACCACGGCGAGTTTCTTGTCGGGGACCCGGCGCTGCACCTCGTCGACGCCGGACTTCAGGTCGGCGACGAACCTCTCGGGCGGGACATTGCCCAGCGCCGCGGTCGCCTGCGCCGGGTCGGTAAAGGTTGCGGTGCCGCCCTCTTCGGAGAGCAAGTCGATGGCCAACGCCGAATAGCCTGCGCCGGCTAGTCGTGCCGCCACCGAGCGCACCCAGTCGTTGAGTCCCCTGTTCTCGTGAATGACCAGAACGCCGCCGCGGGCGTTCGAAGCCTCGGCCCAGGCACCGGACAGTTCGCCGTTCGGGCCCGGCCATTTCACCGCCACCGTCGGCACGGTGTGCTCCGCACCTGGCGGCGGTGCGGGCGGCCCGCTGGTTGTTGAGGGCTCCGGCGTCGTCTTCTTCTCCTCGCCACAGGCGGCGATCAGAGCCGTGGCCGCCGCCGTGCCGACCCCGAGCAGAGCCAGTCGACGCAGAGCCTCACGGCGCGAAAGCAGCCCGTCGACGTGATCGGTGGCGATTTCTTCGGCGATATAGCGCTGCAGTGGTGTCACGTTGGCGAGTATGCGCCTACAACCTCGCGCGTCAATGTGTATTGAATCTGGCGGTTTCATCCGTCACCGGCCGGTGCCATGCTGAGTGCATGAAGAAGGTTGCTTACCCGCCGCGTGGGTAACCAAAAACAATGACCAGCTCGTCGACCGCAGGACCTTCCACACCACGAGGCGTGGTAGCGGTCGGCGCGTCGGCGGGCGGCGTTGAGGCGCTGACCGACTTCGCCTCCGGCCTGCCTCGCGACCTTCCATATGCGGTCCTGGTCGTCTTGCACATACCACCCGACGCGCCCAGCGTGCTGGCAAAGATACTGGACCGCAGCGGGCCGTTGCCCGCGGTACCCGCCACGCACGGCGCCGAGCTTGAGCCCGGCACAATCCACGTCGCCGTACCCGATCGTCACCTGCTTATCCACGACCACCGGGTGGTCCTGTCGGATGGCCCCACCGAGAACGGTCACCGCCCGGCTATCAACGCGCTGTTTCGATCCGTCGCCCTCGGCTACGCCCAGCGCGCGGTGGGGATACTGCTGTCAGGTGTCCTCGATGATGGGGTGCTGGGATCGGCGGCAATCCGCAGTCGAGGGGGGACGACTATCGCGCAGCAGCCTTCCGGCGCCATGTTTTCGGGGCTGCCGCTCAACGCTGTCCAGGCCGGCGTGATCGATCACGAGATACCGGCCGCAGAGATGGGAGGTCTTCTCAAAGAGCTGGCCGATCGGGAATTCGAGGAGCGAGAAATGGAACCCGACCCGCGCATGGAACTAGAGAACCGAATCGCCATGGAAAAGCGATTCTCTACCTCATTCGACGCCGGGGCGTTGGGTCCGCCGTCGGGATACACCTGCCCGGACTGCAACGGCGGCCTCATGGTCGTCAGCGACGGCAACTTCAGATGCTGGGTCGGCCATGCGTGGACCGCCAATTCATTGCTGCGCGCACGTGATGCCGAGGTAGAGTCGGCCCTCTGGATCGCCGTGCGCAGCCTGCAGGAAAAGGCCAAACTGTCACGACGGCTGGCCGAAAGCATTGGTCCCAGCGGGCTATCCCGAAGATACAGTGCGATGGCGGACGAGGCCGAACACGCCGTGTCGGTGCTCAGCGATCGCCTCTCCGAGGCGTACGGAGACATGGGTGAATCGGGGGGCGTAAGTGCCAGTTGATCGAGGACATTCGCTGGTCGTGTCCGAGACGCTCACCGCGGGCACCCACGTTCTGGTCGCGCAGGGTGTCCTGGACAGCGCCACGTATCTCGGGCTGCGGGACCGAATCATCAAGGCGGCGCTCGATGATGCCCGCGCGGTGATCATCGACGTGACCGAGCTGGGGATTCCGGCCGAGTCTGCGCTGGCGGTGTTCACCAGCGCCCGGTGGCATGTGGGCCAATGGTCGAATGTGCCGATCGCGCTGGTGTGCTCGACGCGGTCGGGCCGACATGCCATCGGGCGCAATGGCATTACCCGGTATGTGCCCGTTTACCCGACCGTCGGGACCGCCCTCGACGAGCTGTCGCACGACGACCGTCGGCTCCTTCGGCGCCGGGCCCGCACCAAACTGCCCGCGATCACCGCCAGCGTCGCCCACTCGCGAGAGTTTGTGGCCGAGTGGCTGACATATTGGCAGCAGGCCGAGTTCATCGCTGTGGCCAAGATGATCGTGACCGTCTTCGTCGAGAATGTGCTGGCCCACACCGACAGCGAGCCGGCGATCCGCCTCGAGACCGACGGCGCGACAGTGACTGTCGCCGTCGACGACGGCAGCACCATCCGGGCCGGCCGCCGGGAGGAGCCGGACGGCCGTGAGCGAGTATCGGGCCTCGCCATTGTCGCCGCGTTGAGCCGGCGCTGGGGTAACGCGCCAACTCCGACTGGCAAAACGGTCTGGGCCGTGATCGGTCCTGAAAATCGCCTCTGAGCGCGAGTAAAGTTCCGTCCGCGGCAGTGTTGTCGGGCGGACGGGACGCATGAACGGCGAAAACGACGAGGCATTTGAAGCCCTTTTGCGCTACCTGAGGGATTCGCGCGGATTCGACTTCACCGGTTACAAGCGCAACTCGCTGATGCGTCGGGTGCGGCACCGGATGGAGCAGGGCGGACACGAGTCATTTGAGCAATACCTCGACGTGCTCCAGGCCAGCTCGGACGAGTTCGCCGCGTTGTTCAACACGATTTTGATCAACGTCACGGACTTCTTCCGCGATCCCCCGGCGTGGGACTACCTCCGGCAACAGATCATCCCGTCGATGCTCGCCGAACGCGGCCCCAACGACCCGATTCGGGTGTGGAGCGCGGGCTGCGCGTCCGGCCAGGAGGCCTACACGTTGGCGATGGTGTTGGCCGAGGCACTCGAGCCGGACGCCTTCCGCCAACGCGTCAAGATCTATGCGACCGACGTTGACGAGGAGGCGCTCACCGAGGCGCGGGCCGCGTCCTACGAAGCCAAGGCCGTCGAATCGGTGCCCGAGGAACTGCTCGAGCGGTACTTCGAAAACAGCGGCGGGCGCTACGTCTTTCGCAGCGACCTTCGCCGAGCAGTGATCTTCGGCCGCAACGACCTGGTGAAGGACGCGCCGATTTCTCGGGTGGATCTGCTGGTCTGCCGCAACACCTTGATGTACCTGAACGCCGAGACGCAGCAAACTGTCTTGGGGCGCTTGCATTTCGCTCTGGCAGCCAGTGGGATACTGTTCCTTGGCCACGCCGAGATGTTGCTCAGTCACACCGATCGGTTCATACCGCTGAACCTCAAGCATCGCTTTTTCCGCAAGGCCGCGGGCTCTCATCGTATCGAGTGGTTTGACCCGGCGATGGCATTGGCGGACCGCCACGGCGACCTAGTTGGGCTTGACCCACTTCGCGACATGGCGTTCCGGGCCAGCCCGGTCGCGCAGATCGTGGTGACCGCCGATGACACCGTCGCGATGATCAACCAGCACGCCGAAAGCATGTTCGGGCTCTCGGCACGTGACATCGGCCGCCTGCTGCGAGATCTTGAGGTGTCGTACCGGCCGGTCGAACTGCGTGCCTACATCGAGCAGGCAAAGTCGGAGCGACGGTCCCCCCGTATCCAGGACGTGAAGTGGCAGCGACCGGGCACAGACACCGTATGGTTCGAAATCCACGTCAATCCGCTGATCGACGCCGAGCGCGGGCTGCTGGGTGTGTCGATTGTGTTTTTCGACGTCACCGCGACCAGGGCGCTGCTGGACAAGGTCGTCCAGACCAATCGCCAGCTCGAGGCGGCCTACGAGGAGTTGCAGTCCACCAACGAAGAGCTCGAAACCACGAACGAGGAGCTGCAGTCGACCGTCGAGGAGCTCGAAACCACCAACGAGGAGCTGCAGTCGACCAACGAAGAGCTCGAGACGATGAACGAGGAGCTGCAGTCGACCAACGACGAACTGCACACCATCAACGACGCGCTGCGGGAACGCAGTTCCGAGCTCGATGACGCCCGGAACTTCCTCCGTTCACTGGTTGATTCTGTCCATCTCGGCATGGTCGTGGTGGACCGCGAGATGCGAGTGGTGGTGTGGAACCAGCGATCCGAAGAACTCTGGGGACTGCGCGCGGACGAAGCGACGGGCTCGGACCTCACCGGATTGGACATCGGGCTGCCGGTCAGTGAAATCCGGCCGCTCATCGGCAATTCCTTCGTCGATCCGAACAACGCCGGCGAAGCCGTGGTCGACGCGGTGAATCGGCGTGGCCGGCCGATCCGCGTCCGCGTCACCTGCGCGGCGTTTCGGGCCGACGAGCAGGCGGTCAACGGCGCGTTGTTGCTGATGGAAGTTCAACGGTAGCGGGCGCTACCGGCTCTCTCGCTCGTCGACTTGCGCCGCCGCCTCGTGAAGTTCGGCCAGGTCTCGGTGGCGGGCGGCTGCTTCTTGACGGGAGTTGCCCTCGCCGTCGCCGGCGTGGATGGCCGCCTGCTCATGGGCGGCCGCGGCCAATCGGTGGGCTCGCCCGGCGTCCCTGTGCTTTGCCGCGGCCGCTCCATGGGCACGCTTGGCACGTGTGAGTGCCTCGTCAAGGCGCTGGCGCGCCAAGTTCAGCGACTCCGGGGTGGCCGCTATGCCCTGCGCCAGCTCAGCTCGCCGACGCTGCAACTCGTCGGCCCTGGCCTTCGCCGAGGCTGCCCGGTCGGCTGGACCTTCGGCGCTCTCGCCCCGCTGAGGCGGCGCGGTGGTCATCGCGGCGGCTCACTTGCGTGGCGGGCTCGCACGACGGCATGCGTCAGCGCCACGACTCGCGGGCGTGTGGATTCGCGCGGTTCAGCTACCATGGCGCTCACCTCGATGGATGACCTGCCACAACGGTACGCGCATTTGGTCGGCGCCGGGAGAAAAAATCGGCCGCGTACCCTTGCTCGGTACAGCCTCGTCGTCATCGGCTGGATGTGGGCGCTGAAGTTCGCCTCGTATGAACAGTCGCTGGTGTCAGAGCGCCCGCTGCGGCTTTCCGGCGTTGTCGTTTAACGGCGAATTCCTGATCAAAGATGTTGCGCTGTGGGAATTTCGGTGTGAACGCTGCCCGACTCGATCGCCGCGATCAGCCGCGCCGCTTCCGAGGAGTCGTGATCAGCGTGGCATCGATCACCGCGGCGCTGAGCACATGATCCAGAACCATCGTGGCGCTTCCGACGACGCCGGACTGGTCGCCGTAGGTGGACGGAACCACCTGAAGTACCCGGGTGGCCAGAGCCGTTGCGTTGCCATACAACGTTTCCCTCAGGCCGGCGACGAAGACGTCGTACGCCTTGGCCATGTCACCGGCGACCACCAGGACCGCGGGGTTCAGCAGATTCACCGCGCCGGCGACGACTTCGCCAACATGGCGACCGCTCTCCCGGATCATCCGGCGGGCGTCTGAGTCGCCGCTGTTGGCGAGTTCCACGACATCCCGGATGTGTCCTACGGCGCGGCCCTGCCGCTGAAGTGCCCGCACCAGGGCCCAGCCCCCGGCGACAGCCTCGAGGCAACCCGTATCCCCGCAGCGGCACGGCACTCCGGCGGCCGCAGGGATCTTGTTGTGACCGAGTTCTCCGGCGGCTTCGACGGCGCCATGTTGTAGCACCCCGCCGCAGATGATGCCGGCACCAAGGCCGGTGGACGCCTTGAGTACCAGCAGGTTTTCGAAAGCCCTTCGATCACCACGGCTTTCGGCCAACGCGATGACATTGGCGTCGTTGTCGGCGATCACGCGCGCCTCGGTCAGCTCGCCGAAGTACGGCGCTAACGGGACGCCGTCCCAGCCACTCATGATCGGCGAACTGAGGCTGCACGCGCGCTCACGGTCGACGGTGCCGGGCAGCGACAGACCGACGCCATAAATACGGTCGCCGCGGTGACCCGATTCCTCCAACAACACATCGAGCCGCTTGACCACGTCGGGCATCAAATCGTCCGCTCCAATGCCCGGCTCCTGGTCGATGTCGGCGAGCACCAAAACTTCACCGGCGAGGTTGCATACGGCAAGGCGGGTGCGGCTCCGACCGATCGCGGCGGACAACACCACGCCCCCGTCGGCGTTGAACGTCAACAGCGTCGCCGGCCGACCCCCGGTGGACGGTGCTTGCTCACGCTCGATCACAAGCCCTCGGTCGGTGAGCGGCGACAAACGCGCCGACACCGCCGTGCGCGACAGACCGGTGAGTTGACCGATCTCAGCGCGGGTAGTGGCCTGCCGGTGCCGGATCAGCGCATAGATGTCGCCCGCAGTCGTCGCCGACGCATATGTCCTGGATAAGGCCATGCCAACCATTCAAGCAAGTCGCAAGCCGGTCTGGCAAGAAACGTAACTCCCATCACTTTTGTATTGGAAATACCCAAGTTGGTTTGTTCGACTTCAGAAGTCTCGCTATGGTGGCGAAGGTCCGACGAAACCACCATCGAGGAGGCCAGATGGAGACCACAGCCGCGGTTGACCACTGCGACTTCGTGATCTTCGGGGGCACCGGTGACCTGGCGGTAAGAAAGCTGCTGCCGGCACTGTTTCTTCGCGACCGCGACGGTCAGCTGAGCAACCACACCCGCATCATCGGCGTCGCCCGAGCCGGCCTCGACGAGCCAGGGTATCGCGACAAAGTCCGCGCCGAGATCGGCCGATTCGTCGCCTCCGAGTTGCTCGAGGCCGACACCGTGGACCGCTTCCTGGCTCGACTGCGGTTCGTCAGCATCGACTTCGCCGAGCCCGCCGACTTCGTTGCCCTCAACGATGTCCTTGCCGCCCCGGCCGCCGGGATCCGGGTGTTCTACCTGGCCTGCGCGCCCGCGCTGTTCGGGCCGATATGCAGTGCGCTCGGCCGGCGAGGCCTGGTGACGCCGACGGCGCGTGTGGTGCTGGAGAAGCCGATCGGCCACGACCTCGCGTCCGCGCAGGCCGTCAACGACGCCGTCGGCGCCGTGTTCGACGAGCGGCAGATCTTCCGGATCGACCACTACCTCGGCAAGGAGAGCGTGCAGAACCTGCTCGTCACCAGGTTCGCGAACACACTGCTCGAACCGTTGTGGAACTCGAGCTGGATCGACCACGTCCAGATCACGGCCGCCGAATCGCTCGGCGTCGGAGCTCGAGGCGACTACTACGACAAGTCCGGCGCGCTGCGCGACATGCTGCAGAACCATCTGCTGCAGGTGCTGTGCCTGGTCGCGATGGAACCCCCGACCTACGTGGACCGCGAAACCGTGCGCGACGAGAAACTCAAGGTGCTGCAGGCCTTGAAACCGCTCTCGGTCGACGAGATCAAGCGGCACACCGTCACCGGTCAGTACGGGCCCGGCCTCGTCGGCGACGAGGCCGTCGCCGGCTACCGCGAGGACGCCGAAAACCCCGACAGTTCAACAGAAACGTTCGTCGCGGTGAAGGCCCAGGTCAACAACTGGCGGTGGGCCGGTGTGCCGTTCTACCTACGTACCGGGAAGCGGATGCCGCAGCGATACTCCGAGATCGTCGTCCAGTTCAAACCCGTTCCGCTGCCGCTGTTTCCCGGCAACGACGCCGCCGAGCCCAACCGGCTCGTCATCAAGCTGCAGCCGGATGAGGAGATGCGGCTGGAAATGATCGCCAAAGAGCCTGGGCCAGGCGGGATTCGGATTCGCCCGGTGTCGCTGAAGCTCAACTACACCGAGGCCTTTCAGCGACGCTCTCCCGATGCCTATGAGCGGCTGCTGATGGATGTCGTTCGCGGAAATCCGACCCTCTTCATGCGCCGCGACGAGGTGGAAGCGGCGTGGGCGTGGGTCGAGCCGATTCTGCTGGAGTGGCAGACCTCCGGCCGCGTGCCGCGGCCATATCCGGCCGGCACTGACGGGCCGATCGATGCCGCGACGCTGATCGAGCGAGACGGTCGGCACTGGCACGAGCAGGCCGCATGACGCGCGACAACTCACCAGTCCCAACGCAGCGAAAGCCTAGATCCCCGTGACCGTTTCACTCGATCGTCCATCCGCGCCGGTTGCCGTCGTCGCCCCCGCCCCGGAGCTGCGCTGGTTGGCGGTGTTCGCACTCGCCATCGGCGGGTTCGGCATCGGCACCACCGAGTTCGTCGCGATGGGTCTGCTTCCCGAGATCGCCTCCGGCTTGCACATCACCGAACCGACCGCCGGACACGTCATTTCGGCGTATGCGCTCGGCGTCGTCGTCGGGGCGCCATCGATCGCGGCACTCACCGCACGAGTGCCCCGCAGGACTCTGCTGCTGGGCCTGATGGCTGTTTTCACGGCGGGCAACCTTGCCAGTGCGCTGGCCCCCTCCTATCAGCTCTTGCTGGCGGCACGCTTCATCGCGGGGCTGCCCCACGGCGCGTTCTTCGGCGTCGCCGCCCTGGTCGCCGCGCATTTGATGGGCCCAGGCAACCGGGCCAAGGCCGCCGCGCATGTGATGACCGGCTTGACGGTGGCCACCGTCGCCGGCGTGCCTGTGGCATCGTCGTTGGGCCAAACGATGGGCTGGCGCAGCGCTTTCGGGCTCGTGGTCGCGATCGGCGTGGCCACCTTGACCGCGATCTGGTGCTGGATGCCCGGACTTCGCTCGATGCACGCCACCAGTCCGCTGACGGAGCTCGGCGCGCTGAAGCGGGTGCAAGTGTGGCTGGCGGTGTTCGTGGGGATGATCGGCTTCGGCGGAATGTTCGCGGTATACACCTATGTCAGCACGACGCTGACCGGCGTCGCGGGCCTTCACCGCGCGTTAGTTCCAGTCGCGCTGATGATCTTCGGCATCGGGATGGTGATGGGCAACCTGGTCGGTGGCCGGATGGCCGACATCTCGGTGATCCGCGGACTCTATGTATCGATCGGCGCGCTAGGCCTCGTGCTGGCGATGTTCGTCATCCTCGCGCACAATCCGTGGACGGCGTTGGTGGGCTTGTTCGCCGTCGGCGCGGCGGGCTCGGCGATCGCGCCGGCACTGCAGACACGACTGATGGACGTCGCCCACGGCGCCCAAACATTGGCGGCCGCACTGAATCACTCCGCGCTCAACATTGCCAACGCGACCGGGGCGTGGATCGGCGGGCTGGTGATCGCCGCCGGCTACGGCTACACCGCACCAGCGGCCGCCGGTGCCCTGCTGGCCGTCGCGGGACTGACGGTGCTGACGATCTCGGTGCTTGCCGAGCGCCGCAGTCGCCGCCGACGCCGCCGACGCGGCTGACGCCGATAGAAGCCACGCGCTTCACGAAATGCGGCCGTCATTCGTGCGCGCCGGGCATAGGGTGCGGGCATGGGGTTCATGAAGCCGGACCTTCCGGACGTCGATCACGACACCTTCCTCACGCTTCCCCGTTGGCAGCGGCTGCAGACCATGACCCGGCACTGGGTGGAAAACGGCTTCGGCACGCCGTACGCGGTGTATCTGCTCTACGTCGTCAAGATCGCCGTGTACGTCGCCAGCGCCGCGGCCGTGATCTCGTTGACCCCCGGCCTTGGTGGACTCACCCACATCGCGTCGTGGTGGACGCAGCCGATCGTCTATCAGAAGGTCGTCCTCTTCACCATTCTGTTCGAGGTGCTTGGACTGGGCTGCGGCTCCGGTCCCCTGACACTGCGGTTCGTCCCGCCGTTCGGCGGTTTCCTGTACTGGCTGCGGCCTGGCACGGTGCGCCTCGCGCCATGGCCGGACAAGATTCCGTTCACCGGCGGTGACACCCGCACGGCGTTCGATGTCGCGCTGTATGCAGTCGTGCTGGTCTCCGGCGTCTGGGCGTTGCTTTCTCCCGGCGCGGGTGGCCCGGTCACGACGAGCGGCGACGTCGGGCTGATCTCCCCGACGCGCGTCATACCGCTGATCGTCGCCCTGGCCGTGCTCGGTCTGCGCGACAAGACGATCTTCCTGGCCGCCCGCGCCGAGCATTACTGGCTGACGCTGTTCGTGTTCTTCTTCCCGTTCACCGATCAGATCGCGGCCTACAAGATCATCTTGCTGGGGCTGTGGTGGGGTGCGGCGACGTCGAAGCTCAACCACCACTTCCCGTATGTCGTCGGCGCGATGATGAGCAACAGCCCGGTATTGCGGAGCAAGTGGGTGAAGCGCAAGCTCTACCGCGACCCGGTCAACGACCTTCGCCCCTCCCGGCTGCCACAGCTGATGGCCCACGTCGGCGGTACCACGGCGGAATTCCTTGTGCCACTGATACTGGTGTTCTTCGCCGACGGTCAACCGTGGGTATGGATACCGATCGCGTTCATGGTGCTCTTCCACCTCAACATCATTTCGACCATCCCCTTGGGAGTGCCGCTGGAGTGGAACGTCTTCTTCATCTTCTCGTTGTTCTACCTCTTCGGGCACTACGGCTCGATCACGGTCTACGACCTGAACTCGCCGCTGCTACTGGCGATCCTGATCGTGGGGCTGGCGATAATTCCGATTGCGGGAAACCTGTTTCCCAAACAGATTTCTTTCCTGCCCGCAATGCGCTACTACGCGGGCAACTGGGCCACCAGCGCATGGTGCTTACGGCCCGGCGCCGAGGACAAGATCGAGGCAAACGTCAACAAGGTGTCGGCCCTCGCCAACAGGCAACTCGCCCGGCTCTACGGTCCAGCGACCGCGGAGATCATGATCGAAAAGATCATGGGCTGGCGGGCCATCCATTCACACGGCCGGGCGCTCAACGGCCTGGTGCGACGCGCAGTCGACAACGAATCCGCCTACGTGATCCGCGACGGCGAATACATCGCTGGACCGATCCTGGGCTGGAATTTCGGCGAGGGTCACCTACACAACGAACAACTGTTGGCCGCGCTGCAGCGCCGTTGTCACTTCGACGAGGGCGAGGTCCGTGTCGTCATCCTGGAAAGCCAACCGATCCATCGCCAGCGGCAGGCCTACCGCATCGTCGACGCCAAGACCGGCCTGATCGAGGAGGGCTACGTCGACGTGGCCGACCTGCTCACCCGGCCGCCCTGGCCCGAGCCCGATGACGATTTTCCCGTCCACCTGACCGGCGATCACGCCGAGCCGCACGGTCGGCGATGAGCACCGCGATCATCGTCGGATCCGGCCCCAACGGTCTGGCTGCGGCGATTACCTTGGCCGAAAACGGCGTCGAAGTAACGGTTTTGGAAGCCAAGCCCACCATCGGCGGCGGCACCCGCACCAGCGAACTCACGCTTCCGGGGCTGCTACACGACGACTGCTCGGCGGTGCATCCGATGACCGCGGCGTCGCCGTTCATCCAGTCGCAGCGTCTCGAAAACTACGGGCTGCGTTGGCGATACCCCGAGATCGATATGGCGCATCCTTTCGATGACGGCAACGCCGCAACCCTGCACACGTCGATCGACGCCACCGCCAACCAGTTCCCCGACCACGATGCCCGCGCCTGGCGCAAGGTATTCGCACCGTTGGCACAACGGTTCGATCGGCTGCGCGACGACGTGTTCCGCCCGATCGTTCATTTTCCCGAACATCCTTTCGCGTTGGCCGGCTTGGGAATCCAGTCGATGCTGCCGGCCACCGTGCTGGCCCGCCGATGGCGCACCGCGCAGGCCCGTGCATTGTTCGGCGGCGTGGCCGCACACATCTACTACCCGCTGAGCCGGCCAGCGACCTCCGCGGTCGGGCTGATGATCACCGCGGCCGGGCACCGCTACGGCTGGCCCGTCGCCGAGGGCGGGTCGCGCTCGGTCTCCGACGCAATGGCGAAGCGGCTGGCCGAGCTGGAAGCCAACATCGAAACCGGCGTGACCGTCGAATCGCTGAGCGACCTGGCCGCCGATGTCGTGATGCTGGATCTTGCGCCGCGGGCGGTCGCGGGGATCGCCGGGGACAAGCTGCCGGCACGGGTGCGCCGCGCCTACCGGCGATACCGGCACGGTCCCGGGGCCTATAAGCTCGATATCGCACTCGACGGCGACATCCCGTGGCGCAACCCGGCATGCCGACGCGCCGGCACCGTGCACGTCGGCGGAACATTCGAAGAAATCGTTGCCGCAGAGCGAGATATCGCCAACGGCGTTATGCCACGCCGGCCGTTCGTGTTGGTCGGGCAACAATATCTCGCCGACCCGACCCGCAGCTCTGCCGGACGCAACCCGGTCTGGGCCTACGCCCATGTCCCGCACGGCTACACCGGCGACGCGACAGAGGCGACCCTGGCCCAAATCGAGCGCTTCGCGCCCGGCTTCAAAGAGCGGGTGCTCGCCGTCCATGTTCGTACACCGGCGGACTTGGCGGCCTACAACCCCAACTACATTGGAGGCGACATCCTCACCGGACGCAACGACCCGCTGCAGGTCCTCCTGCGGCCACGGGTGAGCACGGATCCTTACCGGACCGCGATACCCGGCACGTATATCTGCTCGGCGGCCACTCCACCCGGGACGGGAGTGCACGGGATGTGCGGGCACAACGCCGCCCTATCCGCGCTGCGCTACTTGCAACGGATCTGACGAAGGGTTGACGATGAAGTCCGATCTACTCTCCCGACGCGATCTCGATTTTCTGCTGTTCGAGTGGCTGCGAATCGACGAGCTCACCAAGCGCGAACGGTTCGCCGAGCATTCCCGCGAAACGTTCGCCGATGTGCTCGACCTCTGCGAACAGTTGGCGACGCGCTACTTCGCGACGCACAACAAGGAAAGTGATGCGCACGAGCCGACTTTCGACGGCACGCGCGTGACCGTCATTCCACAGGTCAAGCAGGCGCTGGACGCATTCGCCAAGGCCGACCTGCTGAGCATCAGCATGGATCACGAGCTCGGCGGGGCCCAACTTCCGACGACGGTCACCGGAGCCGGCTTCGCATGGTTCCAGGCCGCCAATATCAGCACGTCCGGATATCCGATGCTGACGCTTGCGAACGCGAACCTGCTCGCCAAGTACGCGACCCGACAGCAGATCGACGCGTTCGTCAAGCCGATGCTCGCCGGCCGCTTCTCTGGGACGATGTGCCTTTCCGAAACGCAGGCCGGGTCGTCGCTGGCCGATATCGTCACCCGCGCGGAACCGCGTGAGGACGGTACCTACCGCCTGTTCGGTTCGAAGATGTGGATTTCGGGCGGCGATCACGAGCTGACCGACAACATCATCCATCTCGTCCTCGCTAAAATCCCGGGCGGTCCGCCCGGCACGAAGGGCATCTCGTTGTTCATCGTGCCAAGGTTCCTCGTCGACGCCAATGGCGCTGTCGGCGAGCGCAACGACGTGGTGCTGGCCGGGCTGAACCACAAGATGGGCATGCGCGGAATCACCAACACCGTGTTGAACTTTGGCGAGGGCCGCTTCCGTCCCGGCGGCGAGGCCGGCGCGGTCGGATATCTCGTCGGTGAACCGCACCGCGGCATCGCTTACATGTTCCACATGATGAATGAGGCGCGTCTCGGCGTGGGCATGGGCGCCGTCGCACTCGGCTACACCGGCTACCTCAAGTCGCTCGAATATGCACGTGAGCGGCCGCAGGGCAGGCCGGTGACAGCCAAGGACCCGTCCACGCCGCAGATACCGATCATCGAGCACCCCGACGTGAAGCGAATGCTATTGGCGCAGAAGTCGTATGTGGAGGGCGCACTGGCACTTGCGCTGTATTGCGGCAGACTCGTCGACATCCAGCACAGCGCGGACTCCGACGATGAGTTCGACTCGGCGACACTGCTGCTCGACATCCTCACACCGGTCGCCAAGAGTTGGCCGTCGCAATGGTGCTTGGAGGCCAACAGCCTGGCGATCCAGGTACACGGTGGCTACGGCTACACGCGCGAGTACGACGTCGAGCAGCATTATCGCGACAACCGTCTCAACCCCATCCACGAGGGCACCCACGGCATCCAAAGCCTCGACCTGTTGGGCCGAAAAGTTGTTCAGCGCAACGGCGCAAGCCTGATGGTGATGAATTCGGCGGTGAACGACAATGTGTCGGCGGCCAAGGCGTTGGGCGGTGAGCTCGCCGTGCTGGCAGCACAGTTGGATTCGACCTGGCAGCGCCTCGTCGCGGTCACGGCGGCGATGTTCGGATCGGGTGACGTGGAGGCCGCCCTCGCCAACAGCGTCGTCTATCTGGAGACGTTCGGGCACATCGCCATCGCTTGGATGTGGCTCGAGCAGATGTGTGCGGCGCACGGTCAGACCGGCGACTTCTACGACGGTAAGCGGCAAGCCGGCCGCTACTTCTTCCGCTACGAGTTGCCGAAGACCGCGCCCCAACTCGATCTGCTCGAAAGCCTCGATCGCACCACGCTCGACATGCGAAGCAACTGGTTCTGAAACTGGAGGACGCCACATGGGGGTGCTGGACAAGTTTCGACTCGACGGCAAGGTCGTGATCGTCACCGGCGCCTCCTCTGGCCTTGGCGTGTCGTTCGCCGAAGCTTGCGCCCAAGCCGGGGCGGACGTGGTGCTGGCCGCACGTCGTGCCGAAAAGCTCGCCGAGACAGCGGAACTGGTCAAGTCGGCCGGCCGTCGCGCGCTGACCGTGGCCACCGACGTGACCGATCCGGCGCAGTGTAAGGCGATGGTGGACGCCGCGGTTGACGAATACGGGCGTGTCGATGTGCTGGTCAACAACGCCGGCGTCGGTACCGCGGTTCCGGCCACCCGTGAGACTCCAGAACAATTTCGTTCGGTGGTCGACATCAACCTGCACGGCTCCTACTGGGCCGCCCAGGCGTGCGCCCGTGTCATGCGGCCGGGGAGTTCGATTGTCAACATCTCCAGCATTCTCGCCCTGACCACGGCCGGGCTACCGCAGGCGGCGTACAGCGCGAGCAAGGCCGCGGTGATCGGGCTGACACGTGATCTCGCTCAGCAGTGGGGGTCTCGGAAAGGCATCCGTGTCAACGCCATTGCGCCGGGTTTCTTCGAATCGGAGATGACCGGCCAGTACAAGCCGGGATATGTCGAGAGCCTCACACCACGAGTGCTGCTGCAGCGGATGGGCGATCCGATGGAGTTGGCCGCGACGCTTGTCTGGCTGGTTTCGGACGCCGGCGGTTACGTCACCGGCCAGACGATCGTCGTCGACGGCGGCGTGAGCATCACGTAGTGGCACAGCCCGGCTTTTGGATTCGTTCGATTGGTCGGGTCGAGTCGACTCTCACCGATTGTGCCACGGCTCCGCGCCAAGGCGACGAGGGTTCTCCCGACAGCTGGCTGGTGTTCGATCCCGACGTGCGGGCGGCGCTCGCCGGTCTGCACCCCGGGGACGACATCGTGGTAATCACGTGGTTGCACCTCGCCGACAGAGACGTTCGCCAAGTGCATCCGCGCGGTGACCGAGACCGACCGATGCAGGGCGTATTTGCCACCCGATCGCCGGATCGGCCAAATCCGCTCGGGCTTCACGTGGTGACCATTCTTGCGGTCGAAGACCTGCGCGTCCGGGTGCGAAACCTCGAGGCGATCGACCGCACGCCCGTCGTTGACATCAAACCTGTGCTGGGGCCCCGCCGGGAACGCTAGCTTTGATCGCATGCAATCACCCGGAGCCAGAACGTTGCCTACATGCACGGCTTCGGTGACTTCCTCGGCAATTTTTTGCAAGACACCAGAGTGACGCCGGCGTCACGATCGATCACAGTCGACATCTTTCTGTTCGGCCTCGCGGCCACGATCTGGATGGTGATCGAGGCGAGGAAGCACGGCGTCAGGTTCGTGTGGGCCTATGTCGTAGGTGGATTCCTCATCGCAATCAGCGTGACGTTTCCGTTGTTTCTGCTGGCGCGTGAACTTCGCCTGGACAAGTCGGACACCACACAGCTGCGTGCCGCAGACACCGTCCTGCTGGTTGTAATCGCCGCGGCAACGGCCGCCATGGTCATCTGGGTCGACATGGTCTAAACCGCCCGAGACAAGGAGATTCGGGTGATCAAGATCGTGATCGACGACCTCACTCCTGCGCGACATCGGCGGGGCTCTTGTCCGGTCGCAGCCCACGCCAGCTCGGGTGACGCAGCCGGCCGTCACCCGTCCATTCGCTGTAACGCACCTCACCGACGAGCTTCGGCTCAACGAATGTCACGCCCTTGGCGTCCTGCGTGGGAAGCCTTGCCGTGAACGGTGATTCGTCGGTTTCCAGCGGCCCCAAGACCTTCTTGAGCCGCGCAAGCTCGCGTTCGGTGAAACCGGTACCGACGCGCCCGACGTACTGCAGCCGCCCATTGTCGGGAATGCCCATCACCAAGGAGCCGATGCCGCTGGTGCGGCCGCCGGTTCCCTCTTTCCAACCGCCGATCACGACTTCCTGGGTGTTCCAGTTCTTGTCTTTGACCCACGACTGCGACCGCCGACCCGGCTGATACGTCGAGTCCCACCGCTTGGCCACGACCCCTTCCCAGCCGCGCCTGCGCGATTCCTCGAGCGCCTCGGCGCCGTCGCCGGTGAGCAGGTCCTTGACGATGAGCTCGTCGCGGTCGCCAGCCAGTGCCTCAAGGATGCGGCGCCGATCGCGGTATTTGGCGCGCACCAGCGACCGCCCGTCGAGTTCAAGCACATCAAACGCCCAGTACTCGATGCGCGTCGCGCGGGCGCGGTTCTGCATCTCACCGAAGCTGGGCACACCGGACTCGTCGAGCGCGACAACCTCGCCGTCGAGCAGCACGTGGTGGTCGAACAGTGCGTTGACGACCTGCCGCAGCTGCGGATACTCATGGGTGACATCACGACCGCTGCGCGACTGCAGGCACATGCTGCCGTGGTCCGCGACCATCAGCAGTCGATAGCCGTCCCACTTGCCATCGAACGCCCACTGCGCGGCCCTCAGCTTGGTCACCGACCCAGGCGTTGCCAGCATCGGTGCGAGATCTTGCGGCGTCGGCGACTTTTGGTCCTTCATCCGATGGGCCAGCCACTGATCGCCGTTCGTCTGGATGAGTGCGTAGCGGCCGGACACCCGGTTGCCGTGCAGGTTGACGATCACCTCGTTGTCGCGGAATTTCTCCGCGTCATAGGTCCCGGTGTCCCAGACGATCATCTTGCCCGCGCCGTACTCACCCTTCGGGATCGTCCCCTCGAACGTCAGATACTCCAGCGGGTGGTCCTCGGTATGTACCGCAAGATGATTCACCGCGGGCGTCTCGGGCAGATTCTTCGGCACCGCCCAGCTGACCAGCACGCCGTCGCGCTCCAGCCGCAGGTCGTAATGCAGCCGCCTGGCGTGATGTTCCTGGATGACGAACACATTGTTCTTTCCCGCCTTGGGCGCCGAGCCGGGCACGGGCTCCGGTGTTTTCGACGCGTCCCGCATGCTTCGGTACCTCGTCAGCCGGTCCTCTTGCGCGATGTCCGCATCGAGCGCCTCCAGCAGATCACCATCGCGCGCCACGCGGGCCAGCACCTCGTCATAACGCAGATGCCGCAGCCTGTCGTCATCGAGTTCCGCCCATGTCCGGGGCGCGGCCACGGTCGGCTGCTCCCTTCCGCGCAGCGAGTACGGCGCGATCGTGGTTTTCGAAGCGTTGTTCTGACTCCAGTCGACGAACACCTTCCCCGCCCGAAGCTTCTTGGTCATTGTCGAGGTCACCAGCTTCGGCGTGGCCTGTTCCAGCTGCTGGGCGACCCGTCGCGCCAGTGTCACCGCGCCCTGCGAGCTGACCGGCTTGTCCAGCGGCACGTACAGGTGAATACCCTTGCTGCCGCTGGTGACGGGGTAGGTAGTCAAGCCGATATCGGTGAACAGGTCCCGTATCGTGCGCGCCACATCGGCGAGCTGCGACATCGTCACGCCCTCACCGGGATCGAGGTCGAACACCAAACGCGTTGCAGGGCCAGGCTTTCCGTCGACGAATCGCCATTGCGGCACGTGCACCTCGAGCGCTGCCTGCTGGGCGATCCACGCCAGCCCAACGGAGTCGTCGATCACCGGATAGGTGGTCGTTCCGGACCGGTGCACGACGGACTCGCGGTGCAGCCAGTCGGGCGCCGACTCGGCGAGTTGCTTTTCGAAGAACGACGGTTCCTCGACGCCGTTGGGCCAACGTTTGCGGGTGACGGCGCGGCCGGCGATGTGGGGAACCATCACCTCGGCGATGCTGGTGTAGTAGCCGAAGACGTCTTCCTTGGTCGTGCCGGTTGCCGGATAGAGCACCTTGTCGGCGTTGCTGAGGCGAACCTGCGGCCCCGAGGTCACCCCCGGTGGCCATTCGTGCGGTACGCGCTTCATTTCGACGGGATTCCCTGACATTCGCACTGATGAACGTTCCAATCCGGTATACGCGAAAAGCTTGCCCGAAGCGTCGCCACCAGCGCCCGCGGTTTCGGATCAGGCCAGGTGGGCCATACTTGCCGTATGCGTTCCATCTGGAAGGGCTCGCTTTCGTTCGGGTTGGTGAACGTCCCGGTCAAGGTGTACAGCGCGACCGAGGACCATGATGTGAAGTTTCACCAGGTCCACGCGAAGGACAACGGGCGGATTCGCTACAAGCGGGTGTGCGAGGTCTGTGGCGAGGTCGTCGACTATCGCGATATCGCCCGGGCTTACGAATCCGATGACGGGCGCATGGTCGTCATCACCGACGACGACATTGCGACGTTGCCCGAGGAGCGCAGCCGGGAGATCGAGGTCCTGGAATTCGTGCCCGCTAGCGAGATCGATCCGTTGATGTACGACCGTAGCTACTATCTCGAGCCGGATTCGAAGTCGACAAAGTCCTACGTTTTACTTGCGAAGACACTCGAGCAGACCGATCGGGTCGCGATCGTGCACTTCGCGCTGCGCAACAAGACGCGGCTTGCCGCTTTGCGGGTCAAGGATTTCAGCAAGCGCGAAGTCATGGTGATCCACACGCTGCTGTGGCCCGACGAGATCCGTGATCCGGACTTCCCGGTACTGGACAAAAAGGTTGAAATAAAACCGGCCGAACTCAAGATGGCCAGTCAGGTTGTCGAGTCGATGGCCGACGATTTCAATCCCGATCGCTACCACGACACCTATCAGGAAGAGCTACGCGAACTCGTCGAGGCGAAACTGGAAGGTGGTGAAGCGTTTACCACCGAAGAGCAGCCCAAGGAGCTTGAGCCCACCGAAGATGTCTCGGACTTGTTGGCCGCGCTCGAAGCCAGCGTGAAGCGCCGCCGCTCCGAGGCCCGCGAAACTCCCGCCAAGAAAGCACCTGCCAAGAACGCCCCCGCCAAGAAGTCTGCCGCGAAGAAGGCGCCGGCGAAAAAAGCATCCAGCAAGGCTCCCGCCAAGAAGGCCGCGGCCAAGAAGTAGGTTCCACCCCGAACCCGCTCGCCACCCGTGACGTGTACACCGCGAACGGCAATCGCTAGTCTGCCCGCGTGATCCTTGACAAATTCCGGCTGGACGACCGGGTCGCCGTCATCACGGGTGCGGGCCGCGGCCTCGGCGCCGCTATCGCGCTTGCGTTCGCCGAAGCCGGCGCCGACGTAGTCATCTCGTCTCGCACCCAATCCGAGCTCGATGGTGTCGCCGACCAGATCCGCAGCGTGGGCCGCCGCGCCCACGTCGTCGCCGCCGACCTCGCGCATCCTGATGCGACGGCAACGCTGGCAGGCGCCGCGGTGGCGACATTTAACCGACTCGACATCGTCGTCAACAATGTCGGCGGCACGATGCCAAACCTTTTGTTGAACACCAGCACAAAGGACTTGAAGGACGCATTCACTTTCAACGTCGTCACCGCGCACGCGCTGACCACCGCGGCGGCGCCGCTCATGCTCGAGCACTCTGGCGGTGGCAGCATCATCAACATCACCTCGACGATGGGCCGGCTATCCGGGCGGGGATTCGCCGCCTACGGAACCGCGAAGGCCGCGCTCGCTCACTACACCCGCCTGGCGGCGTTAGATCTCTGCCCCCGCATCCGCGTGAACGCGATCGCGCCCGGGTCGATACTCACCTCTGCGCTCGAAGTGGTCGCAGGCAACGACGAGCTGCGCAAGCCGATGGAGAACGCCACGCCATTGCGCCGGCTCGGCGAACCTGCGGACATCGCCGCCGCGGCACTCTATCTCGCGTCTCCTGCGGGGTCCTTCCTGACCGGCAAGACGCTCGAGGTCGACGGTGGACTGGTCGCACCCAACCTCGACCTGCCCATCCCAGACTTGTGAGGACACATCCATGACCATTCGAGTCGCCCAGATCGGCACCGGCAACGTCGGCCGCCACGCGCTTACCGGCATCGTCGCCAGCCCCGAGCTTGAGCTCGCCGCCGTGTGGGTCGCTTCGCAGCAGAAGGCCGGCCGCGACGCGGCCGAGCTTGCCGGCCTGCCCGCGCCGACCGGCGTCAAGGCGACGAATGATCTCGCGGAAGTGATTGCCGCCAACCCCGATTGCGCCGTCTACACCGCGATGGCAGACAATCGGCTGCCCGAAGCGCTGGAGGATTACCGCCGGCTGCTGGCGGCCGGCATCAACGTCGTCGGCAGCGGGCCGGTGTTTCTGCAGTACCCGTGGCAGGTGATTCCCGGAGAGCTGATCTCGCCACTGGAAGAGGCCACGCGGCAAGGCAATTCGAGCTTATTCGTCAACGGCATCGACCCCGGCTTCGCCAACGACCTGCTGCCGCTGGCCCTGGCCGGGACGTGCCAGCGCATCCAGCAGGTGCGCTGCATGGAGATCGTCGACTACGCCACCTACGACAGCGCGACCGTGATGTTCGACATCATGGGATTCGGCAAGCCGCTTGACGAGATACCCATCCTGCTGCAGCCCGGCGTGCTGAGCCTGGCGTGGGGTTCGGTGGTGCGGCAACTGGCGGCGGGCCTTGGCATCGCGCTGGACGAAGTCGTCGATGTCTACTTCCGCGAACCCGCCCCGGAGGACTTCGAAATCGCCTCCGGGTTCGTGCCGAAAGGCACCGCGGCCGGGCTGCGGTTCGAGGTGCGCGGCCTCGTCGACGAGCGGCCCGCCGTCGTCCTCGAACACGTCACCCGGCTGCGCGGGGACCTGTGCCCCGATTGGCCGCAGCCGGCTCAGCCCGGCGGCTCGTACCGGGTCGAAATCACCGGCGAGCCGTCATATGCCATGGACATCTGCCTGAGCAGCCGCAATGGGGATCACAATCACGCCGGCCTGGTGGCCACCGCGATGCGCGTCGTCAACGCCATCCCCGCTGTGGTGGCCGCCGAGCCCGGTATCCGCACCACGCTGGATCTGCCCCTCATCACTGGCAAAGGGCTGTACGCTCCCTTTTAGAGACCACCGTTCGGGAGGATCGCTATGGTGATTCGACATGCTCATCTGGCTCCTTTGCTCGTTGCGGCCGGCGCCGCGGCTGCAATCATGTTGTGCCCCAATGCCATAGCGCAGCCGGACTGCACTAATGTACCCGGTGCCAGCGAATGTTCCTCGCCCGGCAACGTGCAGATAAATGCGACGCCGACTACGGAGCCGTTCACCCTTCCGTACTGGGATGAGGTCTTCGGCGGCGGCGCATACACCGGCGGGCCGTATCCGGTGCCGTACGCCGAAGGCAGCCGCTAGGCAGCGGACATGAAGGCAACGCCGCACTACCTGACACCGCTACTGGCGGCCGGCGTTGTCGCGTCCGTTGTCGCCGCGCCGGCGGCAGCGGCGGCGCCCAAATGCACCAGCACCACCCGGACGACCACTCAATGTGAGCGCGGCGGCGGCAGTACCGCCATCGTCACCGGGCCGGGTTCGTATGCCGACAATGCCGCGTTCCCGTTCCCTGAATATCCGTGGGGCACCGGCGGGATCGGCGGGCCGATCCTTGGCAAAGGTGGAATCTGACCGCCCGAAACCGGCGTAGGCTCTGTGTAGGTTGGGCGCCGGAAGGATGCCTATGGGAGCGGCACAGCTACTTGACGACTGGTGCACGCGACGTCGCCGCCACAAGCTCACCTCGGATGGTTTATTGCTTTTCCTCATAACGGTTTTCGGGGCGAGCGGCGTAGCCCTTGCGCCGACGGCCGCGGCCACGCCCCAGTGCACCTATACGACGCCGACCACGACTCAATGCGAGCGACCCGGCAACGCGCAGATCAACACCTCGCCACCGGTCAACTACAACGACACCTGGGGCTGGCCCTGGTGGGGTTGGGGCGGCGGCATCTCCATCGGCATCCCGCTCCGCTGAGACAGATTCCCACTCCCGGTGCTCGCGCCGGAGCTAGATTTCGCCTAACCTAACTTATCTATTCGATAATCCGGATGAAAGTGGGTTAGTGGTTCAGGTCACCACGACGCGGCTGCAGCCGGGCTGGTATTTGCTAGGGCCGGCGTTCGTCGCCGCGATCGCGTATGTCGACCCCGGCAACGTCGCCGCCAACATCAGCGCCGGTGCCAAGTTCGGTTTCCTGCTGGTGTGGGTCATCGTTTTGGCCAACGTGATGGCCGGTCTGGTGCAGTACCTGTCGGCCAAACTGGGCCTGGTCACGGGCCAGTCGCTGCCCGAAGCGGTCGGCGATCGGATGCGTCGTCGCACCCGGCTGGCGTACTGGGTACAGGCCGAGCTGGTCGCGATGGCCACTGACCTCGCCGAGGTCATGGGCGGTGCGATCGCGCTGCGCCTGCTGTTTGGCCTGCCGCTGCTCATCGGCGGCGTGATCACCGGCGTCGTGTCGATGTTGCTGCTCTCGGTGCAGGACCGCCGCGGACAGCGGGTCTTCGAGCGCGTCATCACTGGATTGCTGCTGGTCATCGCGATCGGATTCCTGACCAGCTTGTTCGTTGAAACGCCGCCGCCCGGGGTGGTGCTGGGCGGTCTGGTGCCGAGATTTCAGGGCAGCGAGAGCGTGCTGTTGGCCGCCGCAATGCTGGGCGCGACCGTGATGCCGCACGCCGTCTATCTGCACTCCGGACTGGCTCGCGACCGCCACGGTCGTATCGAACCCGGTCCGCGCCGCCGCATGCTGCTGCGCGTCACGCGGTGGGACGTCGGCATGGCGATGCTGGTCGCCGGTGCCGTGAATCTGTCGATGCTGTTGGTCGCCGCCACGAACCTGCAGGGTCGCGACAACACCGACTCGATCGAGGGTGCGCACACCGCCGTTCGCGACACGCTTGGGCCGACGGTGGCGCTGTTCTTCGCCATCGGGTTGCTCGCGTCCGGGCTTGCGTCCACATCGGTGGGCGCCTACGCCGGGGCGATGATCATGCAGGGACTGCTGCACCGCTCGATCCCGCTGCTTCTGCGTCGGCTCATCACGCTGATCCCGGCGCTGCTGATCCTCACGATCGGGCTAAATCCCAGCCGGGCACTGGTGTTTTCGCAGGTGGTGCTGTCTTTCGGGATCCCGTTTGCGCTGATCCCGCTCATCCGACTGACCAGTGACCGCGCGTTTATGGGGGGCGACACGAACCATCGCCTGACCACTGCATTCGGCTGGATCGTGACCGGATTGATTAGTCTGCTTAATGTGGTGTTGCTTTATCTGACCGTCACGGGCTGAATGCGGCGTACCCGGCACGCGTACTTCGCGTACGGCTCGAACCTCTGCGTCGCGCAGATGGCGCGGCGCTGCCCCGACGCCACAAATCCCCGCCCCGCAAGGCTGGCCGAACACGACTGGCTGATCAACCAGCGCGGCGTGGCCACCGTCGAACCGTTCGTCGGAACCGAGGTCCACGGCGTGTTGTGGCAGATCTCCGATCATGATCTGGGCCGCCTCGACAGCGCCGAGGGCGTCCCTGTGCGTTATCGACGCGACCGGCTGACCGTCGAAACCGGTAACGGACCGTCCGACGCGTGGGTCTACATCGATCACCGTGTCGAGCCGGGCGCTCCGCGGCCGGGCTACCTCGAGCGGATCATCGCCGCGGCGGTGCATCATGGGCTGCCGCGCACGTGGATCGA
The DNA here is from genome assembly GCF_035640695.1 of Mycobacterium sp. GTDB lineage: Bacteria > Actinomycetota > Actinomycetes > Mycobacteriales > Mycobacteriaceae > Mycobacterium. The sequence goes on from NZ_DASQVQ010000059.1 coordinate 69,858, forward strand.
CTTCCTGCGCCGCTGGGATCCCTCGCACTGGCCGATACCACACCGGGCATCCAAAACACCTGCCCCTCAGACACTTTCGGAGTTGCTGGCCGATCCTGGCGTCAGCGAGAACAGTCGGCTGCGGTCTCGATTCGGCTTCTTGGCCATTCACGGCGGCGGCCTGGAGCAGGTGACCGACGTGATCGCCGAGCGGGCCGCCGAGGCGGCCGACGCGTCGGTGTACGTGGTGCGTCATCCCGATCGCTACCCGCACCACCTGCCGTCGGCGCGGTTTTCAGCCGACGATTCAGCGCGGCTCGCGGCGTTCCTCGAGCATGTCGACGTCGCCGTGTCGCTGCACGGCTACGGCCGGATCGGGCGCAGCACCCAGCTGCTCGCCGGCGGCCGCAACCGCGAGCTGGCCGCGCACCTGGCCCGTCACATCGTGCTGCCGGGCTACCACGTCGTCACCGACCTCGACGCGATCCCGCGCGAACTGCGCGGCCTGCATCCCGACAACCCGGTCAACCGGGTGCGCGGAGGTGGCACCCAACTGGAGCTGTCGCCGCGCGTACGCGGCGTCAGCCCACGCAGCCGGATGCCGGGCGACGACGGGCTTTCGCCGGTCACCTCGAGGCTGATCCAAGGTCTGGTCGCCGCCGCACGCGACTGGTCTTGAGTCCCGTCACCTCAGCGTCGCCGCGGCGGCCTCGGCGATGACGTCTTTGACCTCGCGGCGGCGCCGCCACGCCCGGACCTGGCGCATAGCGCCGTTGCCGCAGGAGGCGATGCGGTTCAGTTCCAAGCGGACGTCGTCGTACTCACGCAGCGACTCCAGCGCCGGCCGAACGAACTCAACCAACCCGGCTAGCAGCTCACGCGCCGGCACCGCGCGGCAGCCGCGAATGAGATCGATCGCGTGTCCGTCCAAACCGTCGTGCGCGGCCAGCCATGCGGCCGCCCGCAACGCGCCGGCCGGTAGTCGCGGCGGCCGCTCGCCGCGCCGGTCAGCGTCGAGCGCCGTCATCACCGCGGCGCGAATCAGCGTTGCCAGCAACACCGTTTCGGCCACCGTCGCGGGCACGTCGGCGACTCGGACTTCGACCGTCGGGTAGTTCGACGACGGCCGAACGTCCCAATAAATCATCTTCTCGTCGAGAATCACCCCGGTGTCGAGCATCATCCGCACAGTCGCGTCGTAGTCGGCCGACGTTTCGAAGTACGGCGGCGGGCCGGCGGCGGGCCAGCGTGCCCACAGAATGCTGCGCCAGCTCGCGTAGCCGGTCTCGGTGTTGCGGTACACAGCGGAATTGGCCGTCAACGCGAGCAGCGGCGGCAGCCACGGGCGCAGCCAGTTGCCGACCCGTACCGCGGCGGCGCGGTCGGGCACCGCCACATGGACGTGGCAGCCGCAGATGCCTTGCTCGTGCGCGACCATGCCGAAACGTTCTGCGATGCGGCGGTAACGCGGTGTGTCGGTCACCGGAAACCGATGCGGCACCGATGGCGGCAGCGCCACCGCAAGCAACCGCACCCCGTTGGCCTCGGCCGACTCCGCGGCGATCCGACGTAGCCCGGCGAGGTCGTCACGTAGCTGGTGACTGGTGGTGGCGACGCCGGATGTCGTCTCGACCTGGCAACTGGTCAGCTCCAGCTGTAGTTTGATGCCGCGGCGTTCGGCGGAGGCCGCGACCGCTCGGTTCGCCGGCGCCGGTTCGCCGGTGTCGGGTTCGACGAGCAGAAACTCTTCCTCTACGCCGACGGTCGGATGTTCGGCCATTACCGACCGGCGCCCGCGTCAGCGACGGCGGCGGCGGAACGCGCCCTTGAGCTCTTCCTTCGTTTCCTTCAGGCTGCCCTTGACCCGATCAACTGTGCCCTCGTCTTCCAAGCCCCGGTCGCCGGTGGCACGGCCCAGTTGCTCCTTGGCTTTGCCCTTGATTTTGTCTGCCTTACTCCTGGCTCTATCGGCAGCGCTCATGGTCTCCCACTTCCTTTCACCTGGTCGCCCTCAAGGGGTTTCCCGGCTGGCAGCGGCCAAACATCGAGGGTTTGCGGTGACCGCCGCCTGGGAATGACCACCGCGTGAGGAGCAGGTGTGATCGCGATGCGCGTGGAGTCTGATCGGCTGGCGCACGGTGTCCGGATGCTCGATCGTGCCGAGGGCGTCCTGGTGGCGCTGCGGCGCTGCAGCATCGATGCGGCCTTCGACGAGATCGTGGGAGCCTCGCAGCGCCGCGGCGTTCCCGCAATGCGGGTAGCCCAAGCACTCGTCGAACTCGCCGAAGGTAAGGCCCCGCGCGACCTGGATGCGGCTGCCGCAGCGCGGGCGGAATGGTCCGGCTTGCTGTCCGAGATGATGCGACCATGAAGCGTCTGCGCTAAGGACTGCGGCCGGCAGCTCAGGTCTCTCAGCCGGCTCGCATAGCATCAGCGGGTGGCCAACGACTTTCGGTTCGGCGTGGGAATGTGGGGCGCAAGGTCTCGCTCCGCTTGGCAAGAAAAGGTTCGACGGGCCGAAGGCTTCGGCTTCGACGTGTTGCAGGTACCCGACCATCTCGGGGCGCCCGCGCCGTTTCCGGCGTTGCTCTCGGCGGCGGAGGTCACGTCGATGCGGCTGGGCACATATGTCCTCAACGCCTGCTTTTATAAGCCGGCCTTGCTGGCCCGTGACGTCGAAGCGCTCGATCGGTTGACCGACGGGCGCATCGAGCTCGGCCTCGGCGCCGGCTACGCCCGCGAGGAGTTCGAGGCTGCCGAGCTTCCGTTCCCGAGCGCGGGGGAACGCATCGAATATCTCGGCCACGTCACCCGCTATCTGCGCGAGCATCAGCCGACGGTGCCGATCATGATCGCGGGTTCCGGCGATCGGATCATGACGCTGGCCGCACACCATGCCGACATCATCGGCCTTACCGGCGGCCGCTCGGGCAGCACAGCCGCCGACCCGCTGGCCGAGCGGATCGAGTTCGTGCGCACTGCGGCGGGCGACCGGTTCGGCGAGCTCGAGCTCAACATCGTGATCACGGCGGTGCCCGATGACGCCAGCGGAATTCCGGACCTGTCGCTGACCCGACGGCATGCCCCGACGCTGTCCGACGAACAGCTGCTGGCGCTTCCGGATGTGCTGACGGGATCGCCCCGCGACATGGCCGACGAGCTGCGCCGTTACCGGGACAGTTATGGGATCACGTACTTCAGCGTGCAACAGCAACACGCCGAGAGCTTCGGCAAGGTGATCGCCGAGTTGCG
>NZ_DASQVQ010000060.1:0-83098 GCF_035640695.1 Mycobacterium sp.
GCCGAGGGCGTCGGCGATCACGCGTGCGAGTACATGACCGGCGGCCGCGTGGTGGTGCTGGGCCGCACCGGCCGCAACTTTGCCGCGGGCATGTCCGGCGGCATCGCGTACGTGCTTGGCTTGCAACCCGACAACGTCAACAGGGAAATGGTCGAGCTGCAGACCCTCGACCACGACGACCTCGTCTGGCTCAGAGACGTCGTCGCCCGGCACGCCCAGCTCACCGGCAGCACCGTCGCAACCTCAGTGCTGTCCGACTGGCCCAGGCGCAGCGCCCAATTCACTAAGGTCATGCCCGCCGACTACCAGCGGGTGCTCGAGGCGACCCGGATGGCCAAGGCGGAGGGGCGCGACGTCGATGCCGCGATCATGGAGGCCAGCCGTGGCTGATCCGCATGGGTTCCTCGAAGTCGCCAAGGTGGAGGCCGCCAAGCGGCCCGTTGACGAACGCGTGGGGGACTGGAAGGAGGTCTACGAGCGCCAGGACCCGAACGCGCGCGCCGGCGAGGTTTCTCAGCAGGCCCGCCGCTGCATGGACTGCGGTATCCCGTTCTGCCACTCCGGAACCGCCGGCTGCCCGCTCGGCAATCTGATCCCCGAATGGAACGACTTGGTGTGCAGGGGCCGCTGGGACGCCGCCAGCGATCGGCTGCACGCCACCAACAATTTCCCGGAGTTCACCGGCAGGCTGTGTCCGGCCCCGTGCGAGGCGGCGTGCGTGTTGTCCATTGGAGAGGACAAGACCGGCGGCAGCGTCACGATCAAACGCATCGAGAACACCATCGCCGACCACGCCTGGCTCAACGGGATTGTCGAACCGCAGCCCGCCGCGATCAGCACCGGCAAGCGTGTCGCCGTCGTCGGCTCCGGCCCTGCGGGATTGGCTGCCGCACAACAGCTCACCCGCGCCGGCCACGAGGTCACCGTCTACGAGCGCGACGACCGGATCGGCGGCCTGCTGCGCTACGGGATCCCCGAATACAAGATGGAGAAGTCCGTGCTCAATCAGCGGCTGGCCCAAATGCGCGCGGAAGGAACGCGTTTCGTCACCGATACCGAAGTGGGCGTTGACCTTTCCGTCGCGGCGCTACGCGACGAGCACGATGCCGTGGTACTCGCGGTCGGTGCGCTGCGGGCCCGTGACTACGCTGTCGAGGGCCGCAACCTCAACGGTGTGCACCTCGCGATGGAGCATCTGGTGCCGTCCAACCGGGAACGCGAGGGCGACGGACCGTCACCAATCACGGCCGAGGACAAGCACGTCGTGATCATCGGCGGCGGCGACACCGGCGCCGACTGCCTTGGCACCGCGCACCGCCAGGGCGCGCGGTCCGTCACCCAGCTCGACTACAACCCCGAGCCGCCCGGGGTCCGCGACGAGTACCAATCCCCCTGGCCGACATGGCCGCTGGTGCTGCGCACCTCGCCCGCCCACGCGGAGGGTGGTCAGCGCCGCTACGAGGTCGCCGTGCAGCGCTTCATCGGCGACGACCACGGCAACCTGCGCGCCATCGAGGTAGCCGAGGTGCGCGTCACCCGCGACGCCGACGGCCGGCGCGTCATCACCCCGGTCGGCGACTCGCTGGAACTGCCATGCGAGTTGGCGCTGCTGGCAATCGGCTTCGACGGAGTCGAACACATGCCGCTGCTGGATGGCCTCGGGCTGAAACTGAACCGCCGCGGCGCGCTGCCGTGCGGGCCGGATTGGCAGACCACCGCCCCCGGGGTATTCGTGTGCGGCGACGCGCACCGCGGCGCGTCGCTGATCGTCTGGGCCATTGCGGAGGGCCGCAGCGCCGCCCACGCCGTCGACACCTACCTGATGGGGGAGTCAGATCTGCCCGATCCGGTCCAGCCCACCGCGCTGCCGCTCGCCGTCGTGTGAAATGGCGGTCGGCGCGACTATGCTCGGAAGCCGTGAATAGGCGCGGCAAGATCGTCTGTACGCTCGGGCCGGCGACCAGCACCGACGAGTCCATCAGAGCCCTCGTGGAAGCCGGCATGGACGTGGCCCGGCTCAACTTCAGCCACGGCGACCACTCCGACCACAAGGCCCACTACGATCGGGTCCGCGGGGCCTCCGATGTCACCGGTCATGCGGTCGGAATCATGGCCGATCTGCAGGGCCCGAAGATCCGCCTCGGCCGCTTCGCCGCGGGCCCCACGTACTGGCAGACCGGCGAAACGGTTCGTGTCACCGTGGAGGACTGCGAGGGCAGCCACGATCGGGTGTCCACCACCTACAAGCACCTCACCGAGGACGCGGCCCCGGGCGATCGCGTGCTGGTCGACGACGGCAAGGTCGCGTTGGTGGTCGAGGGGGTCGACGGCACGGACGTGGTGTGCCGGGTTACCGAGGGCGGTCCGGTCAGCAACAACAAGGGTCTGTCCCTGCCCGGGATGAACGTGTCGGTGCCGGCACTGTCCGAAAAGGACATCGACGACCTCGAGTTCGCGCTGAGCCTCGGCATCGATTTGGTGGCGATGTCGTTCGTCCGGTCGCCCGCGGACGTGGAGTTGGCGCACCAGGTGATGGACCGTTTGGGCCGCCGGGTGCCCGTCATCGCCAAGCTGGAAAAGCCGGATGCGATCGACAATCTGGAAGCCGTCGTACTTGCCTTCGACGCGATCATGGTCGCGCGCGGCGACCTGGGTGTGGAGTTGCCGCTCGAGGAAGTACCGCTGGTGCAGAAGCGTGCCATCCAAATGGCAAGGGAGAACGCAAAACCCGTGATCGTCGCGACCCAGATGCTGGAGTCGATGATCGAGAACTCCCGGCCGACCCGTGCCGAAGCGTCCGACGTCGCCAACGCGGTGCTCGATGGGGCCGACGCGCTGATGCTGTCGGGGGAGACCTCGGTGGGCAAGTACCCGCTGGAGGCGGTCAAGACGATGTCGCGGATCATTTCCGCGGTCGAGCAGAACTCGGTGGCCGCACCGCCGCTGGCACACGTACCCCGCACCAAGCGCGGCGTGATCTCGTATGCCGCGCGCGACATCGGAGAACGCCTCGACGCCAAGGCGTTGGTCGCGTTCACCCAGTCCGGCGACACCGTGCGGCGCCTGGCTCGGCTGCACACCCCGCTGCCTTTGCTGGCGTTCACCGCGATGCCGGAGATCCGCAGCCAGTTGGCGCTCACCTGGGGCACCGAAACGTTCATCGTGCCGCAGATGCAAAGCACCGACGGCATGATCCGGCAGGTCGACAAGTCACTGCTGGAGCTCGGCCGCTACAAGCGCGGCGACCTGGTGGTCATCGTCGCGGGCGCCCCGCCGGGCACAGTAGGCTCCACGAATCTGATCCACGTGCACCGGATCGGGGAGGAAGACGTATAGGAGGGCTCATTGTCCGCCGGCGATGAGCCGCTTGCGCGAAGAGCATCAGCTCCCGATGAGCCGCTTGCGCGAAGAGCATCAGCTCCCGATGAGCCCTCCGACTTCGAGCAGTTGCTCGCCGTGCTTGACCTCGAGCGGGTCGACGACGAGACCTATCTCGGGTCGCATCCGTCGAAGAACCCGCCCCGCACCTTCGGCGGCCAGTTGATGGCGCAGTCGCTGATCGCGGGCGCCCGGGCGTTGACCCACGCCAATCCGCCCGCTGCGCTGCAGGCGCACTTCATCGCGGGCGGCGACCCGACGAAGGACATCGAATACCGGGTGGTGCGGCTGCGCAACGAGCGTCGGTTCGCCAACCAGCGGGTCGACGCATTGCAGGACGGCAACCTGCTCGCCTCGACCATGCTGTCCTTCTTGTCCGGTGGCCGGGGGCTCGAGCACGGCGTCAGCCCGCCAGACGTGCCCGATCCGCTCTCCGTGCCGCCGGTTGACGAGCTGCTGCGCGGCTATGAGGAGGTCGTTCCGCATTTCGTCAAGGCGCTGCGGCCGATCGACTGGCGCTATACCAATGACCCGACCTGGGTGATGCGCGATAAGGGGGAGCGGCTCACCTACAACCGGGTGTGGATGAAGGCCGCCGGCGACCTCCCCGACGATCCGCTGCTGCACACCGCCGCGATGGTGTATTCATCCGACACCACCCTGCTCGACTCGATCATCACCACCCACGGTCTGTCATGGGGCTACGACCGGATCTTTGCCGTGTCGGCCAACCACTCGGTCTGGTTTCACCGGCAGGTCCGGTTCGACGACTGGGTGCTGTACTCGAGCTCGTCGCCGGCCGCGCACGATTCCCGCGGCCTCGGCACCGGCCATTTCTTCGACCGGAATGGTCACCTTCTGGCAACAGTCGTTCAGGAAGGCATCGTCAAGCACTTTCCTGGGTAATCTTCTGGTAGTGACAGATCCGCCGGTCAAGGTCGCCAAGGTCCGCGCCCGGGAACGGGTAGTGGTTAATGTCGACTCGCCCGCGGCGCGGTGGATCGGCTCGCTGGCGGTCCTCAGCATGTTTTGCTGGCTGATCGTGCTGCTGGCCCGGGATCATCACCATCCGAATTGGGAAGCCGCCGGCCGCTTGGCGTGGTCGCTGACCATCTTGGCGGCGGTGGCCTTGATTGCCCGCGGCATCTTCCTGGGCAGACCGGTGACCGCCGCACACGCCAGCGCCGCGGCGATCGTGTTGCTGGCGGGACTGGGTGCGCGCGTTCTGTCATTCGACGTCATCGGCAACTTCTTGATCGCCGGCGCGGGTTTGGCGCTGATGTGGCCGACGACCGCGCCGCCGCAGCCCGACGCGCTGCCGCGGGTGTGGGCGCTGGTGAACGCAACGAGTGGAGATCCGCTGGCGCCCTTTGCAATGCAGGCGATGAAGAGTTATCACTTCAACGCCGACGGGACGGCGGCGATCGCCTACCGCTCCCGCATGGGCTTCGCGGTGGTCAGCGGTGATCCGATCGGCGACGAAACCCGATTTCGGGAGCTGGTGGCGGATTTCATCTCGATGTGCCACACCTGGGGCTGGCGCATCATGGTGCTTGGCTGCAGCGAGCGACGGCTTGATCTGTGGGGCGACCCCACCGTGATCGGCCAGTCCATGATGCGAGTGCCGATCGGATATGACGTGGTCATCGACGTCTCGTCCTTCGACATGGTCGGCCGCAAGTACCGCAACCTGCGGCAGGCGGTTCAGCGGACACACAATTTCGGTATCACCACCGAGATCGTCGGGGAACAGGAGATCGACGACAAGCTGCGGGCCGAGCTGGCCGAGGTGCTGTACGCGTCGCACAGCGGTGCGCGTTTCGAGCGCGGATTTTCGATGATCCTCGATGGCGCGCTGGAGGGCCGGTATCCCGGTATCCGGCTGATCGTTGCTCGTGACCGCTCGGGGCGGGTGCAGGGTTTCCACCGCTACGCGGTGGCAGGCGCCGGCAGCGATGTCACTCTCGACGTGCCATGGCGCCGTCCCGGTGCACCCAACGGCATCGATGAGCGACTGTCCGTCGACATGATCTGTGAATCGAGAGCACTTGGCGCCCAGCGCGTTTCATTGGCATTCGCGGCGTTCCCCGAGCTCTTCAACGCGAAGAACCGCGGCCGGATCCAAAAGCTGTTTTATGCCTTGATTCACCTCCTCGACCCGTTGATCGCGCTGGAGTCGCTGTATCGCTACCTGCGTAAGTTCCATTCGCTGGGCGGGCGGCGCTATGCGCTGGTGTCCGTGCAGCACATCCTGCCGGCGTTGTTCGTGCTGCTGTCACTGGAATTCATGCCGCGCCGGCGCCGGCTGTGACTACGGGGTCAGCGTGACGCTGTAGCGATTCTGGATGTGCTGCCGGAACTGGTCGGCGCATTGCTGCACCTTGGTCGAGTCGTTACCCGCTTTGTTCAGGCAGTCGACGTAGTCGCCGGCGCCAACCTCCTTGAACACCGCGACCCAGATCACGATGAAGGCAATGCTCGCAACGATGGCGACAAACCCCAACACGATTCCTGCGATCGCTATGCCGCCGTTGTCGGCCTCGCCGCGCTTGACGCGGCCCCGCCCGGCAAAGCCGATCACCACCGCGACGATGCCCAGGATGATGCCGAGCACGACCGATGCGCAAGTGAACACCGCGATGATCGCGATGACCAGCGATGCGACCCCGAGCCCATTGCGCGGTCCAACCGGCGGCGCCGCGGAGTAACCCGCGTACGGCTGTGGCGGTGGAGGCGGATAACCCTGGCCGGGCGGATACGAATACGGCGGCGGCGGGGGCGGTGGCGTCGCTGGCTTGTCCGGTTCGGTCATGGCCGACACGGTACCCGCCGACGCTCGACCCCGGTTGGCGGACAGCGAATGTCGGCCGCCTCAGCCTGCGGTCGCGCCCCTGGTCGGACCTGGGCCCTGGGCCGTGGTGACCCGCCCCCCACGGAGGTCGTCGACCTTGTTGGCCGCCCCACGGATGCCGAACGACGACGCGATTTCGAACACGCCCATGATGATCAGCCAGATGCCGACTACGAGCACCAGCGTGACCAGCGAATCGAACGGCGATGCCAGCACGACGACGCCGGCGATGATGGTAATGACACCGAAAAAGATATTCCAACCACGTCCGGGCAGGCCCGGCTCGCTAATCGCCGATATCGTGGTCGCGACGCCGCGGAAGATGAAACCGACCGCGATCCAGATGGCGAGCAGAAGGATAGCGGTCGATGGATCCTTCCCGAAGTGCCGAAACGCCAGCACCGCAAGAATCAACGATGCCGCGCCGCTGATGAACAGCAGGACACGCCCACCCGCCGACACGTGCAGGCTGAACGCGAACACCACCTGTGCGATGCCGGACACCACCAGGTAGGCGCCCAGCAAGATCGCCGCGGCGAGGATCGATATGCCGGGCCAAACCAGCATCAGAACACCCAGGATGATGGACAAGACCCCGGAGAGCAGCGTCGATTTCCAGAGATGCCGCAATAGGCTTGGCGGCTCAGGACTAGTCATGCAAGAAGTGTTTCACAGCACCGATCCGCCGAGTGGACTTTCGTCATTTGAATAACGCGTCGTGAGGCGGCCGGGTCGTTAATGTTCCGTTACCGGCAATGCGCGCTGGGTCCACGGTCGTTAACGTCAGCACGTCGACGGCCCGATGCGGAAAGATGAGGCAATCGTGGTGAGCGGATGTCAACGACGTCGGGGGAAATCAAGCACGGGATGGCGACTCGCAGCGGTGATCGCTGCATCCGCACTGGTGGCGCTTGTCGGATGCGCCAGTAACACCGAAACGTCCGGAACTTCGACGAGCGCGACCACATCGGTGTCGGTCGCCAAGGTGGATGACATCGCAAACACGCTGCCGGACAAGATCAAGTCGTCCGGCAAGCTGGTCGTCGGCGTCAATGTCCCTTACACGCCAAACGAGTTCAAGGACCCCAGCGGCAAGATCATCGGCTTCGATGTCGATCTGATGAATGCGGTCGCGTCGGTGCTCGGATTGAAGCCCGATTACCGTGAATCCGACTTCGACAAGATCATTCCGTCGATCCAGGGCGGCACGTACGACGTCGGAATGTCGTCGTTCACGGACACCAAGGAACGCGAGCAGACCGTCGACTTCGTCACCTACTTCTCGGCCGGTGTGCTGTGGGCTCAACGCGCGGGCGCGCCGATCGATCCGAACAATGCTTGTGGCAAGAAAGTGGCCGTGCAGTCAACGACCATCGAGGACACCGACGAGATCCCGGCCAAGAGCGACGCCTGCGTCAAGGCCGGCAAGCCGCCGATCGACAAGCAGAAATACGACCGTCAAGACGACGCCACCAACGCGCTGGTGCTGGGCAAGGTCGACGCGATGTCGGCGGACTCCCCGGTGACGTCCTGGGCCATCAAGCAGAGCAACGGCAGGCTCCAGGCGGCCGGCGAGACCTTTGACTCCGCGCCGTACGGCTGGCCGGTGGCCAAGGGATCGCCGCTCGGGCAAACACTGCTGAAGGCGTTGGAACACCTGATGCAGACCGGCGACTACAAGACCATCGCGTCCAACTGGGGTGTCCAGTCCGGGATGATCCAGAAGCCGGTGATCAACGGCGCCGTCAGTTGACATGACCGCACCGGCCACGTCGCCGCAAGCCATCGACGCCGTCCCGTTGCGGCACCCGTGGCGATGGTTCACGGCGGTCCTCATCATCGTCCTGGTCGGGCTGTTCCTGTACGGCGCGGCGACCAACTCGGCATACGGCTGGTCCACATATCGGAAATACCTCTTCGACCAACGCGTTTCGTCGGCTGCGTGGAACACCCTTCAGCTGACCATCTGGGCAATGGTGCTCGGGCTGGTGCTCGGCGTCGTCCTGGCGGTGATGCGACTATCGCCGAATCCGGTGTTCAAGTCGGTGGCGTGGGTTTATCTGTGGATCTTCCGCGGGACCCCGGTCTATGTGCAGTTGGTGTTCTGGGGGCTGTTTCCGACGCTCTACCAGAACATTCAGCTGGGTGTTCCGTTCGGGCCGGCGTTCTTTCACATTCATTTGCAAGGTCTTTCGATCAACTTCATCCTTGCAGCCGTCGGGCTGGGACTCAATGAAGCCGCCTATATGGCCGAAATCATCAGGGCCGGCATCAATTCGGTGCCAGAAGGACAGTTCGAAGCGTCAACAGCCCTTGGCATGTCGTGGTTCATGACGATGCGGCGCATCGTGCTTCCGCAGGCCATGCGTGTCATCATCCCGCCGACCGGTAACGAAGTGATCAGCATGCTGAAGACAACGTCGCTGGTGACTGCGGTGCCGTACACCCTCGATCTGTACGGCCGGGCCCGCGACATCTCGGGTGTGATCTTCCAGCCCATTCCGCTGTTGCTCGTTGCGGCGACGTGGTATTTGGCGATCACCAGCGCGCTGATGGTCGGCCAGTATTACCTGGAGCGGTACTTCTCGCGCGGAATCTCTCGCAAGCTGACCTCTAAACAGCTCGAGGCGCTGGCCGAGGCCCAACAGGTGGGCCAGCACCCATGACGACATCGACGCGACCCATGGTGCTCGCCGACGCGGTCTGCAAGAACTTCGGCGCGCTCAAGGTGCTCAAGGGCATAACTCTTGAGGTGGGCAAGGGTCAGGTGCTCGTCATCGTCGGACCGTCCGGGTCCGGGAAGTCGACGTTCCTGCGCTGCATCAACCACTTGGAACAGATCAGCGCGGGCCGGCTATACGTGGACGGCGTGCTCGTCGGCTACCGCGAGGCCCGCGGCAAGCTGCACGAACTGCGGCCCCGCGATGCGGCCAAGCAGCGCCGCGACGTGGGCATGGTGTTCCAGCACTTCAACCTCTTTCCGCACCGCACCGCGTTGGAGAACATCATCGAGGCGCCCGTTCACGTCAACAAGGTCAAGCGTGACCAGGCCGTCGCCCGGGCCAAGGACCTGCTCGACCAGGTCGGGCTGTCGGACAAGGCAAACGCCTACCCGGCGCAGCTCTCCGGCGGACAGCAGCAGCGAGTCGCGATCGCCCGGGCGTTGGCCATGAACCCGAAGCTGATGCTTTTCGACGAGCCCACCTCGGCGCTGGACCCCGAGCTGGTCGGCGAAGTCCTGGGCGTGATGAAAAAGCTTGCCGGTGAGGGCATGACGATGCTGGTGGTGACCCACGAGATGGGGTTTGCCCGCGAGGTCGCCGACCAGCTGGTGTTCATGGACGACGGGGTTATCGTGGAGAGTGGCAAGCCACGCGAAGTGCTGGCCAACCCCAAACACCAACGGACCCAAGCATTTCTGTCGAAGCTGCTTTAGCGCGAGGCGGTTTCCGGACCGCAGATGACGTTGACGGCCGCATCGATCAAGCCGTCAATCACGTTGCCGTTCGCCCCCGTGCGGATGCGCAGGGCGATGTTGTTCAATGCGGCCGTGGCGATTTCGGCGAGCGCCGGAGCGGGTGCGGCCGCCAGCTCACCGTCTTCGGCCGCGCGCTGGAACCGCTCGGTGAACAGCTCGGTGAACGCGTCGAACGTCGCCTCGACTTCGGATCGGACCCGCTCGTCTCGCACCGCCTCGGTCACCGCGGTGCCGACCAGGAAGCAACCACGCGAGCAGCCCTCGCCGCCCCGATAAAACTCGGCCGCGCCGCGGTAGACCGCGCGCAACGTCGCACGCAGCGGCCGCGGCTTGGCAAGCTCGGCAGCAAGCGCTGACCGGCTGTCGGCGCCATAGCGGGTGACCGCGGCCTGATACAGCGCCCGCTTGTCGCCGAAGCCTGCGTAGATGCTCGGCCTGTTCATGCCCATCGCGGCGGCGAGCTCGTCGAGCGACGTCGCGGCATAGCCGTTGCACCAGAACGTGTCGCGCGCGCGTTTTAGCGCCGCGTCGGGTTCATATTCTCGCGGGCGCCCGCGCCGCTTCGTTCCGGACTCCACATTTTTATACTACATTGTACAAAATGAAGACATGCGAGATCGACGGGCGCCGCGTCCAGTACATCGAGGCCGGCGCCGGTGAAGCGGTCCTGCTGCTGCACGGCTACCCGCAGAGCGCGTCGTGCTGGCGTCATCAAATCGCTGCGCTCGCCCCGCGCCACCGGGTCATCGCAGCCGACTGGCCCGGGTTCGGCCGATCCGAGCCGCCCGCCACACCGCCCACTTATGAGGCCGAGGTCGGACGCATCGAACAGTTGGCTGACTGGTTGGGCTTGGACCGCTTCAACCTCTTCGCTCACGACTACGGCGGATTCCTCGGGCTCGGCTACGCCATGAATCATCCGGACCGGGTGCTGCGGCTCGCTCTGTTGAACACGCGGGCGCACGGCGTCTTTCGTCCGTGGTTCTATCGGTTCTCGCTTGGTCAGCACTGGGTCGCGACGCACGATGTCGCCGCGGTTGCACGGCGTCGGCTGCCGCTGAAGGCTTTGCATCACCTGGCGCTGCGGCGCTATCGCACGCTTGGCTGCTTCGACACCGAGTTGGAAGCCGAGTACCTCGGCTGGATGGACTCCCACGCCGGCAAACGGACCTACTGGGAGTTCTTCGCGCACTACCACGTGCCGCCGATTCCGTGGCTGGCCGCTGGGTTGGAGCGGATCGACTGCCCGACCGCGATCGTGTGGGGCGATGCGGATCCCTACATCCCATTCAGCACCGCACGCGAACTCGCCGACCGGATTCCCGGCGCGACACTGACCCGCCTGCGCGGCGCCGACCACTACGTGATGGAAGAACGTCCCGATCAGGTGACGTCGGCACTGGTGGACCTGCTGGCCACCGAGACCTCGCTGCGCACCGGCTGATCGGCGGCACCGTTGCCGTCCAGGTCTCGTTGCTCGACGAGGAACCACGTGCGCATCTTGCCCTTGCCCTTCACGGTCACCTCGCCGCGTTCCTCGAGAACGAATTCCGGATCCAGTCGCCGGTAAAGGTCGTGCGGGATTTGGATTTTCCCCTCGACGCCGGTGGATTCCATGCGCGAGGCGACATTGACGGCGTCGCCCCAGACGTCGTAAAAGAATCTGCGCGTGCCGACCACGCCGGCGACCAGCGGTCCCGCGCCGATGCCCATCCGCAGCGGCACCTCGCGTCCACGTGGATCGATCAGCCCGTCGACGGTGTCGCGCATGTTGATCGCGAGGCAGGCCAGTGCCTCGAGGTGATCCGGCCGCGGCTCGGGGACTCCGCTCACCACGATGTAGCAGTCGCCGCTCGTCTTGATCTTCTCCAGCCCGTGACGTTCGACCAGCTGGTCGAAATCGGTGTAGAGCCGGTTCAGGAACTCGACGAGGTCGGCCGGCGTCATGTCGCTGGCCCGCTCGGTGTAGCCGGCGATGTCGGCGAACAGGATCGAGGCATCGGCGTACCTGTCGGCGATGATCGTGGCCGACGGATTTTTCAGCCGCGCCGCGATGCTGCCCGGCAGGATGTTTTCCAGCAACGACTCGGACCGCTCATACTCCTGGTCCATCGCGTCTTCCGCGCGTGCGATCTCACGCAGCGCATAGGACACCGTCGCGAGAACCATGCCCCACGCCGCGATCACGTTGATCACGAAGCCCAGTGTGATGGCCCATCCCGGCTGGGCGCCGGTATCGGCGGGCACCAGGAATTGCAGCGCGATCACTATCGCGGCGCCGGTCGCGGCCAATATCGACGCGATCACCATGTGGTCGGTGCCGATCACCAGCAAGACGATGGTGGCCGCGACCAGATAGTAGAACTGCAGCCCGGAACTGGTGCCGACGGTCCAGGTCACGACCGATAGAGATGCGTACGAGGTCAGAATCAATGTGAGGCTCGGGACCAGCGGGCCGAACCGGTGCAGAAGCGGGACGGCCACGAAGATCAGGGCCGCGACGAAGTTGATCACCGCGACTTCCCACAACCCGCTCGGCGTCACCAGCTGCAACACCGAGAAGGTGACGCTGACGATCGCGGCGAGATATGTGGTGATGTCGATGACCCGCCGGCGGCGCCTGATGCTCTCGAGGTAATGCCTGATCCGGGCCGGTTGACGGATCGCCAGCCGCGGTGGCGGGCCGCAATAGGACCGTCGGAAGAGCGGTGGCTGTTCCGACGCCGTGCCGTCGAGCTCGGCGGCCATGGTCGAAGCCTAACGCTATCGCCGCGGTTTCCGGCGTCCAGGAACACCCCATTCTGTTCGATCGGATTGCGACCGACGCGCGGCATGTTGGCGGCGAAGCCCGGCTCTGCGCGGCCAACCGCGAGACCGCACAAGATCGTGTACCCCGGCGCGATCGCGAGCTGCTCGCGGACGATCTCGGCATATCCGGCGATCGAGACCTGCACGCGGGTGCCCGGGCACCGCAGCGGCTCTGGAGCTGGCACGTAACAGCTACGGCGCTAGGGCCGCCGGGTTTCGTGCAATCGACAGTGGGTAGCCATTTCCCGAGCACGCGCAGAGGAGGGTGGCCATGAGCGGTCGCGATAAGGCCAGCAACAAGGCTCAAAAGGCTAAGGGCAAGATCAAAGAGGTGGCGGGTCGAGGCACCGGAGATCGTGCGCTCGAAAACCAAGGCAAAGACGACCAACGCGCCGCTGATATGAAGGACGCGGGCGAGAAGGTCAAGGATGCAGTCCGTCCGAAGGGCAGCGGACGTCTGCGGTAGGAGATGCGCGAGGCCGCCAAGCACGGTGACCCTACCTGTTTCGGCTTAATCGACAATCGACACGCACCAGCTAGGCACACAGGGATGCGGCAGCTGACAGTCAAGCGCGCACCGCTCCCGATGCGAGTTGCAACGTCGCTGCGTCGCCCCGCTTACCCTGGCGGCCTGGTTGTGACGACGAAGTCGTAAGCAGCAAGAGGACCCAGTAACCGCAAACTCACCCGCTCCCCCCAGGCGTCGGCGAGCCGATTCGACACAGTTTCCAGCTCGGATTGGGAGTCCACCCGGGCAAGCACGGCGACATGCACGGCGTCGTATTCGTGGGTGGGTTCGCGGACATTGACGGCGCTGGCCAGCTCACCGACCGCGTCGACCACCGTCGCGGTGTCCTGCCGGCGTTTGAGCTCGATCGCATTGGCGATCAGCTCGCCGAGCGCAATCTGCGAATTACGCGACAGCTCTTCGGGTTTGTTGCGAATGTCCTCCAGCAGCGCGCGAGCCCGCTCACTCTCGGACAGCACCTCGACGAGGAGCGCCTCCTCGTCGTAGCGGCCCTTGACGATGTACTCGGCGCTGCCCTCAAGCGCGCTGAGCGCTTGTGCGAACTCGTCGTGGTGCTCGCGCAGCAGCTCACCGGCCACCGACTCGGCGTCGCTCATGACCGCGCCGAACCGCAACGGAAGCACCGGAGCCACGCTTGCGGTGCCGTCCAACAACTTCGCGTGGCCCCGCAGGTCCTCCGGGCTGCCCAACGCGCGATCGCTTGGAACGGGACTCACCAGCGCGGCGATCTCACCCTCGCGGACCACGTCGACCTTCGCGGGAGGATCGCCGATGCCTTGAGCATCCTCCTCCACCTCGACGTCACCGGGGACGATCCCATAAACATAGATTGCGGTGCGCGGCTCGACATCTTGGTCTTGTTGGTCTTGGTCTTCAAGCTGCGAGGAGGTCATCGCTCCTCCCGGCGGCTTCGGACCCGCTTGGACTTCTGGCCCTGGGGCTGCCCCTGGGCGAGAAAGTCACCGAGCTTCTCACCAGCGGCCTCCAAAACGCCCTGGGTCTTGCTCTTGGAGCCGCCCGACTTGACGCTCGACACGATGTCGGCCAGACCCTTGGGTTCGCTGGTCGATATCTGCAGTCGATTGACGGCCTGCGCGAATCGCAGATAGGTGTCCACGCTGGCGATCACCACGCGAGCGTCGATCGTTATCAACTCGATCCCGACGAGCGACAGTCGGACGTAGGCGTCGATGACCAGGCCCTTGTCGAGAATCGTGTCGATCACATCGGCCAAGCCGCTGGAGCTCGGACCGCCCGCCCCGCCGGCGGGCTGTATGGCGGTGGTCATGCTAGAGCCCCCTGCCGTGCGGATTCCACTGATCTACACCACTTTGCATGTGCTCTTTCCTCTCGCGACCTCACATGTCGGATGCAGCCGGAGTGAGCGTCGCGGACGACCCCTTTCAACCCTCCAAGGCGCTCGGCCGGTATGGGGCTGCGGCTACCCAAAGCCCGCACGCCTAACCCCGTTGTTCCGAGGGGAAATTCAAGATCTTTCCCTCTGCAACGATCGAATCGTCGCGTGCCATCAACAGCACTCTGACTATGCGGCCAGTAACCAATGCTGCGCGCGTCCGATGACGGCGGCGAGGCACGCATTGATGACGTCGGTACATGCTAACCATAGCTGAGCGAACCGTGGATCAAAACGATTGTCGAGGTGGCGGCCGATGCCGGCTATGCGGAGCTACCCTCCAACGTTCCGTTTGCCAATCGAACACACTTTGCGGTTCGAAAATATCTTGATTTTGACGCGGAAGTTAGCGATTGGCACCGCCTGCGCTGGGTAGTCGCAACACATGCATCCGCCGAAGGCCTTGGCAAGTGGCTCCGGGCATTCGCTCCGGCTGCATCGGCATGGCGACGACGCAACAAGGAGAGTGGATCATGTCAAATGGCGTGGCGACAGGAGCCAAGGTCGCAGCGGCCGTAGGAGCGGGGTATCTGCTCGGCAGAACGCGCAAGATGCGGCTGGCCATGATGCTTGCAGCGGCTGGGATAACAGGGAAGTTTCCAGCTCGGCCAACAGATCTTGTAGCCCACGGCCTCAAGTCCCTCGGCGCATCGGCAGAGCTGAGTGAGCTCACTGAGCAATTGCGCGGCGAGGTGCTCAACGCCGCGAGAGCAGCCGCGTTGACGGCGGCGACCCACCAGGTCGACGCGCTCAACAACCGACTGCAGGGCGCGACGGGGACCGTGGACGCCGACGAGGTGCTCGACGACGTCGGCGAAACGGTCGGCGACACGGTCGACGGCAGCCTCGACACGGTGGGCCGCTCAGTGGCATCGGTGACCGGTCTTCGACGCGGCCGCAGGCGAGATGAGGACGAGGACCTCTACGACGAAGCAGAAGGCTACGACGACGCCGAGGACGAACAGCCGCTGGACGTCGACGAGGAGGAAGGCGCGAACGAGGATTTCGCGGAGGTTGACGAGGAGCCCGAACTGGAGGACATCGACGAGGAGCCCGAGGAGGACCAGGAGCCCGAACTGGAGGACATCGACGAGGAGCCCGAGGACGAAGAACCGCCGCGAGCCGTGACCCGGCGACGCGCGACGCGTCAGCCCACCCGTCCCCGTGCGTCCGGGCGACGGTCGGGCCGGGCAGATTCCGTCGACGAACCCTCTGTGGGAGCTGCTCGCCGCCGGCCCAGCAAGGCGGCGACGAAGCGGGCACCGGTACGGCGAGGCAGGTGAGAACGATGGCGCAGGCAACCGCGGGACAGCAAACAGGAAAGGCCAAGCGGGCCGCCGAGAGCCTATCCCCGTCAGAACAGTTGCAGGCCTCCCTGCAAAAGCTGGCCGGAACGTTCACCGAGCGCGCGGTGTCGTCGTTGTCGGGCCGCCTCAGCGGCGCGAGCGACCGTCTCACCGACTACGCGGAGTCAGGGACCGGCGGGCTGTTGTCGGCCGTCACCGGCGTAGATGACCTCACGTCGCCGGTCAAGTCGGCGGTCAAGACGGGTCTGGGAAACGCGGGCGGCAAATTCAAGGACACAGCGAAGAACGCCGCCGGATCGCTACTTGGCGGTAAAGGAAAAGGCGGCAAGAAGTCCAAGGTCACCAACATCGTCGAGCAAATCGACGTCGGCGTGCCCGTGGACCTCGCGTACAAGCAGTGGACCCAGTTCGGCGAGTTCCCCAAATTCATGAAGAAGGTCGAACAGGTCGAACAGCTCTCCGAGGAGAAGCTGCGGTGGAAGGCGCAGGTCTTCCTGTCGCACCGGACGTGGGAGTCTACGATCACCGAGCAAGTACCCAACGAGCGGATCATATGGCGCTCCAAAGGCAACAAGGGATACGTCGACGGGGCGGTCACGTTCCATGAACTCGCGCCGGATCTCACGCGGGTGATCGTGGTGCTCGAATACCATCCCCAGGGGCTGTTCGAACGGACCGGCAATCTCTGGCGAGCTCAGGGTCGGCGTGCTCGCTTGGAGCTGAAGCACTTCCAGCGCCAGCTGATGACCCAGAGCTTGTTGCACACCGACGACGTGCAGGGCTGGGAGGGCGAAATCCGCGAAGGCAAGGTGGTTTCGAACGCAGAAAAGGGCCGGACACACAAAGAGCAGAGCGAGACGGCGTCACGGCCGAAACAGCGGCGTACGGCCCAGGGCAACGGTTCAAAAAGTCGGCGACGAGCGCCGGCACAGCAAAGGAGGCGAGCATGACCACAGCAATACAGCCGGCAGGCGGTGCGGGAGGCGGGCCGAGTTCCAGCGGCTTGGCCGACGTGATCGACACAATCCTCGACAAGGGTCTGGTGATCGACGCGTACGTACGCCTCTCACTTGTGGGAATCGAGATCATCACGGTCGACGCCCGTGTCGTGCTGGCCAGCGTGGACACCTACCTGCGGTTCGCCGAGGCGGTGAACCGGCTGCAAATTTCCGACACCGAACCCAAGGGTCTACCGGATCTTGCCGGCGACGCCACCCGACATGCCGCAAAGTCCAAGACCCAGGAAGCCTTGGATGCCGCCGGGCAGAAGGTCAGTGACTTCCTGAGCCAGGGCCAGCCCCAACGCGAAAAGGCGACCCACGTTAAGAGCCAAAGGGAGGACCGATGACCACCTCGGAAGACCAGGTCAAGAACCCAGCGCAAGGCGCGCAGGCCACCACGGGAATATATGTGTATGGGATTGTCCCTGTTGATGTCCAGGTCGAGGAACATGCTAAAGGCATCGGTGATCCACCGGCGAAAGTCGACATGGTCCGCGAAGGTGATATCGCCGCACTGATCAGCGAGGTCTCGGTCGATCGTGCGCTGGGAACCCCGGATGATTTGCAAGCCCACGCGCAGTTGCTGGACGGCACCGCCAGCGCGGCGCCGGTGCTGCCGATGCGGTTCGGCGCGGTGATGAGCGACGCCGAATCGGTGGCAAACGAGCTGCTGCGCGAACACCATGAAGAGTTCGCACAGGCACTACAGCAGCTAGAGGGCCGCGCCGAATACATCATCAAGGGCCGCTACGACCAGAACGCGATCCTGGGCGAAGTGTTGTCGGAAAACGATCAGGCGCGCCAACTGCGGGAAGACATCGCGAACAAGTCCGAGGACGCATCGCGGAATTCGCGCATGGCTCTGGGTGAGCTCATTTCCAATGCCATCGAGTCCAAACGCCAGGCCGACACCAACATCGTCATCGACGCCGTGGGCGAGCTCGCCAGCCAGGTCAACCCCCGCCCGCCGACGCACGAATACGACGCCGTCAACGTCGCCCTGCTCGCCGAGGTGGGTCGCCAACACGACCTGGAAGCGGCCTTGCACCAACTTGCGGAGAACTGGCAGGGCCGCGTCGAGGTGCGCCTGCTCGGACCGCTCGCCCCGTACGACTTCGTCGTGACCAGCCAACAGCAGGGCTGACCGATGGGCATCTTCTCGGCGATCGTGCTGTGGCCACTGGCGCCGGTGCGCGGCGTGATCTCGCTCGCAGAAGTCATCCAGCGCCAAGCCGAACAGCAGCTCAACGACCCCGCCACCACCCGTCGTCGGCTGGAGGAGCTGCAGGAAGCGCGTGAACGCGGCGAGATCTCTCCTGAAGAGGAAAAGAAAGCCCAGCAAGCCATACTGCAGGCGAAGATGGCTAATCCTCTTGCTCCCAAGCGGTGACAGCCATGGCTGAACGCACCCGAGCCCAGCCGCGCGATGACCGCGACGCTGAACCACCGATCACCGCGCGTGAAGCCGCCCAGCTTGCCCGTGAGTACGTCACCGAGATAACCGAACGCGAGCCGCAATTGATGACGTCGGTGACACCTACCGATGCGGGCGGTTGGATCGTCGAGGTGGAAGCCCTCGAAGCCCGGCGCATTCCCTCGTCGTCGGACATTCTTGCGCTCTACGAGGTGGAACTCGACGCCGATGGGGAATTACTGGCGTACCGCAGGACGCGTCGTTACCTGCGTGCCCAGACCGCCGATGGAGGTGGGGTCAGGTGACGCTGGCCGACGATAACTTTGCGCCGGTACCGCGCGGCTACGGCGGCGCACCCGTCGGCAGTTCGCAGTCGACCAACCTGGGCGACATCCTGGAACGGGTTCTCGACAAGGGTTTGGTGATCGCCGGCGACATCCAGGTCAACCTGCTCGACATCGAGCTGCTGACGATCAAACTACGGCTGGTGGTCGCATCACTGGAGACCGCCAAGGAAGTTGGGATCGATTGGTGGCAGCACGACCCGTGGTTGACCGGCAACAAATCCCAGCTTCAGCTCGAGAACGAGCGGCTGCGCACCAGGATCGAACAGCTCGAGCAGCGAGACGGCGAACGTCACGCGGTCGAGGCACGATCCGCGGAGATTGAGGATGTCGACTGACGGTGTGGGGATGTGGGCGTATGCGGTCATCCGCGGCGATTCGGCCGAGGAGCGTGTCGCGGGCTTGCGCGGTGTCGCCGGTGAGCCGATACGCCAGGTAACCGCCGGCGATCTCGTAGCGGTGGTCGGCACCGTCGGGCTGGCCGAGTTCGGTGAGTCGGCGCTGCGGCGGAATCTCGAAGACCTCGACTGGCTGGCCGCCAAGGCGCGGGCCCACGACGCGGTGATATCGGCCATCGCCCGCTCCGGTGCGGTGATCCCGGTCCGCATGGCCACTGTCTATTTGGACGACGCGCGGGTACGGCAGCTGCTCGACAGCAGGCGCGCCGACTTTTGCGCCGCGCTGGATCTGGTAACGGGTCGAGAGGAGCTCGGCGTCAAGGTGTACGCCGACCCGAAAAGCCTTGCCAGACAAGGTGGCTCCGGACAGCAAGACAGCGGCGACGGTCGATCCGGCACGGCCTATCTGTTACGCCGACGACGAGAACTCGCATCGCAGGAGGATGCCTTTCGCCTCGCGGCCGCCCACGCCGAAAGCATCCACGCCAAGCTGCTAGAGCAGGCGGTCGATGGCAAACGTAAGCCCGCAACCGACCGGAGCTTGTCGGGCACGGACGCGTGGACGGTTCTCAACGGAACCTATCTCGTGGACACAACAAGCGTCGAGGACTTCCGGGCAGCCGTTGCGGCGCTGGGTCGCAACGCCGAGGGAATCGAACTGGAAATCACCGGTCCATGGCCGCCGTACTCGTTCGCCGGGGATGTGGTCGGCCGTGAGTGAAGTCCTTCCCGCAGACAACGACCGGCGCATCGCACTCGTCGACCTGCTCGACCGCGTACTTGCCGGCGGGGTGGTCATCAGCGGCGACATCACGTTGTCTGTCGCCGACGTCGACATGGTGGTGATCTCTCTGCGCACGCTGATCTCCTCGGTCGGGGCGGTGCTGGGCCCCGACGAGGATGGTGGAGGCGACAGTGATCGAGCCTGAACACGACGGGCGGCCAGCCCCGCGACAGCGCATCAACTCCGATCCCGCCACAGTGGAGAAAGGCCTTGTCAGCCTGGTGCTCACGCTCGTCGAGCTGCTACGCCAGCTGATGGAACGTCAGGCTATCCGGCGTGTTGACCGAGGCGATCTCACCGACGAGCAGGTCGAGCGGATCGGCACAACGCTCATGCTGCTGGAGGAAAAGATGGCCGAATTGCGCGAGCACTTCGGCTTGACGCCGGAAGATTTGAACATAGACCTCGGACCGCTGGGTCCGCTGCTGTCGTCGGATTGAGTAATCCCATCACGGTGCAATCGGATCGAACCTAAGGCACTACGGCGCCGCTGAGCGCCCGGAAAGTCACCGATCGGCACACGGTAACCGGAGGGGTCCGCGACAACCGAGCCTTTCCGGCTCTCCTTCGTCGTTTTCGTGTGTTCGTCGACCGGTAATTCCCCTTGCCCCGTTACACGGGGCGCCGAGCATTGCCCGTCAGGGCAGATGCATCAGCTGGCCCGCAAGGGCGAACAGACGACGCCCGAGCTTCCAAACGGGAATGCCAAGCGGAAGCAGGATGACTGTCACACATAACACCCCGCCGAGCAGGCATACGACCGCCGCAACCAGACCCAACACCACGCCCAGCACGGCGTTGACTATCCCCAACACCACGCTGAGCAGCCCATTTAGCACTCGCATGATGAACCTCCTTACCCCGAATGGGTACCCGCATCCGAAGTTATTAACCGAGCCGTAAGAGAGGGGAGCTCGGCGGACAACGACTGCAGACAAGCATTTCGGCGCGGTGTTAACGGGCCACGTTTCGGCGGACCGACAGCCCAATGTAGCTGTCTTTCCGCCTTCGAAGACGGGCCGAGCCGCTCGATACCCTCGGCGGTGCCCTCGGTGGGATTCGAACCCACACTGTCTGGGTTTTGAGTCCAGTTCCTCTGCCAGTTGGGATACGAGGGCCGTGTCCACTCCCGTGTCGCTTCGCTCTTGCCCGCCGGTGTCCAGTCCCGTGTCGCTTCGCTCCTGCCCGCCGGCGCGGTTTTCGCGGCCTTCCACCATAGAGGATGCCTTCGACTTGTCCGACGTCACAGCCCCGCGGTCGCTGATCGCCGCACGTTTCGACAGAATGGCGTCATGACCGGGTCATCGACCGACGCCGCCGCCACCAAGCCGCGGCGCGTCCTCGTCGCCGAAGACGAGGCGCTCATCCGGCTGGACTTGGCCGAGATGCTCAAGGAAGAGGGTTACGAGGTCGTCGGCCAGGCCGGTGATGGCCAGGAGGCCGTTGACATGGCCGAGGAGCTGCGCCCCGATCTCGTGATCATGGACGTCAAGATGCCGCGTCGGGACGGCATCGACGCCGCATCGGAGATCGCCACCAAACGCATCGCCCCAATCGTTGTGCTCACCGCGTTCAGCCAGCGCGACCTCGTGGAGCGCGCCCGAGACGCCGGCGCGATGGCCTACCTGGTGAAACCGTTCTCGATCACCGACCTGATTCCGGCGATCGAGGTGGCGGTCAGCCGGTTCAGCGAGATCAGCGCGCTGGAGCAGGAAGTCGCAACGCTGGCCGACCGGCTGGAGACCCGCAAGCTGGTCGAACGCGCCAAAGGATTGCTGCAAACCAACCAGGGGATGACCGAACCCGAGGCGTTCAAGTGGATCCAGCGTGCCGCGATGGACCGCCGCACCACGATGAAGCGGGTTGCCGAGGTGGTGCTGGAGACCCTGGACAGCCCGAAGGACGCGCCGTCGGCTTCGTAGCCCGGTTTTCCAACACCGCGCACCGCGGGCCGCCGTTGGCTATGTTCTTTCCAGCGTCGACAACCCGGATGGACAGTTAGCGCTCGCGCGACGAGTCGCCAGCCGGGCGACGCAGACGAAACCGTTGACCTGGAGGTGACACGTGCGCGGCCGTGCGACGCGGAGTGTATTCGTATTGGGTACCGCGGGACTCCTGGTACTGGGCATGACGGGCTGTCAGCAGTCCAAACCGGGCGGCAACGCGTCACAAACAAACCTGAAGATCGTCGAGCAAGTACCGATCGACGACAGTGGTCACGAGATCAAGCCGCCGGACACCGGCGCCGCCGCCGATCCGGCCGGTGACGGTAAGGCCACCTGTCCTCCGGTGAGCATCGCGATGGCCGGGGCGCTCACCGGATCCGACGCCGCGCTGGGCATCAATATCAAGTACGGCGTGCAGCTAGCGGTTGACAGGCATAATGCGGCCAATCCCGGGTGCCAGGTGCAGTTGAAGACGTTCGACACCGAGGGTGATCCGCAGAAGGCCACCCAGATCGCGCCGCAGATCATCAATGACGCATTCACGATCGGTCTGGTGGGGCCGGCATTCTCCGGCGAAACCGAGGCGACCGGACCGGTCTTCGATCAGGCCAGCCTCACCGCAGCCACCGCGTCCGCGACCCGCGTCTCGCTTTCCGAAAAGGGTTGGAAGACATTCTTCCGCGGCCTCGGAAATGACGGCAGCCAAGGTGCGGCGGTAGCGAATTACCTGAAGAACACGCTCAACGCCAAGAAGGTCTGCGTAGTCGACGACAGCACCGCCTACGGCGCCGGGCTTGCGGAGGTCATGCGCAACACGCTCGGACCGGTGGCGCAGGGCAGCTGCAACATCTCGGTCAAGAAGGGCGACAAGGACTTCTCGGCCGCCGTGACCCAGGTCAAGGGCGTATCGCCGGACGCCATCTTCTACGCCGGTTACTACGCGGAGGCCGCCCCTTTCGTGCAGCAGTTGCGTGACGGCGGCGTCACGGCGACGTTCGTTTCGGGCGACGGCACCAAGGATCCTGAGTTCGTCAAGCAGGCTGGCGGAGCGTCGAAGGACGCGCTGCTGTCGTGCCCGTGCAGTCCGGCTCCTCCAGCGTTCGCAGATGAATACACCAAAAAGTTCAACCAGGCGCCCGGCACCTACAGCACGGAGGGCTACGACCTCGGCACGATCATGCTGAAGGGCATCGACTCCGGCGCGCTCACCCGGCCCGCGCTGCTGGACTTCGTACGCAGCTACAACGGGCCCGGCGTCGCGCGCCAGTACCAATGGACTCCGCAAGGAGAACTCACGTCGACGTTGATCTGGATCTACAAGGTCCAGTAACCGAAGAGGCGGGACGCGTCCGAGACCGAAAGGCTCGGACGCGTTCTCGTAGGACTCAGGAGCCGCCACCGGATGATCCACGAGTGCCTCGGCCAGTGCGCGTTTTACGCCGCGAACATCACCTTCAACCTCGAGGGCCTGCGGCGGGGCTTCTGGCAGTTGACGATCGACGGGCTGTCGTGGGGCGCGATCTACGCGCTGGTGGCCGTTGGCTACACGCTGGTGTTCGGTGTGCTGCGGCTGATCAACTTCGCGCACTCGGAAATCTTCATGCTCGGCATGTTCGGCGCCTACTTCGCGCTGGACATGATCCTGGGCTTTGCTCCGAGCGGTAATGCCTACGACATGGGTGTCCTGCTGACGGTGTTCTATCTCGGCATTGCGATGTTGGTCGCGATGGCGGTGTCGGGCTCGGCGGCCGTGGCGCTCGAAGCGGTCGCCTATCGGCCGTTGCGAAGACGCAACGCGAAGTCACTGGCGTTCTTGATAACCGCCATCGGGATGTCTTTCGTGCTGCAGGAGTTCGTGCACTTCATCTTGCCGCAGCTGCTGAAGGGCTACGGCGGTAGCAATGCCCAGCAGCCCATCATCCTGGTGGTGCCCAAGACGCAGTTCACGGTCTTCGGCGCGACGGTTTCCAACATCTCGCTCGTGATTATCGCAGCCGCAGCCGTTTTCGCGGTGCTCACCGATATCGCCATCAACCGCACCAAGTTCGGACGCGGTATCAGGGCTGTCGCGCAGGATCCCACCACAGCGACGCTGATGGGAGTCTCCCGGGAACGGATCATCATGCTGACGTTTTTGATCGGCGGTCTGCTGGCCGGCGCGGCCGCGCTGTTGTACACGTTGAAGGTGCCGCAGGGCATCATCTACTCGGGCGGATTCCTGCTCGGCATCAAGGCTTTTTCGGCAGCCGTGCTCGGCGGCATCGGCAATCTGCGCGGCGCGCTGCTCGGTGGTCTGCTGCTCGGGGTGATGGAGAACTACGGGCAGGCGGTGTTCGGCACCCAGTGGCGCGACGTCGTCGCATTCGTCTTGCTGGTGTTGGTGCTGCTCTTCCGACCAACCGGGATACTCGGTGAGAGCCTCGGGAAGGCACGAGTATGAGCGGGAACTGGCTACCACCGACGGTCCCCGCGAATTGGCGTTGGTTCGTCGAACGCACCCGGCCCATCAGGCAGTGGCTGGCCCGCATCGGCGATGCGCTGCGGCGATGGTGGTCGAGGCTTACCCGGGTGCAGAAGTGGGCGGTCGGCGTGATCGGCTTTGTGGCACTGGCCCTGTTGCCGCTCTACACGCCGCCGTTTCTGAACACCCCCAGCATCAGCTTCGGCGGCACGATGGCGCAGTTCGCGATGGTCGCCATCATCGCGATTGGGCTCAACGTCGTCGTCGGCCAGGCCGGCTTGTTGGATCTCGGCTACGTCGGCTTTTACGCCGTGGGCGCCTACACCGTCGCACTGCTGACGAGCCCGGCCAGCCCGTGGAACAAGCTCGGGCCGACGGGCTTCTTCAGCCCAGACTGGGCATGGCTGTCGTGCGTGCCGCTTGCCATGGCGTTCACCGCGCTCGCCGGCCTCATTCTCGGCACACCCACCCTGCGGCTGCGCGGCGACTATCTGGCGATAGTCACGCTCGGATTCGGCGAGATCATCCGGCTGTTGGCAGACAACTTGTCCGACATCACCAATGGCTCGCGCGGGCTGGGTGGCATCGCGTACCCGCATTACGGGGATGGCAAGGTTTCCGGCGGATACTTCTCCAGCGGGAATTCTGCGGGCCATGCAAATTACGGAACCTGGTGGTACTGGCTGGGTTTGGTGCTCCTGGTGATAATCCTGCTATTCGTCGGCAATCTCGAACGCAGCCGGGTGGGACGCGCGTGGGTGGCCATCCGGGAGGACGAGGACGCCGCGGAAGTGATGGGGGTGAACACCTTTCGCTTCAAACTATGGGCGTTCGTGATCGGTGCCGGGATAGGCGGGCTGTCCGGGGCACTGTACGCCGGCCAGGTGCAGTTCGTCGCACCGACGAACTTCAACATCATCAACTCGATGCTGTTCCTGTGCGCGGTGGTGCTGGGCGGGCAGGGCAACAAGCTCGGCGTGATCTTCGGCGCGTTCGTGATCGTCTATCTGCCCAACCGGCTACTCGGCGTGCACCTTTTCGGCATCAACATGGGGGACCTGAAGTACCTGTTCTTCGGCCTGGCCCTGGTGGTTCTGATGATCTTCCGCCCGCAGGGCCTGTTTCCGGTGCGCCAGCAGTTGCTGGCCTACGGCCTGACTGCGCGGCGGCTGCTGCGCCGTGATTCCGTGAAGGAGCCGGCATGAGCGTCGAAGAAATCGCCGGGCTGCACCGGGATGTGCACGCCGCCGAGGGCGAGATCCTTTTGCAGACAACTGATTTGACGGTTCGATTCGGCGGCCTGGTGGCGTTGGACTCGGTGACGTTCGGGATCCGGCGCGGTGAGATTCTCGGCATGATCGGCCCCAACGGCGCGGGCAAGACCACCTGCTTCAACGCGATCACCGGTGTGTACCGGCCCAGTTCGGGATCGGTGGAATTCGACGGTGCACCGCTGGGCCGCATCAAGCGTTACCAGATCACCCGGCGCGGAATCGCGCGCACGTTCCAGAACATCCGGCTGTGGGGCGAGATGTCGGCGCTGGAAAACGTGGTCGTGGGCACCGACGCGCGGCACAAGACATCGGTGCCCGGCGCGCTCGTCCGCACTTCGCGGCACCGGCGGGAGGAACACGACGCGATCGAGCGTGCGGTCGCGCTGTTGAAGTTCGTCGGCATTGCCCATCGCGCGGAGGAAAAGGCCAAGAATCTGCCCTACGGCGATCAGCGTCGGTTGGAGATCGCCCGCGCGCTGGCCACCGAACCGAAGCTGTTGTGCTTGGACGAGCCGGCCGCGGGCTTCAACGTCAGCGAGAAGGCCGCGTTGATCGATCTGATCCGCAAGATTCGCGACGACGGATACACCGTGCTGCTGATCGAGCATGACATGCGGCTGGTCATGGGGGTCACCGATCGCATTGTGGTGCTGGAGTTCGGTCGCAAGATCGCCGAAGGCCTGCCGTCGCAGATCCGCGAGGACCCCACCGTGATCGCCGCTTACCTTGGAGTGCCCGATGACGAGCTCGAGTGACCGACCGGTCCTTCTGGAGGTCCGCGACATCGTCGTGCACTACGGCCGAATCCGTGCGCTGCACGGCATATCGCTGGTCGTCCACGAAGGTGAGCTGGTGACGCTGCTGGGCTCCAACGGCGCCGGCAAAACCACCACGATGCGGGCGATATCCGGACTGCGGCCGCTGACGTCGGGCTCGGTGTGGTTCGACGGCCGGGACATCTCCCGGGTCAAGGCGCATCAACGGGTAGCCGACGGGCTGATTCAGGCACCAGAAGGGCGCGGCGTGTTTCCCGGCATGACCGTCATCGAGAACCTCGAAATGGGGTGCTACGGGCGTAAATTCGCGACCAAGGCCGAGCACCGGGTGCAGCTGGATTGGGTGCTTGAGACGTTCCCGCGGCTGGCCGAGCGGGTCCACCAGATGGGCGGTACGCTGTCCGGTGGCGAGCAGCAGATGCTGGCGCTCGGGCGCGCGCTGATGGCACGGCCAAAGGTGTTGCTGCTCGACGAGCCGTCGATGGGCTTGGCGCCGATGGTGATTTCGCAGATCTTCCGCATCATCGCCGACATCAACGAGCAGGGCACCACGGTGCTGCTCGTCGAGCAGAACGCGCAGCAGGCGCTGAGCCGCTCCGACCGG
The DNA here is from genome assembly GCF_035640695.1 of Mycobacterium sp. Lineage (GTDB taxonomy): Bacteria > Actinomycetota > Actinomycetes > Mycobacteriales > Mycobacteriaceae > Mycobacterium. Next base: position 26,768 of record NZ_DASQVQ010000060.1, read on the forward strand.
GCCTACATCCTCGAGACGGGGGAGATCACCCGTACCGGGCCGGCCCGAGAGCTGTTGGCCGACGACAGTATTCGCGCGGCGTACCTCGGCGTGGCCTAACGGTCGCACCGCGGCGGCACGGTCATGCGCGGCACATACACCTCACTAGCCCCCGCGCGGAATCGTCTACGCGCACGCAGGCGCCATATCGTTGTCGCCAGCAGGAGCGCCAACAGCACGGCCAGCGCCAGCACCCACGGCCAGGCCCCGTGCTGGTGCACCCAACTGGCCAGGACGCCCTGTACTCGCCCTGCGGCCGCGATCACCGGGTCGCGCGGGTTGCCGCCAAGATTGAACAGGCGGACCTCGTAGGAGCCGTAATAGCCCACGTACAGGCCGACCACGATCAACAGCGCGCCACTAATCCGGGTGATGTGCGGGACGATTCGCCGCATCCGGTCGATCAGCGCTGAGCGCGCGAACGCCACGGAGATGGCCAACACTCCGACCACCAGGGTGATTCCGGCGCCGTAGGCGAGGTAGATCGACAACCCGTCGATGATGGCGCCGCCGCGGAAGCCGGCACCGGTGACTGCCAGGAACGGACCGACAGTGCACGAAAGTGAGGCGATCGCGTAGCCAACCCCGTACCCGAACATCGAGCCGATTCGCGTCGTCGGTTCCCATCGAGAATTACGCGAGAACGGATTCAATATTGCGATCTGGCGGCCCAATAGCAGCCAGATACCAAGGGACACGAGGAAAACGCCGATGACGACGGTGACAAACGGCAGGATTCGCTGCGCCGTCGAGGCCACCGACACCGTCAGCAATCCGAACACGCTGAACACCGTCAGGAAGCCAAGTGCCATTGCGGCGGTGGCCGCAAGCGCGCGGGCCACCGCGACAATCTGGCTGGTGCCCTCGCCGCGAACGACGAGAGCCAGATAGACAGGCAGCATGGCGAACCCACAGGGATTGAGCGCCGCCACCAATCCCGCGGCGAACGCCAATCCCACCATGTCCGGTTCCACGATGTCGGCCGCCTAAGCGTTCACCAGGGTGGCCACCCGCTCGGACAGCTCCTGTTGCGGCATGGCCGTCGTGGGGTTGTTGACGAAGGTGAACGAGCCGTCGGGACGGTAGAACAGGTACGCCGGCTGCCACGGCACATTGAAGCGCGTCCAGATTGTGCCGTCGGCGTCGTTGAGATTGGTGAACTTGAGGTTGTACTTCGACACGAACGCCTGCATGGAGGCGACATCCGCGCGGCCCGCGACACCGACGAAAGTGACCCTGGGATTGGCGGCGGCCACCTGGCCGACCGCCGCGGCACCGGCATTGCTGAACGGGCACCACGGCGCCCAGAACCACATCACCGCCGGCTTACCCGCCAGGCTGGCGCCATTGAACGGGGCACCGCCCAGCGTGGTTCCGGTGAACTGCAGCCGATCGTCGGCGCGGGCGACGGGTCCGCTGGCCAGGCTGAACAACAGCGCAATGACCAACATGCCCAGCAGCAACGATTTGCTAGCTGTCGGAAATCGGACCGCCATGGTGGCACCTCCTCGTGCAACCCCCATCGCTGCATGGCGCAGACCACACCCTTTGATCACGAAAAAGGTACCGCTTTGGTTCAGTCCACGCCCGCGTTATCGTGCGCTTATCGTGCGACGATGACCGAGGAGCCGTGGCCGAACAGGCCTTGGTTGGCGGTGATTCCGACCGTGGCGCCATCGACCTGGCGGCCGACGGCCTGACCGCGCAGCTGCCATGCCACCTCGCAAACCTGAGCGATGGCCTGGGCGGGTATCGCCTCGCCGAAGCACGCCAGCCCACCGGAAGGGTTGACCGGAATGCGGCCGCCGATCGCGGTGGCGCCGCTGCGCAGCAGCTGCTCGGCTTCGCCCTTGGCGCACAGCCCGAGGTGCTCGTACCAGTCGAGTTCCAGCGCCGTGGACAGGTCGTAGACCTCAGCCAGGCCGAGGTCTTCCGGGCCAATGGCCGCTTCGGCGTATGCGGCGTCGAGGATCTGGTCCTTGAACACCCGCTCCGGCGCCGCTACCACAGCGGTGGAATCGGTTGCGATGTCAGGTAATTCGGGCAGATGCTGCGGGTAGCGCGGGGTGACCGTGCTGACCGCGCGCACCGACGGCACACCGTCCAGCGACCCGAGGTGCCTGCGGGCATACTCGCCGCCGGCCAGCACCAGCGCCGCGGCGCCGTCGGACGTCGCGCAAATGTCAAGCAGGCGAAGCGGATCGGCCACCACCGGGCTGGCCAGCACATCCTCGACCGAGGTCTCCTTGCGGAACCGGGCGTTCGGGTTGGACCGGCCGTGCCGCGCGTTCTTCACCTTGACCGCCGCGAAATCCTCTGCCGTCGCGCCGAAAAGGTCCATGCGGCGACGGGCCAACAGGGCGAAGTAGACCGGGTTCGTCGCCCCTATCAGGTGGAAACGCTGCCAGTCCGGGTCGTCGCGGCGCTCACCGCCGACCGGTGCGAAGAACCCCTTCGGCGTGGTGTCGGCGCCGACGACCAGCGCGACGTCGCAGAAGCCGGCCAGGATGTTCGCCCGGGCGCTTTGGATTGCCTGCGACCCGCTGGCGCACGCCGCGTAGCTCGAACTGACCGGCACTCCGTTCCAGCCCAGCTTCTGCGCGAACGTCGCACCCGCGACGAAGCCGGGATAGCCGTTGCGGATCGTATCGGCCCCTGCGACGAATTGGATCTGTCGCCACTGAAGTCCCGCCTCGGCCAGCGCCGCCCGGGCCGCGGTCACCCCGTATTCGGTGAAGTCGTTGCCCCACTTGCCCCACGGATGCATCCCCGCGCCGAGAATGTAGACAGGTTCGGGGCCGGATGTCGCCGGCCCCGCCGCTGGCGAACTCATGCGATCCTCCACGCGTAGACGGTGCGCTCGACGCCGTCGTCGTCGCGGTACAGCGGTTCGACGGCCACCTGCATTTCCATGCCGATCCGCAGATCGGCGGCCGCTGTTCCCGCGGCGACCTTGCCCAGCACGATCAGGCCCTCCTCGGCCAGCGCCACCGCGGCGACAGCGAACGGTTCGAAAGGATCCGGCGCGGGATACGGCGGCGGCGGCGGGTAATGATTTTCGGTATAGCTCCACAGCGTGCCGCGCCGCGACAGCGGCACCGCGTCAAGCGCATCGCCGTCGCATCCGGGATTGGGACAGTTGTTCGCGCGCGGGGGAAAGACGTAGGTGCCGCAGCGTGGGCACCTGCTGCCGATCAGATGCGGCATCCCGGGCTCGTCGGTGTCGAACCAGCCGTCGATGGCCGGCCGGACGAGGTCAGTAGCTTCTCGCACCCGGCCAGAGTACCGAGGACCGAGGCAAAATTGAAACGTGTTCCAGTTTTCCCGGACGTTGACGCTCGGCCGGCTCTGTTGTCGGCGCGGGTGCCTAAAGTAGTGCCGTGAGCCCAGCCAGGACCGCATCGACCAAGGCCAGCCCGACCGAAGCCGTCGCCGACGACCGGTCGACATTGATGCTGCTGGACGGCAATTCGCTTGCGTTCCGGGCGTTCTACGCGCTGCCCGCGGAGAACTTCAAGACCAAGGGCGGGCTGACCACCAACGCCGTCTACGGGTTCACCGCGATGCTGATCAACCTGCTGCGCGACGAGTCGCCGACCCACGTGGCCGCCGCGTTCGACGTGTCGCGCCAGACGTTCCGCTCCGACAAGTACCCGGAGTACAAGGCCAACCGCACGTCGACCCCCGATGAGTTCCACGGCCAGATCGAGATCACCAAGGAAGTGCTTGTCGCCCTGGGTATTACGGTGCTGTCCGAGCCGGGGTTCGAGGCCGACGACCTGATCGCGACGCTGGCGACCCGGGCCGAGCAGGCCGGTTTCCGGGTGCTGGTGGTCACCGGCGACCGCGATTCACTGCAGTTGGTCAGCGACAACGTGACCGTGCTCTACCCGCGCAAGGGCGTCAGTGAGCTGACCAGGTTCAACCCCGACGCGGTGTTCGAGAAATACGGGCTGACCCCGCAGCAGTACCCGGACTTCGCGGCGCTGCGCGGCGACCCGAGCGACAACCTGCCCGGCATACCCGGCGTGGGCGAGAAGACGGCTACCAAGTGGATCGCCGAGTACGGCTCGTTGCAGGCGCTGGTCGACAACGTCGACACGGTCAAGGGAAAGGTGGGCGACGCGCTGCGGGCCAACCTGTCCCACGTGGTGCTCAACCGTGAGCTCACCGACCTGGTCCGCGACGTGCCCCTGGCTCAGACACCCGACAGCCTGCGGATGCAGCCGTGGGACCGCGACCAGATTCACCGGCTCTTCGATGACCTGGAGTTCCGTGTGCTGCGCGACCGGCTGTTCGACACGCTGGCGGCCGTGGAACCCGAGGTCGACGAGGGCTTCGACGTGCGGGGCGGTGCGTTGGCGCCAGGGGCCGTCGCCGAGTGGCTCGACAAGCATGCATCCGACGGCCGCCGGTCTGGGCTGTCGGTGGTGGGCACGCATGCGGCCGCGCAGGGCGACGCCACCGCGGTTGCGATCGCCGCGTCCGACGGCGACGGCGCGTACATCGACACCGCGACGATGACCGCCGACGACGAGGCGGCGCTGGGCCGCTGGCTGGCCGACGAGGCGCGGCCCAAGGCGCTACACGAGGCCAAGTGGGCGATGCATGACCTCGCCGGGCGCGGTTGGGAGCTGTGCGGGGTGACCTCGGACACCGCGCTGGCCGCCTATTTGGTGCGGCCGGGGCAGCGCAGCTTCACGCTCGAGGACCTGTCGCTGCGCTACCTGCGGCGCGAGCTGCGCGCCGATAACCCCGAGCAGGCCCAACTGTCGCTGCTCGACGACACCGAGGGGGTCGACGACCAGGCGGTCCAGACCCAGATTCTGCGGGCACGAGCGGTGTACGACCTGGCCGACGCGCTCGACGCCGAGCTGGCCCGCATCGACTCGGCGTCGCTGCTCGGCGAGATGGAGTTGCCGGTGCAGCGCGTGCTTGCCGGCATGGAAACGGCGGGCATCGCAGTCGACCTCGCGCAGCTGAGCGAGCTGCAGAGTGAGTTCGCCGCCGGCATCCGGGACGCCGCGGAGGCGGCCTACGCGGTGATCGGCAAGCAAATCAACCTCGGCTCACCCAAACAGCTGCAGGTGGTGTTGTTCGACGAGCTCGCGATGCCGAAGACGAAGCGCACCAAGACCGGCTACACCACCGACGCCGACGCGCTGCAGTCGTTGTACGACAAGACCGGCCACCCGTTCCTGCAGCACATGCTGGCCCATCGAGACGTCACGCGGCTCAAGGTCACCGTCGACGGGTTGCTGGCATCGGTCGCGCCCGACGGGCGCATCCACACCACCTTCAACCAGACCATTGCGGCGACCGGGCGGCTGTCGTCGATGGAGCCGAACCTTCAGAACATCCCGATCCGCACCGAGGAGGGCCGCCGCATCCGCGACGCGTTCGTGGTCGGCAAGGGCAGCGATGGACCATTTGCCGAGCTGATGACGGCCGACTACAGCCAGATCGAGATGCGGATCATGGCCCATCTGTCCAGGGACGACGGGCTGATCGAGGCGTTTCGCACCGGCGAGGACCTGCACAGCTTCGTCGCGTCTCGGGCGTTCGACATTCCGATCGATGAGGTCACACCGGAACTCCGGCGCCGCATCAAGGCGATGTCGTACGGGCTGGCCTATGGGCTGAGCGCCTACGGGCTGGCGCAGCAGCTCAAGATCTCCACCGAGGAAGCCAAGGTGCAGATGGAGCAGTACTTCGCCCGCTTCGGCGGGGTGCGCGACTACCTGCATGCCGTCGTCGACCAGGCTCGCAAGGATGGCTACACCTCCACGGTGCTGGGCCGCCGCCGGTACCTGCCCGAGCTGGACAGCAGCAACCGGCAGGTCCGCGAGGCGGCCGAGCGGGCCGCGCTCAACGCGCCGATCCAGGGCAGCGCCGCCGACATCATCAAGGTCGCGATGATCAACGTCGATACGGCGCTCAAGGACGCCGGCCTGACATCCCGGATGCTGCTGCAGGTCCACGACGAACTGCTGTTCGAGGTTGCGCCGGGAGAGCGGGACACCGTCGAGAAGCTGGTCCGCGACAGGATGGGCCACGCCTACCCGTTGGATGTGCCACTGGAGGTGTCGGTCGGCTACGGCCGCAGCTGGGATTCGGCCGCGCACTGAGCGTTCGCCCAGCATCGATCCACCGGCGGATTCCGCGATTTCTGCCGCGTCAATTTTCAGATTGGCGACTGTGCCGGGCAATACCCGACGCCGGTAGCGGGTTTGGCCAGGCTGTGCCGAGTCGAGTAGCCTCGACGGGTAAGCCACTTTGTCCCTACGACCCCAACCTGTCCGGAGCAACCCCACAATATGCCAAGTCCCGCCGTCACCTCGCCACAAGTAGCCGTCAACGACATCGGCTCGAGCGAGGACTTTCTCGCCGCCATCGACAAAACCATCAAATACTTCAACGATGGCGACATCGTCGAAGGGACGATCGTCAAGGTTGACCGTGACGAGGTCCTGCTCGACATCGGCTACAAGACCGAGGGTGTGATCCCGTCCCGCGAGCTGTCGATCAAGCACGACGTCGACCCGAACGAGGTCGTCAAGGTCGGCGACCACGTCGAGGCGCTGGTCCTCACCAAGGAGGACAAGGACGGCCGGCTGATCCTGTCCAAGAAGCGCGCCCAGTACGAGCGGGCCTGGGGCACGATCGAGCAGCTCAAGGAAAAGGACGAGGCCGTCAAGGGCACCGTCATCGAGGTCGTCAAGGGCGGCCTGATCCTCGACATCGGCCTGCGCGGCTTCCTGCCGGCGTCGCTGGTGGAGATGCGCCGGGTGCGCGACCTGCAGCCCTACATCGGCAAGGAGCTCGAGGCCAAGATCATCGAGCTCGACAAGAACCGCAACAACGTCGTGCTGAGCCGCCGGGCGTGGCTCGAGCAGACGCAGTCCGAGGTGCGCAGCGAGTTCCTCAACCAGCTGCAGAAGGGCGCGATCCGCAAGGGCGTCGTGTCGTCGATCGTCAACTTCGGCGCGTTCGTCGACCTCGGCGGGGTGGACGGCCTGGTGCACGTGTCCGAGCTGTCCTGGAAGCACATCGATCACCCGTCCGAGGTGGTCCAGGTCGGCGACGAAGTCACCGTGGAGGTGCTCGACGTCGACATGGACCGCGAACGGGTCTCGCTGTCGCTGAAGGCAACCCAGGAAGATCCGTGGCGCCACTTCGCCCGTACCCACGCCATCGGCCAGATCGTTCCGGGCAAGGTCACCAAGCTGGTGCCGTTCGGCGCGTTCGTCCGCGTCGAGGAGGGCATCGAGGGCCTGGTGCACATCTCGGAGCTGTCCGAACGCCACGTCGAGGTGCCGGATCAGGTCGTCGCGGTTGGCGACGACGCGATGGTCAAGGTCATCGACATCGACCTGGAGCGCCGCCGCATCTCGCTGAGCCTCAAGCAGGCCAACGAGGACTACACCGAGGAATTCGACCCGTCGAAGTACGGCATGGCCGACAGCTACGACGAGCAGGGCAACTACATCTTCCCCGAGGGCTTCGACGCGGAAACCAACGAGTGGCTGTCCGGCTTCGAAAAGCAGCGCGCCGAGTGGGAAGCCCGCTACGCGGAGGCCGAGCGCCGGCACAAGATGCACACGGCGCAGATGGAGAAGTTCGCCGCGGCAGACGCCGCCGCTGCCGAGAAGCAGCCGTCCGGCAACGGCGCGCAGCGCTCCGAGGAGCAGTCCGCGAGCGGATCGCTGGCCAGTGACGCCCAGTTGGCGGCGCTGCGGGAGAAGCTGGCCGGAAGCGCGTAGCCGGCCCGGCGGATGCTGCGGATCGGGCTGACCGGCGGTATCGGCGCCGGCAAGTCGACGGTGGCGGCGACCTTCGCCGAATGCGGCGGCGTGATTGTCGACGGCGACGTGATCGCCCGTGAGGTCGTCGAACCCGGCACCGAAGGCCTCGCCGCGCTCGTCGACGCGTTCGGCGAGGACATCCTGTTGCCCAGCGGCGAGCTGAACCGGCCCGCCTTGGCCGCCAAGGCCTTTGCCGACGAGGAGCAGCGCAAGACACTCAACGGCATCGTGCATCCGCTGGTGGCACGCCGACGGCAGCAGATCATCGCGTCGGTGCCCGAGGACAAGGTCGTCGTCGAGGACATCCCGCTGCTGGTCGAGTCCAACATGGCGCCACTGTTTCCGCTGGTCGTGATCGTGCACGCCGACCCAGAGGTTCGGGTCAAGCGGTTGATCAAGCGCGGGATGGACGAGTCCGACGCCCACGCGCGGATCGCCGCGCAGGCCACCGAGGAGCAGCGGCGGGCAGTCGCCGACGTGTGGCTGGACAACTCCGGCGCCGAGGCAGAACTGGTCGAGCAGGCCCGAGAGCTGTGGCAGCGCCGCGTGCTACCGCTCGCGGAGAACATCCGCATGCGCCGAACCGTCAGCGCGCCAACGCAGTTAGTGCCGTACGACACGTCGTGGCCCGATCAGGCGCGTCGCATCGTCGCGCGCATCCAGACCGCCTGCGGTTCACGCGCGTTGCGGGTAGACCACATCGGCTCCACCGCTGTGCGGGGTCTCGATGCCAAAGACGTGATCGACGTCCAAGTCACGGTCGAATCCCTTGATGTCGCCGACGAACTCAGCGACACACTGGCCGACATCGGATACCCGCGGGTCGAGGGCATCACCAGCGATGTGCCGCAGACCGACGATCCGTCATTGTGGCGCAAGCGCATCCACGCATCCGCCGATCCCGGGCGCCCCGCGAACGTGCACCTGCGCGTCGATGGCTGGCCCAATCAACAGTTCGCGCTGCTGTTCCGGGACTGGCTCGAGGCGAACCCGGACGTGCGCGAGGAGTATCTGGCCGTTAAGCGGTACGCACAGTCAGCCCCCGACTACGTGGCGGCCAAGGAGCCGTGGTTGCGCGACGCCTACCGCAGGGCACGGTCCTGGGCCGACGCGACCGGCTGGCAGCCCTAGCGATCAGGTCGGCGGGCCCTGCGCCGGCGGCGCTGCCGGAGCTGGCGCCCCGCCCGGCGGGGCGCTGACGGGTTGATCATTTACCACGTTGCCGCTGCCGGTGCCCAGATCGGAGCCGCAGACCAGCTTGCCGTAACCCGGATCATCATTGGCCGGCAGCAACCGCGGCGCAACGAAATCGTCGGCCTGGGCCGTGATCGTGTCGTCCACCAGAATCTCGCAATGCAAGTTGGCCGAATACGGCCACCGCACGGATACCTCCATGCCCGCATTCTTTGGGTCGGCCAGCACGGTGTTCGCTTCGAACGTGCGGCCGGGCAGCATCGTCGGGTTCGCGGTCTCCAGAGCGCTGTCTTTGACTCTGTAGCTGATCAATGTGCCGCGCGACACGCCGTCGACCCGCGCGCGGTACGTGACGTTGTGCAGGCCGCCCTGCGTCACCTGATCGGCCAGCGCACCGCCGGCGGCCAGCTGGCCGCCGAAGACCAACGCGGCCAGCGACGCGCCGAGGACTCCCGTACGCGCGACCCGTTTCACGAGAGCCGAGGTTACGCGCGGGTCAAATCCGGGTCCAATTGACGGCGTCAGTCCGGTTGGCAGCGAGGACACCACCACGTCGTCCTGCCCAGGACCCGCGCACGCCGCAGGCGGGTGCCGCAGCGCGGGCAACTGGGGTCGGGCTCGTCGCGCACGCCGGTGAGCCATCCCCGCAGCCCGGGCACCCGACCGTGCCGCACCGAGGTGCGCAGCACCCGTTTCATCGTGGTGTGCATGTGTCGCAGCTCGTCGTCGGTCAGGCCGGCCACCGGCCGAAACGGATTGAGCCGGGCCTGCCAGCAGATCTCGTCGGCGAGCAAGTTGCCCAGTCCGGCGATCACGGACTGGTCCATCAACGTGGGCTTGAGCCGTCCACGCCGCCCGCGCAGTGCCTCGGTGAACCCACGCAGGTCGAGGCCAAGCGCGTCGGGCCCCTGCGGGCCCATCACCTTCCCCACGTCGTCCTCGCCGGCGGCCAGCCACACGCCGCGCAGCTTGCGCAAGTCGGCGTATCGCAGCTCGCCGCGGTCCAGCGTGACCACCAGGCGCTCAAACCCCTGTTCTTCCGCCCCGGCCGGGGCGTAGTACGGATGGCCGGTCATGCCGCTGTGCACCAGCAGCGTCGGGCCGTCGGTCGGCAGCATCAGCCACTTGCCGTGCCTGCGCGGACTGTCGAAGCGGCGACCGACCAGGTTGCGTGCCAACGTTCGAGCGCTTGCATTGCGCAGCACCCCGGGGTCGCGCACTTCTACGTGGCGCACCCGCCGCCCGGGCAGTGTCTTGGCCAGCTCCCGGCGATACCCTTCCACGTCGGGCAGTTCAGGCAGGGCCGCCTCGCAGTTTGGACAGGCGCCGCATCGGGCGAGTCAGCGAGCGGGCGCGCCGACCCAGGTCGACCCACGGGTCACCATGTGTCGCAACGCGTTTCGGCACATCTCGGATCGTGAACCGATCTGCCCGCAGCCCGCGGCCGCGCAGCTCGTCCCACTCCAGCGGAGTCGCGACCGGCGCACTGCGGCGTGCGCGCACCGAGTACGGCGCGACCGCGGTCTGCGCGTACGCGTTGCGCATCACATCGAGATACACCCGGTCGCCACGCTTGGCCTTGCGCATCTCGATCGTGCGGTGCGCGGGATCGTCGGCGACGACAACCTCGGCGACCTCGCGGGTGAACTGCCTCGCCGCGTCGAAATCGGTGTCGCCGCTGACCGGTACCACGACGTGCAAGCCACGAGACCCCGTCGTCTGCAGGTAGCAGGCCAGCCCGAGATCCTCCAGCACGTCGGCCACCGCGCGGGCCGTCGCGCGCACGACGCCGAAGTCGCCGTCGGACGGGTCCAGGTCGAATACCAGGCGGTCGGGCGTGTGCAGCCGTTCCCGCCGCGACAGCCACGCGTGCATCGTGACGCAGTTCTGGTTGGCCAGCCACACCAGCGACTCGCGGTGGTCGGCCACGGGATGCACGACCGTGCCGCCCTCCTTGTCGACCTCTACCCGGCCCATCCATTCCGGCAACGAGTCGGCGAAGTCCTGCTGCACAAATCCATGCTCGCCGATGCCGCGCGGATACCGCCACAGCGTGAGCGGCCTGCCCTTCAGGTGCGGCACCATCACGTCGGCCACCTCCGAGTAGTAATCGACGAGATCACCCTTGGTGATGCCGTCGGCCGGGAACATCACCCGGTCGGCGTGGGTGATCTCGACCTTGATTCGGGGCATCAGCGTGTCTCCCGCACGACCTCGTCGGGATTCTTGTCGGTGCGCAGGCCGCGGAAGCGGGGGTGGCGCAGCTTGCCGTCCCGCGTCCACTCGGTGAAGCCGATCTGCGCCACCAGCTCCGGCCGCACCCAATGGACGCCGGGTTCGCGGATGTGCCCGCGGGTGAACGGCGACGCGTCCTGCTCGCTGCGGGACAGCCGTCGGTGCAGATCGCGCAGCGTGACGGTGTCGAAGCCGGTGCCCACCTTGCCGGCGTACACCAGATCACGGCCCTCGTAGTAGCCGACGAGCAGCGCGCCCAGACCGACTCGGCTGCCCTTCGGGGGGGTGTAGCCGCCGATCACGAACTCCTGATCACGCACGCATTTGAACTTCAGCCAGTTGCTGGAGCGCCGCCCGTCATATGGCGCGTCCGCCAGCTTCGCGATGACGCCCTCGTCGCCGCGCTGGCACGCCTGACGGAAGGCCGTCTGGCCGTCCGCGACGCGGTGCGTCGTGTAGCGCAGCGGATCGTGGAACTCAAATGCATTGCGGAGCAGACGCTTACGCCAGATGAGCGGCAGCTCGGTGGTGGCGCGGCCGTCGAGGTGAAGCAGGTCGAAAAGGCAGTAGAAAACCTGGATGCCCGACGCGCGGGCCTGCTGGGGTTCGGTGATGCCCAGGCGGCCCTGCAGCCTTTCGAAGCTGGTGCGCCGACCCTCGAAAGCCACGATTTCCCCGTCGACTACGAACCGGGAAAGGTTCTGTGCGGCCAGCGCGTCGACCAGCTCTGGGTACGTCGCGTTGAGTGTTTGGCGATTGCGCGACAGCAGCCGCACCTGGCTGCCGTCGCGGAACGCCAAGCCGCGTACGCCGTCCCATTTGCGTTCGAAGACCCACTTCGAGTCGGAGAACGGCCTGTCGGTCAGAGTGGCCAGCGTGGGAGCCCGCCAGGTGGGCACCGCTTCGTCGCGCAATTTCACCCGCACTTCGTCGGGTAGGCGATCGATCGGGCTCATGGCCAGGTGCCTACCCGCTGCTCAAAGCCGGAAACCGCACGCGGCCCCGCGACACTGAACTGCTGCGCGACAAGCCGGGCACCGCAGTAGTTGAAGTTTGGCAACCGACCCGACTACGCCCGCCAGGTGAGGTCCATGCCGTTGGCGGACAACCAGCGCTGCAGGTCGTGGCCATGGCCGGCCAGCCCGTCGACCGCCGCGACCGCGCGCAATATCGCCCGCTGCGCCACCCGCTGCGGTAACAAGCCGTGGCGGACCGCGGTCAGCAACTCGTCGACGTCTTTGAGTTCGGTGTCGACGCCGGTACGGATGACCAGGTCGATGTAGTGGTCCTCGGCGCGCCAGGCCGTCGGGCCGGGCGTGTATTCGCCGACGTCGAGGTAGTAGTCCTGGGCGCGCTCGTGGCCCGGGTTGAAGTGGAAGATCGTGACGCGCAATCCCAGTGACGGCAGCAGCCAGGATTCGATGTAGTTGAACTGGGACCGGCCCGGTGTCGGGCGCGCCATGTAGAGACCCCACGGCCGCACCGTGTAGACGTCCACGGCCCGCACAATTCCTTTCGGATCGGTGTTTGTGCGCGCGACCAGGTCGAACGTCTCGTGTTTCGGCGGGTGGATGAGGAAATCCTACGCAGGAACAGAACCTGTCGGTGCCCAGTTCTACGCTGGTGAACATGGCTTTCGCTACCGAACATCCGATGGTCGCGCACTCGGAGTACCGCGCGGTCGAGGACGTCGTGCGCGTCGGCGGCCGGTTCGAGGTGGTCAGCCCGTACGCACCCGCCGGAGACCAGCCCGCCGCGATCGACGAGCTCGAGCGCCGCATCAAGGCTGGGGAGCGCGATGTGGTGCTGCTCGGCGCCACCGGGACCGGCAAGTCGGCGAGCACCGCATGGCTGATCGAACGCGTGCAGCGGCCCACCCTGGTCATGGAGCCCAACAAGACGCTGGCCGCACAGATGGCCAACGAGCTGCGGGAAATGTTGCCGCACAACGCCGTTGAGTACTTCGTCTCGTACTACGACTACTACCAGCCCGAGGCGTACATCGCGCAGACCGACACCTACATCGAGAAGGACAGCTCGATCAACGACGACGTGGAGCGGCTACGGCACTCCGCCACCTCCAGCCTGCTGTCGCGGCGCGACGTGGTAGTGGTGGCGTCGGTGTCGTGCATCTACGGCCTGGGCACGCCGCAGTCGTACCTGGACCGGTCCGTCGAACTGGCCGTGGGCACCGAGGTGCCTCGGGATGCGTTGCTGCGGCTGCTGGTTGACGTCCAGTACACCCGCAACGACCTGGCCTTTACCCGCGGCTCCTTCCGGGTGCGCGGCGACACGGTCGACATCATCCCGTCCTACGAAGAGCTGGCCGTGCGCATCGAGTACTTCGGCGACGAGATCGAGGAGCTCTACTACCTGCACCCGCTGACCGGTGAGGTCGTCCGCAAGGTGGATTCGCTGCGGATCTTCCCGGCCACCCACTATGTCGCCGGGCCGGAGCGGATGGCGCATGCGATCTCGACGATCGAGGAGGAGCTGGCCGAACGGCTGGCCGAGCTTGAGGGTCAGGGCAAGCTGCTGGAGGCGCAGCGGCTGCGGATGCGGACCAACTACGACATCGAAATGATGCGTCAGGTCGGGTTCTGCTCGGGCATCGAGAACTATTCGCGCCACATCGACGGGCGTCCTCCGGGTTCGGCGCCGGCCACGCTGCTGGACTACTTTCCGGAGGACTTCCTGCTCGTCATCGACGAGTCGCACGTCACCGTGCCGCAGATCGGCGGCATGTACGAGGGTGACATCTCCCGCAAGCGCAACCTGGTGGACTTCGGCTTCCGGCTGCCGTCCGCCGTCGACAACCGGCCGCTGACGTGGGAGGAGTTCGCCGACCGGATCGGGCAGACGGTGTACCTGTCGGCGACGCCGGGGCCCTACGAGCTGAGCCAGACCGCCGGCGAGTTCGTCGAGCAGGTGATCCGGCCGACCGGGCTGGTCGACCCCAAGGTGGTGGTCAAGCCGACCAAGGGCCAGATCGACGACCTGATCGGCGAAATTCGCAAGCGGGCGGACGCCGACGAGCGGGTGCTGGTCACGACCCTCACCAAGAAGATGGCCGAGGACCTCACCGACTACCTGCTGGAGATGGGCGTCCGCACCCGGTACCTGCACTCCGAGGTCGACACGCTGCGCCGGGTGGAGCTGCTGCGACAGCTGCGGCTCGGCGAATACGACGTGCTGGTCGGCATCAACCTGCTGCGTGAGGGGCTCGACTTGCCCGAGGTGTCGCTGGTCGCGATTCTCGACGCCGACAAGGAGGGCTTCCTGAGATCGCCGCGCAGCCTGATTCAGACCATCGGCCGCGCCGCCCGCAACGTGTCGGGCGAGGTGCACATGTACGCCGACACCATCACCGATTCGATGAAGGAAGCCATCGACGAGACCGAACGCCGACGGGCCAAGCAGATCGCCTACAACGAGGAGCGCGGCATCGACCCGCAGCCGCTGCGGAAGAAGATCGGCGACATCCTCGACCAGGTGTACCGCGAGGCCGACGACAGTGACACCGTCGAAATCGGCGGCTCGGGACGCAACGCGTCGCGGGGACGCCGGGCGCAGGGCGAACCGGGCCGCGCGGTCAGCGCCGGGATCTACGAGGGCCGCGACACCTCGAACATGCCGCGGGCCGAATTGGCAGACCTCATCAAGGATCTCACCGCGCAGATGATGGCCGCCGCCCGCGATCTGCAGTTCGAGTTGGCGGCCCGGATCCGCGACGAGATCGCCGATCTGAAGCGGGAACTGCGCGGCATGGACGCCGCGGGGCTGAAGTGATCTGAACGCCCACTGTGCGGTTTCATACCCGACACGCCGCACTGGACGTACAAGACTGCACACTCGGGCGCTTGATCTCAACCATGGTTGAGCCTTTAGCGTGGCCGAGGTGACCGAAACGGCGACGCCCGCCACCGGCAGCTGGCGCGCGCTGCTGGGCCGCGAGCACGGCGGCGCGGCGACGGTGTTGGCCGGCGGTGTCTTGTTGTACGCCACCAACGAATTCCTCACCAACAGCCTGCTGCCCAGCGCGGTCGCCGACATCGGCGGCCAGAAGTACTACGCATGGGTGACCGCCGTTTATCTGATCGCGTCGGTGATCGCGGCGACGACTGTCGGGCCGCTGCTGGCGCGTGGCGGACCACGACTGGCGTACCTGGTGACATTGGCCTTCTTCGGCCTGTCCAGCGCGGGGTGTGCGATCGCGCCCACCATGGAAACCTTGCTGGTGGCCCGCACCGTCCAAGGCCTGGCCGGCGGGTCGCTCGCCGGCTTGGGCTACGCGGTCATCAGGGCCGCACTGCCTGAATCGCTGTGGACGCGCGCGTCGGCACTGGTGTCGGCGATGTGGGGCATCAGCACGCTGACCGGTCCGGCCGCGGGTGGCCTTTTCGCTCAATTCGGCTTGTGGCGTTGGGCTTTCGGCTCGCTTACGATACTGACAGGGCTGATGGCGGTGTTGGTCCCTGCCGCGTTTCCCGCGCGTGCGCCCGACGACGACGGCGTGCCCCTGGTCCGCATCCCGGTGTGGTCGCTGCTCTTGTTGGGCGCCGCTGCGCTGGCGGTGAGCGTGGCGGGTGTGCAGAGCGCCGCAGCTGCCACTGCGGTCTTCCTCGCGGCGGGTGTCGGCCTGGTGGGGTGCTTTCTGTTCGTCGATCGACGGGTACGTCACTCAGTGTTGCCCCGCATGGCATTTGGCCCCGGTCCGCTGAAGTGGATGTACGTCACGATCGGACTGTTGATGGCGGCGACGATGGCCAACATGTATGTGCCGTTGTTCGGTCAACGGCTCGCGCATCTGATGCCGGTGACCGCCGGATTCCTCGGCGCCGCATTGGCCGTCGGGTGGACATTGTCCGAAATCGTCAGCGCATCGGTGACCGGCGCACGTCACGTGCACCGGCTGGTTTCCGTCGCACCGCTGGTCGCCGCGGTCGGGTTGGGGCTCGCGGCGCTGACCCAGCAGTCCGGCGCCTCGCCGGTGGTGGTCGCGGTGTGGGCGGTGGCGCACTTCATCGTCGGCACGGGCGTCGGCATGGCGTGGCCACACCTGTCGGCGTGGGTGATGGGTTCGGTCGACGATCCCGTCGAGGGGGGAGCAGCGGCCGCGGCGATCAACACGGTGCAGTTGATCTCCGGCGCCGTCGGCGCCGGTCTTGCCGGCGTCGTGGTGAACTTGGTCGATGCCGGTGACTTATCGGCGGCCCGTTGGCTGTTCACAGTGTTCGCGGTGCTCGCCGCGGTCGGGACGGCCGCGTCGGTTCGGGCCAGCCGCGCCGGCCCGTAGTCGCGTCACAGCCCAAGCCACCGTCCAGGTCTGGAGTAGCCTCGACACGTCGTCGAGGTTGACACGCCCCGCAAGCGGGTATCCGCGACCGCACAGACGCGCGACACAACAGCGCGTCGCTAGCATGAGGGGTCACCATGCTCCACGGGTTGGTGCTTGCCGCGCAAAGTCAACCGGAAGCGGCAGGATTGATTCTGAAGGGAATCAAGGGCATTTTCGTTGCGATCGGCAGCATCATTGCAGCGATCGTGTGCGCGATCATCGCAGCGATGAAGGGCCGCAATCCCCTTGGCTGGGGCATTCTGGGCCTGTTCTTCTCAATCTTGACGTTGATCGTCGTGATCGTCATTCCCTCCAAGAAGTAGCCCGTCAACGCCTGGTAGCAGCCGGCTTTACCAGTTCGGCCAATTGATCCGGTTCTAACAGCTCAGCTGGTCGGCCAGATCGATGAAATCGTGGGCATTGATGTCGAATTCGGCGTCGAAGGCCGTGTCGACCCGGCCGGCCACGCCGAACTCCAGCGGGCGAGCAATGAACGCGGTTTGAAAGCCCAGACGCCCCGCGGCGCGGATGTCGTACTTGTGGCTGGCCACCATCATGATGTCGGAGTGCTGCAAACCGAGGTAAGCAGCGGCCGTTCGGTAAATCAACGGGTCTGGCTTGAACACGCCGGCCATTTCCGCGGTGAAAATGGCATCCCACGGCAGGGCGGCCCGCTTGGACATGTTCACGACCATCGAGACATCCGCGTTGGACAGGGTTGCCAATGTGAATTTGCGCTTCAGCCGATGCAGTCCCGGTACGACATCAGGCCACGGCTTCTGCCGCTGCCAGGCCAGCGCGAGCTCGTCGCGACCAGCACTCGAAAGATCGGCGATGCCGTATTCGTCGAGCACACGGTCGAGCACGCGGCGATACACCGTGTGCACGGACACCCAACCGCCACGGCCGGCGGTTGCCGCCTCCAGCGCCGCGGAATATCCGGTACGCCAGCGTGCAACGAATCCGCCCCAGTCGATATTCGGACGCCGCCCGGCGTCGATCCTCGCTGCCTCGTCGCATACGGTCGTGTGGAAATCCGTTGCCGTTCCCTGCACATCGAACAGCAACGCCTTTGGCGCAGTGAGGCGCTCGCCGATCATCGCACGACCGAGAACGACTCCGGCAGCGTCCGTCGACCCGTCAACGACATCAGCACCGTCTCGCCCGCGCCGATCGCCACGGCGATCTGCCCGGCCAGTGCGGTCGACTCTGTCAGGACGTCTTCCGGCACCGCAAACGACACATCAAGTGCCATGGCGATGTCCATGCTGTGCACGGCGAGCTCGAATGTCCGGGTCGGCAGGTAGTCGCGCAGGCGTATGCCCAGCCCACCGATCACCTGGATCGGATGGTCACCGCTGTCCGAAAGCTTGCCCAACACCAAGTCGACCAGTGCGTGCACGGACGCCGCCGGGTCGGCGCCGAGGTACTTGCCGGCCTGTCGGCCGCGTTCCACGACTTCGTCGCTGCCCAGCTCGGCCGCCATCGCGTTGGCGTGCGCGAAGTACTCCTGCGGGCTGGCGATGTCGATCCGCTCGGCCACGCTGCTCAGGTATGTGTTCACCGTCGTCAGCGACCGCGAGGTGTGGCCGACAAGAGACCGAAGATTCCACTCGCCAAGGCCCGGTCCGCTCCACCGATCCGGTGGGATGTCGGCGACAAGCCGGGCGAAGCTCCGCGCCGCGGACGCATAGGTGGACAGTGCCGCGTCATAACCGTCCCTCACCGCCACAGCATAGGGTCGGTGATCGTGGACGCGTTCTCGGCCGGCCTCCTGTGCCGAACCATTGACCCGTTTCATTCCGCGTCCTATTTCGTGCCGGAGACCGAGGAGAAGTTCGGCGCGCTTGGCATGGACAACCGGATGCGGTATTTCGCGAGCCGCTCCGCGCCGATGGGCGCGGTGTCGGCCGGCGTGGTTGCCGCGACGTTCTACAACTTCAATCCCGAGCTGGTCGCAGCGAAGATTCCCGCGGCCTGGCAGATCGCGTCGCCGGCGGCCGTGACGCGGATGCGGTACGAGATCGTCGAGGAGGCGATGCCACGGGTGCTCGGCGAGCAGCTGGCCGGGTCGTCGGAGCTGGCGCGAGGCGCGGTCATCCTGCGCAGGGCGGCGGAGTCGATACCCGACGGGGACGGGCGCCCGCTTTACGCGGCGCACGCCGAACTGCCGTGGCCCCAGTCGGTATGCGGACAGCTGTGGCATGCGGTCACGCTGCTGCGCGAGTACCGCGGCGACGGGCACATCGCGGCGCTGATCGCGCACGAGCTCGGTGGATTGGAGGCCTTGATTACGCACTCGGCCGCCGGTATCGGGTTCACCAATGACTTCGCCCGCCGGCTGCGCGGCTGGAGCGCCGAGCAATGGGACGCCGGAGTCGACCGATTGCGCGACCGCGGATTGCTCGACGCGGCGGGCAAGCTGACTCCGTTGGGCGACGACGTTCGTTCGCGCATCGAGGATCTCACCGACGACCTGGCATACCAGCCGTGGCGGACCATCCCCGACGACCAGGCCGATGAGCTCCGCCGTTTGGCCAGGGCGGTGCGCGCGGCGGTGTTGTCGGCGGGCGTGTTGCCGGCGGCGGGGCTCGGTCCCAGATTCGGCGAGCACCGCTGACTATTGGGTTCGGGGCGCGCCGAAGTCTTATTTCACAGGCCTGACCGCTAGCGATCACGACGATCGAAACACTGGGCGGTCCCCGGCCGCGCTGGCAGGATCGGGACCCGACGCGGGTGTGACCGAGTGGTTAGGTACCGGCCTGCAAAGCCGTTTACGCGGGTTCGAATCCCGCCACTCGCTCACACCGCCACTCGCTCACCGCCGCTGGCTCTAAAGTCAGCCCCTCGCAGGCGGGTTGCAGTGCCGCCCGAGATCGTCACGCCGACGCTGCCCGCGGTGCCTGCCGAGTGGGCCACTCCGACGCTGCCGGCGGTGGCCGCCGAGCCCACCACCCCGAAGCTGCCCGCGGTCGTCGCCGAGCTCGCCACCCCAATGCTGCCTGCGGTGGCCACCGAGCCGACCACACCCGTGTTGCCTGGCATCCGTTGGGCTCGGCTGAGGTAATCACTGCGCATGATCGTCAGCACAACACGTTGTGCCGGCAGAACTGCGGTCGGCCGGCTGCAGGTTCATCGGCAACCACACCGCCTAGGTTAGCTGACGGCTTTTGACGCTTAGCCGATCGGCTAACCGAGCGGTGGTGAGGGTGAGCCGGAATTGCAGCTAACCGCAAGCGGCAATGGGTGCCAGCGTTGACGACCAAATGACCGCGCGCGGCGAGTCTGGAGTGATGGACGACGTCACCGCCACAGGCGGCCTCGCCCGCGCCTTGCCGCCAAGTGGCTTGCGGACCCTGCAGACTGTCGCGAGGCACTTCGTCCGACCGCCGTGGGACATCGTTCGTGAGCTCGTGACCACCGCGCCGGCGGCCGCGCAGACGGCGGAGTCCCTGGAGCCCTGCGTGTGCGGGCACCCACCACACCCCGCCAGCGAGTGCGACGGCGGATGCGGCTGCGCCACCTTCGAGCCGGATAACGGAAGGGGCTGGGTGCGGGTTAACTATATTTTCAACGCGACCTCAATACAGCCACAGGGACCGTACCCATTTGGAAAGGCTAGTTAAGTTAGCTGCGACCGGCGTCGTCAGGGCCGGCCGCTGGTTCTGACCCGTCAAAGCGACACGACGTCGTAGTTCCGGAGCTGGTCCATCAGCACACGCAGATGATCATCATTCGAGCCGAGCGTGTGCTCGATCGCAGTGAGCCGCGCGGTGTAGTGCCCCACCGGATACTCGGCCGTCATCCCGATTCCGCCGTGCAGCTGGATGGCCTCTTGGCCGACGTGCCGCGCCGAGCGACCGATCTGCAGTTTCGCCCGCGAGGCGATCACGGGGTCGATGTTGCCGTCGGCAATCGACAACCCGGCGTACAGATTCATGCTGCGCGCCAACTCCAACGACACGTACATGTCCGCCGCGCGCTGCGTCAATGTCTGGAATTTGTTCAGCGTGACCCCGAACTGCTTGCGGGTCTTCAGGTATTCGGTCGTCAGCCGCAGCGCTTCCTCCATGGCGCCGACCGCTTCGGCGCACAATGCCGCCTGGCTGCGGATCACGGCGTGCCGGATGTGCTCAGAAGCGTCGGCGGTTTCGCCGAGCGGTTCGGCCGGGGCCTGGTCGAAGTCGATTTGCGCGCCGCGGCGACCGTCGAACGTCGAGTACCGGCGGCGCGTGACAGCGTCGCCGTCGACCAGGAATAGCCCGACGCCGCCGTCGGGCAGCGCCGCGGAGACCACCAGCTGATCCGCGCAATCACCCACCAGCACAGGGTTTTTCCGACCGCTCACCACCCACGAGTCGCCCGCCCGCGTCGCCTTGGTGGTGACCTCAGTCGACGGCCATCGCGCGCCGGGCTCGCGGTGGGCAAAGGCGAGCAACCGCTGGCCCCCGGACACCGCATCGAGTGCTCGGCGCTGCTGCTCGGTTCCCGCGTCGGCGATGAGCGTGCCGGGGATCAGCGCCGCGTGAACGAACGGCTCCGGCGCCAGGTGTCGGCCGAACTCGGTGAGGACGACCATGACTTCGACGAAGCTGGCTTCTTCACTGTCGAAACCCAGACCGAGAATTCCCAGTTCGGCCAGCTGTGACCAGACGTCACGGCTCCAGCCGAGCTCGGTCTCGAGCACCTTGGTGCGGCTCTCATGGTCGTAGCTTCGCGACAGCACCTCGCGAGTGGTATCGCGTAACAGGCGCTGCTCTTCGGTCAGTTCGAAGTCCATGGCGGTCTCACAATCCGAGAATCGTCGAGGCGATGATGTTGCGCTGAACCTCGTTGCTACCGCCGTAGATCGAGGCCTTGCGGTAGTTGAGGTACGTCGGGGCACTGCGCTGCGCCCATCCGGGCGACGCGATGTCGTCGCCGGCATCGAACGGCAGGGCGTCCGGGCCCGCGGCCTCGACCAGCAGTTCGGTGACGGCCTGCTGCAGCTGGCTGCCTCGCAGCTTCAGGATCGACGACGCCGGGTTGGGCTTACCGTCCTTGGAGTCGGCGGCCACCCGCATCTGCGTGAGTTCCAGTGCCAGCAGCTCGTTTTCGACTTCTGCGATGCGTGCCGCGAACAGCGGATCGTCCAGCACCGAGCCGTTGCCGCCGGTTGTGTCGGCGGCATGCTCCTTCACCTGGGCCAGTTTCAACTTGGTGCGGCCGATGCCGGCGATACCGGTGCGCTCGTTGCCGAGAAGGAACTTCGCATAGGTCCACCCCTGGTTCTCCTCGCCGACGACAAGATCGGCCGGCACGCGGACGTCTTCGAAGAACACCTCGTTGACCTCGTGGCCGCCGTCGATCAGCTTGATCGGGCGCACGGTCAGCCCGGGCGTGTCCATGTCGATCAAGATGAACGAGATGCCGGCCTGTCGTTTGGGCGCCTGGGGGTCGGTGCGGACCAGGCAGAAGATCCAGTCGGCGTACTGACCAAGTGTCGTCCAGGTCTTCTGCCCGTTGACGACGTAGGTGTCGCCGTCGCGGACGGCGGTGGTGCGCAGTGAGGCTAGATCGGAGCCGGCCTCGGGTTCGGAGAACCCCTGGCACCACCAGATGTCCAGGTTGGCCGTCGGCGGCAGGAACCGTTCCTTGAGCTCCTGCGAGCCGAACTGCGCGATCACCGGGCCGACCATCTTGGTGTTGAAGGTCAACGGCTCGGGCACCCCGGCCAGCTGCATCTCGTCCGACCAGATCTGGTATTGAACCGCTGTCCACTCCTTGCCGCCCCACTCGACGGGCCAGTTCGGCACCGCCAACCCGTGCGCGTTGAGGATCCGCTGGCTGGTGACGATGTCGTCGCGCTGGGGCGGCAGGCCCGCGCGGACCTGGTCGCGGATGTCCGGCGGGATCTCTGTGGTGTAGAACGTTCGAAGCTCGTCGCGGAAAGCGGCCTCTTTGTCGGTGAGCGCCAGTCTCATGTTGCCTCCGATGATCCGCACGTCTTTGCGGGTGCCTCACCCATCCTGCCGTGCCCGAACGTCGTCGTTCGACCGCCCTCCTTGATAAACGGATAAACGCGTCGGCCGACAGATCGCGGCCAGGGCGCCCCCGGCGAGGCCACCCACGCCACGAGTCGGCGCCACCGCGGAACCAGCACGACGATGGCTAGCCGTTGACTCTTGCGATCACCCGCTCGGCGAATTTCTCCAGGTGCCGGATTTTCTTGTCCAGCGGCTCGGTGTCGGCGCCGATGATGTAGGGCACCCGGAAGCCGACGATGACGTCGGTCACGCCCTTGTCCTCGAGGCGCTTGATCCCGTCGACGGTGAACGCGTCAGCGGAAATGACGTGAACTTCGAACGGTCCCGTCCGGCCCTGCTCGTCGCGGAACTGTTTGAGCCGCTTAAGAAGCCGATCGAGCGCCTCGGGCTCGCCGCCCCCGTGCATCCAGCCGTCGGCGCGGGCCGCCCGGCGCAGCGCCGCATCGGCGTGCCCGCCGACCAGGATCGGGATCGGCTGCGTCGGCGCCGGCGTCATCTTGATCTTCGGGATGTCATAGAACTCGCCGTGGAACTCGAAATAGTCGCCCGTCGCCAGGCCCTTGACGATTTCGATGCATTCGTCCATCCGCTTGCCGCGCTTGGCGAATGGCACGCCCATCAATTCGAAATCCTCACGCCACGGACTGATCCCGACGCCGAGGCTCAGCCGGTTGCCGATCAGCGCCGCGAGCGAACCGGCTTGCTTGGCGACCAGCGCAGGCGGTCGAATCGGCAGCTTCAGCACGAATGTGGTGAATCGCAGCGTGGTGGTCACCATGCCCAGCGCCGCCGTCAGCACAAACGTCTCGATGAAGGCCTTGTCCTCCAAGAACTCTCGGCTGCCGTCCGGCGTATACGGGTACGTCGAGACCGACTCGAACGGGTAGGCGATGCTGTCGGCCACAGTCATGCTGGTGTAGCCGGCCGCCTCGGCGGCCCGGGCCAGCGGCACGTAGAACGTCGGGTCGGTCATGGCCTCCGCATACGTGAACCGCACCGCGCCTCCTCGAGCTTCGACGTTGGGCTTCGGCGAATCCTAATGGGATTCGATCAGCGTCCGTGCCGCAGAGACCGTCCGTGCCGCGGGCACCATCCGTGCCGCACCGAGCGTCCGCGCCGCAGAGCATCGCCAGAGCTCTTCATGAGCTCACCGGCGGGCGGCGCTGCGCCCACGGGCGAGCCGCCTCGATCTGGGCGCTCAACGCCAGCAGCGTCGCCTCGTCGAACGGCCTGCCCACCAGCTGCACCGACAGCGGCACACCCTGATCGTCCAGTCCCCACGGCAGCACCGCAGCGGGCTGCCCCGTGACGTTGAAAACCTCCTGGAACGGCACGCGCGCCCCGATCAGATACAGCGTCGCGATCGCCCCGCGCCGTTGATAGGCACCGATCCTCGACGGGCCGGTGGCCGTCCCGGGCGTGATCACCACGTCCACGTCGTCGAAGATCCGCAACACTCGCTCCGTGATCGCCGATTCCGCGGCCAGCACGGCGTCCATCCGCCGATCCGAGAACAGCCCGCCGAGGCGGGCCATGCCCCGGGTGCGGGATTCCAGTACCTCGGGCCGCGGCACACCGGCCATCTCGTCGCGGGTTCCGCGCAGGTAGCGGGGAATGAAGCCGGCCAACGTGGCCGCCGCCGGATAGTGCGGATCGCGGCGCACGACGTCATGACCCAGGTCGCGCAAGAGCTTCTCCGCCTCGTCCAGAGCCGTCTGTTGTGCCGTGCCCACCCTGGCGACCAGCGGCGGGGGCACCTTGGCGCTCAACGCGATCCGCAACCGGTTCGGTGGGCGAGCGGCCGCGGTGATGAAGCCGCCGTCGGGCGCGGGCGTCGCGGTGGTGAGGTCGAGGAACAGCGCGGCGTCCTCGACCGTGCGGGCCAGCGGGCCATTCACGCTCAGCCCGTACCAGACATTGTCGTGCGGCGCCAATGGCACCCGGTCACGCTGCGGCTTGACGCCGAAAAGGCCACACCAGGTCGCCGGGATGCGGATCGACCCGCCGCCGTCGGAGCCAAGCCCGAGCGGCGCGAGTCCGGCGGCGACGGCGGCCGCGGTGCCGCCGCTGCTGCCGCCCGGCGTGCGCGCCGGGTCCCATGGGTTACGGGTTGCGCCGAACGTGACGGACTCGGTGAACGGCCAAAGGCACAGCTCCGGCACCGCCGTCTTGCCGAGGATCACCGCGCCCGCGGCCCGAAGTCGGCGCACCACCTCGGCGTCTTCCGTTTTCGCCGGACCGTAACTGCCGCAGCCCATCGTGGTGACCTCGCCGGCGACGTCGACGTCATCCTTGATCGCCAGCGGCACGCCGAGCAGCGGCAGCCGTTCGCCGGCGTCCAGCCGTTGCTGTGCAACGGCGGCCTGGGCGCGGGCGGCGTCGGCGAGCACCACCCGGTAGGCCCTCAGCTCCTGATCCAGCCGGTTGATCCGGTCGAGGTAAAGCTCGACCAACTCGGGCGCGGTGATCTGGCCGCGGGCTAGCATCCGGGCCTGTTCTGCGGCGCCGGTGAAGGCGATGTCAGCGTTCATACCCGAGACATCATCGTCTCACCGCGGAACCGTCACCGCGGCATCAACCCCGCGGCAAGCACCGCGGAACCGTCACTGCGGCATCAACCCCGCGGCGAATCGAAGGTCACGGACCAGCGCGTCGAATGCCTTCTCGCGATCCTCCGGCGGCCCGCGCAGCACCGACGACGGATGCACGGTCGCCACCAGCTTGGGCTGCACGTCCAGATCGATCGCCGAATCATCGGGCAGACGCAGCTCCTCGCCGCGATGCTGGGTGAGGCGAAAGCCGCTGCCCAGCAACGACTGTGCGGCCGTGGCGCCCATCAGCACGACCACGTCGGGTTGGACCGCATTCAATTCGGCCACCAACCACGGGCGGCACGCGACGACCTCGGTCCGGCTGGGTGTCTTGTGGATGCGGCGCTTGCTGCCGGCGGCGCGGCTGAACTTGAAGTGTTTGACCGCGTTGGTGACATACACCTGTCCGCGGTCGACGCCCGCTTCGACGAGCGCCTTGTCGAGCAACCGGCCCGCGGGCCCGACGAACGGCAACCCCTGGCGGTCCTCCTGGTCGCCGGGCTGCTCACCGACCAGCATCATGCTGGCGTCCGACGATCCGACGCCGAAGACGGCCTGGCCGGCGTCTCGATACAGGTCGCAGCCTCGACAGCCCTGCGCGGCGGCCGCCAGGTCGGCCAGCTTGTCGGTGTCGGGTATGAAGTCGACAGCACCCGGGGCTGCCATCGTCATCGCCTCCTGGTCATCGCGTGGACCTCAGGACCTGTGCGAAGTTGAATTGCCAGCGCTCGACCAGGCGAAACCCGAGCCGGTGGGGGACCTGGTACGCGGGCGCATCGCCGAAGCTCGGGCCCGGTGACAGGTTGGCTCCGGTCTCGTGGGCGGGGCGCGTCTTGTCGAACTCGGAGACCGTCCACAGCACCGTGCAGTCGCTGATCCGGTCGGCGAC
Organism: Mycobacterium sp.; assembly: GCF_035640695.1. Taxonomy (GTDB): domain Bacteria; phylum Actinomycetota; class Actinomycetes; order Mycobacteriales; family Mycobacteriaceae; genus Mycobacterium. Next base: position 52,885 of record NZ_DASQVQ010000060.1, read on the forward strand.
GGCCCAGATCGCGATATGGCCGTCCCACAGCGTGCCCTGCGAGGCCGCCGACGCGCCGCGGCCAGGGTCGATCAGCTTCGCATACGCCGACGGCCGCGCCGAGATCATCGGCCGAATCGGGCCCGGCTTCCACCTTACGGTGTTGTCCATCACAAGGCAGTCGCCCGCGGCGGCGTGGGTGGTGATCAGGTCCGCGACTTGGCTGTAGTCCATGCCTGATTTGGCGTACGGACTCCGTTGGTACAGAACGGTGGGCACCGCCACCGCGGAGAGGACGAGCAAGACAACGGTCATCAGGGCCGGGCTCCCGGCGACCGTGACGACGCACACCCCCAGCACCAGCGCCATCGCCGGCACCGTGAAGTACAGATACCTAGGGTGGTATATCGGGTTGAACAGCGCCGAGTAGACGAGGATGACGCCGGTCGGGATGACGATCCAGGCCAGCGCGACGGCGAGGAGCCGACGAGTCCCGTCGTCCAAATCGGCTCTACGCCGCGCCTGAGTCAACCCGGCCGCCGCGATGAGCATGCCGGCCGCGATCGCGAAAAGCACGCCGTAGTCGAAATATTGGCCGACCCAAACGTCGCGGATCGTCTTCCAGCTCAGCGGCGAGATCCAGCCGATTTGAAAGATCTGGCCGTGCACGAACACCAGGAACGGTGTCACGGCGGCGATCACGGCGAAAGATGTTGCGGCGCAACGCTTCACAGCCGACCGGGTGGGGGCCAGGCGCGGCACCACCGCGGCGTGCACCAACACCAACAGCACCAGGTAGACGTTGAGCAGCACCGACAACGCCATCAGCAGGCCGTAGCGAATCCAGAGGGTTGGCCCGTTTCGGCGCGCGGCGGCGACGAGCAGGACCGTCAGCCACACCGCCGCCAGCGCCGACCAGGCATAGGAGCGCGTCTCGATGCCCGCCCATGTGGTGCGCGGCATGATCGCGAACGCAGTGCCGGCGCACAGCGCCACCGCTCGGGTCGAGAACTGCTTGGCCAACACGACCACGCCGGCGGCCGCCCCGGCGACGGCCAGCACACTCGACGCTCGGGACCAGAACTCGGTGGCCGGGAACAGCGCGAACCAGCCCCGCATGATCAGGTAGTAGAGGCCGTGTACCGCATCGATGTGGCCGAGCATGCGCATCATGTCGCCCAGCGACCGATTGGCCGAAGCCGAGATCGTGGCGGCCTCGTCGAACCACAGCGACGGCCTTCCCGCCCCGGCGAGGCTGACCGCGGCCGCAAACGCCGCGATCGCCAGCGGGTCCAGTAGCCGCGTTTTATCCCGGCTCGGCTTCTGTTCGGCCGCGTGCGGGGCGACCGCGATAACAGCGTTCACGCGTCTGCTCGGTTGGCGGGGTTCGGTTCCTGCGGGCTGAATACCCTGCTAGTCGCCGAAATAACCCTCGCGCAGGCGCAAACGTGAACGTCGGCGTGAACCTCGTTGTATCGCCGCCGATTCGGTGAGCACGCGCGATCCCGGGTATGGCGGCGTTCCGCAAGGCGTTTGCGGCGTCGTTTGTCGGCATCGGCCGCCCATGCCGCATTCATGGACCGCTCGTTGCGCGCGGCCTTCCCGCGTCGCGACTGAAATGCCTGTCGTCGCAACCGATTGCCCATACCGGCGCGCATGTCTGTGACCTCCGAAGAGAGGCGATGTGAACGGCGTCACGCTGGCGATGACGATAGCCGGGCGGAACCGGAATTGCTCAAAGAACGCCTCAAAGAACGCCTCGAAGAACGCCTCAGAGAACGCAATGACAACGCAATGAAGCTGTCACCAAGCTCACGTGGCCGGCGTTCGTGCCGGTCGGCCGGTGCACGATCGCATCGGCGGGCGCCATCGCGTCGCCAATCCGACCCAACGTCGTCCGGCGAAGCGTTAGTGTCTGGGGTTGGCCCTAACAAAGTGGGCCACCGAGCACTGGGAGGGTAAATGGGCGGCTATCGGACCGTGGTGGTCGGGACCGACGGCTCGGATTCGTCGCTGCGTGCGGTCGACCGGGCAGGCGCGATCGCTGCCGCGGATGGCGCGAAGCTGATCGTCGCGACCGCGTATTTCCCCGCCGGCGATGACCACCGCGCCCAAGACGTCCTGAAGAATGAGAGCTACAAGGCGACGGGCAACGCGCCCATCTACGCGATCCTGCGCGAGGCCCACGACCGTGCCAAGGCGGCCGGTGCCAAGGACATCGAGGAGCGCCCGATCGTCGGCCCGCCGGTCGATGCGCTGGTCGATCTTGCCGAGGAGGTCAGCGCCGACCTGCTGGTCGTCGGCAACGTCGGACTCAGCACCATTGCCGGCCGGCTGCTCGGATCGGTTCCGGCCAACGTTTCCCGGCGGGCCAAGTCCGACGTGCTGATCGTGCACACCACCGGCTAGGCACCACGAGCCACGCCGCCGCGCGCCCGCAGCATCGTCACGACGCCGGCGCCGGCCAAGACCGACAACGCGACCGGCAGCATCCAGTCGCCGAACCGTTGGTACACGGTCGTCTGTGAGCCGAGCGGCACCGTCACCAGGATCGCGCCGTGATTGGTGGACGGATACCAAGCGAGTTGGCGACCGCGCGCGTCGAACGCCGCGCTGACGCCGGACAAGCCGGCATGCACGGCGGGGTGTCCGACCTCCGCGGCGTGCACCGCGACCTGGCCGGCCAATTGCGGTTGGGCCCAGCTGCCCTGGTACGTCGAGGTCGAACTCTGGTACGCCAGCAGCTGCGCCCCGAGGCCCACCTCGCGGCGGGCCAGGTCGGAGAATGTCGTTTCGAAGCTGATCAATGGCCCGATTGCGAGCGAGCCGGTGCCGATTCCCCGGTCGCTTCGCGGCGGTGGTCCGACATGCAGCACCACCTGCCCGCTGCCGCGGCGGCGGTCCTCGCCGGCCGCCTTGGTGTGGCGGGTGGCCCAGCCCAGCAGCGGGCGCAACGGCACGTACTCGCCGAACGGCACCAGTCGCACCTTCCGGTATGTACCTTCGGTTCCGGCGGCCCCGATGAGGACCGACGACTTGGAGATGGGGCCCGCCGGGGCCCGGGCGTCGACATTGACGAGAAGATCCGCGCCCACCCGCCGGGACAATTCCGTCAACCGCGCCGTCACCTCCGGATGGCTGCCGAGGTCGACCCCGACGCTGCTCTCACCCCACACCACCAGGTCGGGTCGCTGATTGGCGAGCGTCGCGGTGATCGCCTCGCCGGCGGCCAGTCGGGGCGCCGAGTCATCGATGTCGCCCGGCTGCACCAGCGCCACCCGTACCGTCGAGCCGGATGCCGGTGCCGGTCCGAGCGTGAAATACACCGGACCGACCGCGGCGCACGCAAACGCGACGGCCAGTGCGCTGAGTTGGCCGCGGATGCGGCGCCGCAGGATCACCGCGGCGATCGCGGTGTTCGCCGCGGCGAGTAGGAAACTCGTCAGCCACACCCCGCCGAGTGCGGCCGACGCCAACATCGCCGGCTTGTTCCACTGCGACGCGCCGAGCAGCGCCCAAGGCCCGCCCAGACTTTGCCAGGACCGCGCGGCCTCGGCCACCAGCCAGGCGCTGGGCAACACGGTGACGGCGGCAAGGAATCGGCCGGTGGTGACCGGGTCCGCCAGCAGCCGCCGCGCTGCCCAGCCCCAGGGCAGCCACAACGCCCCGAGTCCCGCGGCGAGCAGCACCACGAGCGGACCGGCGCTGGGGATCAGCCAGTACTGGGTGGCCAGCACATATCCGGCCATTCCGCACCACGCCCGCACCGCGCCCTGCAGCCCGGTGGGCGCGGCCCGCACCACCAGGAGCAACGGAACCACACCAACCCAGCCAAGCCACCACACGGACGGCGCGGGAAAGGCGAGCGCGGGCAGCGCGCCGACGATCAACGCGACGGCGGCAGGCCAGAGTCGACTCAGGTGCCCGACGCTTTGGCGATGGTCGCGATTGCCTGGTCCAGCGTTGCGTTGAACTCCTCGTCGCTCTGCTGCGCGGTGAGCCCCTCGGTCAGCGCTCGGGAGAAGCTGGCGATGACGCCGTGGTTGCGGGCCAGGCGAGCGCAGGCCTCCTCGCGGCTGTAGCCCCCGGACAGCGCGAGCACGCGCACAACCTTGGGGTGCTCGACGAGGTCCTTGTACAGGTTGTCGGTCTCCGGCAGCGTCAGCTTGAGGATCACGATCTGGTCGTCGGCGAGGATGTTGACGTGCTCCAACAGCGCGGCGGTCAGGCGCTCCTCGGCTTGGGCCTTGCGCGGGCTGTGGATGTCGACCTCGGGCTCGATGATCGGCACCAGGCCGGCGCCGAGGATCTGGCGGGCGACCTCGAACTGTTGCTCGACGACCGCGTCGAGGCCGGCATCGGGCAGCTTGATGACCGACCGCATCTTGGTGCCGAAGATTCCGTTGTCGACGGCACGGGCCAGCAGCTCGTCGAGATTCGGGATGGGCTTCATGATCTGCGCACCCTGATCTTCGTCGGCAAGTCCCTTGTCGACCTTGAGGATCGGCACGATCCGCTTGACGTTCCACAGGTAGTCGGAGGTGGGGCGGCCCTCGATCTGCCGGTCCATCGTGTTCTCGAACAAGATCGCCGCGAGTATGCGGTCCCCGTCGAAGCATGGGCTGGTGATGATGCGGGTGCGCATCTGGTGCACCAGGTCGAACATCTCCTTGTCGTTGGAGTAGGCGTCCTCCGCAATGCCGTACAGCCGCAGCGCCTTCGGTGTGCTGCCGCCGCTTTGGTCAAGCGCCGCAACGAAACCGGCACCGCTGTTCATCTTCTTGAACTGTTCGTCGTTCATTTCTTCCTCTCCTGTGCTCACCTGTGCTCACCAGCCGCGCGCACGCCATTCGCCGAGATGCGGCCGCTCGGCGCCGAGCGTGGTGTCATCACCGTGCCCGGGATAGACCACGGTCGAGTCCGGGTAGACGTCGAATACCCGGGTGGTCACGTCTTGTAGCAGTTGGGTGAAGTCGCCGGCCTTCCACGTCTTGCCGACGCCGCCTGGAAACAGGCAGTCGCCAGTGAACAGCTGCGTCGCGTCGCCGGCGGCCGGGCCCGACAGCGCCAGCGCAACCGACCCCGGGGTGTGCCCGCGTAGGTGAATCACCTGGAAAGACAACTTGCCGACGTTGACCGTGTCCCCGTTAGCCAGCAGCCGGTCCGGTTTCACCGGCAACGGGTCGGCGTCGAGCCGATGCACCGCGGTCGGTGCGCCGGTCGCCTCGGCGACCGCCTCCAGCGCCTGCCAGTGGTCCAAGTGCTGGTGGCTCGTGACGATCAGCGACAGCTTCGGCGCATATTCGGCGACCAGGCCGATCAGCGTTTCGGCATCGTTGGCCGCGTCGATCAGCAGCGTTTCGCCAGTTTCGGAACATGTGATGAGGTAGGCATTGTTGTCCATGGGGCCCACCGACGCCTTGACGATCGTCGCGCCCGGAAGGTTGCGGCGCGCCGCCGTCCCGGGGTCCACATGGCCGGTGTAGTTGTCGCTGACGACTGTCATGCCTGCAACGCTACTGCTGGCGATGTCGCTGTCGGTGGGGACACCTAGCATGGGCACGTACTGCGTCCGCTGAAGGGGAGAGCGTGGCTGACCGCCTGATCATCAAGGGTGCACGCGAGCACAACCTCAAGAGCATCGACCTTGACCTGCCCCGCGACGCGTTGATCGTGTTCACCGGTCTTTCCGGGTCGGGCAAGTCGTCACTAGCCTTCGACACAATCTTTGCCGAGGGCCAGCGCCGCTACGTGGAGTCGCTGTCGGCGTACGCGCGGCAGTTCCTGGGTCAGATGGACAAGCCGGACGTCGACTTCATCGAGGGGCTCTCGCCCGCGGTGTCGATCGATCAGAAGTCGACCAATCGCAATCCCCGGTCGACCGTCGGCACGATCACCGAGGTCTACGACTACCTCAGGCTGCTCTACGCCAGGGCCGGCACGCCGCACTGCCCGGTGTGCGGTGAGCGGATCGCCCGGCAGACGCCGCAGCAGATCGTCGACCAGGTGCTGGCGATGCCAGAGGGTGCGCGCTTTCAGGTGCTCGCGCCGGTGGTGCGTACCCGAAAGGGCGAGTTCGCCGACCTGTTCGAGAAGCTGAATTCACAGGGCTACAGCCGAGTCCGCGTCGACGGGGTGGTGCACTCGCTCACCGATCCGCCGAAGCTGAAGAAGCAGGAGAAGCACGACATCGAGGTGGTCGTCGACCGGCTGACGGTGAAGTCGAGCGCCAAGCAGCGGCTGACCGATTCGGTGGAAACCGCGCTGCGGCTCGCCGATGGCATCGTGGTGCTGGAGTTCCCGGATCATGACGTTCACGAGTCCGGCCATCACCGCGAGCAGCGTTTCTCCGAGAAGCTCGCGTGCCCGAACGGCCATCCGCTGGCGGTCGACGACCTCGAACCGCGGTCGTTCTCGTTCAACTCGCCGTACGGCGCCTGCCCGGAGTGCACCGGTCTGGGCATTCGCAAGGAGGTCGACCCCGACCTCGTGGTGCCCGACCCCGACCTGACGCTGGCCGAGGGCGCGGTCGCGCCGTGGTCGATGGGGCACACGGCCGAGTACTTCACCCGGATGCTCGCCGGGCTGGGCGAGTCCGTGGGCTTCGACGTCGACACGCCGTGGCGCAAGCTGCCGGCCAGGGCGCGCAAGGCGATTCTGGAGGGCTGCGACGAGCAGGTGCACGTGCGGTACCGCAACCGCTACGGCCGCACCCGGTCGTACTATGCCGACTTCGAGGGCGTGATGGCGTTCCTGCAGCGGCGCATGGATCAGACCGACTCCGAGCAGATGAAGCAACGCTACGAGGGCTTCATGCGCGACGTCCCATGCCCGGTCTGCCAGGGCACGCGGCTCAAGCCCGAGATCCTGGCGGTGACGCTGACCGCGGGGGACCGCGGCACGAAGTCGATCGCCGAGGTGGCCGAGCTGTCGATCAGCGACTGCGCCGACTTCCTCAACGCGTTGACGTTGGGGTCGCGGGAGCAGGCGATCGCCGGCCAGGTGCTCAAGGAAATCCAGTCACGTCTGGGCTTTCTGCTCGACGTCGGTCTTGAATACCTGTCGTTGTCGCGGGCGGCAGCGACGCTGTCCGGCGGTGAGGCGCAACGCATTCGGCTGGCCACCCAGATCGGCTCCGGCCTGGTCGGCGTGTTGTACGTGCTGGACGAGCCGTCGATCGGGTTGCATCAGCGCGACAACCGTCGGCTAATCGAGACGCTGATTCGGCTGCGCGACCTCGGTAACACGCTGATCGTGGTCGAGCACGACCTGGACACCATCGCGCACGCCGACTGGATCGTGGACATCGGCCCGGCGGCCGGTGAGCACGGCGGCGAGATCGTGCACAGCGGAACCTACGACGACCTGCTGCGCAACAAGGATTCGATCACCGGCGCCTACCTGTCCGGCGCGCAGAGCATCGAGGTGCCGGCGATCCGCCGTCCCACCGACCGGCGCCGTCGGCTCACCGTCGTCGGCGCCCGTGAACACAACCTGCGTGACATCGACGTGTCGTTCCCGCTCGGCGTGCTGACCTCGGTGACCGGCGTGTCGGGTTCGGGCAAGTCGACCCTGCTGAACGACATTCTGGCCTCGGTGCTGGCCAACAAGCTCAACGGGGCGCGCCAGGTCCCGGGGCGGCACACCCGGGTGACGGGTCTGGACCGCGTCGACAAGCTGGTGCGCGTCGACCAGTCGCCGATCGGGCGGACGCCACGGTCGAACCCGGCGACCTACACCGGGGTGTTCGACAAGATCCGCACGCTGTTCGCCGCCACCACCGAGGCGAAGGTACGCGGCTATCAGCCCGGCCGGTTCTCGTTCAACGTCAAGGGCGGTCGCTGCGAGGCGTGCACCGGCGACGGCACGATCAAGATCGAAATGAACTTCCTGCCCGACGTGTACGTGCCGTGCGAGGTGTGCCACAGTGCCCGGTACAACCGGGAAACCCTCGAGGTGCACTACAAGGGCAAGACAATCGCCGAGGTGCTCGACATGTCCATCGAGGAAGCCGCCGAGTTCTTCGGGCCGATCACCTCGATCCACCGGTACCTGCAGACCCTCGTCGACGTGGGGCTGGGTTACGTCCGGTTGGGGCAGCCGGCGCCCACGCTGTCCGGCGGCGAGGCGCAGCGGGTGAAGCTGGCATCCGAGCTGCAGAAGCGGTCCACCGGCCGCACCGTCTACATACTCGACGAACCCACCACCGGGCTGCACTTCGACGACATCCGCAAGCTACTCAATGTGCTCAATGGCCTTGTGGACAAAGGCAATACGGTGATTGTCATCGAGCACAACCTCGACGTGATCAAGACGTCGGACTGGATCGTCGACATGGGCCCCGAAGGCGGGGCCGCCGGTGGCACCGTGATCGCCGAGGGGACACCGGAAGACGTGGCCGCGATGCCCGGCAGCTACACCGGTTGGTTCCTGGCCGATGCGCTGGGCTTGCCGAAGGCGAGCGCCTAGCACAGTCGATCCGCTGGTGCGACCGTCCCAAGCCACCCCGGCCGCGGCGGTGGGGTTCGTCCGGCTGATGCCGGACGAACCCCGTATCTAGCCGTCCGCCTTGGCTTTCCGGCTACTTCTTCGTCACTTTGTGTTGTTCGAAGCGGTCGAACACCCGGTCGATGAAGCCGCCCTCGTGGCGATCGGTCACCCGATCGACGCCATTGAAGATGTTGTGATGCGGCGTCGGTGTGGCTGCGGGCGAAGCTTGCGCTGTACCCGAGCCGAAACCCAGACCGGCGGCAGCCACCCCAGCCGCCATTGCAGCCATAACTGCAAGTTTCTTGATGTTTGCCCAGCGAACTGTCATGGTCACTCCTTCGTGAAACCTCGATTGTCAACGAGTTGACCCGGGCCACTAAGTTCACGAAGTAACGCGACCATCCGGTTCAACGAGGCCCCGATGAAAATGGGGTTTGCGCTGGTTAGTAAGAGCAACTATTCATTGCTCGCCGTCGAGTGCCGTGGATTCGATGACAGATCGTCGACCCTTAGTAGCCGATCGACGGCAGCCACGCGCCCCGCGGCTCGTTGTACAGCCCGATCGTCATCAGCGTGGACTGCTGGATCAGCTTGAGTCCGCTGTCCAGGCACCAGGACATCAGCCGCGTATTGCGGGACGGCACAAGGATTCCCAGGCCCACAAAGGCGTCGGCCGATTGCAGCAACGCGACGATGTCGTCGTCGGTCTTACCGACGGCATGCCAGGCGTAGCCGAAACCGGTTGCATAGCCGGCGATATCGTCTGCACGTTCCACCACGCGCGCGGTGCCCACTCCCACCCAGTGCCGCAGTTCGACGTGACGGTCGTGGCCGTGCACCTGCCGGCAGATCTCGTCGCAGGCTTCGACGTCGTCGGGAGTCGCCGGACGCACCGCCGCAGCGGGTATCTCCGCTGCCCGTGGCGTCCCTTGAAAGACCGACAGCGGCTCACGCACGGCGAAGCCGAGCTTCGCGTACAACGACAGCGACCGGTAGTGGTAGGCGGTCTGAACCAGCCGCACGCCGGGCACGTCGCGGTTGCGTGACCGCTGCAGGAGGGCCTCCATGAGAGCGCGTCCGACGCCGGCGTCCTGCACGGCGGGGTCGACCATGACGGGTCCGATAGCGACGATCTTCCCGCGCTCGTCTTGCAGCGCGCCGCCGAGGATTTCGCCTGCTCGCTCGGCCACCAGGCCGTAGATGCCGTCGGTGGTCAGCATCGACTTCAGCTGAAAGTCGGCGAATTCGGGCGTGCCGGGCTCGATCGGAAAGCTGTGCCGCGTCGCCAGCGACTCGAACGCGTCGAACATGATGCGCCCGCAAACGGCGGCGTCGTCCGCCGTCGCCTCGCGGATCTTCAGGTCGGTCATCGACCAATCCTCACGCCGAGCGTGCATTCACTGCGAAAAAACGCCGAATTTCAGCCCGGCATGATTTCGCCTGCGCGGGATGCTGGCTTCACGCTCGCGGCCGCGCACCCGCCTTAGACAACACCGATGGGAACCGCGGGCTGATCCGCACGCCGGCGAGCCAGTCGGTGAGCTCGCCGGCGCGCCGCGATAACGCCTTGCGCCCGTCGCGCCCCGGGTCCTCGAGCAGCTGCAGCCGCACCCGCCCGTCGGCGTCCTGGCCCCAGCCGCCGACCACCCGGCCGTTCCACCAGGCGGTGGGCCCGGCATTTCCGTTGGTGTCGAACACCTGGCGCCGGTGTTCGCCGAGATACCAGTCGCGGTCGAACCAGCCCATCGTGGTGACGTCGAGGCCGGGCAGCAGCGCACACCACGGCTCGGCGTCGGGTTCGGTCTCCAGGTCGTCGGGCAGCACGTAACCCGGCGCCCCGTGCACGTCGACCTCGACGGCGCCGACGTCGCGCAGCGCCTGCCGTGCGGCCGTCAGCGTCGCGCCGAACCACCATTTGATGTCGGCCAGCGTGCCCGGCCCGAACGCACGCAGCCATGCGCGGACGAGTTCGGCGCGTGCCTTGTCTTGCGGCATGACATCAGGACTGCCGCCGAGCCAGTCGGTGACGGTGACCCATCGTGGCCGGGACGCAGTCCAGGCACCGTCGTTGGGGCCGCGCACGATGTCACCGCGCACCGACAGCACCGTCAATACCCTTGGGGCAAGCGGTGTTTCACCACCCCAGCGCTTTCCCGGCGCATAGTCGTAGGTGCCGGCCAATTCCGGCAGCGCGTTGCGCAGCTCGCTGGCACTGGTCGGCCCGTGCTCGGTCAGGTATCCCAGCACCGCCGCGCATGCGCGGTCCAGCCAGTGGTTACCGTCGGCGGCCAGGCCCGCCTTCTGCGCATCGGCGACGAGTCGGCGCCGCTCGTTGCCGGCGACCCGGTCGCTGGCGCCCGGCTGGACCATTGCGAGGTACTCGACGGGCACCACCCACAACGTCCGCCGCATCGCCAGATGTTTGACGAGCGACCGTCGCTGATACAGCTCGCGGTCGAGGTCGGCGGTCCTGAACCCGGTTGAACGCGCCCACAGCGACAGATACGGGGTAGCGGGGTCGGTCGCGTGCAACCCGATCAGCGCCGCGGTGCGCTCGGCGACGGACGCGCTGGGGCGGTCGTCGGACAGGAAATGGCGGCGTGCCAAGCGGTTTCGCCGCTCGCCGATGCTGAAAGTGCGCACCGCTCAGGCGTCGTCTTCGCGGTGCATCGACTCGCGAATCTGGGCAAGCCGTTCGGCGGCCGCACGCTGGCGCGTCTCGTACTGTTCTTCGACGCCGCGGCCCTCGGGTGTTTCCGCGTCGAGCTCGGCGGCTCCGAGCGACGTACCGTAGCGGCTTTCGATCTTCTCGCGCACCGATTCGAACGTCGGCACGCCGGACTTGTTGTATCCGGGGTCGACCTCCGGCGACGCCGGCGGCGCGGCGGGCGCGGGGTCGGGCTGCTCAGTCGGATCCTCCGGCATGGGGCAACCGTACTCCCGGATTACGGTCCCGCGGCCTGCGCGCGTGGACCGTCACCGGTCGGCGCCGTGGGGGATGCGTTATCGGGGTTCGGCAGCGGAATCGCCGGCACGCCTGGGGTACCGATCTGGCCGGCCAACCACGGCAATGCCGCGGCGAATGCGCGCGCCGCGAACGGCCAGTCGTGCTTACCAGGCAGCGGCTCCACTGCGCAATCAATGCCGTGGGCCCGGCCCGCGGCGCACAGCGCGTTCGCGGCCAGCGTCTGATTGCCGGGATTGCGCCCGACGTTATGGGACTGCGGGCCGACCGAGATCGCGAACCAACCCGAGACACCCGTGTAGTGGCCGTGTTTGGCCATCACCGTCGACGGGTCGAACGCCGCGTAGGCGGCGGCGTCACCGCCGAACAGCCGAGCGATGGTCTGTGCCTTGGTCCCCGAGTTGGGGCCGAAGTCGCCGGCGATGTCTTCGAACGATGCGAACAGGTCGGGATGCATCACCGCAAGATCCACCGCGCACGTGCCGCCCATCGACCAGCCGACCACACCCCAATTGGCCCGGTTTGCGCTGAGGCCGAAGCTTGAAACCATGAACGACATAACGTCTTTGGTCAGATGGTCGGCCGCGTTGCCGCGGGGCCCGTTCACGCATTCGGTGTCGTTGTTGAACGCGCCGCCGGAGTCGACGAACACCAGCACCGGCGCGTTCCCGTGGTGTGCGGCGGCGAAATCGTCCATGGTCGTGATCGCGGTTCCCGCGCGCAACCAATCGGCCGGCGTGTTGAACTCTCCGCCGATCATCATCACGGTCGGCAGCTTGGGCGGGGGGTCGGTGGCATACCAGGCCGGCGGTAGGTACACCAGCTCGCCGCGGTGCTTGAAGTGCGACGCCGCGTCGGGGATCGTGACTCCGACGACGGTGCCTTTGCCCGGAAGTGCGCCCTGCATTTGCATTGCGGTCACCGTGGCCCGATCGGTTTGGTCGGGCAGCGGCCCGGCGGAGAGCTGATTCCACGCGGTCTGGACGGTGGGGAAGTAGCCGACCCAGAGATTGAGCGCCAGCAGCGAGCTCAAAACGCACAGCGGCACGGCGAGCATCGACACGCCCCGCCGCCACCACCGGCTGGTCGGCCAGCCGAACGGCAGCACGCAAACCGCCAGGCCGCTCAGCCCGATCCAGATCCACAGCGCGCGCGGCGCCGGATCGGCGGCCAGGCCGGCCGAGTCGATGTACCAGCGCGCGCAGGTGGCCACCACGACCCCGACCATCACCGCCGACGGCAGCCAGAACATCCGCCATCGGCGCGACCGCCAGCCGATCGCGAGCGCCAGGACCGTGGCCGTCACGGCCTGAATGGTCCACGGCAACCAACCGTGCATCAGGGAAATGTGGTGGCGAAACGGCCCGGCCGCGTCCGTCCACAACGTCGTGGCAACGCTGACCGTCGAATGCGTCATCGGGCCATATCGTGGACGATCTACCTGGAGAGTTGCTGTGAGAGCTTCGTAACCGGGGCGTTACCGGGGCCTGGCGAGCGGGAACGGCAAGGTGTCCCGGATGCTGCGGCCAGTGATCATCATGATGAGCCGGTCAACGCCCATGCCCAGCCCGCCGGTTGGCGGCATCGCGTACTCCATCGCCTGCAGAAAGTCCTCGTCGAGCTCCATCGCCTCGGGGTCGCCACCGGCGGCCAGTAGCGCCTGGTCCTGCAGCCGGCGCCGCTGCTCGACCGGGTCGGTGAGTTCGGTGTACGCGGTGGCCAGTTCCACGCCCCAGGCCACCAGGTCCCAGCGCTCGGCCACCCCTGGCTTGCTGCGATGAGGCCTGGTCAGCGGCGACACCGAGGTCGGGAAGTCCGTGTAGAACGTCGGCTGCTCGGTGCGCTCCTCGACGAGACGCTCATACAGCTCGAGTACCACCGCACCGGCGTCCCAGTTTGTGAAATAGCCGATGTTGGCCCGGTCGCACAGCTTCCTGAGCGTGCGGACGTCGGTGCCGGGGTCGATCTCTTCACCGAGTGCCTCGGACACCGCGCCGTGCACGGTCTTGACCGCCCAGGTGCCCGAGATGTCGACCGGTTCGAGGGTGCCGTCGGTGCCATCGGGGCGCGTCCGCATCGCCACCTGCGAACCGTTCGCGGCGGCGGCGGCGTTCTGGATCAGCTCGCGGCAGCCGTCGATCCACACCGTGTAGTCGGCGTGCGCCCGGTACGCCTCCAGCAGGGTGAACTCGGGGTTGTGGCTGGAGTCCACGCCCTCGTTGCGGAAGGCCCGGCCGAGCTCGAACACCCGCTCCGCGCCGCCCACACACAGCCGCTTCAAATACAGCTCGGGCGCGATGCGCAGGTACAGGTCCAGGTCGTAGGCGTTGATGTGGGTCAAAAACGGCCTGGCGTTGGCGCCGCCGTGAATCTTCTGCAGGATCGGGGTTTCCACCTCGAGGAAGCCTTGGCCCACCAGGGTCGCGCGGATCGAGTGCAGAACCCGGCTGCGCGCGGTGATCAGCTCGCGAGCCTCGGCGTTGATTGCCAGGTCGACGTAGCGCGCCCGCACCCGCGCTTCCGGATCGGTCAGGCCCTTCCACTTGTCCGGCAGCGGGCGAAGGCATTTGCCGATCAGCCGCCAGCTGCGCACCATCAGCGAGCGCGTGCCGGTCTTGCTGTGCCCCATCAGACCGGTGACCTCGACGAGGTCGCCAAGGTCGATGGTCGCGGTGAAATCGGCGGTGCAGCGCGCATCCAGCAGCGAATTATCAAGCACGAGTTGCACTTCCGCCGACCAGTCGCGCAGGTCGGCGAACAACACGCCGCCGTAGTCGCGGATCCGCAGCACCCGACCCGCCACGGTAAGGCTGGTTTGGTCGTCGGCATCGATCGCCTGCGCGACGGTGTGGCTGGGCGCTCGCCCGACCGGATAGGCGTCCACACCGCGCTCTTGCAGGGCGCGCAACTTGTCCATCCGCACCCGGACCTGTTCGGGCAGCCGGATCTGCGGTTCCTCCGGTTCGGTCAGATCCTCGGGCAGCTCACCGAGATCGGGCGCGGTGCCGTCGTGGTGCAGCAGCCCGGTGGCCATCACCCGCTCCGGGACGCGCGTGTGCTGACCGGTGTATCGCGGTCTGTTGCGCCGCGAAAAAGGCAACACCAGAAAGCCTTCGGCGATCACCGAGGCAACGCCGACGCGCGGGATCAGCCGGGCGTCCTCGTAGCACGCGTATCGCGGCACCCACTGCGGCTGGTATTTCATGTTCGACCGGTACAGCGTCTCCAGCTGCCACCAGCGCGAGAAGAACACCAGCAACCCCCGCCACAGCCGCGCCACCGGCCCGGCACCAAGCCGAGCGCCCTGCTCGAAGGCCGAACGGAACATCGCGAAGTTCAGCGAAATCCGGTTCACCCCAAAGCGTTCCGATTGCTGACACAGCTCGGCGACCATCAATTCGATTGTGCCGTTGGGCGACCGCGGCGATCGGCGCATCAGGTCCAGCGACACGCCGGTGTTGCCCCACGGCACCAGCGACACCATCGCGACGACCTGTCCCCCCCGGTCGCTGCGCTCCTGCCCCCGAGGGACCTGTCCCCCCCGGTCGCTGCGCTCCTGCCCCCGAGGGACCTCGCCCATCACCGCTTCCACCAGCAGGCAGTCGCCGTCGGCCTTGTCGCCGATCCGGCCCAGCGCCATCGAAAACCCGCGTTCGGTTTCGGTGTCGCGCCAGGCCTCGGCCCGCTGGATGACCTTGGCCATCTCGTCGGCGGGGATGTCGTGGTGCCGGCGGATCCGTACCATCAGGCCGGCCCGCCGCGCCCGGGTCACCGCCTGGCGCACCGCGCGCATGTCGGGGCCGGACAGCCGGAAGCGGTCCGAATGCAGGATCGCCTCGTCGCCGAGCTGCAGCGCGTTGAGGCCAGCTTCGCGGAATGCCTGCGCCCCGGCCGCACTTGCGCCCATCACACCCGGCGCCCAGCCGTAGGCATGGCACAGCCGCAGCCACGCGTCGATGGCCTGGTGCCACGCCCGAGGGTCGCCGACCGGGTCGCCACTGGCCAGGCACACCCCGACCTCCACGCGGTAGGTGATTGCGGCGCGGCCGCTCTCGGCGAACACCACCGCCTTGTCCCGGCGGGTGGCGAAGTAACCGAGCGAGTCGTTCTTGCCGTACACCTCGAGCAGCCCCCGAATGGCGGACTCGTCCTCGGCTGTCAGCGCGTTCTCCGCGCGCTGTGATTGGAACAACACGATGGCCGCGGCTATCAGGGCCACCGCGCCGAACAGCCCGAACAACGCGTTGAGGAACACGTGCGGCCGGCCGGTGAACAGCGACGGGTCCGCGGTGGCGAAGATGCTGACCCGGTTCACCGCGTAGGGCAGCCGGTCCTCGTGGGCCAGCGAGCCGGGAAACAGATCGAGCAACGCCCACGCGCACAGGATTCCGACCGCATTGCCGATCAGCAGCACGGCGGTGGCCTTCAGCAACGCGCCACGCCGGACCTTGGCGTAGAACTCCTTGCGCGCCAGCACCAGAAGGGCGATGGCCGCGACATGGAAGGCCAGTCCGATGATTTCCCCGGACTCGTCCATCCAGGTCTCGCCACCGGTGGCCAGGTCGACGAGGTTCCAGCCGATCGCGGCGACCATGTACAGCACCAGGATCCACCATGCGATGCGTTTGCGGGCGGCGAGCGCCGCGGCGAGCAACGTCAGCACGAAGGCCCACGCGAAGCTGGTGTCCGGGAAGTTGAACAGATAGTTGTTGACGAATTCGCGGGGCACCTTGATCACCCAGCGCGCCAGCGGCGACACGCTCGCGATCAGCGACAGGGTCGCGATGATCCCGACGATCCAGCCCGCCGCCGCGGGGACCCAGGTATACCGCGAACTGGGCCGGGCCATGGTGAGGGTCATAGGCCGCGAGGATATTCGCTCAACTTGGGAAATGCGCCCACCTGTGTCAATCGTTGGGCCGCGGCCGTCACCACCCGGCCAGCGCGGTGATCAGCCGCCGCGCCTCGTCGAGATCGCGGTGCGGGTTATCGCCGGGGCGTCTGACGACAGTCCAGCTTCTCCGCGGCGGCGCTCATGGCATGACCGCCGAGCGGCCGATGACCTCGACGGCGGGAATGTCGGCGAGCGCGCGGGTGTTAGACCCAGGCGTCATGCCTGCTAGACTGGCATACGCGACCGTTCCTGAGTGTCTCAGGGACAGCAAGTGGAGTCCCGCTCCCACCGTTGGCCACGCCGGCTCAGCGGTTCCGGTCACCGACATCGACGATGTCGGTTCTGCGCTCCGAGTTTTTGGGCGCAGGCGGCGCGTAGCCGCGATCGGTCGGCATCGGGCCCCGCTGACAGCGGGGCCTTTTTGCGGACAGCGTGATTCTGGCGCTGTCATTCCTGAACCCACTCGCCGGTACGGGCGTAAGAAGGAATGTAACGAACCAGGGAGGCCCCATCACCACTGAGACCCGCGTCAACGAGCGCATTCGTGTACCGGAGGTCCGACTGATCGGACCCGGCGGTGAGCAAGTCGGAATCGTGCGCCTCGAAGACGCACTTCGCGTCGCCGCTGACGCCGATCTGGACCTCGTCGAAGTCGCACCGAACGCCAGACCGCCGGTCTGCAAGATCATGGACTACGGCAAGTTCAAATACGAGGCGGCTCAGAAGGCGCGCGAGTCTCGCAAGAACCAGCAGCAGACCGTCGTCAAGGAACAGAAGCTGCGGCCGAAGATCGACGACCACGACTACGAGACCAAGAAGGGTCACGTGATTCGCTTCCTGGAGGCGGGGTCGAAGGTCAAGGTCACCATCATGTTCCGCGGCCGCGAGCAGTCGCGGCCCGAGTTGGGTTACCGCCTCCTGCAGCGGCTGGGCGCCGACGTCGCCGATTACGGTTTCGTCGAGACGTCAGCCAAGCAGGACGGCCGTAACATGACGATGGTGCTGGCGCCGCACCGCGGCGCGAAGACTCGTGCCAGGGCGGCGCAGGCGGCCGGCGAGCCCCGCCCCGCCCCGTCCGAAACCCCAGCGATTTCACAGAACTGAGGACAGATGCCCAAGGCCAAGAGCCACAGCGGCTCCAGCAAGCGGTTCCGCCGCACCGGCACCGGAAAGATCGTGCGCCAAAAGGCGAACCGCCGCCACCTCTTTGAGCACAAGCCGAGCACCCGCACCCGCCGTCTCGAGGGCCGAACCGAGGTGTCGGCCGCCGACCGGCAGCGAATCAACAAGTTGCTCAACGGCTGACGCCGGACCTGGACTTTATCCCCGCTCCAACAAGAATAGGAACGAACGTCATGGCACGCGTCAAGCGCGCAGTCAACGCCCACAAGAAGCGGCGCACCATCCTCAAGGCCTCGAAGGGTTATCGGGGCCAGCGGTCACGGCTGTACCGCAAAGCCAAAGAGCAGCAACTGCACTCGCTGAACTACGCATACCGTGACCGGCGGGCCCGCAAGGGTGAGTTCCGCAAGCTGTGGATCTCGCGGATCAACGCCGCGGCCCGCGCCAACGACATCACCTACAACCGCCTGATCCAAGGGCTGAAGGCGGCCGGCGTCGACGTCGACCGCAAGAACCTCGCCGAGATCGCGGTCAGTGACCCGGGCGCCTTCACGGCGCTGGTTGACGTCGCCAGGGCCGCGCTGCCCGACGACGTCAACGCGCCGTCCGGAGAGGCCGCCTGAGCCGAGGCTCGCCGCTCACCGAACGCTCGACGCGTGTGATTGCCGCGTCGAAGCTGCATCGTCGCGTCGCCCGTACGAAGGCCGGCCGGTTCCTCGTCGAGGGACCCAATCTGGTCGAGGCCGCACTGCGTGCCGGCGTCGTCGTCGAACTGTTCGTCACCGAGTCGGCCGCCCAGCGGTTCGACGACCTTCTCGCCGGCGCCGGCGTGCCGATCCATCCGGTAACCGACCGCGCCGCGAAGGCGTTGTCCGACACCGTGACTCCGGTCGGGCTGGTCGGGGTGTGCGCCGTGGATCAACCCCGTCTTGCCGACGTGCTTGCCGGTGAACCCACGTTGGTCGCGGTCCCCGTCGGAATCTCCGAGCCCGGCAACGCCGGGACTTTGATCCGCATCGCCGACGCGATCGGGGCCGACGCCGTGGTGCTCGCCGGACACGCGGTGGATTCCTACAACGGTAAGTGCCTACGCGCCTCAGCGGGAAGCATTTTCACCATCCCGGTGCTCACCGACCCCGACCCGGCGTCGGTCGTCGACGCGCTGATGAGCTCCGGTCTTCAGGTGCTGGCCGCCGCAGTCGACGGCGAGGTGGACCTCGACGAGGCGCTGCCGGTGCTGACCGCGCCGACCGCGTGGCTTTTCGGACCCGAAGCGCACGGCCTGCCGTCCGAATTGGCCGCGCGGGCGACGCGGCGGGTACGCATCCCGATGCGCGGCGGTGCCGAGAGCCTCAACGTGGCCGCTGCCGCCGCGATCTGCCTGTACCAGAGCGCCCGCGCGCAGTCTTGAGCCGACGCCGAGTTTCACGTCCGGCGATTTCGGCCCCGATTTCATTGATAACAAAGCGGTCGCGGCCCCGTGGCGAAACGTGGCCGCGGCCACCTGACTCGCTACCGTACCGAGCGGCACGTCATACGAGGGATGGAGCCCGGTCACGGTGAGCGCGGTCGTTGAGCCGATGTGGCGTGTTTGGGCGCGCCGGCTGGCGGTGATGGCGGCCCTCGCAGTGGCTCTGTTGCCCGGTCTGGTCGGCGTGATCGGCCGCACGCCGCCGGCCGAAGCGTTCTCGCGCAAGGGACTTCCGGTCGAGCAGTTCGAGGTGCCGTCCCCGTCGATGGGTCGCGACATCCGCATCGAGTTCCAGGGCGGCGGCCCGCACGCCGTCTACCTCCTCGACGGCCTGCGGGCCCAGGACGACTTCAACGGCTGGGACATCGAAACGTCGGCGTTCGACTGGTTCTACCGCTCCGGGCTCTCGGTGGTCATGCCGGTCGGCGGGCAGTCCAGCTTCTACACCGATTGGTATCAGCCCGCCGTCAACAGCACCGGAACCGTCACCTACAAATGGGAAACCTTCCTCACCCAGGAGTTGCCCGGCTGGCTGGCAGCCAACAGGGGTGTCGATCCGAATGGCAGCGCCGCCGTTGGCCTTTCGATGTCGGGCGGCGCCGCGTTGACGCTGGCGACCTGGCATCCAACCCAGTTCATCTTCGCCGCTTCGCTGTCGGGCTTCCTGAATCCGTCACAGGGTCTGTGGCCCATGATGATCGGCCTCGCGATGAAAGACGCCGGCGGTTTCAACTCGGTCAACATGTGGGGGGTGCCCAACGATCCGGCCTGGCGCCGCAACGATCCGATGGTCAATATCCCCATCCTGGTTGCCAACAACACCGCGATCTGGGTCTACTGCGGCACCGGAAAACCGTCGGACCTCGACACCGTGGGCAACGGCAACATGTTCGCCGCCCAGTTCCTGGAAACCATCACGCTGAACACGAACAAGACCTTTCAGCAGCGCTACCTCGCCGCCGGCGGCCACAACGCGGTGTTCAACTTCCCACAGAATGGCACCCACTCCTGGAATTACTGGGGTGCTCAACTGCAGGCCATGAAGCCTGACCTGCAGCGAGTGCTGGGTGCCACTCCGGCGGCCTGACCGACCTGCAGGCATGGCCCGTTCCCGGCGCGTCAGGCGACAGTCGGCCCGTCGGGGCCGGTTCGGGCGGGTGGGCGCCTTCCTCGGCTGCGCCGCCGGTACCGCGACGTTGCTGGAAACGCACAGCATGTGGGCCGCGATGACGGTGGGAGCGGCGGTACTCGGCGGCTGGGCGGCACTGCCACTGTGGGTGAAGGCTCGTCGACTCGCCAGGTATCTCCGCTCGGGACTGCGCGAAATCGACGCGATGACCGGTATGGATTTCGAGAACTATGTCGCGGCCCGGCTGCGCGCCGCCGGTTACCGGGTGGCATTGACGAAGGTCACCGGAGACTTCGGGGTCGACCTCATCGCGTCAAAGGGCAACGAGCGGATCGCGATTCAGTGCAAACGGCACGGGCGACGCGTCGGCACCGCGGCCGTGCAGCAAGTGGTCGCCGGCGCGCTCCTGCACCGGTGCACGTCGACGATGGTGGTGTCGAACCAGGAATTCACCCACGCCGCGACCCGACTCGCCGAGGCGCATGCGTGTGAACTTGTCGGTCGCCGGCGCCTGCCGAAATGGCTCCGACGTTTCGGTGACGCTGCCCCGGCGACGCGGAAGGGGAGACACTGTCGGGTATGAGCGTTCTTCAATTCGGCCGACTGGAGCCGTCGCTGGCCGAGGGACTGGCGGCAAAGTATCAGCCGCTGCAGCTTCCCGCGGGTTCGGGGCGTCCGGCGTTTCTGGCTGAACATGGCCCGTCGATAACCGTGATCGTCGACGGCGGAGGCGCCGCCGTGGACGCCGATCTGATGGCGGCGTTGCCGAACCTGGGCGCGATCGTGCACTACGGAGTGGGCTACGACAACGTCGACATCGACGCGGCCCGGCGCCTCGGCATCGGGGTCAGCAACACCCCGGACGTGCTCACCGACACCGTCGCGGACACGGCGGTGGGCCTGATGCTGGCCACCATGCGCCGCCTGTGCGAGGCGGACCGCTACCTGCGCGCCGGGCGGTGGGAGAGCGACGGCGAGTTTCCGCTGACGCGCGACGTGAACGGAACGCAGGTCGGCGTGTTGGGTCTGGGTCGCATCGGCTCGGCGATCGCGGCGCGGCTGCGCGCTTTCGACTGCGCCATCGCCTACCACAACCGTCATCAAGTGTCCGGTACGTCGTATCGCTACGCCGCGTCGCCGCTCGAACTGGCCGAGTCCGTTGACGTGCTGGTGGTGGCCGCCGCTGGCGGTAAGGGTACCGAAAGGCTGGTTAGCCGTGCGGTTTTGGAGGCCCTCGGCCAGGACGGGTATCTGGTTAACGTCGCTCGCGGCAGCGTCGTCGACCAGGACGCGCTCGTCGAGATGCTTGCCGCGGGCCGGCTCGCCGGCGCCGGGCTTGACGTATACACCGACGAGCCTTACGTACCAACGCCATTGCGCGAGCTGGACAACGTCGTGCTGCTGCCGCACGTCGGCAGCGCCACCACCCGCACCCGCGCGGCGATGACTCAACTGGCGCTACGCAATCTCGACGAATATCTCATGCACGCGACGCTGACGACGCCCGTCGTGCGGCCGCAACGGAAACGGTGTTAGGCCGCGGGAACCCGGTTGCGCGCCGGGCGAACCCCGCCGGCCAGCGAGAACGTGGTGTGCACCAGCGACCCCGCGCGCTCGATGATCGTCTTGCGCCGCGGCACGTAATGCATTGGCAGGCCCCGGCGATCGCGCGGTGGCGCGGTGATCGCTGGGGCCTCCACTAGCGGCGCATCCGCGGGGATCTTGCCTGCGGCTCGCTTATAGGCCGACAGCGCGCGAGGATGCAGCCGGATCTCGTCGGGCACCGCGATGAAGGCCAGTTCGACGGCCTTGCCGAACAACCGCAGCAGCACCTCGTCGCCGAGAGTCCAACGCATGCCCACCTTTTCCCGCACCGCCGGGTCGAACAGCCCGGCCGCGAGCCAGCGCTGCCCCGCGACCATCGGCTTGAACAGCTGATCCCAGATCGGGGTGGGCATCAGCACGTACCACGGCTTCGGAATGCGCATCTCGAAGATGTCTTTGGTCGCGCGGTTGATCTCCAGTTGTTCTCGACATACCCGATCCCAGTATTGCTGGAATTCGTCCCACGTCTTGGGTACCGGCCGCATGCTCATGCCGTACATCCGGTACCACTGCACGTGTTCGTCGAACAGTTGCCGCTTCTCGGCCTCGGTCAGCCCGCCGCAGAAGTACTCCGCGGTCTTGAGCACCAGCATGAAAAACGTCGCGTGCGCCCAGTAGAAGGTATCCGGGTTCAGCGCGTGATAGCGGCGGCCCTTGGCGTCCACGCCCTTGATCGTGGTGTGGTAGCCGCGGATCTGTTCACCGGTTTTGGCGGCGCGCTCGCCGTCGTAGACCACGCCCATGATCGGGAACACCGAACGCGTCACCCGCTGCAGCGGCTCGCGCAGCAAGATGGAGTGTTCCTCGACGCCGGCGCCGAGCTCGGGATACATGTTCTGCAGCGCACCGATCCAGACACCGAGCATTCCGGTGCGCAGGTCGCCGAAGTACTTCCAGGTCAGCGAGTCCGGACCGAGCGGCTCGGTGCCGGGGCGGTGAGGCCGCGAAGCGGCAACAGAAGCGGTCGTCTCCGCACCCGCGCCCATCGCCGTCCTCCCAGCCGGGCCAGTCAGCTGCCACCAAGATAATGTTGACAACGGACGTTGTCTAGCAAGCACGGGCGTGTCACGGCCGACCGTTACCGGTCGGCTATCCGCCCGCAACAGCCGCGTGACCAGCGGGTTCAGCGCGCCCTCCAACCGCGGGGCCGGCTTGAAATTGCCCGCTGTCAGAACCGGCCTCTACCCTGACAGATGTGAAGGTCGAGCCGTTCGGCGAGCGATCGAGCGGCCTCGGGGAAGTCGACGGTTCACCCGATGATCGGTCGGACCGTTCGCCAAGTCGGAGAGCACGGCCGACATCTTGGCTGAAAGACACCAATCACGACCCCGGGGTGATCGCATGGGTCCGGCGCGCCCGGAGGGCGCTGCCGGGCGATCCGCACTTCGGCGATCGCTTGTCCACGACCGGTGAGGGCGGCCCGGAGGCGGCCGCGCGCGCCGCCGGCCGACTGCTGGGCGAACGCGACGCCGCCTCCCGCGAGGTCGGCATGGCCGCACTGCAGTTGTGGCAGGCGCTCTCCGATGGGGTCGGCAGGCGGCCGGAAAACGCCGATGTGACGCTGGTCTTCACCGACCTGGTCGGCTTCTCGCAATGGGCGCTGGACGCCGGCGACGAGGCCACGCTGACCTTGCTTCGCCGGGTTGCCCAAGCCATCGAGCCGCCACTGCTGGACGCGGGTGGTCAGGTCGTCAAGCGGATGGGCGACGGCCTGATGGCCGTCTTCCCCGAGCCGGTGACCGCGATCGACGCGGTGCTGCGCGCCTGTGAGCAATTGAAGTCGGTCGAGGTGGACGCGCATACACCGGTGATGCGGGTCGGAATCCACGCCGGGCGCCCGCAGAAGCTCGGCTCGGACTGGCTGGGTGTCGACGTGAACATCGCCGCGCGGGTGATGGAGGCCGCGGGCAAGGGCGGCGTGCTGGTGTCCGGACCGACGGTGGAGAAGATCACGCCGGAGCAGCTCGACGCGCTCGGGATCACGGTGAAGCGAGTGCGCAGACCGATGTTCTCGCACAAGCCCAGTGGCGTGCCTCACGACATCACGATGTACCGCGTAGAAACTCGTAGGGAGTTGCCAGCTGCGCGTATGCAAAATGACCATCGGCCGTCGGCATAGTCGTAGGTGATGGTGTCCCGAGTGTTGTATGTGTTGACCCCGGTCCGGGTCACCGTGGGCTACGCGGCTGCGCTGGTCGCGGTCGCGACCACGCTGCTGATCCTCGGCCCGCGGGTGCAGGAAATTGTGATCAGGCACGTGAGCACCAACCTGCACAACCTGGTGCGCGGGCACGTCGGCACGCTGGTCGGCAGCGCGTTCGTGACATCAACCGGCCCGATATACATCTGGCTGCCCGGCCTGATGTGCCTACTTGCGCTCGCCGAGCTGTGGTGGCGCAGCGGCCGGCTGGTGTTGACCTTCGCGCTGGGGCACGTCGGCGCGACACTGATCGTGGCGCTGGGGCTCGCGACGGCCGTCCGGTTCGGCTGGACACCGATTTCGGTGGCCCGCACCAGCGACGTCGGCATCAGCTACGGGGCGGCCGCGGTGCTGGGCGCGCTGACCGCGGCGATCCCGGCGCGCTGGCGGCCCGCCTGGGTCGGCTGGTGGCTGACGGTGAGTGTGCTGGTGGTGGCCGTCGGCCGGGACTTCACCGACGCCGGCCATGTCGTCGCCCTGGTGCTCGGAATGCTGGTGTCGACCAGGTTTCGCTCCGCGGCGCGCTGGACGGTGGCGCGATATGTGCTCGCGGCGGTCGGTGTGTCGTTTGGCTACCTGATGCTGGTCAACGTCGGGCCGACGTTCCTGATCGCGCCGCCGGTCGGAGTGGTCGGCGCGGCGATGGCACACCACGTCGCCCAACGGTGGCGAAGTCAGCGCGCCCGGCGGTCTCACACCATCGCCACCGTGCGCCCTCCGGCGCCGGAGCCGGTGCCGCCCGGCTAGCGGGTTGCCTCCCACTATGATCGCGGAGTGGCTGATCAGCCCATAGATCTGTCCGAGGAAGCGCTGGCCAAGGCCGTCAGCGCGGCCCGCCACGCGTTCGACTTCGCCTCTGATTTGGCGGCGCTGGCCCGCGCGAAGACCGACCACCTCGGCGACCGTTCGCCGCTCGCGCTCGCCCGCCAGGCCCTCGGCACGCTGCCGAAGGCCCAGCGCGCCGATGCCGGACGGCGGGTCAACGTCGCGCGCACCGAGGCGCAGAACGCCTACGACGAGCGGCTGGCGGCCTTGCGGGCCGAGCGTGACGCCGCGGTGTTGGTGGCCGAACGCATCGACGTGACGCTGCCGTCGACCCGGCAGCCGATCGGGGCCCGGCATCCGATCACGATGCTCGCCGAGCACGTCACCGACACGTTCGTCGCGATGGGCTGGGAAGCCGCCGAGGGGCCCGAGCTCGAGACCGAGCAGTTCAACTTCGACGCGCTGAACTTCCTGCCGGATCACCCGGCCCGCAGCATGCAGGACACCTTCCACGTCGCTCCGGACGGGTCGCGCCAGGTGCTGCGCACGCACACGTCGCCGGTGCAGATCCGGGCGCTGCTCGAGCGCGAACCGCCGGTGTACATCGTTTCGATCGGGCGGACGTTTCGCACCGACGAACTCGACACCACCCACACACCCGTGTTCCATCAGGTCGAGGGGCTGGCGGTGGACCGCGGCCTGACGATGGCGCATTTGCGCGGCACGCTTGATGCGTTCGCCCGCGCCGAATTTGGCCCGCAGGGCCGCACCCGCTTCCGGCCGCACTACTTCCCGTTCACCGAGCCTTCGGCCGAGGTGGACGTGTGGTTCGCCAACAAGAAGGGCGGCGCCGGCTGGGTGGAGTGGGGCGGCTGTGGAATGGTGCATCCAAACGTGTTGCGCGCCTGTGGAGTAGACCCAGACGTGTACTCCGGGTTCGCGTTCGGCATGGGCCTGGAACGCACGCTGCAGTTTCGCAACGGCATTCCCGACATGCGCGACATGGTCGAGGGCGACGTCCGCTTCTCGCTGCCGTTCGGGGTCGGAGCCTGATGCGGGTTCCGTACAGCTGGCTTCGCGAGCTCGTCAACGGAGGCGCGTGGCCGCCGACGGCGCGCACCGCCGGGGCGCCGGGCTGGGATGTGCCGGCCGACGAGCTGGAGCAGACCCTGACCCGCATCGGCCACGAGGTTGAGGAGGTCATCCCGGTCGGCCCGGTGACCGGTCCGCTGACGATCGGCCGGGTGCTCGAGATCGAGGAGCTGACCGAGTTCAACAAGCCGATCCGCGCCGTTCGCGTCGACGTCGGGGAGCAGCAGCCGCGCGACATTGTCTGCGGAGCAACGAATTTCGTCAGCGGCGATCTTGTGGTGGTGGCACTGCCGGGCACCGTTCTGCCCGGGGACTTCACGATCACCGCCCGCAAGACCTATGGCCGCACCTCCGACGGCATGATCTGCTCGAGCGCCGAACTCAATTTGGGCACAGACCAGTCCGGCATTCTCGTGCTGCCGCCCGGGACCGCCGAGCCGGGTGCTGACGCCGCCGGCGTGCTGGGCCTCGACGATTTCGTATTCCATTTGGGCATCACTCCGGATCGCGGCTATTGCCTGTCGCTGCGCGGGGTGGCGCGCGAGATCGCCTGCGCGTACGACCTTGATTTCGTCGACCCGGCCGACGTGCCGCCGCTGCCGGCCGAGGGCGAGGCCTGGCCGCTGACCATCGAGCCGGACACCGGGGTCAAGCGGTTCGCGCTGCGCCCGGTGACCGGCATCGACCCGGCCGCGGTGTCGCCGTGGTGGCTGCAGCGGCGGTTGCTGCTTGGCGGCATCCGGGCGATTTCGCCGGCGGTCGACGTCACCAACTACGTGATGCTCGAGCTCGGGCATCCAATGCATGCGCACGACCGCAACAGGATCGCCGGCGGCTTGCGGGTGCGGTTCGCGAAGCCGGGGGAGACCGTGGTGACGCTCGACGACGTCGAACGCCGGCTGGATCCCGGCGATGTGCTGATCGTCGACGACGTGGCAACCGCGGCGATCGGCGGCGTGATGGGCGCAGGCACCACCGAAATGCGCGACGACTCCACCGACGTGCTGCTGGAAGCGGCGGTGTGGGACCCGGCGGCGGTGTCGCGCACCCAGCGGCGACTGCATCTGAGCAGTGAAGCCGGTCGCCGCTACGAACGATCGGTCGATCCGGCGATATCCGTGGCAGCGCTGAACCGTGCATCGACGTTGTTAGCCGAAATCACCGGCGGCACAGTCGAACCCACGCTTACCGACTGGCGGGGCGACCCGCCGCGCGACGACTGGTCATTGCCGCCCATCGACATGGCGTCCGACCTGCCCGATCGCACCGCGGGCGTGGAGTATGCCGCGGGCACCACGGCGCGGCGGCTGATTCAGGTGGGCGCGGCGGTGGCGGCTAATGACGGGCAGCTGAGAGTGACGCCGCCGAGCTGGCGGCCCGACTTGTTGCAGCCCGCCGACCTCGTCGAGGAGGTGCTGCGGCTCGAGGGCCTGGATCTGATCCCGTCGGTGCTGCCGCTGGCGCCGCCCGGCCGCGGCCTGACCCCGGTTCAGAAGCGCCGCCGCGCGATCGGCAAATCGCTGGCGCTGTCCGGCTACGTCGAGGTCATTCCGACGCCGTTCCTGCCGGCCGGCGTGTTCGATCAATGGGGCCTGGCGCCCGACGACCCCCGCCGGCGGACCATGAAGGTGTTAAATCCGCTGGAGGCCGACCGCCCGGAACTTGCCACCACGTTGCTGCCGGGGCTGCTGGAGGCGTTGAGCCGCAACGTGTCTCGCGGCACGGTCGACGTCGCGCTGTTTGCGATCGCACAGGTGGTGCTGCCGACGGACCACACCAGGGCGGTGCAGCGGCTGCCGGTGGACCGCAGGCCGACCGAGGAAGAGATCGTGCTGCTCGACGACTCGCTGCCGCGACAGCCGCAGCACGTCGGGGTCGTGCTGGCCGGGCTGCGGGAGCCACGCGGCCCATGGGGGCCGGGCCGGCCGGTGGAAGCGGCCGACGCGTTCGAGGCGGTGCGCACGATCGCGCGGGCCAGCGGCGTCGAGCCGACGCTGCGGGCGGCTCAATATCTCCCTTGGCATCCCGGCCGGTGCGCCGAGGTGCTGGCCGGCGACACCGTGATCGGCCACGCCGGTCAGCTGCACCCCGCGGTGGTGGAGCGCAGTGGTCTGCCGAAGGGCACCTGCGCCGTCGAGCTCGACCTCGACGCGATGCCGATCTCCGAGACGATGCCCGCCCCGAGCGTGTCGCCGTTCCCCGCGGTCTTCCAGGACGTCAGCCTGGTGGTCGGCGGCGACGTCGCGGCGCAGGCCGTGATCGACGCGATCCGTGACGGCGCGGGTGAGCTGCTGGAAGACGTCACCCTGTTCGACGTGTACACCGGCCCGCAGATCGGCGAGGGCCGCAAGTCGCTGGCGCTGGCGCTGCGGTTCCGTGCGCCGGACCGGACCCTCACCGAGGACGAGGCCTCCGCTTCAAGAGAAGCGGCCGTGCAGCGGGCCGCCGAGCTGGTCGGCGCCGTCCAGCGCAGGTGATCGCGCCGAGATTGCCGTGATGGTCATGAAACGGCCGAGACCACGACCATGGCGGCAATTTCGCCGCCCCGCCGCCGGGCCCGCTCCCCAGCCTCGCGCCCCGCGGCCCGCTCCAGAATTAGTTTGCATCTAGCTGCATAATCATGCAGAATCGGCGTCGTGACCACAGTAGCGGTAGCCGGTGCGAGCGGATATGCCGGCGGCGAGATCCTGCGGCTGCTGCTCGGCCATCCCGCCTACGCCGACGGACGGCTGACGATCGGCGCGCTGACCGCCGCGGCCAGCGCGGGCACGACGCTCGCCGAGCACCACCCGCACCTGCCGCCACTGGCCAAGCGGGTGCTGGAGTCCACCGACGCCGACGTGCTGGCCGGGCACGACGTCGTCTTCCTGGCCCTGCCACACGGCCAATCGGCGGCGCTGGCCGAAAGGCTCGGCGACGACACGCTGATCGTCGACTGCGGTGCCGACTTCCGCCTCACCGACGCCGGCGCCTGGGAGCGGTTCTACGGTTCGTCGCACGCCGGCAGCTGGCCCTACGGGCTGCCCGAGCTGCCCGGCGCGCGCGACCGGCTGCGGGCCGCCACCAGGGTCGCCGTGCCCGGCTGTTATCCGACGGCGGCGCTTTTGGCGCTGGTGCCCGCGGTGGCCGAGAACCTGGTCGAACCCGCGGTGACCGTCGTCGCGGTCAGCGGCACGTCGGGCGCGGGCCGCACCGCCAAGCCCGACCTACTCGGTTCGGAGGTGATCGGCTCGGCGCGCGCCTACAACATCGCCGGCGCCCATCGGCACACCCCTGAGATCTCCCAGGGCCTGCAGTCGGTAACTCACCGCAATGTCAAGGTGTCGTTCACCCCGGTGCTGGTTCCGATGTCGCGCGGCATCCTCGCTACGTGCACCGCCACCACCACGGCGCCGTCCTCGAGGTTGCGCGCCGCATACGAAAAGCATTACGGCGGCGAGCCTTTCGTGCACCTGCTGCCCGAGGGGCAGCTACCCCGCACCGGCGCGGTGATCGGCAGCAACGCGGCTCACATCGCGGTCGCGGTCGATGAGGCTGCCGGCACGCTGGTGGCGGTGAGCGCGATCGACAATCTCGTCAAGGGCACCGGCGGGGCGGCCGTGCAGTCGATGAATCTCGCGCTGGGCTGGCCGGAAACCGAGGGGCTGTCGGTCGTCGGGGTGGCGCCGTGACCGAATCCGATGTCGCCGGCCACGCGGCTCCGGCATCCGATGTCGCCGGCCACGCGGCTCCGGCCGTCGCCACCGACACCCGCCTGGTACGCACCCAGGGCGTCACGGCGCCAGCAGGCTTCCGCGCCACCGGCATCGCCGCTGGCATCAAGGCGTCCGGTGCGCTGGACCTGGCACTGGTGTTCAACGAGGGCCCCGACTACGGCGCCGCCGGGGTGTTCACCCGCAACCAGGTCAAGGCCGCACCGGTGCTGTGGACCCAGCAGGTGCTGACCACCGGCCGGCTGCGCGCGGTCATCCTCAACTCCGGCGGCGCGAACGCCTGCACCGGCCCGCAGGGCTTCCAGGACACCCACGCAACGGCGGAGGCGGTCGCCGCCGCGTTGTCGGACTGGGGCACCGAGACCGGGGCGATCGAGGTCGCGGTCTGCTCAACCGGATTGATCGGTGACCGGCTGCCGATGGACAAGCTGCTCCCGGGCGTGCACGAGATCGTGCACGAGATGGCCGGTGGACTGACCGGCGGCGAGGAAGCCGCCCGCGCCATCATGACCACCGACACCGTGCCGAAACAGGTTGCGCTGCATCACCGCGACAACTGGACCATCGGGGCAATGGCCAAGGGCGCCGGCATGCTGGCGCCGGCACTGGCCACCATGCTCGTGGTGCTCACCACCGACGCGGTCGCCAACGCGGCCGCCCTTGATTGCGCGCTGCGTCGCGCCACCTCGCTCACCTTCGAGCGCCTCGACGTCGACGGCAGCTGTTCCACCAACGACACCGTGCTGCTGCTGGGCTCCGGCGCCAGCGGAATCGCGCCCAGCCAAGCCG
>NZ_DASQVQ010000061.1:0-23413 GCF_035640695.1 Mycobacterium sp.
CCATCGCTCCGACGCGGCCGCCGAGCTGTATCGTCGCGACGAGGGCTTCGCTGGGACCGGCGTCGTCGGCGTCGTCGGCGTCCAAGCCCGACCACACGTCATCCTCGAGAATCAGAGGTTCGGCGCGCACGCCGGGCGTACATGTGGCACGCAGCGTGGCGGCGCCCGCACCCCGAGTCTGGCCTGTCATACCAGGATGAACGTCACCCGGGCCGAAATCGGTACCCGCCAAGCGGTGCAGTGGCAGAGACCACAGCCGTGCCCGACGCTCCCCGCACCGCGGCCATCGTGGTCGCGCCGATCGGTTTCCTCAGTATCACGAGGACCTCAGAGGTACCAACTGATTTGCGACAAACTTAATCAATGAATTGCCGGCAGATCCGAAGTTTCGATCGCTCGATCCGCATTCGGCCGTAATCCTTGGCTACCTCTGCCGAATAGACGTGTAGTAGCGATTGTTGGCGAAAGCGGCATCTTCACCGTCTTGGACCATGGGTGGCAACCCGTTATCGCCCAACAACTCAGCCATTGTCGTGCCGACCGATTGCCAGCCCCTGCCCGCCAGGTACGTCGCAACGTCATTGCGCTGGCCGTGATAGCTCAGGTCCCAGATGTCGATGTCCAGACCGTGCCCGCGCCATCTCTGGTTGAGGGTGCGTACCGCAGATTCAACGATTTCCGGCTCGAGGTCGTTTGCTTGCATGAACGTTTCGGTGGCGAGGCGGCTCCCATCGGGGCTCAGCGCGCTGACTTTATCGAGCAGTCGGTCCTGGGCGTCCGGTGGAAGGAACGGCAGCAGGCCTTCGGCGCTCCACACCGTGGGCCGCTCGGCGTGGAATCCGGCACGAAGCAAAGCGGCGGACCAGTCCTGCCGCAGATCGATTGGAACCATGCGAAGGTCGGCCGTCGGCTCGGCGCCGAGATCCGCGAGCGTCACCATCTTGAAATCAAGGACCTCTGGCTGGTCGATCTCGAACACCGTCATGTCCGCTGGCCATGGCAGCCGATAGCCACGCGTATCGAGTCCCGATGCCAGGATCACTGCTTGGCGAATGCCCGCCGCAGCAGCATCGCCGAAAAACGCGTCAAAGTAGCGCGTGCGCGCCGCCATGCCAATTGACATGGGCTGGATTCCCCAGCGGGCATCGGGGTCATCGACCTCGGCGGCATCAAGGTCTGCGCTGGCCCACCGGGTGAAGAAGTCCACTCCGACCGCGCGCACCAGGGGCTCGGCGAACCGATCATCGATCAAGCCCGCTTTCGTTGCGCTGGCCCTGGCCGCCGCAACCATCGTCGCGGTCGCGCCCACGCTCGTTGCCAAATCCCAGGTGTCGTTGTCCGTACGTGCCACCTCTGCACCCCTATCAATACCCATAGATGCGATCAACGATTAGTTGTCATAACAAGCTGCCGCCGCGAATGCATTCCTGAATGTCCATGAAAAACACGTGGACGCGAACGGGCCGCTTGACATTCAATGGCCAGTCATGACGCGAAACTGGGCGGGGGCATCGATGGCGGTGGCCTCGATGCTTTGCGTGCAGCTGGGCCTCGCGATCTCCATCGGACTGATCGGCCGGCTCGGCGCCGACGGGGCCGCGTGGCTGCGGCTCGCGTGGGCGGGCGTCCTGCTCATCGTCATCGTTCGTCCGCGACCGGCAGCGTTCACCCGCTCGGCGTTCGTGCACTGCGTATTGCTGGGCGCCGTCACCGCGGCGATCACGCTGTTGTTCATGGCTGCCGTCGAGCGAATACCGATGGGCACCGCCAGCGCGCTGGAATTCCTTGGGCCGCTTGGCGTTGCGGCAGTTCACGGCCGCCGGTTTCTCTGGCCGGGAATCGCCGCGGCGGGTGTAGTGCTGATGACGCATCCGTGGGCGGGTGCGGTCGATGGGATCGGCGTGTGCTTCGCCGCCGCGGCGGCCGTCGGCTGGGCGGTGTATATCCTTCTGACGCAGCGAGTCGGTGACCATGTCCAGGGCATCAATGCGCTCGCGGTCTCGATGCCGGTGGCCGGTCTGGTCGCGACGGCGATCGTCGGCCCGTCGGTGTTCTCGCGGCTGACACCACAGCTGTTGCTCGTCGGGTTGGGGATCGCCGTGCTGTTGCCGGTCGTCCCATTCGTCTTGGAACTGCTCGCGCTGCGCCGACTCACCACTGCGGCGTTCGGCACGCTGATGGCGCTCGAGCCGGCCTTCGCCTTAGCGATCGGCCTGCTGGTTCTGGGTCAGGTACCAGGGGGCGAAGCGGTCATCGGCATCGGCTTGGTGGTCGCCGCCGGCATTGGGGCGGCACGTTTCGGCGCCCGGACGTCGCCGGTGCCCGCCGAAGTGGGTTAGCTGACCAACGAGACCGAGTTCGCCCGACGCAGCTTGCCCGACGGTGTCTTCGGGATCGTTCCCGGTCCCAGCACGACGACGTTGCGCGGACGCACGTCGACCTCGGTAACGACCTCGTGGGCCACCTGATGCTCGATCCGGCGCACCTCGCCCGGGTCCTGCCAGGCGTTGGATTCCACTGCGACCGCGAAGGTTTCGCGTGAATGCCCGGCGTCCAGCCGCACGGCGACGGCGCAGCCCGGCCGCACGCCCTCGACCCGCCCGGCGGCCCGCTCGATGTCGGTCGGATAGATGTTGCGGCCCGCCATGATTATCACGTCCTTGACGCGGCCGCAGACCACGACATGGCCGTTCTCCATCAGATAGCCGAGGTCGCCGGTGTCATACCAGCCCTGCTCGTCCTGCGCGGACATGAAGCCGCCCATCGTGATATAGCCCGGGGTCATCGACTCGCCGCGTAGCTCGATGATGCCAACACCGCGGGTCGGCAGCACGTTGCCGTCCTCATCGACGATGCGGGCCTCGAGGCCCTGCAGCAACGGGCCGAGCGACGCGAGCCGGCGCCGGTTGCCCTTGGTGGCCGGCACCGCGCGTCGCAGGGCTGCCAACAGGTCGGCGTCGACCTCATCGACCACCAGACCGGCGCCGCACTCGGAGAACGACACCGCGAGCGTCGTCTCGGCCATGCCGTAGGCCGGCAGAATCGCCTCGGGCCGCAGGCCGAACGGCGCGCCAGCGTCGATCAGGTCCTCGACGTCGGCCGGATCGACGGGTTCGGCGCCCGACAGCGCGAACCGCAGCGTGGACAGGTCGAACTGCCCCGGCTGGGCCTGCTTGCGCAGCCGCTTGGCCAATAGCGCATACGCGAAGTTCGGGGCCGCCGTCATGGTGCCCTTGTACTTGTCGATGAGCTTGGCCCACAGCAGCGTGTCACGCAAGAAGTCCATCGGCGTGACCTTGACCAGCTCGGCGCCGAAGTACATCGGCACGGTCAAAAAGCCGATCATTCCCATGTCGTGGAACAGCGGCAGCCAGCTGACCATGACGTCCTTGTCGACGTCGTACTGGGCGCCGATGAACATCGCCTCGGCGTTGGAATACATGTTGCGGTGCGTTATCACGACGGCCTTGGGCGAACCGGTCGAGCCGGACGTCAGCTGCATTAGCGCGACGTCGTCTTCGTCGGTATCGAGGGGCTCCACCGGGCCGAAGGCCAGCAACTCCTCGACGGTCACCGCGCGGATGCCGCGCTCCTGCAGCACCGGGATCGCGGCCATGAACGGCTCGGAGACGACCACGACGGTGGCCTCGATCATGTCGATGACAGTGGTGGTGTCCTCGGCCCACACCAGCAGATCGGTGCGCGGGGTCGGCTGGTGCAGCATCGTGAGGCTGGCGCCGCGCATCCACACGGCCTGCGCGGTCGGCGCGATCTCGACGGGTGCGCCGGCGAGCACGCCGACGGCGTCACCGCACCCCACACCGGCGGCGGCCAGGCCGC
Source organism: Mycobacterium sp. (assembly GCF_035640695.1). GTDB lineage: Bacteria > Actinomycetota > Actinomycetes > Mycobacteriales > Mycobacteriaceae > Mycobacterium. The sequence goes on from NZ_DASQVQ010000061.1 coordinate 3,841, forward strand.
CCGCGATGCGGCGGGCCCGCTGATGCACCTCCCCCCAGGTGTGTCGGACCGGCTCATGCGGCTCGCCGGTAACCATCCCGGTCTTGGCGGTGAGGGCGTTGCGGTACATCTTCTCGGTGAATCTGCTCACGACAACCTCCTCGGCTCCGCCACAATGCGCCAGGATGTAATGCTCCGCCTGTCAAAGGCATCTTTGCAGCAGGCGCGCGCACGCGACTGGGCAGCGGTTATATTGCGAATTGGTGTTCTGCCAGTGATTTCGCGCGGGTTTGCCCGCGGGCCGGCGTAGGCGGAATCGCTACGGTTCGACACTCGCCCACCACTAATGCGGGCGGGCGACAAATTCTGCAAAACCACTCCCTTAGCGATCACCGACCATGATCTTAAACTCCTCTTAGAGAACTTGCCAACTCGACGCCGCGTCGTCAGTAACTGATGTTTCGGCCCCGTTCGGGGATCACACCCCGGCCGTCGGTGCGGGCACCACCCGGGCGCCCTGCACCGGGCCGCTGGCAACGCGGACCGTACGGCACACCCCGGCGCCGGCCAGCTGGGTGCCGACGTCGATGGCCGTCGCCGCCGATGTGCACAGGAAGGCACACGTGGGTCCGGAACCGGACACGATGCCCGCGAGCGCACCCGCGTCCATGCCGGCCTTCAGCGTGCGTCGCAGCGACGGGTCGAGGCTCACCGCGGCAGCCTGCAGCTCGTTGCCGAGCAGTGGCGCCAGCTCGGTGGGATCGCCGGCGGCCAGGGCGGCCAGCAGCTGCTCCGGCTCGGGCAGTCTCGGCGGGTCCCCGCGGTCGCGCAACCGGTCGATCTCGGCGAACACGGACGGCGTGGAGAGCCCGGCGCCGGCGAACGCCAGCACCCAGTGAAAGGTATTGCGCGCCAGAACCGTTGCGAGCTCTTCGCCGCGGCCGCTACCCAGCGCGGTCCCGCCGTGCAATGCGAACGGCACATCGCTGCCCAGCCGCGCAGCCAACGCGTGCAGGTCCCGCCGCAGCACGCCGAGCTCCCACAGCTCGTTGATCGCCACCAGGACAGCGGCCGCGTCGGCGCTGCCTCCCGCCATGCCGCCGGCCACCGGGATCGACTTGTCGATCGTGATCGCGACGTCGGGCGAGCGGCCGACGTGTTCTGCCATCAGCTCGGCGGCGCGCCAGGCCAGATTGCGCTCATCGGTGGGCAACGTCTCGGCGCCCTCGCCGGAAATCTCCAGGGACATGACGTCGGAATTGCGAACCGTGACCTCGTCCAGCAGGGAAACAGCGTGAAAAATGGTTGTCAGCTCGTGGTAGCCGTCGTCGCGAGCGTCGCCCACCGCGAGGTACAAGTTGACCTTGCCCGGCACGCGCACGGTCACTGACCCAGTGGCCACCCATTCGGGAGCGGTGCTGCCGCCAGACACGGCACGAGACTAGTCCGTCGACCCCTTCGCCGGAGCGCTCAGCAGAAACTGACCCGGTACCGATGGTCCCAAACCGTAGGGCCGTGCTGAGCGTGTGTCACGGATACACCCGTTGCCGCCATCGGGGCCGTACGACCCGCCGCATAGGGTGGTGAGGTGCTGCGCTCCGGCGTGCAATTTGAGGGGTACATCGTTGACGAGGTGGTCGGCCACGGCGGATCGGCCACCGTGTACCGCGCCCATCTCGGGGCCGATCCCAACCACGTGATCGCTCTCAAGGTGCTTGGCGAGCACTGCGGTCGTATCGAACTCGCCCGTTTGAAGCGCGAGTTCGATTTTGCGCACCGCCTGAATCATCCGCACGTGGTGTCCGTCGAGCGCCGCGGCGCCGACTGGCTGAGCATGCAATACGTCGACGGCAAAACGGTCGCTGCACTGCCGTCACTCGACGACCGCTTGACGGCGCTGACACAAATCGCCGACGCACTCGACTACGTGCACAGTTGCTGCATCGTGCATTGTGACGTCAAGCCGACCAATATCCTTGTTTACAAAGACTTCTCGCAGCGCGGTGCAGTGCTCATCGACTTCGGTGTGGCCCATGATCTCGCCGAGGACCACCGCAAACGACCACAGCAGGTGCAGGCGTCGCTGCCGTATGTCGCCCCCGAAGTACTCCGCGGACTCGCACCATGGGCCGCGACCGACGAGTACGCGCTGGCCTGTACCGCCGTTGAGCTGATCACCGGAGCGCCGCCATTTGAGGCCAAGACGCCGGTGGCGCTGGTCGATGCCCACCTCAACCGAGCGCCGCCGAAGGTCTCGCACCGGGCCTCCTGGCTTCCGCGGGCGTTCGACTCAATCCTGGCCAAGGCCATGGCGAAAGACCCCGCGGTCCGCTACCAGTCCTGTACGCAGCTGATGACGTTCATCACCCGTGTCCTGGCCACCGCCAAGGCGTGACGGCAGGCTAGACCGCCGGGCGAGGGGCTTGCGGCTGCCATTCATCGGACCGTTGCAGCAGGCGCACGAAGTCGGCGATCGTCAGCGTCTCGCCGCGGCGGGCGGGATCGATACTGGCCGCCAGCAGTCGACGGGCCGACTCGTTGCCCGATCCGGCCCACTCGGCGAACGCATTGCGTGCGGTCTTGCGGCGTTGCGCGAACGCGATGTCGATCAAGCCGAACACGTGCTTGCGGAACGTGTCGTCGGTTGGCCACGGCGGGGTCTGGTAGCGATCGATGCGCACCAGGCCCGAATACACCCGTGGTATCGGCCAGAACACCGTCGGCGACACCATCCCGTAGCGGCGCACGCGGCCGAAGAACCGTACCTTCGCGCTCGGCGTGCCGTACTCCTTGCCCCCAGGCTCGGCTGCCAGCCGTTCGGCCACCTCGGCCTGCACCATCACCATCACCGTGCGAATCGATCCGAACTCGCCAAGCAGATGCACCAGCGCGGGCACCGCGATGTTGTACGGCAGGTTGGCCACCAACGCGGTTGGCTCGTCGGCCAGGTCGCCTTGGCGCAGCGTCAGGATGTCACGCCCCAGCACCGTCAGCCGCTGCGCCTCGCTGTGTGAGTGCTCGGCGATCGTCTGCGGCAACCGACGCGCCAGCACCGGATCGACCTCGACGGCGGTGACGCTCGCGCCGCGGTCCAGTAGACCCAGCGTCAGCGAGCCCATGCCGGGCCCCACCTCGAGCACATGGTCGCTGCGATTCACCCCGGAGGCGGACACGATGCGACGCACGGTATTGCCATCATGGACGAAGTTCTGTCCCAACGCTTTCCGCGGCCGGAAGTCAAGCTCCCTGGCCAGATGTCGTATCTCGGTGCGTCCGAGCAGCCGGATGGTCAGCGGGTCCCCAATCTGGCGCTGCACGTCGGCCAGGCACCCCAGCCCTGGCGCGCGCGGGTGATTTCCGCGATCGCGATCTGCTCCTCGCGGGTGGCCAGGTCGGCACGCGGGGCGTAGCGGAGTCCGCCCTGGCGCTCCCAGGTGCCCTGGTCGAACTGCACACCCCCGTAGAATCCATTGCCAGAGTTGATCGCCCAATTGCCGTGCGACTCACAACCGGCCAGCGCGTCCCACGTGGCGCCGTTGCTCACCGGCGGCACCTCAGTGCCCGGCTTCGCGCCGACCCGAAGCACCGCGTCACGCCCAGGGGTGACGACCTCGTTGGCCACCGGCAGCCGGCCGGTCTCGACGCCGTTGACGGTCGCGACCGCAAAGGTGACGTCCTGGGTGCCCGGCGCGCCGGGGTCGTCGAGCACCTTGCGGCTCATGTTCATCGTTGGGTCCTCAACGCGCTGCTGGGCCGGCGGCAGCGGCACCCGCTCGGTGACCTTCTCCATGCGGATCCGCGTGACAATTATGTCCATACCCTCGGTCACCGGCGTCGACGGCGGCGGCACCACCTTGTCGCTCTGCTGCAGCGCCACACCCGCGGCCGCCAGCAGCGCGCCGACATTCGGGGCGGCCAGCCGCTGATCGCTGACCGCGCCGCCATCGTCAATGTGCACGTTCTTTGCGCTTACCACCGGCAGTGCCATACCCGCCAGCGGCAATCGGCTCGACCGTGACGCCGCTGCCGGCGCCGCATCGTTCATCGACAGCTGGGCCAGCGCGTCGTCGACCGTGGACGCCGTCGTCCACACTTCCTTGCTCTGCTGGCCATCGAGTGATACCTGCAGCGGGCGGCTGCGTCGCAGCACGATCGTGTCGGACTGGTGCACCGGCTGATCGGCCGGCGGATACAAATCGTCGCGGTCGGCGACCTCGAAGCCATTCTCGCGCACCACGTCGATAACGCGCGACTTCATCGTCGACACGGTCATCGGCGAGCCGTCCACCGTCAGGTTCACGGTCTTGTGAGAGGCGACGGCATAGCCACCGGCAAACGTCAATGAGGAGAGAAATGTTGCGACCACCGTGCGTAGCACCGGTGATCGCGTCTGATGGAGCCTCGTCAGCGCATTCAAAAAGCGTCATCCCGACTGTTGACGTCACTTCCGTTTGCCCGCGTGGGGCCTCATACGATCACAAGACGGTAACGAAAGGGTCTAGGAGTGGCAAATGCTGAGTGACCTTCTCAGCTATTCGGGCAGGTCAAGCCCATACACGCGGCGAGCCGTCGCGGTGGCGTCGCGAGCCAGCTCCTTCGCGACACGACCGGTCACGTCGGCCAGCGCGCGCACCGTGTACGGCAGGCAGTACGGCTCGTTCGGTGCGCCCCGATACGGATGCGGCGTGAGAAACGGCGCGTCCGTCTCCACCAGCAGCTGAGTCGGCGGGATGAGCCGCGCCGCCTCTTGCACCGCCGTAGCGTTCTTGAAGCTGACAGTGCCGGCCAGGCTGAGCAGCCAGCCGGCGTCCAGGCAAGTCCGCGCCATCGTTGCGTCAGACGAAAAACAGTGGAAGATCACGGTCTCCGGGGCGCCCTCGGCGCGCAGCACGTCAAGCACCTCGGCGTCGGCATCGCGGTTGTGAATCATCAGCGGCTTACCGGTGCGCTTCGCGAGATCGATGTGCCACGCGAAGGCGTCTTTTTGGGCAGATAGCTCAGCGCAGCCCTCGAGGCGGCCGGGCCAGTACCTGTCGAGGCCCGTCTCCCCGACCGCGACCACCCGCGGATGTGTGGCCAACGCCGCCAACTCCGTCCTGGCCTCGTCATCGAGCGCGTTGGCGCGGGTCGGATGCAGCGCGACAGCGGCGTAGACCCGCGAATCCCAGTCGGCCGCGTCAACCACCCACCGCGCGGCGGCCATATCGTCCGCGATCGTGACCACCGCCTCGACCCCGACCGCCGCCGCGCGGTCCACGATCGCGTGCACGCCGTCGGCGTCGGTTGCGCCGCACGCGTCCAGATGGGTGTGTGCGTCAACTAGCGGGGACAACGGTTCCGGTGGCGGAGGCGCCGGACGGGAGCGGCTCACTTCCACACCATAAGGTTGATTGGTAATGAAGCCGTTCTACGTCACCACCGCGATCGCGTACCCGAATGGCGCGCCGCACGTCGGACATGCCTATGAATACATCGCCACCGACGCGATCGCGCGGTTCAAGCGGCTCGACGGATTCGACGTGCGCTACCTCACCGGCACCGACGAGCACGGCCAGAAGATGGCCGAAACCGCCGCCGCGGAAGGCGTTCCGACCGCGCAACTGGCACGGCGCAATTCGGATGTGTTCCAGCGGCTGCAGGAGCAGCTGAACATCTCGTTCGACCGGTTCATCCGCACCACCGATCCGGATCACCTCGAGGCGTCCAAGGTCATCTGGCAGCGGATGAACGACGCCGGCGACATCTATCTGGGGACTTACTCGGGCTGGTATTCGGTGCGCGACGAAAACTACCTCAGCGATGACGAAACGACGGTTCTCGAGGGCGGCACTCGCGTGGCGATCGAAACCGGCGCGCCGGTCACGTGGACCGAGGAGCCGACGTATTTCTTCCGGCTCTCGGCGTACACCGAAAAGCTGCTGGCCCACTACCAGGCGCACCCCGAGTTCATCGGACCGGATGTGCGCCGCAACGAGGTGATCAGCTTCGTGTCGGGTGGACTGCGCGACTTCTCGATATCGCGCACCACGTTCGACTGGGGCGTGCCGGTGCCCGACCATCCCGACCACGTCATGTACGTCTGGGTGGACGCGCTGACCAATTACCTGACGGGAGTGGGTTTTCCGGATACCCAATCGGAGATGTTCCGCCGGTACTGGCCGGCCGACTTGCATATGATCGGCAAGGACATCATCCGGTTCCACACCGTGTATTGGCCCGCGTTTCTGATGTCGGCCGGAATCGAACTTCCCCGAAGGGTTTTCGCGCACGGCTTCGTGTACAACCGCGGCGAGAAGATGAGTAAGTCGGTCGGCAACGTGATCGACCCGGTTGCACTGATCGACGAGTTCGGCGTCGATCAGGTGCGCTACTTCATGCTGCGGGAGGTGCCGTTCGGCCAGGACGGCAGCTACAGCGAAGAGGCCATCATCACCCGCGTCAACGCGGATTTGGCTAACGAGCTGGGCAACCTGGCCCAGCGCTCGCTGTCGATGGTGGCGAAGAATCTGGACGGCGTCGTCCCGGAGCCGATCGCGCTGACCGACGACGACAACGAGCTGCTGGCCGCGGCCGACGGCCTGCTGGACAAGGCGCGTGCGCATTTCGACGCCCAGGCCATGCATTTGGCGCTCGAGGCGATCTGGCTGGTGCTCGGGGCGGCCAACAAATACTTCTCGGCCCAGGAGCCGTGGGTTCTGCGCAAGTCCGACGACCCCGAGGACCGCAAGCGGTTCGGCACGGTGCTGTACACGACGATGGAGGTGGTGCGGATCGCCGCGCTGCTGGTGCAGCCGGTGATGCCGGAGTCCGCGGGCAAGCTGCTGGACCTGCTCGGCCAGCCTGCGGACCAGCGGTCTTTTGCCGCGTTAGGTACCCGAATTGCACCGGGCACGGTGTTGCCCGCGCCGACGGCCGTATTCCCGCGTTATCAGTCGGAGTGAATCAGGTCACAGCTTGTCACGCCGGGAAGGGCGCCGGTGTCTTGAGGGCATGACTGAGCAAATAGCAACCAGCAGGATCGTCATCATCGGCGGCGGCTACGCCGGAACGCTGGCGGCCAACCATTTGCACATGCGCCCGGACGTCAACGTCACGCTGGTCAACCCGCGGCCGACATTCGTCGAACGGATACGGCTGCACCAGCTGGCGGCCGGAACGGGCGCCGCGGCGGTCGATTATGGCCCGCTGTTGCATCAAAACACCCGGTTGGTGGTCGATGAGGCGACCGCCATCGACACCGCCGCCCGACAGGTGCAGCTGGCATCCGGAGGTGTGCTCGAGTACGACTATTTGATCTATGCGGTGGGCAGCACCGCCGCGCTGCCCGCGGTGTCGGGAGCCGAATTCGCTTACCGCATCGCCGAATTCGAATACGCCGAGCGGCTGCGGGACAAGCTGGACGAGCTGGATCCGGACGAGCCGGTCTGTGTCGTCGGCGCCGGGCTGACCGGCATCGAAACCTCCGCCGAGCTCGCGCAGCACCGCGGGTCGGTGACGCTGATCTGCGGCGGCGAGCTTGGCCCGTCGCTGAGCCCGCAAGGGCGCGGCTCAGTGGCGCGCCAGCTGGCCAGGCTCGGCGTGACGGTGATCGAGGGCGGCGTGGTCACCGAGGTGCGGCAGGACGCCGTTGTGCTGTCCGACGGCCGCGAGCTGCCCAGCGCCGTAACGGTGTGGACGGCCGGCTTCGGTGTGCCGCTGCTGGCCGCGCGCAGCGGGCTTCGCACCGACGAGCTGGGCCGGCTGCTCACCGACGAGACGCTGACGAGCATCGACGACCCGCGCATCGTCGCCGCCGGTGATGCGGCGTCGCCGTCGGGCCAGCCGCTGCGGATGAGCTGCCAGGCGGCCATGCCGCTCGGCGCGCAGGCCGCCAACACCGTGCTCAGCCGGATCGCGGGCGAGCAGCCGGCGGTCATCAACCAGGCGTTCGTGGGGCAGTGCATCAGCCTGGGCCGGTCCTTGGCCACCTTCCAGATCGCGCGCACCGACGACACTCCCGTCCGGTTCTACGCCGGAGGCCGGCTGGCCGCGTTCGTCAAGGAACGTGTCTGCCGGGCTACGGTGTGGTCGATCAAGTGGGAAAGCCGCAAGCCGGGCTCGTACTTGTGGTTGCGCGGTGGCAAGCGGCCGGCCCGGGAAGCCGTGCCGGTGCCATGACGGGTATCGACGAACACGCCGAGCGGTTCACGCACCTGCGCCCGCTGCTGTTCACGATCGCCTACGAAATCCTCGGTTCGGCAACCGAAACCGATGACGTGCTGCAAGACAGTTATCTGCGGTGGGCGGAGGTCGACCTGTCGACGGTGCGCGACACGAAGTCCTACCTCGCTCAGCTGGTCACCCGTCAGGCGCTCAATGCGCTGCGCGCCGATGCTCGGCGCCGCGAGGAGTACGTCGGGCCCTGGCTGCCCGAGCCGCTGCTGCTCGACGACCAGGATCCGTCGGCCGACGTGGTGCTGGCCGAATCGGTGTCGATGGCGATGCTCGTGCTGTTGGAAACGCTGTCGCCCGAGGAGCGCGCGGTGTTCGTGCTGCGCGAGGTGTTCGGATTTGGATACGACGAAATTGCCTCCGCCGTATCCAAATCCGGGCCGGCGGTCCGGCAGGTCGCGCATCGGGCACGCGAGCACGTGCAGGCGCGGCGCAAGCGCTTCCAGCCCGTCGACCCGCGGCGCAGCGCCGAGATCACCGCACAGTTCTTCACGGCCGCGGCCACCGGTGACGTCGACACGCTGATGTCGATGCTCGCGCCCGACGCCACCTGGATTGCCGACAGCGGCGGCAAGGTCAGCGCCGCCCGCCGGCCGATCGTCGGTGCCGAGAGGGTCGCAAAGGCGCTCGCCGGCTTGGCCCGAAAAGGCTTGCCCGACATGCGGATCGAGATGGCGACCTGCAACAGCGCGCCCGCCACGCTCATCTACAGCGGCGACCGTCTCGACATGGTGATCGCAGTCGACGTCGTCGACGACAAGATCAGCACCTTCTACGCGATCCGCAACCCCGACAAGTTGTTGACGGTCGCCACCGCAAGGAGAATCGGCCGGTAGTCAGCTGCCCGTCGGCGTCAGTCGCCAGCGGAGCCGCGTGATCGCAGCACCGCGTCGTAGAGTTCGCGGCGCGTCGGCGACCCCGCGGTTGCGGCGACGACCCGTGCGCACGCGTCCTTGACTCGCATCCCCGCGTCGACCAACGCGTCGACCTCTGCGATGAGGCCGGCCACGTCGGCGCGCGGCCGAGCACCGGCCAGCACGACGGTGATTTCACCCAGCACACCTTCTGCGGCCCAGTCGGCGAGTTCGGAAAGCGGCCCCCGCCGAACTTCCTCGTGCACCTTCGTCAGCTCGCGGCAGACCACCGCGTGACGATCCGGCCCGAGCACCGCCACCGCGTCGGCCAGACAGCCCGCAAGCCGTCGCGGCGACTCGAAGAACACGCAGGTGCGCTGCTCGTCCGCCAGCGTCTGTAGCCATGCCCGGCGAGCCGACTGTTTGCGCGGCGCGTAACCCTCGAAGCAGAACCGGTCCGACGGCACACCGGAGACCGCCAGCGCGGTCGTCACCGCGGACGGGCCGGGCAGACAGCTCACCGGCAGCCCCTCGGCAATACACGCCGCCACCAGCCGGTAGCCGGGATCGCTGATTAGCGGCATCCCGGCGTCGCTGACGGCCAGCACCGTCGCCCCCGATTTGATATCGGCGACCAGCGACGGCACCCGCGCCGCCTCGTTCTGGTCGAAAAAACTGATCAGCTTGCCGGTGAGGCGGACGTCGAGTGCGTGGGCCAACGTCCGCACTCGCCGGGTGTCCTCGGCAGCGATGACGTCGGCCGAACGGAGCGCAGCGATCAACCGAGTCGAGGCGTCCGACGGCTGTCCCAGCGGCGTGGCGGCCAGCAGCAATCGACCACCCGTCATGAGGCACAGCCTACGATCACCGATGTGACCGCCACTGCGACCGAACCCGTGCTCGCCGAGCGCCAGGTTCCGGTGATCAGTCCCGGCCCGCTGGTGCCGCCGGCCGACTTCGGCCCGACCGACCGGCTACAAGGCTGGGCGACGACGGCGGTGATCACGGTGTTGGCGGCGGTGACGAGGTTCATCGGCTTGGCGCATCCGAGCGACGCGGGCACGCCGATTTTCGACGAGAAGCACTACGCACCGCAGGCGTGGCAGATGCTGCACAACGGCGGCGTGGAGGACAACCCCGGCTTCGGCCTGGTGGTGCATCCACCGATGGGCAAATTCCTCATCGCTATCGGTGAGTGGATTTTCGGCTACAACGGCTTCGGTTGGCGCTTCTCCGGCGCGGTCTGCGGCGTGCTGATGGTGCTGCTGGTGGTGCGGATCACCCGGCGCATTGCGCGCTCGACGTTGGTGGGCGCGATGGCGGGTCTGCTGTTGATTGCCGACGGGGTCAGCTTCGTGTCGTCGCGGACAGCGCTGCTGGACGGCTTCCTCGCCTTCTTTGTTGTCGCGGCGTTCGGCGCGTTGATCGTCGACCGCGACCAGGTGCGCGAACGGATGCACGTTGCCCTGCTCGAGGGCCGCATCGCCGAGACGCCGTGTGGGCCTCGACTTGGTGTGCGGTGGTGGCGCTTCGGCGCCGGTGTGCTGCTGGGCCTGGCATTCGCGACGAAATGGTCCGGGCTCTACTTCATCGTGTTCTTCGCGCTGATGTCCCTGGCGTTCGATGTGGCCGCACGCCGGGCGTATCGGGTGCCGCGCCCATTGCTTGGTGTGCTGTGCCGCGATGTCGGGCCGACGGCTTATGTGATGGGGCTGATTCCGTTTGGCGTCTACATGGCGTCGTATGCGCCGTGGTTCGCGTCCGAGACCGCGGTCAATCGCTATGAGGTAGGACGGTCGATCGGCGCGGGCGGACCGTTCGGGCTGCCGGACGCCATCCGCTCGCTGTGGCATTACACCGCCGCGGCGTACCGGTTTCACGCCGGGTTGACCAACGCGGCCGGCAACCATCATCCCTGGGAGTCCAAGCCGTGGACGTGGCCGATGTCGCTCCGGCCGGTGCTGTACGCCGTTGAGCAGCAGAACATTCCGGGATGCGGGCCGAATTCATGTGTGAAGGCCGTGATGCTGGTCGGCACGCCCGTGATGTGGTGGGTGGCGGTGCCGGTGCTGCTGTACGCGGTGTGGCGGGCGGTGGTCCGTCGCGATTGGCGCTACGCGTCGGTGCTGGTCGGTTACGGTGCGGGCTGGCTGCCGTGGTTCGTCGACATCGACCGGCAGATGTACTTCTTCTACGCCGCGACGATGGCGCCGTTCTTGATAATGGCCATCGCGTTGATTCTCGGCGATATCGTGTACCACCCGACGCGATCGCGGGAGCGTCGCACGCTCGGGCTTATCGTCGCGAGTTGCTATGTCGCACTCGCCATTACGAATTTCGCCTGGTTGTATCCCATCATGACCGGGATCCCAGTATCCAACGCCACCTGGAACATGGAGATTTGGCTGCCCAGCTGGCGATGACTCCTGCGTGTCGGTGGGGCTAACCATCATGACCGCATGCCCGAAGTCTTCAAGGGAAGCGAGGCGCTGGCGCAGGGGGCGCTAACCCGCGGGCAACTGCGCTGGCGTTATCGCCGCATACACCGCGACATTTACCTCCCGCAATCTGCGCGCCCGTCACTGAACGACAACATCTATGCCGCCTGGCTCTGGTCTGGCCGTAACGGCGTCATCGCCGGGCGCGCCGCCGCAGCCATGCACGGGGCTAGATGGGTCGACGACTTCGCGCCGGTTGACCTGATTGGAAGGTTCAACCATGCACCGCCCGGAATCGTTATTCGCCGCGAGCGCATCGCCGCCGACGAAGTCGTCGAGTTAAACGGTCTGCCGGTGACGACGGCCGCGCGCACGGCGTTGGACCTCGGCAGGCACCTACCAACACGAATGGCTGTGGCCCACCTGGACGCGCTCGCCCGGACAACTAGCCTGACGGTTGAGGACGTTGCGCCGTTGCTGAAGAGATATGGCGGCGCGCGCGGTGTGCGTTTTTGCCGAATGGCGTTATCGCTGATGGACGCGGGCGCACAGTCGCCACGGGAGACGTGGCTACGGCTGTTGTTCATAGACAACGGGCTGCCACGACCGACAACGCAGATACATGTGGTCGATACCGACGGCTTCGAGGCCTATCTCGACATGGGATGGGATGACGTCATGGTGGCCGCCGAGTATGACGGCGGTCAACATCTCAGCGACCGCGCACAGTATGTCGGCGACATCGGCCGAGCCGAGCGGGTCGAACAACTGGGGTGGATAGACATCAAGGTTGTCGCGGAACACCGGCCGCAGTTCATCCTCAAGAGAGTCCGGGATGCGTTCGAGCGCCGGAAGTCCGCCGAAATTGCCGCCAAGGCTGTGATTCTGCGCCGACCACGACCATAGCGGCAATCTCGGCGCAAACTAGCCGCAAACTACAGCGGCTCACGGGCGGCGGGGCAGGACATGCATCGCGGGCCGCCCCGACCCGTACCCAGTTCCGACGCGGCGATCGGCAGCACCTCGATACCCGCAGCCTCCAGCCGGCTGTTGGTTTCCACGTTGCGCTCGTAGGCGACGACGACACCCGGCGCCAACGCCAGCGTGTTGTTGCCGTCGTCCCACTGCTCGCGCTCCGCGGTCACCGGGTCTAGCCCGGTGGCGATCACGCGCAACTCGTCGATCTGCATGGCCTTCGCGGCGGCCTCGACAAATGGCGCCGCATCCTGGATCCGCACCCCGTCCGGCGTGCGCTGAATCGTGAACGCCGACAGGGTATCCACTACATTCGGGTACATCACCACCGCGTCGACGTCGACCATCGTGCACACGGTGTCCAGGTGCATCTGGGCGCGCTCCTGCGCGATCGGAACCACCAGCACCGTCTCCGCGAGGTGGTCGTCAAATAGGCTGCGCGCCAAGGCTTCCGCACCTGCCGGCGTGGTGCGCTCCCCCACTCCGACGGCGACAACGCCCGGCGACAGCAGCAGTACGTCGCCACCCTCGACCGGCGCCGATCGCGATTCGTAGGCCCGCCGGACGCCAAGAAACCGCGGGTGATGCGCGTAGATCACGTCGGTCAGCGACGTCTCGCGCACCCGCGCCGGCAATGCCAGCGACGTGATCGCCACCCGCGGGCCGATCCAGAACGACGAGTCGCGGGTGAACACCAGGTTCGGCAACGGTTCGATGACGAAGTCGGCGCCGTGATGCATCAGCCGCACCAGCGACAGCTCGGCACCCGTGAACGGCAATTCGGTGAACGTCATGCCCGCGGTCAGTATGTGCGCCAGCGGCGCTGGGGCTAGTCCGCGTAGGTATTCCGAGAGTTCTTGTGCCAGAGGATGTCCCAGCCGACGGGCATCCACCGCCGCGGCGATGCCGTGCATTCGGGCGGCTCCGCTCTCCAGCGCCTCGACCAGCAGGTCGGCCAGCAGCATCACCTCGACGCCGCGCGAGCGCAGCAGCTCGGCGAACGCGTCGTGCTCCTCCTGTGCGCGCGCCACCCATGGCAGCCCGTCGAACAGCAGCTTGTCGTTGTTGCGCGGCGTGAGCCGCTTCAACTCGGGGCCTGGTCGATGCAGGATCACCGAGCGCAGCGTGCCGACCTCGGAATTCGATCCGAAGACGATGCCGCTCACAAATGAACCGTATCGTGAATGTAAGGACCACAACCATGGTTGAGGTGTAGATGGACGATCACGAACTGACGCCCGGCGAGCTGGCCTGTCGCAGCGGCGTGGCGATCTCGGCGTTGCATTTTTACGAGCGCCAAGGGTTGATCAGCAGCAGGCGCACCTCGGGCAACCAACGCCGGTATCCCCGCGACACGCTGCGCCGCGTCGCGTTCATCCGGATGTCGCAGCGTCTCGGCGTTCCGCTGGCGCGCGTCCGCGAGGCCCTGGCATCCCTGCCCACCGGTCGGGTGCCGACGAGCAAAGACTGGGCACGGCTATCGGCGGGGTGGCGGCAAGATCTCGACGACCGCATCGTGCACCTGCAGCGGCTGCGCGACAACCTCGCCGACTGCATCGGCTGCGGCTGCCTGAGCCTCAAGAGCTGTGCGCTGTCCAATCCCGGCGACGTGCTCGCGGGCCAGGGTCCCGGGCCCGTCCGACTCCAATGACTTCGAACAAGCGTGCGATACGATAGGACCATGACGTTCGCGGTACAGGGCGCGCTGTTCGAGCACGCCGATCGGCGCTGGCTTGGCGAAGGTGCCTGGATCGATGTCTGCTCGGGCTGGCTCAACGACGAGCACGACCGGGCCGATGCCTTGTTCGACGAGTTGGCAGCCGGCACGCCATGGCGCGCCGAGCGCCGCCCGATGTACGACCGTGTCGTGGACGTGCCGCGGTTGGTCAGCTTTCACGATCTGGAGGCCGAGCCGCCGCCTCACCCGCGCGTCGAGGAGTTACGCAAGCGGCTCAATGACCGCTACGCCGACGAACTTGGCGAACGGTTCATCACGGCTGGGCTGTGTCTGTACCGCGACGGCAACGACAGCGTCGCATGGCACGGCGACAAGATAGGCCGCGGCAGCCGCGAGGACACCATGGTCGCCATTGTCAGCCTCGGTGCCACGCGGATGTTCGCGATGCGACCGAAGGGCGGCGGTCGATCGCTGCGATTGCCGCAGGGCCACGGCGACCTGTTGGTGATGGGCGGTTCCTGCCAGCGCACCTGGGAGCACGCGGTTCCCAAAACCACGAAGCCGTGTGGACCGCGGATCAGCATCCAGTTCCGGCCCCACAACGTCCGCTAGCGCCGGACCGCATTCACCGCATCGGTCAGCAGCTGCCGCGCACGCTGCACATTCACCGGTGCCACAGGCTGATTCGGGACGATCAGCGGGTTGGCGGTGACCATCACGATGTACTGGCCAAGATATGCGACGTAGTTGTAGAGCTCGCCCGATCGGGCGGCTCCGGCGACCTTGGCTTCGAGCACCCGATGGGTTCCGATTATCTGGGCTCCGTCGATATGCGGAGCGTCGACGATGTCGACGGCACCCTTCACGGTGCCGCCGTTGAAGGTGACGTGCTTGCATTTTTGGGTGATCGCCCGATCGAACGGCACTCTTTTGGACGTTTCCACCGCGATCGCGATGAACCGGTTTCCCTCGCCCTCGGCCGTCACGCCGGCGAGGTTGCCCCGCAGATCGGGCGGCAGTGTCTCTCCGGCGGCGTACCGGGCGCAGTCGGGCGGGTCGAAAGTAGTTCCCCGCGGCAGAGTTTGCGCCGAAAGTCTCTTCGGGTCGATACCCGACGGGCCGGCGGTGACGACCTTGAACTGAGGGCCGAAGGTCGACTTCACGTCGAAGACCTTGGCGATGTCGACGTGTGCGTTGGGGTCGACGCTGGAGCACCCGACCAGCACCCCCACGAACGCCGCGGCGACTAGCGCCTTGCGAACCGGCACCCGCGCAATGTACCGAATGGGGCGGGGTCAGCGTCGCAACTCGGCCACTGCCCTCACCAACAGTGTCGCGGCCAATTCGGGCGGCAGCTGCGCCTGCGGCGAGCCGGGGTCGGTGACGACGACGACGAACGCGAGGTAATCGTCGAGATAAGCGCTGACGGTTTGGATTTGGGAAGCGGTCTCGGTGCCGCCCTCCACCACCGTGCGGGTCGCCGCCGCCATGCCAACGGTCGCGGCCGCATCGACCTGCGGAGCCGCCGTCAGCTCGACGGCGGCGGTGGTGCGTCCGGCATTCATCGACCATTGCGGACAGGCTGCGACAACCGCTGGATCAAGCACGAGCGGCGTGGTGGATGCGGCCACCACGGCGTAGATGATGCCGCCGGGCCCCGAACCGGCCAGTCCCTGCGGTGGTTCATCACCGCTGACGGGGTTCGCCAACGCCGAACACGGTGCGGGATCAGCGGTCCACGTTCGGCCGAGACCCCAGTATCCGGCGGGCGACGGCGCGTGCGCGATCTCGGCTAGTTCATAGCCAGGCGGGAACGCTGCGCGCACGCGACGAATATTGGACGGCGTGACGTGCACGGCCTGGGTAGCGGACGATTTCGATGGGGTGGGCGTCTGCGGACCCGCGAATGTGCCGGAACACGCTGTGATGCACACCGCCAAGAGCACAATGAACGAACGGGCCCGCACGACCGTTGAATACCACAGAGGATGCTTAGAGTTTCCCGGGAATGAGTTGGACGCGCCGGGCGATGTAATTGAATAGCGGTGTCAACAGAATGGAGGCGGGGCCATGCGCACAGCATTGACACTCGCCGCGGCGGGCTTGGCGGCGTGTGGGGCGGTTCTCGCGTCGGCCGGCACCGCATCAGCAGACGGGAACGCGCAGCGGACAATCGCTGATTGGGAGAATCAGGGCTACACGGTAAACATCGACCGCGTCGGCTCCGGCCCGCTCGACCAGTGCACGGTGACAAGCGTCCGTAATCCGAACACCATCACCCGGTTTGAACGTGTGGACGGCCGCGGCCCTGGTCCGTCGGTGCTGGTGCCGATCGTCGTCAGCAGGACCGTTCAGGTCTCGCTGTACTGCGCGGGCTAGTTTGCCGTCAGCCGGTGTTGGGTGCACGAGTGCGCCAAAAATAGATAGCCATTCTACGAACTTCCGCCCGACGAACAGTATTGTTTCTGCCAACCAAGATCAAAATTCTGCCATTCCGGAATTTGACTGCCGCCGTGCATGTTTCAACAAACAGACCGGAGAGGGCACGCAAACCCTAACCGGTCCGAGTGCGTCTGGTACGCGTTTCCTGGCCGCGGCCCGAGCACACAACAGAAATAGGGAAGGCACGACGAGATGAACAAGTTTGCATTTGCTACGCTTGCCGCGAGTGGTCTGGCCGCGGCGACCCTCGGACTGGCCACCCCAGCCGTGGCGGCGCCAGCCGGTACCGGATCGGCGCAGGACACCGTCAAACAGCTTGAGGCTGGCGGCTACCGCGTCATCCTGAACAGGATCGGCGGCGCTTCACTGGACAAGTGCACCGTGACCTCGGTGCGGCCCGGGCGACAGATCACGCAACCCGTCACCGCCGGCGGCGGAAACCTGACCGAGAAAGTGCTTTACACCACCGTCTACGTCGACGCGGCCTGCTAGTCAACGAGCACAGCGAACGAGGGGCATCCAATCTGAATGCCCCTCGCTTTGGCTACGGACGGTTCTTCACTTCCGGTCGGCCCGCTGCGGCACGACTATTTCGTGCCAGTCGTGCCGCCGCCCGTGCCTGCTTTCGACAACCCTCCGATTGCCGACTTGATGGAGCTGGTCACGCCGGAGAGAGCGGATCCGATCGGGTTTGTGCCAGTGGGCTGTGACGCGCCGTTTGGCGACCCGGTGCCTGACTGCGAACCGCCCGGCGTCGCAATGAACGAATTTCGCGGCACGTTCAGTCGCACAGGATTCGGGACGTTGGACGGGTCATCGTTCGACGGCTGTGGTTGCGACGAAACGTTCGTCGTGTCCCCCGGGGCCACATCCTTGTTCACACTGTTCTGAGCCCACCGCTCACCCACACCAGAGTCGGGCGTGCGAGCTGACGCCGATCGCAGCGTCGTTCCCGTCGTGTCATTTGGCGCGGAAGAGGTGGCCGGAACGACGGTGGTCGCTCCGGTGGCGTTCTGGCCGCCCACCGACCCCAAATTCGTAAGCGCGCTGGTCGGATTCGGCCCCGAAAGCCCTGCGAGCGCAGCCAAGGGCGACGGGATGCTTGCTGGCAGCCCACCATTGAGAATGCTCGTCAATTGCGAGAATGTTCCAAGATCGCTGAGCAGCGTCGTCGGGTTGAGGAGCGCGATGAAGCCTCCAGGCGTGCTGAACATCACCGGAATCGGCGGCGAGAACGGCGTCGGCGTGGGCACCGGTGTGGGAATGCCACCGACGCCGAAGGCACCAGGCCTAACGGTACCGAACGGACGGCTGCCCGCGAAGTCGCTGATCCCGTTGTCCAATCCGGTCGGAATCGCGACGAGGAAATTCGTGCCGAGTGTCGCCGGGTTCGGGAAGTACAGCGGGTTAAACGGAGTCGGAACGCCCGGACTCGTTGTCCGGTCGTATCCCGCCTCCACCAGCACACGCAGTGCCGGATCCAATGTGTCGGCGAGGGGGTACCCAACGACCGGGATCGCCTCCAGCGGCATCAACAGCGGCAACGGGTATGAGGCGATCAGGTAGTACTGGGTGTCGCCGTACGTGCCCTGGTTGATCATGTTAGGACCAGTCAGAGGGGCACTGGGGTACTGGCCGTGCAGAAGGGCGAAGCCCATGACGGCGTTGGCATCGGCGAGGACGTTGAGTGGATTGGTCGGGGCGTCGGCAATACCGTCGTATTGCCGGGCAATGTCATACGTGGTGATCGTGCCATCCGGGACGCCCGCCGTCTGAGTCGGTGTGGCGCCGCTGAACGTCACGCCAACGATGGGGATGGTCCCCAAAGCCACGCCACGCTCAAGGATTCCACCGTTCGGCCTGTTCGGATTCGCGACCAGCACGAACGTCGGGGGAACAGGCTTCGTTGCGTTCGGATCTGTCGGATACGCAGCGTTGTAGTCTCGTTTGTATTGTGTGACTACCGTCGCGCCTTGCGAGTAGCCCCACACAAAGTCGCCGGACTGCGTCGAACTCAGAGGTCTCGCGGTCTCGAGATTCTTTACACCTTCGGCGACCGACTGATCGTACGTCGGTGAAAAGATGTAGCCGGGCGGGGTGATCGGCCAGAAGCTAGCCGGATACTGTACGAGGACATACGGACCGGGTGAGCCGACCTGGTTAACCGGTGTTGGAGCCGGGGGGCCCGGAGGGGAAACCGCGGCGATGTAGTCGTGAGCGAACTGCGGGTACGCCGAATCAGGAATCGGATTGAAGGCGCTGTTGGTGCCCTTCATGATGTAGACGGTGGCCATCAGTGCCACGACCGACGTCATGGTCTGACCGAAAGTCAGTAGCACAGCAGCCACGATGGCTACCGATGTAACAAGCAACAAGCGTGCCGCTCGGCGCATGTGTCATCCTCCCCATAAGCAGTACCGAAATTCGAGGTCCCCGAGAGACCCCGGGCCCCCCGACTCGCGACAGGCAACATCTTGCCCCAAACAGCAACGCTTTCGTAGCCGATTTGCGCATCTATGTCGATCGACATTGTTACGTCAACGAGCCAGCGGCCATGACTCCGGGCAAACCGCTTTCACCGTGCGACTATTTGCACCACCCATATTTACCGATGGTCAGGCACTGAGGGTATGGCAAGACAGCAGCGAAAGGAGCTACAGCGACGCCGTCGTGTCGAGCATTGCGTTGATCGGCTGCGGCGAATAGAACAACAAAATTAGGAGGGCCGTCGACAAAGTGTCGCCCTCTTCAAGTACTTCTAACTGTGGCTCCGAACTGGCTAACGCTTCGCGGTCGCAGGGGCGCGGACGCACCCGTTGCCACCCGACTCCTGGCGACGGCCAAGCGCGCGGCGGCATTCGCCGTTCCAAGCCGATTCCAAGCCGATTCCAAGCAGACGTAGCTACGATGCGCTCCGGTCGCGGCGCGGAAAAACGCCGGTCGAGAGGAGACGCTTCATGCCGAAGACGACAGCAGTCGGCGCCGCCATCGCTGTT
>NZ_DASQVQ010000062.1:0-19365 GCF_035640695.1 Mycobacterium sp.
GACAATGTCGCAGACCGTGGAAGACACGAGCACCTCGCTGGGGCCTGCCAGCGCCGCGACGCGGGCCCCGATGTGCACAGCCATGCCGGCGACGTCGGCACCGCGGACCTCGACCTCGCCGGCGTGTATGCCTACCCGCACCTCGATGCCGAGCAAGCGGACGGCGTCGACGATCGCCTCAGCACAGTCGATCGCGACGCTGGGCGTGGTAAACGTCGCGACGAATCCGTCGCCGGCCGTGTTGACTTCGCGACCGCGGAATCTCTCGAGCTGGTGGCGAATCATGCTGTCGTGGTTGTCGAGGAGGTCGCGCCACCGGTTGTCGCCCAGCGCGGCCGCCCGTTGGGTGGAGCCGACGATGTCGGTGAACAGGATTGTGGCGAGTACGCGCTCGGCGTCGAGGCCACGCACGCCGGTGATGAACTCCTCGATCTCGTCGAGCATCGGCGCAGTGTCACCCACCCAGTACAGGGAGTCCGCACCGGGTAGCTCGACATAGCGCGATCCGGCGATGTGCTCGGCGAGGTAGCGGCCGTGCCCCACGGGTATGAATGCCGCGTGCTGGCGATGCAGGATCAGCGTCGGCGCGGTGATGCGCACCAGGCTGTCGCGAGCGTCGGCCTCTGCCACCACCTTCGCCAGTGCGCGGGCCATGCTCGGCGATGCCGCACGATTGCCGGCCAGATCCCACCACGTGCGGAATGCGTCATCGCGAGCAACGGTCGGCGCGACGATCTTGAGCGTGTCGAAACCCTGCTCGACCGCATCAGGCTCAATGGCATCGGTCAGGAACGGACCCACGGCGCTCAACGCAGCGCCGACGGGATAGTCGAGCGCCTGCAGCACGCGCGGCGCGCCGTTGATGATCACGAGGCTGCGCACCCTCTCGGGCCATTCGGCGGCGAGCACCAACCCAGTCATCGCTGACCAACTCGGCGCCAAGATCGTCGCCCGGTCGCAGCCGACGGCATCCATGACCGCGATCGCGTCTTCGGCCCAGAATCTCGGTCCGAGCACCTCCACCGAAGGCACACGTGACGAGAGCGCAGTCCCGCGCTGGTCGAACCGGATCACCCGGCTGAACGACGCGAGGCGCCGATGGAAGTGGTACATCGACGGCTCGGCGTCGATCGAATCGATAGGGATCGAGGGCCCGGGGAGGACGAGCAGATCGACCGGGCCATCGCCGAAGACCTGGTAGGCGAGGTCCATGTCGCCACACTCGGCGTAGCGAGTCCGCGGAGGCTGCGCCACGTTTTCAGGCTAATCGCGGGTCAACTTTTAGTGAAGCAACCCTGGTCGGTCGGTCACGCGTGGGCTGTAAGCCGCCCACCGCTGTCCCTCGCTGGGCAGCGGCAGGTATGTGTGGCCGCATTCCAAAACCCAAGTGCCACAACCGGCTACGCGAATCAATCGGAATCGATTGCAATTGCGGCAGTGCGTCATCGCTCCAATTCCGTTCGCTCGTAGTGTCGGTGGGACTCGTGGGGTTCTCTTGGTGTGTAGATAACGTATGGATTTATCGCGCCGCCCGAAACGGGGTGGACGCCCCTGCGCTCGGACCCGCGGTGGGGCCTTCGCGGCAAACATCGTTAGGGGATTAGGGGCGGCCGCTGTGGCCCTTGGTCAGCCGTAGGCCACCAGCAGCGGGACTCGCTGCTCGGCGCTGGTCAGCGACCCGTGCTGGCCGACCAGCGACGACAGCAGCGGCTCCACCGTGCGTCGAACAACGGCGGCCGCGCCGCGGGCGGCCGCGACGACGTCGCCGATGCGCGGCAGCACATCGGCGCCGACCCGCTCGCCGAACCACCCGGCGGCGATCGCCTCGTCGCGGGACACTACCCAGGCCCGCTCCGCCAACGTCTCGCACCACGCCGCCCGTACCGCGCCGGCGGCGCCGTCGACCGCGTAGACGTGGCGGGCCCGCGGCTCCCCGCCGATGGTCTGCACGCCGTCCAGCAGCGGCTCGCAGTCGTCGGCATCCACAATGTCCGGAGCTTGTACGGCGACCATCCCGTGGTCGGCCACGACGGCGAGCAGCCCGCCCGGCGGCAGCCCCTCCACCACCGACTCCACCAGCCGGTCGATCTGACGCAACTGCATCCGCCACGCCACCGAGCCCGGGCCGTAGACGTGCCCGAGCAGATCGAGCTCGCTGTGGTAGCCATAGCACAATCCGCCGTCGGCGACGGCGGCCCGCACACATGCGGCCAGGTCGCCGAGCGCATGCACGCCCACGTAGCGACCGCCGCGCAGCACGGCCCGGGTAAGCCCGGAGTTGGTGAACTCCGCTCCGGAAACGACGCGCACCGTCACTCCCGCCGACGCGGCCCGCTCGAACGTCGTCGGCGTGGGTTGGACCTGCTCGGGCGGGGCGTCGTCGCGGAGGTCCTTGCCCCGCGGGTGGGGACGCCAGCCCAGGGCATTGACCAGCCCCACGCCCGGCAGCCGAAACGACAGGCCGACCAGGCCGTGCTCGCCGGATTGGAGGCCGGTGCCCACGGCGGCGAGTCCGGCCGCGGTAGTGGAGGGGAACCCCACCTGCAGCGTCTGGCCGCGCAGGCCGGCCATCACCGGGGCGTCCTCGGCGTGGGTGTCCAGCTGATCGGCGCCCAGCCCGTCGACCAGCAACACGCACGCCCCGGCAATGTCATCCGGCAACGGGATCCGGCTGTCGAAGCCCGCGACGCCCATCGCGGCCAACACCGACGGCACAACGTCGGCCAGGTGCGGGATCCCCGGATCCAACCGCGGCAGATCCACAGTGTGAGCCTGCCACACCAGGGGAGGTGGGCCGCGGCTTGACACGCAGCCAAACGGCTGCATATGGTATCTACGCAGCCAACTGGCTGCATGTTATGGCGATGACAGAGATGGACGCGGTGTTCAAGGCGTTGGCGGATCCGAGCCGACGTCTGCTGCTCGACAGCCTGAATGCCCGCAACGGACAGAGCCTGCGCGAGTTGTGCGCGGGGCTGTCGATGGCGCGGCAGTCGGTCAGTAAGCATCTGGCGGTGCTCGAAGCTGCCAATCTCGTCACCACGGTGTGGCGGGGGAGGGAGAAGCTGCACTACCTCAACGCCGAGCCGATCAACGCCATCGCCGACCGCTGGATCAATCAATACGACCGTGCGCGGGTGCGGACGCTCGCGGACCTGAAGGCAGCATTGGAGAGTGAATCGATGAGCGGCAGCACCGAATTCGTCTACACCACCTACATCCGAACGACGCCGGATCGGCTCTGGCAAGCAATCACCGACCCGGCGTTCTCCCGCCGCTACATGGGTCACGCGATGTTGTCCGATTGGAAGAAGGGCTCGACGTATGTGTGGGAACAGGACGGCTTGAAGATCGAGCACCCGCAACAGGTCATCCTCGAGTCCGACCCGTACCGCCGGCTGGCATTCACGTTCCACACGTTCATTCCCGAACTCGCAACGGTGTCGAGCAGGCTCGACGAGGACACCGTCGCCAAGGCCGCGGCCGAGCGGCGTTCAAAGGTGTCGTTCGACCTCGAGCCGCACGGCGACCAGGTGAAGCTGACCGTCATCCACGACGAATTCGAGCCGCACAGCACCGTCGGCCAACTGGTTTCGCAAGGCTGGCCGATCAAGCTGTCCAGCCTCAAGACCGGACTCGAACAGTCGTGAGTACCGAGGACGTCGGCATGCCGGCGGGGTCAACCGAGCCACCTAGCCGGTCGAAGTCGTGGCGCTGGCGGTGAACGCCGCCGTCGCCCTGCCGTGTCATCAGGCAAGATGTCCTCGTGGACAGCGTGTCGATCTCGCCTCGGCTGTTGCGATTGCTGCGCCTTCTGTCGCTGCGCATGATCGTGATCGTGGCCGCGTTGTCGGTGATCGCTCTCGTTGTCACCCTCGGCGTCTGGGTATGGCTGGGCATCACCAACGATCAGTACAACCAACTTGATCGGCGCCTGGACTCGGTAAGCAGCCTCGGTGATGTCAGTACGCTGCTGAACAGCCCACAAAGCGCCGGCAGCGACCAACCCGTGCCGGAAGGCAGCCTGGTGCGCACGGCACGAGTCGGCGACACCACCGCGTCGGTGCCGAGCAACATCGTGTTGCCGCAGTTGCCCAACGGCTACGCCAACACGACGATCAACGGCGTTCAATACCGGGTCCGCACCTTCTCGGCCGGTCCGGCGTCGATCGCGCTCGGCGCGCCGTTGGCCGAGACGCAGCGTCGGATCGACGGATTGCACCAGCGGGTCCTGCTGATCTGTGGCGGCGTTATCGGCGGCACTGTCGTGGTTGGCTGGGTGATCTCGCTGCTCATGGTTAATCCTTTCCGGCTGCTGGCACGGCAGGCGCGCGTCATCAATGCCCAGTCCAAACCCGACGACGTTCAGGTGCGCGGCGTGTGGGAGGCGATGGAAATCGCCGAGGCGGTCGAGGGCATGCTCGCCCGCATCGGCACGGAGCAACAGCGGACCAAGGCGGCACTGGAGTCTGCTCGCGACTTCGCCGCGGTCGCGTCGCACGAGCTTCGCACCCCACTGACGGCCATGCGCACGAACTTGGAGGTGCTGTCAACTCTGGAGCTGCCCGCCGAGCAGCGCAAGGAACTCATAAGCGACGTCATGCGCACCCAGAGCCGGATCGAGGCGACGCTGACTGCTCTCGAGCGGCTGGCGCAGGGCCAACTGACGACCGCGGCCGATTTCGTTCCAGTGGACATCACCGAACTGCTCGATCGCGCCGCCCACGACGCGATGCGCAGCTACCCCAACTTGCAGGTTTCGCTGGCCCCGTCGCCCACCGTGCTGATGGTGGGTCAGCCGGCCGGGCTGCGGCTCGTCATCGACAACGCCATTGCCAACGCTGTCAAGCACGGCGGCGCTACCGAAATCCGGCTCACTGCAATAAGTTCCGCCGATGGCGTGGAGATCACGGTCGATGACAACGGGACTGGCGTTCCCGACGAGGAACGCGACGCCGTGTTCGAACGATTCTCGCGCGGCTCGACAGCATCGCGTTCAGGATCTGGTCTCGGGTTGGCGTTGGTCGCCCAGCAGGCCGAACTGCACGGCGGTACAGCGTCTCTGGAGACAAGCCCAATGGGCGGCGCGCGACTGCTGCTGAACCTGCCGGCGCCGCGGTAGCGCGCTGACGCACAGCCGGCCGTCCGCTGACGGACAGCCGCCCGTCAGGGCTGAGGTAATTGCCCTCCGCCGAACTGACGGGCATGGCCGTTGAGGTCGTCGATGTAGCCGTGTAATTGGGCTCCAGCGATTGGCGGCGGGATGTCCGCCGGGGGCTTTGCGTCGTCGGTCTTCTGCCACGGCTGGCAGCCATCCGTCTTGAACGCCTTATCGCTCGCGTCGATCCGCACGGCCTGAGGCTTCTTGCTCATCGCGTTGTCGATCATGTCGCGGCCATCGGGCCCGCTCAGCCGCTTCCAATAGCAGGTACCACCTGCGACGGGGCCCGCAGAGACATAGGTGCCGGGCACGATGTCGGCTCCCACCGAATACGTGCCGTCGTGGTCGATTGTTGTCTTCGGTTGCGGGGGCGGCGCAGGCGGATCCGCACTGGCGAGGCCGGCGGAGGCGACCGGGCTCGCAACAACCAGCGCTGCGGCCAGCATCGCCGCGATCATCGACCTCACAGAACGGCAGCCTACGCGAGCAGCATAATGCGTTCCTTGCCGTACCAGCACGGTGCTGTCAGGAAGTAGTTTCGCGTGCGAGCGCCACGGCTATCCGGGTCGCCACATCGGCCGCCACCGCAAGTGTGTCAGGGTCGTTCGCGGCCGTGTAGCGATCTGCCGACGGGTCGTAGCTGGCGCCGGCGATCGCCCCGTGGTCGGTGGCCAGCTCGACGAGTTCGACCGGCCAGCCGTTCTGCTTGAGGGTCGAGGTGAACGACCGGCTCGCCGCGACCGGAACGACGTCGTCAGCTAGGCCGTGGAGCACCGTGAACGGCGAACGGTTGGCGCTACCCGGCAATTCGCTGGCCAGGTGTTCGCCGCAGATCGGGTCGCGGACCATGAAGGGTCCGGCGAGGCAAACAGTGTGCGCGAAACGCACACCGTGGTCTCGCGAGCGGATCGTCACTCCTGCCGCCGCGACCGCCCCGAGTGACCATCCGACGAGCACCAGGTTGTCGGAGTCCTTAACCCGCTGCCGTGTGAAATGCACCGATCGCAGCAGGTCGGCCCGGCCGCCGTCGTCGGCATGTGAGTTCCAATCGGGCACCACCACGGCAAGGCCATGGCCGGCCACCAGCTCAGCCAACGGCCGCATGGCGGTGCGGGCGTCAGTCTGCGCGCCATGCCACATCAAGACGGTTTGCTGCGCGGGGTCGCCGAAGACATCGGCGAACCGGCCGGGGGCGTAAGCGAGGGTCTCCACACTCCAAGTCTGCGCCCGAGCAACGACCACGCCGGTGCGCGACGCGCATATCAGCGCGGTGCTACCAAAGCCGTTGTCGCCTGCTAGGCCGTCATCCCGATCAACGGCAGCAACAGCTGACGCCGCCTGGCGATCACATCGGCGAAGTGGTGGAGCGCCTCGTGTACCGAGGGTGTGGTCGGATACGTGGCCACGCCGGCATAGTCAAGCAGTCGTGCACTGACCGCGGGACTTGCCACCACGGTCCACTCGACGCCAGCGGTGCGACACTCCTCGTCAACGACGTCTAGGAGCGAGATACCAGCCGCAGCAAAAGAATTCACCCGGCTCAAGTCGAGGACCAGACGATCCTGGGCGAGGCTGATGCGCCGAGTGTGCTCGCTGATCAGACCGACATTGAGGTCGGTGATATGGCCCTGTATTGCCACCACCGTCGCCAGGTGACGGCAGTGGGCTCGAATCTGGGCGCCGCTGCAGTCAACCGTGGGGTTTCGGTCGCCGGACCTGAGACCAGACGCCGACCTGCTGATCGTGGCGGTCATGAGCAGCCCCATTTCCGAATCGTGGCACCGAGATGGCCGGCAAACCGACCTCATTTGCCTTCGACGCTATGCCGCAAACCTAAGGTGACGGGGAGCAGCTTCTAACTCTTTGTTAAGAAGTGGCTTTCACGCGTTCGCTGAAATCCACGCAATCGTGGTGATCGGCGTTTCGGGCTTAGCGACCGCACGCCGATCAAGGCATCGAGCCATCCTCAACAGCTAATGGTGGATCGTTTTCCGGGCGCCGATCGACGATCGATCGGTTCGTCTCCCGCAGGAATTACACAGCATTCCGCATGCGGCATAAGCGCGACTGCGCTGTTACTCTTCGAAAGCTGCCGGTGGCCAGGTCGCGGGGAGGCGGACAGCCCGGCCGGCGGACGTAGTGACGCGAAAAGCACGAAAAGCAAGAGTAGATACGAAAAGAGCGTTGTGCGCAGCGGAGAGATCAAGGCCTTAACAGGACTTCGCACCGTCGCCGCCGTGTGGGTGGTTCTCTTTCACTTCCGACTGCTGCTGCAGGAAGCCGCACCTGAATTCAGAGAAGCGCTCGCGCCCGTGATCAACTGCGGCGCCCAGGGCGTGGACCTGTTTTTCATCCTCAGCGGGTTCGTGCTTACTTGGAATTACCTCGACGAGATGGGCCTGTCGTGGTCGGCGCGAGCCACGCTGCACTTCCTGTGGCTGCGGCTGGCCAGGGTGTGGCCGGTCTACATCGTCACATTGCACCTCGCCGCCGTCTGGATCATCTTCACGCTGTACGTCGGTCATGTGCCGTCGCCACACGCCGACCAGCTCACCGCGATCAATTACGTGCGCCAGATCGTGCTGGCGCAACTGTGGTTCCAGCCGTTCTTCGATGGGTCGAGCTGGGACGGCCCAGCCTGGTCGATCAGCGCGGAATGGCTGGCCTATCTTTTGTTCGGTCTGCTGGTGCTGGTGATCTTCCGGATGACACTTGTCACCAGAGCCCGGAGCCTGATGTGGCTGGCGTTCGCCGCCTCGCTGCCGCCCGTGTTGTTGTTGTTGGCGACCGGTCACTTCTATACACCGTGGAGCTGGCTGCCGCGGATCGTGATGCAGTTCACCGCCGGTGCGCTGGCGGGTGCCGCCGTCCGCAGGTTGCGGCCGTCCGAACAGGCGCGCCGTAGCGCCGGGTACCTCTCCGTGGCGCTGCTCGGCGCCATTGTCGGCCTGCTCTACCTGTTGCGCGCGCATCCGTTGCCCGACGTGCGGGAGAGCAGCGGAGTGGTCGACGTCCTGTTCGTGCCACTGGTGATAACGCTGGCGGTCGGCGCCGGCACGCTGCCGAGAGTGCTATCCGCCCGGGCGATGGTGTATGGCGGGCAGATTTCGTTCAGCTTGTACATGGTGCACGAGCTGGTACATACCTCCTGGGACTGGGTCGAAGCGCAGTTCGGGCTCAGGCTGCACGGCTATGTCGGGCACCTGGTCGTCGTCGGCCTGCTGGTCACCGCCGTGGGCGCGGCTGTCGTGCTGTTCCATTACGTTGAGGAGCCCGCCCGCCGGTGGATGCGCCGGATGGTGGACGTCTGGGCCCCGAACGCCGACTCGCGAACCGACCCGGCGAAAGCCAAGCTGCAATCGATCGACGGGGCGCTGGAAACGCGCACGAAGGCCCTTTCGGCCCGCGCCGGATGACCGCTCAACGAGTTCTCTGGGTTGCGGTCCGGGCACCTCGGCGCGGCACCCCGTGAGCGTGTCGGCTCGCGGGATGCCGCGCGTAATTGTGGCCGATCAGGCGAGGTCGAACCGGTCGAGGTTCATCACCTTGACCCATGCGGCGACGAAGTCCCGCACGAACTTCTCCTTCGCATCATCGGTGGCGTAGACCTCCGCGAGCGAACGCAGGATCGAGTTCGAACCGAAGACGAGATCGACGGCGGTGGCGGTCCACTTGGGCTCGCCGGTGCTGCGATCCCGACCCTCGTACACGTTCTCCGCCGACTCCGAGACCTTCCACTGCGTGCTCATATCGAGCAGGTTCACGAAGAAGTCGTTCGTCAACGTCCCAAGCCGATCGCTGAAGACGCCGTGCTTAGTCTTGCCGAAATTGGTACCCAGCGCGCGCAGGCCACCGACCAGCACTGTCATCTCGGGTGCGGTCAGATTCAACATGTAGGCCCGGTCCACCAGCAGGCGCTCGGCCGGCGCCTTCTCTCCGACGCGCAGGTAGTTGCGGAAGCCGTCGGCCCTCGGTTCCAGAAGGGCGAACGACTCCACATCGGTCTGCTCCTGGGAGGCGTCGGTTCGCCCCGGCGCGAACGGCACCGTGACGTCGTACCCGGCGGCCTTCGCCGCCTGCTCGACGGCTGCGCTGCCGCCCAGCACGATCAGGTCAGCGAGCGAGACCTTCTTGCCACCTGATTGCGAGGCGTTGAAGTCCTGCTGAACCTTCTCCAGGGCCTGCAGCACCGTGGCCAGTTCGGCCGGCTCGTTGGCCTCCCAATCCTTCTGCGGCGCAAGGCGAATCCGTGCCCCGTTGGCGCCGCCACGCTTGTCGGTGCCGCGGAAACTTGCCGCCGACGCCCACGCGGTGGACACCAGTTGGGAGATGGATAGTCCCGATTCGAGGATCTTGCCCTTGAGGGCAGCGATGTCCTTCTCGTCGATCAGTTCATGGTCGACCGCGGGAACGGGGTCCTGCCACAGCTGCGGCTCGGGAACCCAGGGGCCGAGGTAGCGCGAAATGGGTCCCATGTCACGGTGCAGCAGCTTGTACCACGCCCTGGCGAACGCGTCGGCCAACTCGTCGGGGTGGTCCAGCCAGCGACGGGTGATCCGCTCGTAGATCGGATCCATCCGCAGCGCCAGGTCCGTCGTCAACATCGTCGGGGCGCGTCGCGCCGACGGGTCGAAGGGGTCGGGGATGGTGCCCGCGCCGGCACCGTCCTTCGCCGTCCACTGCCAGGCACCCGCGGGACTCTTGGTCAGCTCCCACTCGTAGCCGTACAAATTCTCCAGAAAGCTGTTGTCCCACTTCGTCGGCGTGGATGTCCATACCACCTCGAGCCCGCTGGTGATCGCATCCTTACCCACGCCGGTGCCAAAAGAGCTCTTCCACCCCAGGCCCTGCATCTCCAGTGGGCAGCCCTCGGGTTCCGGGCCGACGAGATCGGGGTCGCCCGCTCCGTGGGTCTTGCCGACGGTGTGGCCACCGACGATCAGCGCAGCCGTCTCCTCGTCGTTCATCGCCATCCGGCCGAAGGTGTCACGAATGTCCTTGGCGGCAGCAACCGGGTCCGGTTGGCCGTTGGGCCCTTCCGGATTCACGTAGATCAGGCCCATTTGCACGTTGGCGAAGGGTTCGGCGAGTTCCCTTTCGCCGCTGTAGCGCTCGTCTCCTAGCCAGGTGTCCTCTGGGCCCCAGTAGATCTCTTCGGGCTCCCAGATGTCCTCCCGGCCGAAGGCAAAGCCGAACGTCTTCAATCCCATGGATTCATAGGCACAGTTGCCCGCGAAGATGATCAGGTCGGCCCAGGAGATCTTCTTGCCGTACTTCTGCTTGATCGGCCAGAGCAACCGGCGCGCCTTGTCGAGGCTGGCGTTGTCGGGCCAGCTGTTCAGGGGAGCAAAGCGTTGTGCGCCTTCGCCGCCACCGCCCCGACCATCGTGGATGCGGTAGGTGCCTGCCGCATGCCAACTCATCCGGATGAAAAGCGGGCCGTAGTGACCGTAATCGGCCGGCCACCAGTCCTGCGAGGTCGTCATCACCTCGAACATGTCGCGCTTCAACGCTTCGACATCGAGCTTCTTGAACTCCTCTGCGTAGTTGAAGCTCTCGCCCATCGGGTCGGCCTGCGGCGCGTGCTTGTGCAGAACCGACAGGTCCACCTGATTGGGCCACCAGTCCCGGTTCGTCATGGGACGATGCGCCTTCGGGGTGGGCGACGGGATGGCTGGGTTTTCGCTTTCGCTGACGCTCTCGGTCACTTCGGTCCTTCCTTCCGGGGTGGGTGGATTGGGCTGGGATCACATGGGTGATCGCGCCGGTTCTGACGTGGAGCAGTCGGGGCATAGACCCCAGTAAATGACCTCGGCCTCGTCAAGATGGAAGCCCTTGTCGTCAGACGCGGTCAGGCAGGGCGCCTCCCCGATTGCGCAGTCCACATCCGCTATGGCCCCGCAGGATCGGCAGACGACGTGGTGGTGGTTGTCACCGACACGCGACTCGTAGCGGGCGACCAGGCCGGACGGCTGGATCCGCCGCAGCAGGCCCACGGCGGTCAGGGCGTGCAATACGTCGTACACGGCCTGCCGGGACACCTCGGGGAGACCGGTACGCACGGCTTCGAGAATCGTTTCCGTGTCGGCGTGCGGATGCGAGTGCACCGCCTCGAGCACCGCCATCCGAGGGCGCGTCACGCGTAGATCGGCCATGCGCAACTGCTCGGCGTAGTCCGGCATCGAGGACACCCACACAATATGACCACTTTTCTGGAATCAGTCAAGACTTCCCGGCCGGGAGGAATCTTGCGGTGCCGCCAGGCCGGTCGCCACCAAGCGCGGGCGAGTATCACTGGTGATCACTGTGGAAAATCGCGGCGAGGCCGACGTCGCCGATGGCAGCCCATCTCGGTCGAAGCGATGGCGCGAGGTGCTCACCAACGGTCACGCGCCGCTGGTCAAAGCGAGGGGGATCCTTCGCTATCGGCCCTCGGCGCCGCGCTGCAAGGTCTGTAACAATCCGTTCGGTGGGTTTGCGGACCGTTCATGTTCGCCGGGCGTACCGCTCGATGAACCTCCGCAAGATCGTCGGCGCGTATTTGATATTCCGTTGTCGGGCAGCGACCTTCAATGATTCGGCTGTCTCGGGGGCGAAGTAGCCGTGGTTCTTGTAGACGTCTATCCGCGTGCAGATGCCGTCGGCATCGAGTTCGGGGTGGAACTGCGTCGCATACACGTTGTTGCCCACGCGGAAGGCCTGGACCGGGCAGTCGGCCGAGTATGCGAGGCAAACGGCTTGGCAGGGAAGCGAAGCGGCTGCCTCCTTGTGCCCGCCGTATGCGTCAAAGACGTCGGGCAGATCCGCGAAGAGCGGATCGTCGCGACCGGCGCTTGTGAGTGTGATCGTGACGGCGCCGACCGGCTCTGGGTACGTGCGGTCGACGACCGCGCCAATGGCCGAACCGAGAGTGCCCACGCCGTAACAGCATCCGAGAAAGGGGAAGTCGAGGTCGACGACGCAACCGATCAGAGGCAGTAGCGCGGATTCGACGCGTTGCTGCGTTGCGGACTTCGAGGCGGCCGCGTCGCTGACGTTGTACGGTCCGCCGCCCAGGATGATGCCAGACCATTCGGCGAGATGGATTCGTCCTAAAGGCTGATGGGTCAAGCGAATACGGTGCAGCCCGGTCGCGTCTAGCCCGGCGAAGCGCATCATCGCCAGATACTCGTCGTCAGCCGCTTCGTCCTCGCCGCGAATCGACAGCAGCAGGAAAGGGGCATGGTCGGCGTTTATCGGCGCGCTGCATCGTTGCCGAATACGCCCTGGATCACCCGTAACTCGCCGCACCATCCTCCATTGACCCTCTCGCGTCAAAAGCATTATGCGGCTCGACCGTTTAAACCAGAAGTTCCAGGCAGCAGGGGTCGGGCAGGTCGGGTTGGCAAGAGCCGGCATTGGGTGTCACCTGTGACGACAATCGTTGCCCGCCGCGCGACAGTAGTCGTAGACAAATCAAGGTATTCAGCACACAGGAGGTACCGCCGTGAAGACCAAAATTCGTTACATTGCCCCGGTGTTGGCCCTGGCCGCGATCGGTGGCGCGATAAGCCTGGCACCCGTCGCGCTCGCCGCTCCCGGAGCCGCGGCCACAGCCCAATTAGTGCAGCCAGCAGCGGCCGCCGCTGCTCCGAGTCCCTCGCCCAGCCCTGCGCCGACACAGCCGACTTCAGGCGATCCGGCGGTTCCGTTTGGCACGTACATCGGCGGCTTCGACAACAGCTTCGACGGTAACCAGCTGGCGTCCTGATCTGCCAAGCGCGCGAAAGCTCTTGCTGCGGCGATACGGGCCGCGCAACCCGCTACTGTTCCTTGCGAATCAACCGCCAGAGCGCGGCCCGATCGGGCGCCAGCAGCTCGTCGATGCGCGGGTGGTTCACGTCGGCGACGATGATCTCACCCACCTCCTGGTGGACGTCGCTGAATATCCCGTGGGACTTCATCTTCGAGGTCTGATAGAGGTTGTCCTCGGTAGGCGTGACGTAGTGCACCGCGTCGGCCTTGAATCGGTGCACCAGCCACAAGTGAATCAAGGTCATCAGGCGCTTCTGGCGAAGCCGCTCGGCGAAGGTATTTTGGTCGCGCACCAGTAGGATGGTGCGGCCGCGCCGATCTTGGATCGGGGTGAATATCACGTTCGCGAGCTTGTCCTCGCCATCGCCTCCTTCGCTGTAGATTCCGAGCTCGAGCAGCTCGGAGCCGGCGCGATGCGGCCGGAGCTGAACGCGGAGCTTCTCTCCGAGCCGGTAGTGCTCGCTCCACATGGCCAGCCAGTCCTCCAGCAGCTTCCGCGGCACCTCGGTCTGCACCAGATGCTGGTGCTGGGTGGATCCCTTGCCCATCGCCTTGGTGGTCGCCGTGCGTCCCGAGGAGGCGAGCAGCGCGGCGTCGCTGCGCGGCCCGCCGACCAAGGTTTGCGGCGTGCGGTACGGCGATTCGACCATGCGCAGCTTGCGTTGCAACCGCGCCAACGCCAGCATGCCGTCCTGCTTAAGCGCCATGGCGAACTCCTCGGCGGCGACGCCGTCGATCTGGTGTCCGCCGTAGGTGATGAAGTTGAAGACGAAGCCCATCTTGGCGAGCTCCTCCGGGAAGCACCGCATCTCCTCGTCGCTCATGCCGGTGGTGTCCCAGTTGAACGAGGGGGACAGGTTGTAGGCGAGCATTTTGTCGGGGAATTCGGCATGGATCGCCTCGGCAAATTGCCGCGCGTCGGCGAGATCGGCCGTCTTCGTCTCCATCCACAGGATGTCGGCGAACGGCGCCGCGGCGAGCTGCTTGGCGATCGCATAGGGTATACCGCCGCGAAGTTGGTAGTAGCCTTCGGGGGTTTTCGCTAGCTCGCAATCCCATGCGGCATCGACGCCCAACTCCTTGGCCTTACCGCGGGCGGTGAAGAAGCACGCGCGCTCAGCGAACCGCCGCCACTCCGCGGCGCTCATATCGAACGGTTCGCCCTCGCTCTCGGCAAACTCGAGCAGGTCGGCAACGGCCTCGCTGTACGTCTTCAGCCCGGCGTCTTCCTCCCAGGCCTCCACGAACCGTGACTCGACCTTGTCGAAGAGAACGTCGTTCGACGGATCCCCGTCGTCCCGCCAGGCCGCGGCCGCTTCGGCGATCAGATCCGAGATCCCTTGGCGGTCAAGCCAGGCGCCGGCATTGGCGTACTCGCCGTCCGGAAGCGAGTACAGCAGATAACCATTCAGTTCCCTGACTCCCAGATCGTAGAAACGCCGCATCATTGCCAGATAGCACGCTTTGTACGACGGGATCCTCAGGTTGGTCGCGCCCAGGATGAACGGCTGATCTCGCTCGTCGGCGCGACTGTCGATGAGATTGGCCGCCTCGGCGTCCGTGCGCGCGACGATGATGCCGGGCACCTGCATCACATCGAGCTGGAAGCGGGCGGTGTTGAGGCGCTTGATCTGTTCGTCGGACGGCACCAGCACCTTGCCACCCTGATGGCCGCACTTCTTCGTGCCGGGGCGTTGATCCTCGATGTGGTAGCCCGGCACGCCGGCCTCGACGAAACGGCGGATCAGGTTCCGTACGTGTGGATCGCCGCCGTGGCCGGTGTCGGCGTCGGCGATGATGAACGGGCGGTAGTCGTGAACCCGGGCCGCGGCGCGTTGCTCTTCGCTCATGCGCAGCCGCAGGTACTCCTGATTGCGGTCGGCGGTGAGCAGGGCGCGGACCAGCCCGGCGGCCTCGTCGGGCACCTGGCTCAGCGGGTAACTGGCAAGGTCTGGCCCGGGGTCCTCGCTGGTGGAGCCCTTAGCGGAAGTCGCCCAACCACCGAGGTAGATACCCTCGATGCCCATCCGCTTCATGGTCACTGCCTGTCCCGGCGAGTAGGGACCGAATGTGGTAATGCTCTTGCGCAGCCCGAAGAGCTCGCGCAGCCGATCGTAGAAAGGCCCGGCCGCCTCTCGTGCCACGGTGTAGTCGACGGCGATCGTGCCGCGCTGCTCTACCACTTGGCGGGCTGTGTAGAGGCGAACGATCCCTTCGAACCGCGGACTGTCAAAGTAACGCTGGGTGGCGGCGATGTCCCGCTCGAATGGTGTGCGAGCCTCGGCATCCGCTGCGATGATGGCCATGATTCACAATAGGCGCCGGTTGCACCGACCATGGCCTAATCAGCACTAGGTGCGGAGGGCGCCGTCGTCTAGCCCGGGCTGGTCGGCCCCGCCGACGCTCGTCGACCAGGCGGTCAGCCGTGTTGTCGGAGGTAGGTGTAGTGCCCGCCGAGGACGATGCTTTCGGCGTCAGTGGCGCTGATCGACGTGGTGAGCATCGACGGACCGGGGGGGCAGCCCGGATCTCCGCATTGCTCCATCGAAATCTGAAGCACCCCTCCGTCGGACTGCAGTTCATAGCGCCCGTCGAGCATGACGGCAGGACAGTTGGGATACATGGCCGCGTATCGATACGTGCCGTCGGGCGAGAAAGCGAATTCCGCCGAGCCAATCCCGCAATCACCCGCGCCGACGATTGAGGGACCAGACCAAGCACCCACCAGGGTCTGCTGGCTGACGGCGCCGGCGATCGGGGCGCCGGCAAGGCCGATCATCGGTACCCAAAGTGCCGCAGCGGCGACAAGCATCGCGCGGCCGACCATTTTCACCTTCCGGCGGAGCATCAACGCGACTCTTCCTCCTAGACCTGCCCAGACCCGCCTAGACCTGCGTAGACCTGCATGGCCTCGCCACAACGAAACCGTCACTGCCCGCACCAGATCGGGTGCCGCTTACCGGCGGTCACCGTTCGGTCACGGTACGACAAAATCACGCTTCCGAAGCCACAAACCCATAGGCCAACGGCGGTATTTGTTGTAGAAGTGACTGTAGTGACTGGTGTGACTGGAAGCGCGAAGTCACCGCGCGGGGGCGGAGAGGGCTGGAGTTCGAATGAGACACATCTACGCCGTCGCTCTGAGTTTGGCCCTGATGCTGGCGACGCCCGGTCTTGCCACCGCTGACAACGCTGCGCCGGTGAGCCACCAGCAAGCCATCGACTACGTGATCGCGCGCGGGCTTTCGCAGCGGGGCGTCCCGTATCTGTACGGAGGCGGAAACGTTGCCGGGCCCACCCGCGGCACCGGCCCGAATGCCAACGTCGTTGGATTCGACGCCTCGGGTTTGATGGTGTACGCCTTCGGCGGCGTCGGGATCAAGCTGCCGCGGACCTCGGCCGAGCAGTACAACGCCGGCCGCAAGATCGCGCCGGCGCAGGCGCGGCGCGGCGATTTGATCTTCTACGGCCCCGGTGGCAGCCAAAGCGTTGCGATGTACCTAGGAAACGGGCAGATGCTGGAGGCCACCGAGCCCGCAGTCACGGTCTCGGCAGCTCGCACCGCCGGCATGACTCCCTACCTGACGCGGATAATCGAGTCGTCGTAGCGATGTCGCCGGCGTCCATGTAGGTTTTCAGCCGGCGGGTCTCGGTGGCGGCCTTCCCGCCGGTTTGGCTCGCAGGTGCTGACGGTTCCGGCGTGGCATCCTCGCCTTATGGGCTTGCTATTCCGGCTGGCGGAGCTTCTCCTCGTGATATTGCCGCTGGCTGGCATGATCATCGCCGCGATCAAAGCGTTCTCGGCCAGCCAGCGGCGCGGTGTCCAGTCCCCGGATTCCAATCGGGCGGAACAATTAGAGAACTCACCGATCGCGGGGCCGGCTGGCCGCACCAAGAGCAACCAAGCAGCCCAGTGGGGGTCGATCAAACGCGTCCTCGAGGAGCACAGTCGCACCGACGCACGCTGGCTGGAGTACGAATTGGACTTCACCAAGCTGCTGGACTTCCCGCTGATGACCGACATGCGCAGTCCGCTCACCATCGGCTTCCACAAGGCCAAACTGAGGGCCGACTTCCTGCGCCCGGTAAAGGCCGAGGATCTTCTCGATGATCGAGAAACGGCGGGACTGTACTTCGCCGCGGTCGAGGACTACATAACCGCATTCAACGTCGCCGAGGCGGAGGCGATACGCAGGCGTCGCAACGACTTTTCGCAAGAAGGTCAGCAGCGGATTGCGCGCGCGCAGAGTCTGTTGCGCGTGGTGTCGGACTCGGCCGCGACTCTGCAGGAGCGTCAACACGCGTACGACCTGGCTCGCAAAGAGCTCGATGGGCTGGTCCTGTTGCCGCCTGCGACGCGGGCGAGCATCGAGCGCGGGATTTCCGGCGAGATAGACGGATAACAGGTGAGCGTCGATTCAGCCGCGCGGCTTGTGCCGCCGACGGTCACACCGATCGTCACCGGCGCGGTACAGCCGGCGAAGCCGACGAGTCTCGATGGTCGCGGTCCGGTTTAAGGTCAGCAGGGGTAGCAGCCCCACCCGCGCCAGCCATCACGCCAGAACCATCCCGGGCCGCACCCATGGGAGCCGGTGGAGCCAAAACAATCGAGTGGCCGGGCCGGGGTGGAACCATCGTTCTGGGTGTAGGCGATCTTGGGATGTGGAGTCGGCGCAGCTTGCTGATTGTGCGCGCAGCCCGTGGCGGAGAATACACCGAATGTGAGTGCAGCCGCTGCGACTGCCAGCGTGCTTTTGCGCATGAGGTCCCTCCCGACTAGGACTATATTTCCGAATCAGGACGCTACACGCGGTCCACGCGGATGGTGTGCGCTATGCAGAATTCGTCGAAGCTCGTAACGAACACCGGTTATCATTCTGCCCTCGATGCCGCCTAACCATGGCAACCGAAAGTCGCACGAGGCCAAGCGATCACATGCTGAGTAGCCTCCGCTTGGCGGCAGCTGGCGCTGAAACTTACGGATGCCGTGCCATCCTGACCGCACAGTACATCCTTCACGTTGTTATTCGGCTGCGTTAATATTTTCGCAGGCCGGCACCCGGCCAATCTGTCGGCATTTGCCCCCCACGTCCGACAGGATTTATATTCGCATTCGTTGACTTATTGATCAGAACGGAGTACCTAACTTCTTTTAGCAACAGTGTTGCTGCCGGGTCTTCGGCCACGCGCGGCAGCACAATGCCCCGGGTGAGGCCACCAGATGCGAGACATGTCACGGCGGGACCTCGGGCGGCTGGCGGGGTTGGGCATCCTCGGCGTGACCGGTGCCGCGGTTGCCTGCGGTGCCCCGTCGCCCTCCCAGAACACCTTGCCGACCGCGACCGCTACCCCTAGGCCCGACGCCCGGGTCAAGTCCATCAAACTCAACCAAAGTGACCTGGACCGCATCATCGGCGATCAGGCCAATGCGCTGCTGGACAATCTGCGATCGAAAACCAACCAACCCGGGCGGAATTACGGGGTCGCGGTGGCCTTTGCGTACCCGAACCACCAATTCCAGCCCTATTACATGTACGGCGCCGTGGCCGACGGGACACCGCCCACCGAGCGCACCATCTTCGCCATCGGCTCCATCACCAAGACCTTCACCGCGGCGCTGTTTGCCAACGGTGTCTTCGCGCGTCCGGATTGTTTCAATTGGGATGCGGGCCTTAAGCGCTATCTCAGCGCATACCTCGGCGCCGCCGATCTAAGCCCGACGATGCAGCAGATCACACCGCGCATGCTCGCCCAACAAACGTCCGGCCTGCCGCGCGAAACCACCGGCGACGCCGACGGTATCGGCCTGTTCCTGACGAGTCCATCCGCCCCACCGCTAAAGCTGGTGGACGCGTGGAAGACCCGGAACGGCCCGAAGCCGGGCACTTGCTGGGAATACTCCAACCTCGGATTCATCACGTTGGGCTTTACCGCCGTCGCCGCGTACGGCTGCGCGGCGGGGAATCCCCCCGCGTCGTCGCCGGCGCAAGCCTATTCCGCTGTGCTGCACGACAACCTGACCCAGCCGCTGAACATGCCCGACACATACACCATCGTTCCGGGCGGCGCCCCCGTGGCCCAGGCCTACCCCAACGACCACGCCCCGGTGTCGGCCGGCGCTGCTTCAGACGTCAAATCTTCCGCCGCGGACATGCACACGTGGCTGATGGCACACTTGGGCGCCGCGAACCAAACGACAAACCTCATGAAGGGACTCGCCGCGACGACCCAACCGTCGTCGCTGTCGGTTCACATGTGCGCGAAGCCGGAGACACCAGGCCCGGCGCTCATGGGCCTAGCGTGGCAGGTCGAACCCGGTCCGCCGCAGATCATCTGGAAGGATGGCCTGACCGCGTTGGGCGGCTGCTCGTGTTGGATCGGCATGATTCCCGCCGGCGCCAACCAGGAAC
>NZ_DASQVQ010000063.1:0-30273 GCF_035640695.1 Mycobacterium sp.
GCCGAGCTGACCTCACACCGAAGTGATCGTCAACCGCGTCAGTTCATCGCAGAGCCGGGCTGCCACCTCGAAGACGGCGGCGAGGCCCAACTACCTTTCACACCCGTAACCGGCGACCAAGACCAGACGCCCGAACGGCCCGCCGCGCGATGCCGGCACGGACGGACGCCGCGGAACCGACGACCCGCACCCTCGACCTCGCCCGCGTGACCGCGGTATATAACAGCTGGCGTGTCAACAGTCGTGAGTCCTGCGGCGGCAGCAGCACGGTGACTTCGTCGGCCTGGCTGCCCTGGCTCTTGTGGATGGTCATCGCATGCATCGTGTCGACGTCGGACAACCTGCTTGTCGCGAACTCGAGCGACTCCTCGGCGCCGGCGATGACGGCTCGCAGGCCATCACCATCGCGCACAGTCACCCCGGTGTCGCCGTTGTATAGACCGAGCCCGTAGTCATTGGCCGTCACCAGCACCGGGCGGCCCACGTACCACGACGACCAGATCGGTTCACCGGTCGCCTCGGTCAGCCATCGCTCGACCTGGCGGTTCCAATGCTGCACTCCATAGTGCCCCCGCCGATGCGCGCACAGCAGCCGGTGCTCGTCGAGCGTCGCCAACGCCGCCGCCGCGTCACCGAGGACAGCCGCTTGTCTCAGCCGAACCGCATGCGGCACAAGCACTTTGCGGAGGTGTTCGGACGGTTCCTCGGTCTCCACCCACTCGATGTGTTCGCCTCCGGCGCGTAGCACCTCGATGACCCGATCGGCATTGCCGGCCCGAATCGCCGCGGCCAACGCGCCGATCGACTCTCCGAACCGGTGCGACGTCTTCAACTCAGAGATCCGCGCGTCCCTGCGTGCGCTTAGTCCGTCGACGATGTCGGCCAGCACCGCGCCCGCCTCCACCGAGGCCAACTGGTCCGGATCACCGGCAAGTAGCAGCCGGGCATCCGGTCGCACCGCCTCCAACAACCGAGCCATCATCGTCAACGACACCATCGACGTCTCATCGACCACGATGAGGTCGTGGGGCAACCGGTTCCCCCGATGATGCCGGAACCGTGACGAGCTATCCGGGCGACTCCCGAGCAACCGGTGCAGCGTTGTCGCGCGCAGTCCCGAGATACGCTGCTGATCGACGGGTTCGAGTTTGTCGACCTCGAGCTGCACCGCTTCTTGCAGCCTCGCCGCCGCCTTGCCCGTCGGTGCGGCCAGCGCCATCCGTAATGGCCCCGTCCCAACCAGCTGCGCCTGTTCGGCCAACACCGCCAACAACCGTGCGACGGTTGTCGTCTTGCCCGTGCCCGGCCCGCCGGTGAGCACCGTCAACCCCTGAGACAGTGCGATTTCCGCGGCTACCCTCTGCTCCGCGTATTCCCTGGGGAACAGCCGGCTGAGGCCCGGCAGTGCGCGGGCTGGCCGAGATGGCACCATCGCAAGCAGGTCCTCGGCGACCTGCTGCTCCTCACGCCAATACCGGTCCAGATAGAGCAGATCGCCGTCGAGCCGCAGCACCGGCGGCTCGGCCAGCAGCGGGCTTGCCCGCACCGCCGTCAGCCACTCGTCCGCGTCGGGCCACGGCAGGTCTCCAACATCGACCTGCTCCTCGACCGATGGCAACCCCACGCAGACCGAGCCACCCCGCAGCGCGCGCACCACCAGCGCGACGGCCAGCGCCACCCGCTCATCCGGCTCGCCGGCCAGAGCGGTAAGCCGCTGGGCCACATGCACATCCGATGACTCGAGCACACCGGCTACGTTGAACGTCTGCAGAAGACCCGTTGCGCTGCGGACGAGCTGCCGTTCGGCCGTCGTCATGCAGCCGCCCTTCCCACCTCGAGCAGATCCGACAACGCCACCACCAACGACGCCGGCGGTTGCCAACTGAACACCCCGGCCGGATGGCCATCGAGCACCGGCGTATCCGGCCCGCACATACCCCGGACGAACAAGTAGAGCACCCCACCCAGATGCTGACCCGCGTCGTAACTCGCAACTCGCCAGCGCAGGAACCGATGCAGCACAACGCTATACAGCAGCGCCTGCAGCGGATAATCCGAATGAAGCATCGCCTCGGCCAGCCTGGGCCGGTCGTAATCCGCGGCAGTCAACGGCCGATCGGCGTCCCCCAGCCAATTGGTCTTGTAATCCACCACCAGGTACCGACCGCCGACACGGAGGACGGCGTCGATCGAACCGCTGAGATAGCCGCGCATCGACTGGCCACCAAGCGCGTTGCTGATCAACCGGTCGGCGTAGGACGCCAACGGATCGTCCCTCCGAAGATGCGCACGCAGCAAGGCGCCCACGTCTGCCAACCGGATATCCGGCGCG
Organism: Mycobacterium sp.; assembly: GCF_035640695.1. Classification (GTDB taxonomy): domain Bacteria; phylum Actinomycetota; class Actinomycetes; order Mycobacteriales; family Mycobacteriaceae; genus Mycobacterium. The sequence continues at coordinate 2,333 of NZ_DASQVQ010000063.1, forward strand.
CCCCCACGCAGATCGCCCCCAGCCAACGGAAATTCGAAGTCCAGCTCGCGCAACCGATCCCGCAGACCGATCTGCCGCAGGGTCAAGCCGCCAGCCAGCGGGCCCAGGGCAGTGTCGTGCATCGGCACCATCGCCGCGGCCAGCTCCGACGCCGAGACGTCGACCGGCCACCACGCCGAGTGCACGCGGATCTGCGACTGCAGCTCCGCAGCCAAATCGGAGGCGAACGGGTCAGCGGTCTCCAGCACCGCGTGCACCAGCGATCCGAACTTCGCGCCGGTCGGTAGGTCGGCCATCGGCGACGGCACGGCGGCGCCAGCGGCCGACCGCGTCAACGGGACGTCGCCGACCTCGTCGTTCAGGTCAACGCTCTCCGGCTCGCTGCTCACACCAGTCGTCTCGGCGGCACGGACCAGGCCCGAGTACGAGGTGCGCCGCCACGTGGTGTCGATGCTGCGGTGGAAGTCCCGGGTGGACAGATCAGCGGGTAGCGGCTCGCGGACCACGGACTGTGCCGGTGCCACCACCGATTCCTCGATCACCGGCCCGCCCGCCGCCTCCCATTCCCGGAGTCGCGCCAACGCGTCATCATCGGAAATCTTCGCCGGCACGCAACGATCCGGCACGACAGCCTCACCGGGCCGGCGACCGCGCAGCAACCGGGACAACCCGCCGTTGGGTTCGTCATGCGCCGGCGACCACCACGCCACCACCTGCGCCTGCGCCCGCGTCATCGCCACGTAGGTCAGTCGACTGTCGTCGCTGGCGGCCTCCCTGCGGCCTAGCTGCTCGACCGCCCTGAAGTCCGGACTGTCCTTGCCGCCGATGTGCAAGCACCGCACACCCTCGTCGTGAAACAGGATCAAGTCGCGGTCGGGGACATTGCGGTTGAAAGCGAACGGCAGATACACGATCGGGTACTGCAGGCCCTTGCTCACAAACACCGTCATGATTTGTACTGCGGCAGCATCACTGTCGAGGCGACGGTTGCGTTCCGTTGCGCCGCTGCGTTCTTCGCGTTGTGTGCGCAGCCAATCCCGCAGCGCAGGGAGGTTCAGGTGTTCACGGTGCGCAGCCTCCTGCAGCAGCTGGGTCATGTGGGCCAGGTCGGTCATGAGGCGCTCGCCGCCCTGCCACCTCAGCACCCGTCGGCTCATGCCGGCCAGCTGCGCTGCCTCGAATACCGCCGCGACACCGCGCTCGCGGGCGTGTCCGGCCCATTCGCGCAGCGTTTCCGCGACCCGGTCGGTCAGCGCATCACCGCCCGCGGCAAGGGTTTCCGCGGTTTCGCCGAAGAACATCGTTGCCGCTGCCGCTCGCACCACACCCGGCCGGTGCGGTTGATCGAACGCCTCGAGCAGCGAAAGCCAGTCGTCACCGGCCTCCGAGCCGAACACATCGGAGTCACCGGTGTACACCGCGTGGATGCCGGCTTCCGACAGCGCGCGGTAGCAGGCGCGGGCGTCTTTGTGCCGCTCGACGATCACTGCGATGTCGCGTGCCTGCAGGGGCTCGCCGTTGAAGGTCGCGCCGCTGGTCAACAGCGCGCCGATATCCGCGGCGAGATCCTTGCCGATGTGGGCGCGCAGGTCATCGATGCCCAGGTTTTGAATTCCACTGCGGCCGAACGTGGCTCGTCTGACCACCCGCAACCGGAACGGGTCGTTGCGCGGCGCACCCGCGAGCCGGCTGCCCTGGTGATACGCGTCCACGTCGCGCACCACGATCGCGGGGTCGCCGAGCTCGGCGCCGCGCAGCACGGCCTGCAGCCGCTCGACCAGCGCCGCGTCGCTGCGCCAGTTGGTGCCGAGTGTCTTCTTGTCACCGGCAGTTTCGGCGGCCCGCAGGTAGGTGACGATGTCCCCGCCGCGGAATGCATAGATGGCCTGCTTCGGGTCGCCGATGAGGATCAACGTCGACCGCTTGCTGAATGCCCGGTCGATCACCTGCCACTGCACCGAGTCGGTGTCCTGGAACTCGTCGACCATCACGATCGGCCACCGCCGATGCATGCGCACCCGGGCGGGCGAGTCGTCGGTGTCCAGCGCGGCGGCGAGTCGGCTCAAAAGGTCGTCGTAGCCGAGGATCCCCAGCCGCCGCTTACGCGTCTCGAGCTCGGCCAGAACGTCATTCGCGAATCCGACGCACACCGCGGCGCGGGAGTCCGGTTCGGGGTCCACCGGCCGCAGGGCCGTCGACGGGTTCGCCACCACGGCGCGGGCGAGCCGCTGCGCGTCGCGGTACAACAACACCGGGTCGTCACGCTCCCGCCCAAAATGCGCGAGGTACAAATCGTCGACGATCTCGGCGACCAAATCGTCGAGGCTCTCGACCAGCGTCACGCCGGCGTCGGCGTCACCGGCCACGCCCAACGACTTGAGCACCAGCTGACAGAACTGGTGGATGGTCGCGATCGTCGCCGCATCGAAGCCGGCCAGCGCGTCACGCAAGCGCTGCCTGCGCTCGTCGCGCTGCGCCGCGGTGCCCTCGAGCAGGCGTGCCACCAACTGGTTGTCGCCGACGGCCGACGGATCATCGAAAGCGATTAGCGCGTCGACGATTTGGCAGCGCACCCGCTCGCGAAGCTCCTGACTCGCCGCCCGCCCGAACGTGATGAGCAGCATCTGATCCAGCGTCGCCTCGCCGTCGGCGAGATAGCGGGTCACCAGTCCGGCCAGCGCGAACGTCTTGCCGGTGCCGGCGCTGGCCTCCAACACCGTGGTGGAACGCGCGACCGGAAGCGGGCCGAGCAGATCGAAGCGGTCCATCACCACTGGGTCCTCTCGGCACGCAGCATCGGCAACCACAGCCGCGCCGCGTAGGCACCGAGGCGGTTGTCTTCGCCGTCGTACTCCTCACCTGGCCGCACGGGTTGCATCAGGTCGGCCAGCCACGCGTTGCGGCCCCACACCCGCACGTGCGCGGGCTGTTGATCCTCGGCGGGATACTTCTCGGTGGATCGCCACCGGAATCCCGCCTCCCGCACCGGGTCGAGCCCTTCGTGCCGGGCCGCCGCCCACGCATACGACGTCTTGATGGGCAGCGGCAGTGGCTCGCGCCGGCCAGCGTCGTAGAGCGCCACCAGCTCCCGCAACACATCGACGGCATCATCATCCGGCCGCCCCAGCGTCCGCACGCACGAGATCGCCCGCTTCTGGCGGCCGATACAGACCGCCGACCAGTCACGGCCAGAATCGTGGGCGATCAACGCCAGCAAAGGAATCCACGACTCAAGCAGATGCTTGCCGTCCAGCTTCGAATACGTCACCGACACCAGCCGGTCACCGAACACCGGCGACACGGTGCCGGTCAGGCGCCGCCCGGAGCCAAGGTCGATGTCCACGTCGTGGGCCGCAGGAGTGTCCCGCCGCAGCCGCAGTGCCGCCGCCGCCAACTGCTCGGCCTGATCGCGGATCTCGGTGGCCTTGCGCCACCCCAGTTGACCCGGCGGCAACGCTCCGCGGCGCCACTCCGCGTGCCGTGCCTCGTCAGCCGTCATGCCCCGCAGCATGTCGGTTAGCATCCGGTCGCCAACCGTCCACTCCTCGAGCGCGTTGATGTCGACCGGCATCGAGTCCTCAACCCCGTCGACGTCCCACGGCAGCGTGTAGTCGAGCGCGCGGAAGAACCCCTTGACCGGATCCCGGAAGAACGCGACCAGGTCGGCCAGCACGACATCGTCCGGCGGTTGGGGCGGCAGGGGGCCGGCGATAAACGGCGGTTGCTCAGCTCGTTCACTGGTCGTTGCGCGTGCCGCCGACAGCACCGTCGGATCGAAGCTGAACGGCACTCCTGGTACCAGCGCGCCGCGTTCAACGTTCCGAATATCAAACGGCTGCAACGGATGTCGCACCACGACGCGCTCGCTGATCTTGTCCGGGGTCATCATGTCGAGGGTGTCGAGCAGCTCGGCCAGCGGCACAGCCGGTGGGCGCGGTTGACCCGAATACTCGTTGGCGCCGGTGTAGGTGATCACCAGTTTCTCGGTTGCCGCGCCGATCGCATCGAGCAGCAATTGCCGGTCCTCGGAACGGATGTCGCGCTCACCGGTCATCGGGTTGCGGGCCAGCGCGTCGTCGCCGTCAACCACACCGAGCCGCGGGAAAACGCCGTCGTCCAGACCCACCAGACACACCACCCGGTGCGGCACGGACCGCATCGGCACCATTGTGCACACCGTCAGCGTTCCAGTGCGGAAGTTGGCGCGGGTCGGTCGCCCCGCCAGATGGTGCCACATCAGGGCCCGGATGTCGGGCAGACGCATCAGCGTGTCGGCGCGCGCGCCGGCGCTGGCCAGCACGTCGGCAAACGAGCGGTGCATCTGGCTGGTCTGCCAGGCGTCGTTGTCGTCGACCCGAGCCAGCAGCGTGATGCCGTCGGCCAGCGCCGTCAGCCACTCGCGCAGCGGCCGCGCCCCGCTGAGCGAGTCGGCCACTCGCTGCAGCCGGTCGACGAATTCAGCCAACTGACCCGCCAATTCAACCCGGTTGCTGCTGACGTCATCCAGCGGCAGCGTCGAATCGATCCAGGCGTGTGAATCGTCGGACATCGCCACACCCGCCAGCACCCGGTCGATGCCGAAACGCCACGTGTTGTGGACGAAGTCAACGCCGTACGGCCGCCGGTGCTCCTGGTCGAAACCCCACCGGATGTTGGCCTGCCGGACCCAGCGGGTGATGTCTTCCAAATCGTCGTCGGTGAATCCGAATCGGGCACGCACCGGCGAGGACTCGGCGAAGTTGAGCACCTCGCTGGCGGTGACGCGGCTGCCGGCCAGGGTGAGCAGTTGCGACGCGACGCCGAGCAGCGGATTGGTCTGCACCGGCGACCGATCGGCGAGTCGCACCCGCAGCCGGTGGGCGGGGTGCGCGCCCGGCACCACGTCGGCGAGGCCGAAGTCCGCGACGATCAGCGGCGCGTAGGTCTCGATGTCGGGGCACATGACGAGGATGTCGCGCGGCTCCAGCGTCGGGTCGTCGGCCAGCAGTCCGAGTAACACTTCGCGCAGCACGTCGATCTGCCGGGCCGGCCCGTGGCAGCAGTGCACTTGCACCGACGCATCATTGGTTCGATGCTTACGGCCTTGGGGGCGAACGGCGTTCGCGGCGATGTCGGCTTGCAGCCAGCCCAACAGCGTGTCCGGGCGATCAGCGCCGACGAGGTACTCATCGGTCTGTGGGTCGGTGGGCAGCGCACGCTGCAGCTCTCGCAGATCGCGGCCAAGGGTCGCCAGCAACGGGTGGCCGACCTCGCGATGGCTGGTGTCCTCGCGACGGGGGACCGGCCCGTGCAGCCCGGCCAGCGATTTCCACAGGTCGTCGCTGGGATGCGGCAACCACAGATGCAGATCGTGGTGAGTGGCCAGCGCCTCGAGCAGTTCTATCTCGGCGCTCGGCAGCCGCGTGTGGCCGAACAGCGACAGCCGCGGTGGCAGGTCGCTGGGAGTCGCTCGGAGGCGGGCAACAGTTGTCTCGTGCCAGACGTGTGGCGGCTCGGTGTCTACCCGGTCGACCAGCGCCCGCCACAGGTGAGGTTGCCATTGCAGATCATCGCCGAGGCTGTTGCCGACGCCGTCGGTTGCCTTGCCGTCGAGCCAGTCGACGAGAAGCCGCGGGCGCTGCTTGGCGTAGGACGCGAACAACCCCGCGAGCCGCCGCGCCACCGCGTAGCGCCGGCCTTGCCGCAGCTCCTTTTCGTCGCCGGCCTCAAAATGACCCAGGTGGGTAGCCAAGGTGGCGCACCAGGCTTCGTCGAGGCTGGCATCAATCACCTCGAGCAACGGCCACACCATGGCGTCGGGTGCCCACGGATCCGCGTCAGCGGTGCCGGTGATTTCCGCGATCAACGAGGACGGGTTGCGAAAGGAGATGCCGGCGCAGACGCCGTCGGCGCCATCGCCGCATCCCAACACGTGCGACAGCCGCTGGCTCAGCCACCGCTCCACACCCTTCGCCGGAACCAGCACCAGCTCCTCCGCGAACGGGTCATCGAGAGGGTGGGATAAGAGTTCGCCAAGTCCGTCGGCGAGGAGATCGGTGCGATCAGCACGATGTAGATGCAACGCCATTTGTGGCCACGATAGGGGGTTACTCCGACATGGTCATGGGGATTCCGGGGCGTTTGCTCAGCCCTGCTTGACGCTGTTGTCGGATCCACCGGCATCGTTGATTTCAGGTGAGCCGGAGTGGTAGACGACTCGATTGTTAAAGCCTGACGCGCTGATGGTGTCGGCACCGTCGACGGTGACCTGATTCTGCACCCCCGACACAGTGAGGCTGAGGCAATGGCCGGTGATCCTGACCGTGTTGGAGACGCCACTGACGCTCACACGGTTGTCGTTGCAGGCAATCGTTTTGTTCTCCGCAATGCCGGCGACGCTGACTTGCGCGCCCGGCGGCGCGGTGGTCACCCCACCGGGCGTGCGTGGCTGGCCACTCGGGGCCTTACCCGCTGGTCCGCCGCTCTCCGCCACACTTGGCCGGCTGCCCGGGACGCTCGTGCCGGATCGCGTGGTCGCGTTGACGCTGAAGAAGGCGAGGCCCGCGCCGAGGACCACCACACCGAGCACAATCACCGCGAACACCCACCACGGAAATCCCGCAGACACCTTCCGCGGCGCCGGGGCGTACAGACCGCCGTATGGCGGCGCCGAAGTGTACGGGGAACCGGTGTAGTACCCCGCACTCAATTCGCTCGTCCGCGCGGTCTCGGCGAGCGGGCGCTCAAGCTCCCTGATACGCGCCTCAGGGTCGTCCTGCGGCTCCATTCCGCAAATGCTCCCACAGCCGACGTTCGCGGCGCACCGTTACGCGAACCATTGCGGTTGCTCACCGGCCTTCGCAAGCGTGATGCGGTGCCGCCCCACACGCACCCGTACCGTGGCACCCGTCGGCTCGCCGTCCAGCCGCACCTCAAGCCCCGGCGGCAACGCCGAAAGCTTGATCTCCACATCCGTGTCGGTCGCCACGGTGATCGTCGACCGGGGCAGCGCGGCCAGGCCCGCCCGCGCCACATCGACGGTGAGTCCAGCGACGCCAACAAGATTCAGCGTCAGGCTGGGTAGGGCGGCGGGACGCGGCCCCTGCAACCAAGTCAGCTCACTGAACAGCCCCGGCGACGGCTCCAGATCCAGGATCACGCCACGATGATGGCGGATTGTCCGTGTCCGGTCCGGCCGCGCATACGACCGCGCGTCGACCTCGGCCGTCGCCCCTCGGGTCGCCGTGACGTCAGCAGCAGCCCGAAGATCCGATATCCACCAGACCCGATGTGGTCCGATCCCGAGATCCGGCCGAACTAACTGCGGGTACCACGCGAACGTGATGTGTCCGGGATCCCCCTGGCGCAGACCGGTACCCATGTGTGACACCGGATCGTCGAACTTGTCCTTCAGCACCAAGGACAAGTGGTTCTCGCTCGGGTAGACGGTGAATCGGTGGCGGTAGCCCAGCCGGTCAAGCTCCAGCACCTGCTGCAACACCGACAAGAACGGAACGAGGAGGTCCCCGAGCCCGTGTGCGATGACGAACGGAAGCCACCGGGCGTTGACCAGCAGCCGCAACGTATCGCCCTCGCGGGCACAATGCGAGCCCGGGTCCGGGTCGGCGGGGATATCGACATCGTCAAGCAGTCGCACGCCACAGGTCGGCGGGCCGGCCAGCACAACCGCCTGCGCGAAGACCTCCGGATAGGTCAGTCCTAGCTTGTAGGCTCCGTAGCCGCCCATCGAATATCCGGCAATCACAGTGCGGTTCGGGTCGGTGCCGAGCTGTTCGGCTACCCGTGCCCACACCTCCCATACGTCCAGCTCGCCCTCGTCGAAGTACCAGCACGACGGGCCGCGGGCCAGCGGCGTCACCACCACCGAGTCCCGCCCCTCGCACACCTCGTGCAGCAGGCGCGGGTCGATCGCCGCAAACTGGTTCTGCCCCAAAGCTAGTGAGTGCAACAGCAGGGTCAGCGGCAATTTGCGCCCGGGCGCGTATGTCGTCGGCAGGCAGACCGAATACGGCTGTACCCGGCCGAGGAACTGCGGCTTGGTGCTCAGCACACTGCTGAGCAGATCGCTCTCTTCGACCCCCTGGCCCAACTCGACCGAGGACACGTACCACCGCGTCGACGTGCCCGTGATGATCGGCTCAGCGGTGGTTCTGCGCTCCGCAAGCTCATCCCACGGCACGGCCAGCGAGAACTGGGACACGTCGCCGTCGGCAAGCGCGGCGGCCTGCGCCTTGTCCTGCCAGAAGTTCAGCAGTTCCGGCTCCTGCTCGTCGGTGCGAAAAGCGACGTTGTACACATTGGGTTGCCCGTGCAGCGCGCCGTGGGCGGTGGGGACGTCCGCGAATCCGTCCCCTGCGGCGTTGGCCAACCCAGCCGCCATCCGCACCGTCCAAGTGCCGGTGGGCTCCACCAGCGAGCGCGGAACCTGCGCGACGAAGGACCGCGCCGCCATGTCGACGGTGTGCTCGACCGGCGTTGTCTGTTGCGTCGTGAGGTCGATCAGCTTAGCGCTGGCCGCGGAGACCAGCAGCGCCAAATCGATTCCCGCGGAGCTCACTCCGGCGCCGGCCGGCCACTCGCCACTGGCGGCGCGGCCGCGGTGAGTGTCGAACGTGAACAGCCCGATCGGGACGGAGGCATCGATGAGCGTGTTCCAGTCGATCCGCCACCACGTGTGCGTGTCGGTAAGGCCGACGGCAACCCGGAAGATGTCGGCGCCATTGTGAGCCGCCGGCCCGTCCGGGTAGACGTACGTGCCGCGCGGCGGCACCAGCCCGCCGGTCGGGATGGCGACCGGGACGCCCTTCGCGCCGTGGTCGTCAAACAGGAAATCGGTCCAGAACAATGCCCCGCCGGCGAAGCGGCCGGCGCCGCACGTGCGCGGAAAGTCCTCACCAAATGGCCAACCGGCCGGTATCGGAAGCCGCGGCTCCGGCCGCAGTGCCGCCTGTGGCACGCCCTCGGGCATACCGCCGACCACGACGGGTTCGGCACTAGGTGGGGCGACCGCCGAGACCGTCTGCGTCACCGCATCGGCGACCCGACGCGCGACGTGATAGGGCAGCAGCGCAATGTCCAAGAGCGACATGATCTTTAACCTACGGGCCCCGCCGCGCCCGCGTCAGAAGTTTGGGCGTGCCGAACCGCGATAACCGCTGCGCCGATCATGACCGCCGCATAGATCACGATGTAGAGGTTCACCAGGACATCCCACGGGACCCACTTGTCCGGGAACATGTACAGCCCGATGCGCGGCTCGGTATCCGAGGGAAACCGGTAAGGCCATGAACCTAGTGCGACGAACAAGCTCGCCGCGCACAACCACCACCAGCCGTTGGTCATGGCCCGATGCACGGTGTAGACCATGAGCGGCACGAACCACACCCAGTGGTGAGTCCACGAGAACGGCGACACCACTGCGGCAGTCAGGCCGGTGGCCGTTACCGCCAGCAGCCGCTCTCCGCCGCGGTACAACCGCACCGCGATCCAGATGCTCACGGCGGCGATACATGCCGCCGCCACCGGCCATATCAACGTCGGCGGGTGCGCCCCAGGCGGGGGAGCGTTCACATCCGACGGGTGTACGCCGGCCACGCGGACGATCGCACCATGTAACGACTGGTTGGACGGATGCGGCAAGTCGTGGCCGATCCGCTCGGAATCGAAGACCGTCCGGGTCCAGTACTGCCTGGATTCATCCGGTACCACAAGCCATCCCACCGCGACGGTCGCGGCGATCGTGGCCAGCGCCACCGCCGCGGCCCGCCACTGCCGCAGCGCCAGGTAATAAAGGACGAAGTATCCCGGCGTCAGCTTGATGCCGGCCGCCAGGCCAACCCCGATGCCCTTGAGCCGACTGCCCTCCCCGCGCGACGTGTCCCATAGGACCAGCAACATCAGCACTAGATTGATCTGTCCGTAGTACAACGTGCTGCGGACCGGTTCGAGGAACATACAGGCGAAGGCCAGCAGCGCAGAGATGCATACGAGGTACGGGGTGATGCGATAGCCCAGCATCTTCCAGCACTGCGCGACGACCACGATCAGCAGAACGACATTTGCGGCCATCCAGATGTGCTTGTCCGATTCCTCCGGTAACTGATCGAGGGGCAGGAACGTCAACGTCGAGAATGGCGGGTACGTGTAGAGGTGGTTGCCAATCAGGGGTTCGTCGTAGAGCGGAAGGCCCGCGACCATGTGCCAGGCGCCTTCGCGATACGCGTCGAGATCCGTGCCGCCCTCGAGGATTCCTCTCGGCGCGCGCGGATGGATGGTGGTGACCAACAGCACCACCGAGACCGCACTCCACACCAACACGACCGCCGACGCTGACCGTCCAAATCTCAGCCGTCGATCGAGGGCAGGGTCACCCATCGTCGCCAGTCCTCCCGCGGGGACGTCGTCCTGCACCATGGCAAGACCGCGACCCAAGTTAGCGGACCGATCGCGACAGCAACGCGCAACGGAGCATTGGGCGGCCGTTCAACTCCGGTAGGCACTACGATGGGCATGCGCCGACGCCGCAGCATCAGTGGGCGCATTTGCGGGCATCCGCAGGTGACACAAGGACACGGCGTTGCGAGCGTGAGCGATGAACCCCGATGAACCCCATTGAACGAACCCTTCGTAGGTTCGACCGCTGGCAGCAGCGCCACCCCGTGCTCGGGTTTCCCATCGCGGTCATAAAGAAGTTCGGCGACGACCAAGGCGGAAACCACGTCGCGCTGCTGACCTACTACGCGTTCCTCGCAACCTTCCCCCTGCTGCTCGCCTTCACCGCCATCCTGTCCGTCGTACTCCGCGAATATCCTCGCCTGCACGCCAAACTCGTCAATTCCGCCTTCGCCGAGTTTCCGATTATCGGCACCCAGATCCACGACCAGCTCGGCGTCGAAGCCTTCAGCAACACCGCGTTCTCGCTGACCGTCGGCATCCTCGGCGCCCTCCTCGGCGGCCGCGGCTTCGCCCACGCCTTGCAGAACACGCTCAACACCATGTGGGCCGTCCCCAAGGTCGACCGGCCCGGTTTCGCGCCCCGCTATCTGAGGACCATCGCCTTGATGCTGCTTCTCGGCGGGATCGTCGTTGTTACCGGGGCCTCCAGCGCCGCCGCCGGCGTCGCCACCTCGCTTGGCTTCGGCGGTGTGCCCGCCAGACTCGTCAGCATCATCGTCGGCACAACCCTCGGCTTTGCCTTCTTCCTGCTGCTCTTTCGCGTCGCCGCCGCCGACCAGGTGCCGACCCGATGCCTCATCATGGGTGCCGCCATTAGCGCCGTCGGCTGGCAACTCCTGCTCACCGCCGCCGGCGCCGTCGTCGCCCACCAGCTCCGCCACGCCCAGGCCGTCGCCGGCCTGTTCGGCGCCGTCCTGGGCCTGCTCGCCTGGCTCGCGCTGCAGGCCACCGTCATCGTCTACGCGATCGAGGCCGACGTCGTCCGCGCCAAGCACCTCTACCCCAGAAGCATCATCCAGCCGCCGCTCACCGACGCCGACAAGGACTACTACACCGACGCCCTCCGAGCCGAGGCCCAGCGCCCCGAGCAGCGCGTCGAGATCCGATACGACGATGACGAAAAGCCCAAGGCACGTCCCCGCTGAGCGTGATCCAGGTCACCAGAAGCTGCGGCTTTGGTAGTCACCCGGTACGGTTCGCAAGACATTCCGGATGGACACTATGGACTGGATACACGATCGCTGGCGCGAACTCAGCGCCGCAGGCTCCACCACCTGGCTGACCATCGCCGTCTGGGCGGCGGTCGTTCTTGGCGTCGCCGCGCTGATATACGCCCGTCAGCAGAGCCGGCGCAATCACGAGCTCAGCGTCGAACAACTGCGACCGCAGGTCGCCATGTTCATGGAACCCAACGCGTCGGACTGGCACGTCATCGAGCTGGTCATCCGCAACTTCGGCAAGACGGCCGCCCACGACATCCGGTTCACATTCTTCAACCCGCCGACCGTCGCTCGCTACGAGCACGGCTACGTCGACGGCCGCCCCGACTTCGCCGAGCTGCAGCTGCCCAGCGAGCTGCCCTTCCTCGCCCCGGGTCAGGAATGGCGGACCGTGTGGGACTCGGCTTTGTCCCGCAAGGAGTTTGGCGAGGCGATAGAGTCGCGCTTCGTCGGATCCCTGACCTACTCCGACCGTCCACAACAGAACGAGAAGCAACGCCGTTTCGGTCGCGACCCGAGTCGTCAGTACCAGACCAAGGCGGTGCTGGACTGGACCGACCTGCAGCCCGCCGACCGGCTCGAATCGCTGACCAGCCACGATCTGGCCAAGCGCGAGAAGCAGAAGCTCGAGCTGCTCCGCAGCCTGCTGGCCTACTTCAGCTACGCCTCCAAGGAAACCCGGCCCGACGTCTTGCGCGCCGAGATCGAGCGGATGAACCGCGCCACCCAGGAAGCCCAGGACCGGCTGAAGGGCCAGGATCTGATCCGGCGCCAGCCGTCGAACCCGCTGCCGCAGCCGCAACCAACAGATCACCAGCCCTCCGACGACACGACCGACATCGTCGACCTGCGGTGGGCCGAGGAAGAGTTCTCGACCGGAAGGCACTACCGCGAGCAGGAGTGACCTCCAGTGACGCATCCAACACCGGAAATGGGATCGCACCGCGCTCATGGGCCGTTGTTTGGAATGAATCCAGAAAAGGAGGGTCAACCTTGACTACTACCAACCGTCGTCCCGGCGATGCCCGCAGCTTCCACGCGTCCCCCGAACTGGCCGCGAACCTGCAAAGTGTGCTTGTCGACCTGATCGAGCTGCACCTTCAGGGCAAGCAAGCGCACTGGAACGTCGTCGGAACCAACTTCCGCGACCTGCACCTGCAGCTCGACGAGGTCGTCGACGCCGCCCGTGAGGGCAGCGACACGGTCGCCGAGCGCATGCGAGCCCTGGACGCCGTCCCCGACGGCCGGTCCGACACCGTCGCGGCGACGACCAGCCTGCCGCAGTTCCCGGCCGACGAGCAGACCACCCACGACGTCGTCGACCTGATCACCGGCCGCGTCTACGCGACCGTCGACACCATCCGCACGGTCCACGACGCCGTCGACGCCGAGGACCCCAGCACGTCGGATCTGCTGCACGCGATCATCGACTCGCTGGAGAAGCTGGCCTGGATGATCAAGTCGGAGAACCGCAAGATCTAGCCACCCACACATCGACCCGCCGCCGGTACGCCTTCTCACGGCGGCGGGTCGATTTTGTCAGCCTTTGCTGCTGAGCCCAGCGATCAGGTTGACCGTCACGGCGAGGATGATCGCGCCGAGCACGAACGAGACCAGCGCGTGTCGCAGCGCGGCCTTGCGGATGGCGCTGTCTTGGATGTCGGTGTCCGAAACCTGGTAGGTCATGCCGATGGTGAATGCGACGTACGCGAAATCGGGGTAGCACGGCGGCTCTTGCTGGTTGAAGTTGATCCCGCCGTCCTCGTCGATGTAGTAGAGCCGGGCGTAATGGAGAGTGAAAAGCGTGTGCACCGAGACCCACGCGGCCACGACGCTGACCACACCCACCGCCGCCGCGACGATCGCCTGATTGCTCTGGCTGGACCCCGCGATCAGTAGATACCCGACACCGCCAAGGCTCCCGAAGGCCGCGACCACGACGAGGATGTCGGTGAACATGCGCGTCGGATCCTCCCGCGTCGCATGCAAGGCGGTGCTTGTCGCATCCATTGGCCACACGACGGTCCACGTCCACACCACGTAAACCGCCGCGGCGGCGACCCAGCCGGCTAGCGCGTACCGCCATCCCGCGTGCCCCGCCACCACCGCCGCGACCGCCACCCCGACCAGGACGGCGACCGCCACACGAACCGCGAGCGTGTCGCGGAGCAACCGGATCAGCATGGGGCAGGCTATCGGCGCGGCTCGCGGCCGAATTCCGATTTGATCGCGGCCCGGATCGCGTCGAGCGCGTCGGCGCGCGCGCGCAGCTTGCTGGCGGCATGCGCGTCGGCATCGAGCTGCAGCGCGTCGCGCGCGACCTCCTGCGCCCGCGACAGCACCCGCGTCGGCTCGACGAGCTCGTCCAGCCACCCCGCCGCAACGGCGTCCGCACCGAAGAACGACTGGGCCATCGAGTTCACCCGCTGAAACGCCGACCGTGTCAGCCGCACCTTCATCACCTCGATCGCCGCATACGGCATCGTCAGTCCAATCGCGACCTCGTTGGCCTGAATCCGATGCTCCGGCGCGCCGACCCGGTGGTCGCCGGACAGCAGCAGAAACGACGCCATCGCGACGGCCGGTCCGGTGCACGCGATCACGACCGGACGGGGGAACGACAACAGCCGTACCGACAGGTCGAATCCGCCGGCGAGCATGTCGGCGGCGGCGTCCGGGTCACCGGAGCGGAACACGCTCAAGTCGAATCCGGCGCTGAACACCTTCTGGTTGCCCGCGACCACGACCGCGCCCGCGTCGTCCTTCTCGGCGCGGTCGAGCGCCCCGTTGAGGTCGTCCTGCATCGCGGGCGACAGCACATTGACCTTGCCGTCGTCCATCCCGATGGTTGCGACCGATGACTCGAGGCTGTACTCCACGCGGCTCATGCTCAGCGATGTTACGACCCACGCCGAAGTCGAGTAGTCGACTACGCATGCGTTAATTACCCAAGGCAAATAACGTCGGATCTGCCAACGAAACAAGGGGGAGATCCATGCACGATCCAAGCCCGACGCTGCGGAAACGCTTCGCCAAACAGCTCCGGTGGCCACCGCCCGCGAGGGCCAAGCAAGGGCTGAAGCCGCTGACGCTGTTCGAGGTCTGCGTGGGCGCGATCTGGCGCTGACAACGCCGAACAGCTTCGGCAGCCCTACTTCCCGCCGCTGCGGATAACCGTGCCCAACTGCTCGCGGTCGGAGATGTCGAGCTTGATGCAGGCGCGGTACAGGTGGCCCTCAACGGTGCGCACCGACACGAACAACCGGTCGGCGATCTCGCGGTTCGACAGGCCGGCCGCGACGAGGTTCGCGATCTCCCGTTCGCGTGCCGTCAACGGCAGCGGATGCGCGGCCAATTCCAATGCGGGCGTTCGTAACCCACCGCACTCGGCGGCCAGGCGATTCGCCATCGCCGCCGCTTCCACCGAATGCCGGCGGTCCCCTGCCGCCTCCAGCGCGACCGCCGCATGCGCGGCCGCATCGGCCGCCGACAGCATCGCGCCGATCTCCTCGAAACGCCGCGCCGCCGAGTGAATTGCCTCAGGATCGCCGTCGAGCACCGCCTTCGCATGCTCGGCGATCGTCTGCGCAAGCCGCCCACCCGTTCCGCCGGCGACGTCGATGAGCCGCCGCAGGCATGACTCGTCGCCGAACCGGACGGCATCGTGCAACGCGAGCATCTCGATCGCCTTCTGCCCAGACTCCTCGGCCAGCCGGGCCGCATCGAGCGCCAAATCGATTGCGCTGCTGATGTTTCCCTCCGCCGCGGCATGCCACGCCTCCGCGATCCGCAGCTGCGGCCCGAACACCGCGACATGCCGGCCGAATCGGGTGCGCAGCTCCGCGACCATCTTCGCGCCCGGCTCGACGCGGCCCAGCGCGCAATACGACTGCGCGAGCATCAGCCGCGCGGGAAAGCTCCACGACGCCGCCGACTCAGACGTCAGCGCCGCGACCGTCTGCTCCATCCGAGTCACCATCTCCGCGAACCGTCCGCGGGCCACGCCCACGGTGCCGACGAGGACGTTGGTGATTCCCCACGCCAGATATTGGCCCGCGGACCAGATCTGCACATGCCCGGCCGATCGCGCTGCGGCGGTGTCGAATTCACCGGCCAACGCCAGCGCCCGAACCTCACCGAACGCGGCGAGAATACGCAGCAGCCCGTCGACCTTGGTCTCGATCTCATGCCCCCGCGCCGCCACCACGGCCACCTCGTCGACGCGGCCGATCAGAGCGAGCGCGAGCGCGCCGCCGAAGACCGCCCATTCCACCGCGGCGGGCGGAGCTTCCGGATCGGCCAGCACCCGCTCGGACAGCGCCACGGCGTCGGCAAGCTGGTTCTCGAATGCCAGCGACGCCGATGCGACGCCGTCGAGCAGCAGCCGCAGCGCCGGATACGTCAGCCGGCCCTTTAACAGCGCGAGCACCTCCTCGGCGCTCTCGGCGTCACCCATCGACCATTGCAGGTTGGCGATTCTGGCCGTACCCCAGCGCGCAAGCTCGAGCTCGTTCATCGCGCCGGGATCGAACGGGCTCAGCGTCTCCTCGGCCTCCGCGGCGTTGCCCTGCCACAGCATGGAGCGGGCCAGCAGCTCGCTGGCGGCCAGCCCACCGCCGCGAGCAACCGCCGCGCGCGCCAGCCGCTCACCGAGCGTGATGTTGGTCAGCGCGATCGCGTCGCGCGCCGCCGCCACGAACAGGTCGACGTCGGCCGCCTGATCGCTGTCAAGAGTCAACTCCGCCAACCGAATTCGGTCGGCAGCGCCGGCCAGCGGCCGGTCCTTCAACGCGCGGACCAGTTCACCGCGCAGCCGGCGGCCGGCCGCCATCCCCAAGCGGCGGCGAATGACCTCACCGAACAGCGGATGATTGAACCGCACATCGATGCGGTGATGGTCCTCGATCACCCGGATGAGCCCACGCGACTCGGCGTCGTCGACCGCGTCGTCGCCGACGATCTTCGCCAGCGTGTCGAGATCCAGCGGCTCGCAGAACGTCAGCAGCCGCAGCGCGTGCAAGACCGCGTCGGGCAGCTGATCGACCCGCCCGTCGAGCAGTGACGCGAGCTCCGATGTGACGGCGGTGCGGCCGCGCAACTGCCACACCCCACGCACCTGACGCAGCGTGCCGGCCTCCAGCGCGCCCTCCACCAGGTGACGCACGAACAGCGCGTTGCCGCCCGAGGCATCCCACATCAGGTCCGCGCTGAGACCCTCCACCCGGCCGCGCAATGCCTGCTCGATCAGCCCGACGCACTGCTCCTTTGTGAACGGTGTCAGATGCAGACGCTGCAGATAGCCGTCCTTCCACAGCGAGGTGATCGCGTCGGGCACCGACTCGCCCGCACGCACGGTCGCGACGATGCGCACCGACCCGTCCAGCGCCAGCTGATGCAGCAGCGTCGCCGACAGCTGATCGAGCAGGTGGGCGTCGTCGACGCCGATGACCGAATGACCCTCGGAAATAATCGTTTCGCGCGCCGTCGCCAAGAATGCGACCGGGTCTCGTGACGTCGCGCTGCCGACCAGATGCGCGAACACGCCAAGCGGAATGCTGCGCGCCGACTCCGTCCCGGCAACCCACTGGACCCGCGGCAGCGATCGCGTGACCAACCGGGCCAGCGTCGTCTTACCCACGCCCGCATCGCCGATGATGACGATGCCGCAGACCCCCGGTTGATCGACGAGGGCCGTGTGGACCGCAGTGTATTCGTTGTCGCGCCGGACAACTGGCCAGTTCTGGCCCATGACCCCGGACCTTACTCCGATCATGTCACCACAACAGGACATTGCCGCCGGCCGGCTCGAGTGGTGTCGTCGGCACATCGATCGCTGAGACCAGGCGCTCCTCGGAGGCGGGCCAGCCGAAGTCCACCCAGACGGTGTTGTCGTCTTGGTCCGATGTCGGCACCTTGCCGGTGGCCATGATCGTTCCTTTCTGTGCGAGGTCGGTCAGAGCACGATTTCGTCGAGTCGGGCAAGTTTCCTTGGCGGGCTGTTGATTTCCAACGGATCGGCGGCCATGTAGCGGTCCAAATTCAGACCGGTGTGTTCGGCGATGCGCCAGACCGGCACCTGGAATACGCGACGTTCGCCGGAGCGTTCATACAGCAAATAAGCTGTGACGGACAGTGTTCCATCGCCGCGCACCATCGCGATGATCTTCCACGAGCGACGGGACCCGGGAACCGGCCCGCTCAGCACGCTGATCTTCCGGTCGGCCGCTCGGCCGAGAACGTGATCTTCCAGATCGGGCCATGCTGGGTCGAACATCCACAATTGCCGACGCTCATGCCGGCCATCGATGTTGATCGCCGCGAATGGTGCCGGGTCATCGCGGTCGAACGTCAGCGTGGGCAGCGGCAGCGGAACCGACATGAATTCGGGGTCGTAGCCGTGCCCATCCAGGTCGATGTCGTATCCCGGTGCGATGACGCTCATGCACCGAGTTTCGTAAGAAATAGCGCAAAGTGCGCGAGTAGACGACTACTCGACTACGTGCGGTGACTTACGCACCCATGAGCATCCGCCACTGCTCGAGGTTCGTGGGCCGGAACACGTAGTTGGTGCGGCGCACCTCCGACAGCGCGGCGCTCGGCTCGGCGGAATACCAATGGCCCGGATACACCGTCGGGTCACCCGGCAGCCTGGCCAGCCGTTGCAGGCTGCGGTACATCTCGTCGGCGTCCCCGCCGGGGAAGTCGGTGCGCCCGCAGCCCTCGAGGAACAGGGTGTCCCCGGCGACGAGGCGGTCGTCGAGCAGGAAGCATTGGCTCCCGGGGGTGTGCCCGGGGGTGTGCAGCAACTCGATGTCGACGTCGCCGACGCCGACCCTGTCGCCGTGCTCGTGGGCGGTCAGGTCGCTCATCGGGATGCCGGTGACCCGCGATACCCACATCGCCTCGTGGCTGTTGACGTGCACCGGCACGCTGATCCTCGCCAACAGCTCCGCGAGGCCCTTCAGCTCGAAGCCCATCATCGAGCCGCCGACGTGATCGGGGTGGTGGTGGGTGACCAGCACCCCGGACAGGTGCATGCCGTCGGCCTCCAGCGCGTCGACCAGGTCCCCGGCGGCGTAGGCCGGGTCCACGACGAGGCAGTCACCCGTCTGGCGGTCGCCGATCAGATAGGCGAAGTTGCGCATTTGCTGGGCGAACGTGTCCGTGGCCGCAAAGTCACGGCCGGAGAGCAGTTGCCGGAAGTACAGGCGATCGTCGCTTGGCATGCCTCAAGACTATGAGCCCAAGTCGAGCCCACGCCCGTTGGATGACCGCCGCGGGGCAATGCGTTGATACCGACGGCGGGACAGAGCACGACAGCGCCCAGCGAGAGCCCGCGACGCCCAACCGCCTGTTTGGCGGCGCTACCGGCGAAGCGTTACCCTCTAACGGGCCCTTGCGGGGTCAGGCCCCCTTAGCTCAGTCGGCAGAGCGTTTCCATGGTAAGGAAAAGGTCAACGGTTCGATTCCGTTAGGGGGCTCGGTGAACGCCGGGCGGCTGGTGCGTCACACGAGGCGATGTAGCTCAGTCGGTTAGAGCGAACGACTCATAATCGTTAGGTCGCCGGTTCGAGTCCGGCCATCGCTACCAGGCAAATATCGAGAGTGCGAAAGAGAGCAGCGAAGTGGCGTCAAGTACCGACATCCGGCCGAAAATCACTTTGGCCTGTGAGGTGTGCAAACACCGCAACTACATCACGAAAAAGAATCGCCGCAATGATCCCGACCGGCTGCAGTTGAAGAAGTTCTGTCCGAACTGTGGCAAGCATCAGCCGCATCGCGAGTCGCGGTAGGGCCGGGGATCAGTTGCCAAGGGTGACTAGGTAGGTTCGAAGGCCGTGTCGCTGAACGACGATCTGGTAGGGATCCATTATCGGTATCCCGATCACTATGAGGTGGAGCGCGAGAAGATCCGCGAGTACGCGGTGGCCGTGAAGAACAACGACCCGGTGTTCTTCGAGGAGAAGGCGGCGTCCGAGTTGGGATATGACGCGTTGTTGGCGCCGCTGACGTTCATCTCGGTCTTCGGCTATCAGGCCCAGAGTGCGTTCTTCGACGAAGCGAAGATTGATGTCGAGGACGCCCAGGTCGTGCAGGTTGACCAGGTGTTGAAATTCCTGCGGCCGGTCAAGGCCGGGGATCGGCTGTACTGCGATGTGTACGTGCACTCGTTACGGGAGTCGTTTGGCACTCAAACAATCGTGACGAAGAATCTCGTGACCGACCAAGACGGTGAGGTGGTAATGGAGACCTACACCACCCTTGTGGGGCGTAGCGCCGAAAACGGAGAAGAGGCCTTTAGAGATGCCATTGCGTGAGTTCAGTTCGGTCAACGTGGGCGACGAGTTGCCGCCGAAGGTGATCCCGTTGACCCGCGCGGATCTGGTCAACTATGCCGGGGTGTCCGGCGACTTGAACCCGATCCACTGGGACGATGACATCGCCAAGCAGGTGGGTCTGGACACCGCGATCGCCCATGGCATGCTGACGATGGGCCTCGGTGGCGGCTATGTGACCGCGTGGGTCGGCGACCCCGGGGCGGTAAGGGAATTCAATGTCCGGTTCACGGCGGTAGTGCCGGTGCCGAACGACGGCAAGGGCGCCGAAATCGTGTTCAACGGGCGGGTGAAATCGGTCGAGCCGGAGACCAAGTGCGTGACGATCGCGTTGTCGGCGACGACGAACGGCAAGAAGATCTTCGGCCGCGCCGTCGCGACCGCCCAGCTGGCGTAGGCAGGTATCAGCCATGGCGCTCAAGACCGACATCCGCGGGATGGTCTGGCATTACCCCGATTGCTACGTGGTGGGCCGTGAGAAGGTCCGCGAATACGCCAATGCGGTAAAGATCGAGGATCCGGCCTCGTACGAAGAAGCAGCCGCTGCCGAACTCGGACACGACGCCCTCGTGGCGCCGCTGACGTTTACCAGCATCTTCGCCAAGCTGGTCCAGGCGGACTTCTTCCGCAACGTCGACGTCGGCATCGAGACGATGCAGATCGTGCAGGTCGACCAGCGGTTCGTCTACTTCAAGCCGATCCGGGCCGGCGACCGGCTGTGGGCGCGCATGGACATCCACTCGGTGGACGAGCGTTTCGGCGCCGACATCGTCGTCACCAAGAACACCTGCACCAACGATGAGGGCGAGGTCATCCTCGAGGCCTACACCACACTCATGGGCCAGCAGGGCGAGAACTCCACCCAGATCAAATGGGATGTTGCATCCGGCCAGGTGATCAGAACGGCGTGACCTGGGATTGGTAACTGACACCCGGGCCGATGTACACTCGGACCTCGGGGTTTTGCCCGATCACAGCGCGCTGTCCGTCGGATTGGCCGAACGGGGAGCGCGCGAATTGTGTAAGCCTGGGTTGGCCTGCCAACCTCGAAGGGGCGTAGCTCAACTGGCAGAGCAGCGGTCTCCAAAACCGCAGGTTGCAGGTTCAAGTCCTGTCGCCCCTGCCGAACTGGATACTTGACAGCGTGGACACTGGATAGTGGACACAGAAAGCGCGACGAAAGGCATGCCGTGAGCGACGAGCGCGAAGGCGACGCGGGCTTGGAAAACGGCGGCGACGACACCATTACCCCGGGTGGCCAGACCGCCGTTGCGACGCGGCCGCTGCGGCCCACCGGCAAGCGATCCCGCAGGGTCGTCGACGACGAGGCCGCCGATACCGCCGAGCGGGTCGGCGAAACCGAGGGCGCGCTGACCAAGGACGGCGACCGCAAGAAGGTCAAGGCCGCCAAAAAGGCGAAAGGCCCCGGAAAGGGTGGGCTCAACCCGATCGCCTACGTCTGGAACTACCTGAAGCAGGTCGTCGCCGAGCTGCGCAAGGTCATCTGGCCGAACCGCAAGCAGATGGTCAGCTACACCTCGGTGGTGCTGGTGTTCCTGGCGTTCATGGTGGCGCTGATCGGATTGGTCGACCTGGGCCTGGCCAAGCTGGTGCTGCTGGTGTTCGGCTGAGCCGAGAGTTTAGAGAGGACGAAAGATCGTGACTACCTTCGACGGCGACACGCCCGCGGGTGAAACCGTCGACGTGATCGACGAGACGAACACCGAGGCCGTCGAGCCCGAAGCCGCCGAACCCGAAGCCGCCGAGGACCAGGACCCGGCCGAGGCGCTGAAGAAAGAGCTGCGCACCAAACCCGGCGAGTGGTACGTCATCCACTCCTACGCCGGCTACGAGAACAAGGTGAAGGCCAACCTCGAGACCCGCGTGCAGAACCTCGACGTCGGCGACTACATCTTCCAGGTCGAGGTGCCCACCGAAGAGGTCACCGAGATCAAAAACGGCCAGCGCAAGCAGGTCAACCGCAAGGTGCTGCCCGGCTACATCCTGGTCCGGATGGAGCTCAACGACGAGTCATGGGGCGCGGTGCGCAACACCCCTGGCGTCACCGGCTTCGTCGGCGCGACATCGCGGCCATCGGCGCTGTCGCTGGACGACGTGGTGAAGTTCCTGTTGCCGCAGGGGCCGGCCAAGAAGGTCGCCAAGGCCGCGCCGGGTGCCGGCCCCGCCGAGACGGGAATCGAACGTGCCCCGGTTGAGGTTGACTTCGAGGTCGGTGAGTCGGTGACCGTGATGGACGGTCCGTTCGCGACGCTGCCCGCCTCGATCAGCGAGGTCAACGCCGAACAACAGAAGCTCAAGGTGCTGGTGTCCATCTTCGGTCGCGAAACACCTGTCGAACTGACCTTTACCCAGGTCGCCAAGATCTAGCCGATATCTAGACAAGATCTAGAAAGGACACCAACACATGCCCCCGAGGAAGAAAGTCGCCGGGCTGATCAAGCTGCAGATCCAGGCCGGCCAGGCCAACCCGGCCCCGCCGGTGGGTCCGGCGCTCGGCCAGCACGGCGTGAACATCATGGAGTTCTGCAAGGCATACAACGCCGCGACGGAGAACCAGCGCGGCAACGTGATCCCGGTCGAGATCACGGTGTACGACGACCGCAGTTTCACGTTCGTGCTGAAGACGCCGCCCGCGGCGAAGCTGCTGCTGAAGGCCGCCGGCGTGCCGAAGGGCTCACCCGAGCCGCACCGCGAGAAGGTCGCCAAGGTCAGCTGGGATCAGGTCCGTGAAATCGCCGAGACGAAGAAGGCGGATCTGAACGCCAACGACATCGACGCGGCCGCGAAGATCATCGCCGGCACCGCCCGGTCGATGGGCATCGCGGTCGAGTAGCCGAAGGCGGATCCACCCGACAACAGGGGCCGAGTATCCGCTTCCCCCGTGGCAGGGCCAGCTTCGGCCCGCATGACCACGACCAACGAGTGATTGGATACGAATGAGCAAGAACAGCAAGGCCTATCGCGCCGCCGCCGAAAAGGTGGACCGAACGCGGTTGTATACCCCCGTGGAGGCCACCAGGCTGGCCAAGGAGACGTCGTCGAAGAACCAGGATGCGACAGTCGAGGTGGCGATCCGGCTGGGCGTCGACCCCCGCAAGGCCGACCAGATGGTGCGTGGCACCATCAACCTGCCCAACGGCACCGGTAAGACCGCGCGAGTCGCGGTGTTCGCCGTCGGTGACAAGGCCGCCGAGGCCGAGGCGGCGGGCGCCGACGTGGTCGGCAGCGACGACCTGATCGAGCGGATCCAGGGCGGCTGGCTGGATTTCGACGCGGCGATCGCCACGCCGGATCAGATGGCCAAGGTCGGCCGGATCGCGCGGATCCTGGGCCCGCGCGGCCTGATGCCCAACCCGAAGACCGGCACCGTCACGCCCGACGTGGCCAAGGCCGTCACCGACATCAAGGGCGGCAAGATCAACTTCCGCATCGACAAGCAGGCCAACCTGCACTTCGTGATCGGCAAGGCGTCCTTCGACGAGAAGAAGCTCGTCGAGAACTACGGCGCGGCGTTGGACGAGGTGTTGCGGGCGAAGCCGACGGCGTCGAAGGGCCGCTACCTGAAGAAGGTGACGTTGTCGACGACGACCGGCCCGGGCATCCCGGTCGACCCGTCGATCACCCGCAACTTCGCCGACGCCTAACCGGCCGGCCTAACCGGCCGGCCTAACCGGCCGACCCAACCGGCCCGCCACACTCCGCGACCCGGCGGCGCAAAAACGCCCGCGCCGGATCAGATCCCGTCAGCGCCAACGCCCGCTGATACCACGGCAGCGCATCGGCTGCCCGCCCGTCGCGGCGCAGCAGGTCGGCCCTGATCGACGGCACCAGGCTCGACCGCGCCAGCCGCGGATCGTCGGCGACGCCGTCCAGCGCCGCCAGCCCGGCCGCATACCCGTCCCGGAAGCCGACGGCCACCGCCCTATTCGCCCGCGCCACCGGCGAATCGTTGATCTCCAGCAGCCGGTCGTACGCCGCGCAGATCGCGGCCCAATCGGTCTGTTCCCAGGTCGGGGCCGTCGCGTGCAGCGCCGCGATCACCGCCTGCGGCAGATACGTGCCCGTCGACCCGGCTGCCTGCTCCAGCCGTCGCAACCCACGCGCGATCGCGCCCGCGTCCCAGCGGCTGCGGTCCTGCTCGTCGAGCGGCACCAGCGCGCCTTGGGCATCCACTCGCGTCAGCCGGCGGGCGTCGTGCAGGGTAACGAGCGCGCACAACGCCTGTGCCTCCTTCTCGTCCGGCATCAACGCGGTCAGCTCGCCGGCCAGCCGCACGCCTTCGCCGCAGAGCTCGTCGCGGATCGCCGACGGGCCCGCGGTGGACCAGTAGCCCTCGGTGAAAACCGAGTAGATGCAGCCCAGCACATGCGACACTCGCCCGGGCAGCTGCTCGGGCGACGGCACCCGCAACGGGATCCGGGCGTGCCGAATCTTATTCTTGGCCCGGGTGATTCGTTGACCGACCGCGGCCTCGGTGTGCAGTAACGCACGGGCGATCTCCGCGACGGTCAGCCCCGACACCAACCGCAGCGTCAGCGCCAGCTGCGAGGCCCGGTCCAACGCCGGATGCGCGCAGGTGAACATCATGCGCAATTCGTCATCGCGCACCGAGTGCCCGAAGCCACCCGACTCTGCGCGGTCGACCCGTGCCCTGATCTCCTCGACCACGAACGCCAATTCCTTTCCGGGGCGCGCGGATTCCCGGCGCAGCCGGTCCAGCGCCCGGTTCCGCGCCACCGTCACCAGCCACCCGCCGGGATTATCCGGGACACCGTCGCGCGGCCACGCCCGCAGCGCTTCGGTGCAGGCCTCCTGGACGGCGTCCTCGGCGACGGTGAGGTCGCCGGACCACCGGGCGAGCGCGGCGACGGCCGGACCCCATTCGCGCCGAAAGACGCCGTCCAGAATGGTCATCGAGGCCTTACAGCCCCGAGATGCCCATCAGCTGACGAAGTTCCACCTTCGAAGCCGGAATCATCGAGGCGACCTTGATTGCCTCGTCCCGGTCGGCGACGTCGAGCAGATAGAAACCGTTGGCCACCTCGGCGCCCTCGACGAACGGCCCGTCCGTCAACAGCATCTGGCCGTCGCGCACCCGCACCGTGGTCGCGGTGGACGGCGGGTGCAACGCGGCGCCACCGTTGGTGCGATCGCCGGCCGCGGCCCCGAACCGGCCGTGCGCGGCAATCCCGGCTTCCCATTCCGGTGTGCCCGGTGCCACCGCGTTCCCCGGTGGCTCCAGGAGCAGGGCCAGCCAGTTGTTGCCGTCCACCGGCTTGGTCGGCGGGAAGTATTCGACGATCGGCCAGACCTCGACCTCGCCGACGCCGGCGTGCGGAATCTGGCGCGCGAGTTCCAGCGCGGCATCGAGGTCTGCGGCATCGAAGACGTAGTAACCGCCGGCGACCTCGGCGCTCTCGGCGAACGGGCCGTCGGTGACGACCGGGGCGTCCGGTCCGCCGGTGATCCGCACGCCGGCCGCGGCGGGGGTGAGCGCGTCGCCGGCCCGGATCGATGCGGCGTTGCGGGTGTGGAACTCCCGGTATGCCGCCATCTCGGCTTCCAGCGCGGCCGGGTCGGCTCGCCGTTCGGGCGCGTCGGACGGTGCGAGCAGCAGTGCGAAGTAGTGCATGGCGTGACCTCTCCGGTAGTGAGCGGAACCCTCTGCTCCACTCTCTACCCGTCCGACGAACGAGGCGGCCACAATCCGACACCTCAGAGCCGGCAAACAATGAATTCGCTAACACCACCGTGAGTAGGCGAAGGCTGGGACATCCAAACTTATCGTTTGCTGGGCCATATTTCTTTGTCGTTTCGGAAGCCCCGAATTTCGATGTGATGATAAATTCTCGGCGCAGTGCACGCCGAATTGATAAAGAAAGACGGAAGACAATATCGGCACAGGTCATTCACCGCCGGCAATGCGGCGATATCCACACCGTCGGCAATCAGTTGGCTTTCCTCACGACACGCCCGACTTGGTAAACGGGATTGACCTGATGGGCGGGCAAACTAAGCCGGGAGCCGCGCGGGTGGCTCGGGGAGGCGGCTTGTATGAGTAAATTCACCGCGAAAATGTACGAGAGCGCCCGCAACAGCGTCTACGGGATGGTCACGGGTGAGCCCGACGCCCCCGTCCGGCATACCTGGGGCGAGATACACGCGAAGGCCACGCGGATCGCGGGGGGCCTGGCGGCCGCCGGGGTGGTTCACGGCGACGCGGTGGGCGTCCTGGCCGGTGCCCCCGTCGAGATCGCGCCGACAGCACAAGCGGTGTGGATGCGCGGAGCCAGCCTGACCATGTTGCACCAGCCCACACCGCGCACCGATCTGCCCGTGTGGGCCGCCGACACGATGGGGATCATCGACATGATCGGGGCGAAGGCGGTCGTCGTCTCCGAGCCCTTCCTGGCGGCCGCTCCGGTTCTTCGGGATGCCGGCATCGTCGTCGCGACGGTCGCCGAGCTGCTCGCGGCCGATCCCATCGACCCCGTGGACACCGCCGACGACGACGTCGCGTTCTTACAGCTGACGTCCGGCTCCACCGGTTCCCCAAAGGCGGTCGTGATCACCCACCGCAACGTGGTGTCCAACGCCGAGGCGATGTTCGTCGGCGCCGAGTTCGATTTCGAGCGCGACGTCATCGTCAGCTGGCTGCCGCTGTTCCACGACATGGGCATGACCGGGTTCCTCACGGTGCCGATGTATTTCGGGGCCGAGCTGGTCAAGATCACCCCGATGGACTTCCTGCGCGACACGCTGCTGTGGGCCAGGCTCATCGACAAGTACAAGGGCACGATGACTGCGGCCCCGAACTTTGCCTATGCCTTGTTGGCCAAGCGGCTGCGCAAGCAGGCCCAGCCCGGCCAGTTCAACTTGTCCACGCTGCGCTGGGCGCTTTCCGGCGCCGAACAGGTCGAGCCCGCCGACGTCGAGGACCTGATCGACGCGGGCGCGCCGTTCGGGCTCAAGCCCGGGGCGATCCTGCCGGCCTACGGCATGGCGGAAACCACTGTGGCGGTGTCGTTTTCGAAGTGTGGCGGCGGTCTGGTCGTCGACGAGGTCGATGCCGACCTGCTGGCCGTGTTGCGCCGCGCCGTGCCGGTGAAACACGGCCCCACTACGCGGCTGGCCACCCTCGGCCCGCTCCTTCCGGGTCTGGATGGCCGCGTCGTCGACGAGGACGGCAACGTGTTGCCCGCTCGGGGCGTTGGCGTCATCGAGGTTCGCGGCGAGCCGGTGACCCCGGGCTACGTGACAACGGGCGGTTTCCTTCCCGCGCAGGACGAGCGGGGCTGGTATGACACCGGTGACCTCGGCTACCTGACCGAGGAGGGCCACGTCGTGGTCTGCGGCCGCGTTAAGGACGTGATCATCATGGCGGGCAGAAGCGTCTATCCGACCGACGTCGAGCGTGCCGCGGGCCGCGTCGAGGGAATCCGGCCCGGATGTGCGGTCGCGGTGCGGCTCAATGCCGGACAGACCCGCGAAACCTTCGCCGTGGCAGTCGAATTCAACGGCTACGACGATCCCGACCAAGTCCGCTTGATCAAACGCGCCGTCGCACACGAGGTTTTCGCCGAGGTCAACGCGCGCCCGCGCCGGGTAGTGGTGTTGGGACCGGGAACCATCCCGAAGACCCCGTCGGGCAAGCTGCGCCGCGCCTACGCGCTGTCGTTAGTGAGCTAGCCGCCGAGCTAGCCGCCGAGCCGGCCGGGCGGCCGCCGTTACTTCGCCAACGTGAACTGGTTGACGTCGATGTAGCCGGCCCGGAAACCGTCCGCGCAGCCGGTCAGGTATTTCATGTAGCGCTCGTAGACCTCTTCGGACTGGATCGCGATGGCCTCGTCCCTGCGGGCCGCCAGGTTGGCCGCCCAGGTGTCGAGCGTGCGCGCGTAGTGCGGCTGCA
>NZ_DASQVQ010000064.1:0-48172 GCF_035640695.1 Mycobacterium sp.
ACCGCGTCGCCGAACCACTGCAGGTCGCCATCGACGGCCGCCTTGTAGGGCTGCCGATCGCGCAGTGACGCGTCGGCGTTTGCCTGTTCGGCGAACCGGCGGATCAAGAAGTCCAGCTGGATGTACGTCGGCTTCTCGCACCACAGCGTGCCGTCGTTGTCGAATACGGCGACTCGCGCCCCGGGCGCGACGAAGTCATTTGAGCCCTCGCCTGTCACGCGTTCGACGAAGCCGACGATCGCCGACTTCGTGGCAGCGTCGTTCCACGAGTCCAGCATTCAGTCCCTGGCGAGGAACTCGTGCAGCTTCTGCATGGCATGATTGATCGTGAACGACGCCGCCTCCTGCCGCGGCGGAAACTCCTTGAATGTCTCCAGGAATTGCGTCACGATCGCGCCGCCATAGAACACGAGGTAGGCGCGGTCGAGGAACCAGTCGTAGTAGGTGTTCGAGGTGACGTCGGCGCGCTCGAACGGGTCGGTGCGCAGATTGAACAGTTTCGGCGCCCGCAGCGCTGTGAATGGCTCCGCCCAGATCCGCAGCGTGCCCTCGCATCGCTGCTCCATGAACACGATCTTCCAGTTCTCGTATCGCACGCCCAGCACGTCGCCATCGTCGGAGAAGTAGATGAAGCCCCGGCGCGGACTCTGGTCTGCTTCACCGGTCAGATACGGCAGCAGGTTGAACGCGTCGAGGTGAACCTTGAACTCCCTGTCTTCTCCTCTCAGGGTCACCTTGTGACCCTTCTTGAGTTTCTCGACGATGTCCGGCTCACCGGCCGCCGCCAGGAACGTCGGGAACCAGTCGTGGTGCTGGATGATCTCGTTGGACACCACACCCGCAGAAATCTTGCCGGGCCAGCGGATCATCTCCGGGATCCGGAAGGCGCCCTCCCAGTTGGTGTTCTTCTCGCTGCGGAACGGCGTGGTCGCCCCGTCCGGCCAGGTGTTGGCGTGCGGACCGTTGTCGGTGCTGTAGATGACGATGGTGTCCTCGGCGATGCCCAGCTCGTCCAGCGCGTCGAGTAACCGCCCGACATGCTTGTCGTGGTCGATCATCGTGTCGTGATACGGCGACTGCCACCGCCCGGCCTGCCCCAGCGACTCCGGCTTGGTATGGGTCCGAAAGTGCATGTGCGTCATGTTCATCCACACGAAGAACGGCGTATTCGCCTCGGCCCGGCGCCTGATGAAGTCGATGCAGGCGGCGGTCGTCTCGTCGTCGATGGTCTCCATCCGCTTCTTGGTCAGCGCGCCGGTGTCCTCGATGCGCTGCTTGCCGACCGGTCCCCAGCGCTCCTGCACTTCGCCGGTGTCCTCCTCGGTGGCCCAGGAACGGATGACACCCCGGGGCAGGAAGGCGTTGCGCATCACGGGCGCTTCCTCGGCGGTGGGGTAGTCCGGCAGCTCGGGTTCTTCTTCGGCGTTGAGGTGATACAGGTTGCCGAAGAACTCGTCGAACCCGTGGACGGTCGGCAGGTATTTGTTCAGATCGCCGAGATGATTCTTGCCGAACTGCCCCGTGGCGTAACCGAGCGGCTTGAGGCAGTCCGCGATCGTCGGGTCCTCGGGCTGAAGCCCCGCGTCGGCCCCCGGCATGCCGACCTTGCTCAAACCGGTCCGGTACACGCTCTGCCCGGTGATGAACGCCGAGCGCCCGGCGGTGCAGCTCTGCTCGCCGTAGGCGTCGGTGAAGCGCATTCCTTCGTTGGCGATTCGGTCGATATTCGGCGTGCGGTAGCCCATCAGGCCGTCGCTGTAGCAACTGAGGTTCGTGATCCCGATGTCGTCTCCCCAAATGACCAGAATGTTGGGCTTTCCATCGGGCACCGCAGCCTCCTTCGCGCACTGACGCTGGCGATCGATGCTAGGGGCCGCGCCCGATTACGACGGCGGTTTCGCCGATGATTCAGGCGTCGGTCATCAGCTTCTTAGGCAATTCATCATCCAGCGATGCCCGCATCAGCGCCGCGGCCAACGCCGCGGTTTTGCGCGGGGCCAGGGCGGCCAGTTCCTCGGGCTTTGCCGGCAGGCCCAGCCGGCGCGCCGCCTTCACCGTGCGGTCATCGAAATAGGGGCGGGCCCATGGCCAGACATCCTGTACTTCGCGCAGGAAGATGTCGGCCCCGGTATCGCCGATGCCGTTGAACTCCTTGAGAAGTCGCTTGGCTGCACGCACGTCACGGCCGCTGACGTCGACGAGGCGGCGCAGGTCGCCGGCGTATTTGTGGTTGACGTGCCCGGCGATGCTGACCAGCCGGGTGGCGCTGCTTTCGTCGTAGCGCACGTAGTGGGCGCGGCCGAAGGCGTGGATCACGTCGGCGCGCCTGGCCTTGAGCACCGAATCGGGGCTGCGCCATCCCGCGTCGAACAACTCCTTTGCCGCCGCGACCGCGATGTCGGCCGAAATCGGCTTGCTGGCAAGCATGCACAAGATCAGCAATTGGAATAGCGGCTGCGGGGTGTCCTTCAGCGAGATGCCTGCCTGCTCGGCATACGTCGTGCCGGCCAGCTTCACCAACTGCCGGGCGACATCCCCTGGCGCAGCCTTTGTCTTCGTCGCGCTCATGGCCGACGAATACCCGCTCAGCCCGCAGGGGGAACCTTGAGCACGCACATCGTCTCAACCGTTGTGCCCACGCGCCGTGCGGCGCACTCTGGTGAGATGTATGACAGCAACTTGGACAACCCCTGGCGTGTGGAAATCATGTTCACCGAAGACGACACGCACACTCACGCGACGGTGCGCGCGCAACTGCGCGGCGGGCAGACGATGTCCACCACCGGCGACGCTTACCGCAACCCGAAGGACGCCAGCCAGCCGATGGTCGGCGAGGAGATCGCCGCCGCCAGAGGGCTGATCGCGCTGGGCACCGAGCTGTTGCAAGCCGCGTCCAGGCAGATCGAGCAGATCACGCACCGACCGGCCCACCTGCTGGGCTGACCCGAGTCGTGGCGCTTGCCGTCTGCCTGCTCTTCGACCGGCATTCCGAGCGGGCGGTTCGGGCGCTGTGGGACCGCATCGAGGCGCTCGGCGTGCCGAGCCTGCGCTCACACACCCACGGGCGGCACGTGCCGCACGTTTCCTACGCGGTGCTGCGCAGCTGGGACCACGCGGCGGTGACCGAAGCGCTCGCCGGACTCGGCGACGGCGCACCGGTCGACCTGCACTTCGACGGCATCGGGTTGTTCCGACGCGGCCGGGCCTGGCTGCTTGCCGGCGGCGGCGCCGACCTGATGGCGCGCCAACAGCGCGTGGTCGACGCGATCACAGCCACCGGCGCCGACCTGCACAAGCACTACGCTCCGGGAACGTGGCTGCCGCACTGCTCGCTCGCGCCGCGAGTGCCGCTGGCGCAGCTGCAGACGGTCGCCGCGGCGGTGTACGACGTGCTGCCGCTGCCCGCCAGGCTGGACCGCGCCGCGCTGGTCAACAGCGCGACCGGCGAACTCTGCCCGCTGCCCGCGCTACCGTGACCGCGGTGCCAGCCGGATGAGCTGGGTGACGTGGTCCGGGGTCAACTCCTCCAGGCACGTGACGCCAAGCAGCCGCATTGTCCGCACCAGCTGGCCCGCGAGCAGGTCGATCGCTCGGGTCACCCCCGATTCGCCGCCGGCCATCAACCCGTAGAGATAAGCGCGGCCGACGAGCGTGAACCGGGCCCCGAGCGCGACCGCGGCGACGATGTCGGCCCCCGACATGATGCCGGTGTCGAGCATGATCTCGGTCTGACCGCCCAGCTCGGCGGCTACCCGCGGGAGCAGGTGAAACGGCACCGGCGCCCGATCCAATTGGCGCCCACCATGGTTCGACAACACAATGCCGTCGACACCGGCATCGACGACCCGCCGGGCGTCCTCGATGGTTTGAATGCCCTTCACCACGAACTTGCCCGGCCACTGGCTCTTGATCCAGTCGAGGTTCTCGAACGTGATGGTCGGATCGAAGATGGTGTCCAGCAGTTCCCCGACCGTGCCGGGCCACCGGTCGAGCGTGGCGAATGTCAACGGTTCAGTGGTCAGGAAATCGATCCACCACCGCGGGTGGCGAGCCGCGTCGAGGATGGTCTTGGCGGTGAGCGCGGGCGGGATCGTCAGACCGTTGCGGCTGTCGCGCAGCCGGGCACCCGCGACCGGCACGTCCACGGTGACCATTAGAGTGTCGAACCCGGCCTTGGCGGCCCGCTCGACCAGATCCATCGACACGTCGCGGTCGCGCCACATGTACAGCTGGAACCAGTTGCGGCCCAGCGGGTTTGCCTCCTTCACCGCTTCGATCGGCGTAGTGCCCAGCGTGGACAACGAGAACGGAATGCCGGCCCGCGCGGCTGCCCGAGCACCTGCGATTTCGCCGTCGGTGCGCATCAGCCGGGTAAAACCCGTCGGTGCAATCCCGAACGGCAGCTCCACCGGACCACCCAGCACCTCCCAGTCGGTGCGCACCTTGGAGACGTTGCGCAGGATCGAGGGGTGGAATTCGATGTCCCGGAACGCCTGTCGCGCACGTGCCAGGGAGATCTCGGCTTCCGCGGCGCCCTCGGTGTAGTCGAAGGCCGCCCTCGGCGTGCGTCGGCGGGCGATGGTGCGCAGATCATCGATCGTCAGAGCGGCGTCGAGCCGTCGCCGCGTCGGATTCAGCCGCGGCTTGCGAACCTGCATCAGCGGTGCAAGCTCGCGAATCTTGGGAAACTGCCGTCGCATACCGTCGCCTCGAGACCTATCCGCCCACCGCGGCCAGCGCCCTTTTGACGTTGACCCGCCGCTCTTCGATGACCCGGCCGAATTCCTGCAGCAGCAACGGCTTTTGGAACACCAGGTGCTCGATGTGTTCGCGTTCGAGCTGCAGCACGATCACCTCACCGATCGCGTATGCCCCGGCCAACACCGGTTGCCGAATCAACGCTGTCTGTCCGAGGAACGAACCCGGCTCCAGGGTGCCTACCGGAATGACGGCACCGTCCTCGGTCGTCGCGGTCAGTCGAATCAGCCCAGACACCAGAAAGCTCAGCCGGTCGGGCACATCGCCGGTGCGCTGCATGATTTCCTCGGATCCGTACCGCGCCATCCTCGCATGCGCCCTGAGTTCGTCTTGCTCGCTGTCGCTCAACCGCAAGGTCGGCACCACGATCGTTGCCAGCGCATGCTCTATGCGTTCCGGCGTCGAGAACTCGTCCTCGGCCTCGTCGAGGTGAAGCCCCGCGCGCCGGGACGCATACCAAATCCAGCGCAGGAAGGTGGCCTTCGCCGGGCCGTCGTCGGCGGGGGACTTCAACGCGATGGTGGTTGTGTATTTGAGCGTGCCCTCCACGACCGATGAGGGCATGCCACCAGCCTTGCGTTGCGGCAGATCCCCGGCGACCCGGGAGAGCAGCGCGCACACCTCGTCCGGCGGATCGTCAACCGAAAACGTTGTGCTGATCGAGAGATTGTGTGCGCCGACGGGCCGGCTCAGGTTTGTAAAAGATGCGCCGGCCAGCACCGAGTTGGGTGTGATCTGCAGTCCGCTGGCGGTCTCGATGTGGACGGCGCGCCAGTTCACCTCGACGACGCGTCCACGTGCCGCCGGTGTGTCCAGCCAGTCGCCGAGCCGGAACGGCTGCTCGAACAACATCAGCAGGCCGGAGATGATCTGGCCGACGGAGTTCTGCAGCGTCAGGCCGATCACGATCGACGTGACGCCCAGCGCGGTCAGCAGTCCGCGAACGTTGGCGCCCCAGATGTAGGAGAAGATCATCGCCAGACCGAGGAAGATCAGCACGAACCTGGCGACATCGACGAAGATTGCAGGCACCCGCTTGCGCCACGTTCCCTCGGGCGCGCTCTGGAACATCGTCGCATTCACGCCCGACAGCAGCAGTACAAGCACCACAAACCCGAACAGGGTGGCCACCGCGCGTACCGACGTGTCACCCATCGGCACTTGCGTCACCTTGACCAGCAGCAACAGCAACGCCCCGATTGGCAGCAGATAATTGCGCAGCAGGCTGACCGGGCGCGCCAGGAAGCTGTGCCTGCGCACCAGCGCGTGATGCCATTCGGTGAGCACGACCAGTCCCACCGGCAGTCCCACCGCCACACCGATGGCCCAGTAGAACCACTCCGCGGTGAAAACGTTGGTCATGACGTGCGCTCCGAAAGCCGCCACGTCGGCTCCTCCGACCCGTCGACGTCGACGGTGCCCGCCGGCGTGAAGTGCCGCGTGTCGCGCATTTCCTCGTATACCCGCGCGGTGACGTAGATTCCGGTTTGCGGTGAGCCGCTTTGCACTTGATAGGCGAGGTTGACCGCGCCGCCCCACAGGTCGTAGACGATCTGTGATCGGCCGACCAATCCGCTGCTGACTCTGCCGGTGTCGATGCCGGCCCGGATACCCAGGTGGCGGCCGGTCTCGGTGTTGAACCTTTCGACGATGCGCTGCATCTGCAACGCGAAGTCGACGGTGCGGCGCACATTGTCGAGTCGGGGGACGTTCAGGCCGCAGCTGGCCAGATAGCCGTTGTGCACGGTGCGGACGCGCTCGACACCCAAATCCTCCGCCGCGGCGTCGATCTGACGAATCAGCTCATTGTTGATGGACAGCGCTTCATCGGATGTCAGCTCCGCCTGCAGCTGGTCAAGGCCGACAAAGTCGGCGAAGATGACGGTGACATCCTGATGGTCCTGTGCGATGACCTCTTCGCCCTGGCGGTAGCGCTCGACGACCGACTCGGGCATCAGCGACAGCAGCAGCCGAGTGTTCTCCCTGCGTTGCTCGTTGAGCAACTCCTCCTTGAGGGCGAGGTTCCTGCTCATCTCGTTGAAAGCTTGTGTCAGATCTCCGATCTCATCTCGAGTCTGCACCGGCACAGTGATGTCATAATCGCCGGCGCTGATCCGCTGAGCACCGGCCTCGAGCCGGCGGATCGGCCGCACCAACAGCTGGGCCAGCAGCATCGCCGCCACGCAGATCACGAAAACGATTGCGGTGCTGGTCAGCACGATTGTCTTGGTGAACGCCGACTCCGGCGCAAAGGCCTCCGAATTGTTGAGGGTCGCCAGGATCGACCAATGCAAGTTCGAATCCGGCACGTCCAGCGGGGCATAGGCTTCCAGTTCTTCAGTGCCCGTGTAGTCCCTGTCCATCAGGGTTCCGACTTCTCCCCGCTGAGCGGCGCGCAGACCCGCGCTTGCCACCGGCTGCACCAGGGTTGTGCCACCCAGCCGGATCGCCTCATCGGCAACGTCGGGATGCGTGCCGGCCGCCACCACCTCGCGCTTGTATTCAGCCGGGTTCTGCAGAAAGATCCGGGAATCCGAACGCATCAAGCTGTCTGAACCGGCCAGATACGTCTCGCCGGTGCTGCCCATCCCGGCGGCTTCCCATTTCTTGTCTGCCGTCATGAGCCGGTTGATCTTCGAGATCGGGAACGGCAGAGCCAGCACACCCTCGATCCGCCCGCCACCGCCCACCGGTGAGACGATCCAACCGGTGGGCGCGTTCAATTGCGGCTGATACTGTTCGAAGTCGGTGATCCAGACGAAGTCGATGGAATTGGCGCCCAACGCCTTTTGGTACGCGTCGCGCAGATTCGATTCGCGATACGGCCCGGTCAGGATGTTGGTACCGAGGTCGACGTCCTTGTTCGCGCAGTAGACGACGATGCCGCGGGTGTCCAGCAACAGCGCATCGCCGAAGTCGAACCGGGTCACGATCTGCCGGAAGAAGTCGTTGTAGCGCGCGTTCGCCGCCGACCATGCGCTGCCATCACGGGCGTCGTCGTTTCTGATCGATTCGTTGTCCGACTTGAACGGTGCGGTGTAGAACGCCTGAAGGTACTTCGCGGCGTTCGACGTCGGC
This sequence comes from Mycobacterium sp., assembly GCF_035640695.1. Classification (GTDB taxonomy): domain Bacteria; phylum Actinomycetota; class Actinomycetes; order Mycobacteriales; family Mycobacteriaceae; genus Mycobacterium. Next base: position 7,837 of record NZ_DASQVQ010000064.1, read on the forward strand.
AGCAGCGCGTTGATGTCGAGTCGGTCGCCCGTCGCCTCCTCGGTCGGTTTGATCAGTTGGCTGTTGTAGTAGTCGACGATCGCCTGCTGCTGGGCCGGGGTGATCGTCGCGTTGGCCAGTTGATCGAAACCCGCAGTGAAGGCCTCCACTGCCTCGACTGCCGTCGATCCGTGGGTGTAGATGATGACCGAATTCTTCAGGTCCGAGAACTGCGCCTGCACCGCCCGCAACTGCGACTGACGAATTTGGGTCAGCCGGTCGAACACCGAGTCGCGCAGCGCGCTACGACCCAGTTCGTAGCCGATGACGCCGACGACAACGGCTGACAGAATGCTGGAAACCAGCAGCATCACCAAAAGCTTCGACTGGATGCTGATACGTGACAGCAGCCGTCGGCGCCTGAAGCGGTCGAGTCGCGGTGCTCCAGTCGGTTCGGTGGCTGCCGTTTCACCGCTCGCCGAACCCGCCACCACAGCGTCTCGTTCAGACGTTTGCGGCATTGCTTCCCTCTTTCATGACAGCGCAGGTGAAGCGCCGATCTCGCAGCAGACTAACTTGAATTCGGTAAGAAAATGCCGACAGCGGAAAAGTTGCCGGCCGGACCGAGGAGGCCGTGACAAGTGAATGGCGCTCGCACATTAATCAGCACACTCGTCAATGGCGGGGTCGGCGTGTGTTTCGCGAATCCGGGCACATCGGAAATGCATTTCGTGGCGGCCCTTGACACGGTGCCGGATATGCGGGGCGTGCTGACCTTGTTCGAGGGCGTCGCAACCGGTGCCGCCGACGGCTATGCCCGCATCGCCGACCGGCCGGCGGCGGTGCTGCTTCACCTCGGGCCGGGCCTGGGCAATGGCCTGGCCAATCTGCACAACGCGAAGCGGGCCGGCGTCCCGGTTGTTGTCGTCGTCGGCGATCACGCGACCTATCACAAGCGCTACGACGCCCCGCTCGAGTCCGACATCGATGCGGTGGCCGCGAGTGTGTCCGGCTGGGTCAGGCGCAGCGCCCGGGTCGGGGAGGTGGGTGACGACGCCGCCGCCGCGATCCGAGCCGCCGCCGGGCCACCCGCGCGGGTCGCGACACTGATCCTTCCGGCCGACGTTTCGTGGCACGACGGCGGGCGCCCGGGCCGGATCGCCGATGCGGCCGCCGCAAAGGCCCCAGAGTATGGGGAGGAATCGGTCACGGTCGCGGCCAAGGCGTTGCGGTCGGGCCAGCCGGCGGTCCTGTTCATCGGCGGCGACGCGACCCGCGAGCGGGGACTCACCGCCGCCGCGCGGATCGCCGCGGCCACCGGCGCGAAGCTATTGTGCGAGACGTTCCCGACCCGGCTGCAGCGCGGCGCCGGGCTGCCCCACGTCGAGCGGCTGGGCTATTTCGCCGAGGCGGCCGCCGCGCAACTCGACGGCGCACGGCATCTGATCCTTGCCGGTGCGCGGTCGCCGGTCACGTTCTTCGCGTATCCGGACACGCCGAGCGACCTGGTGCCCAGCGGATGCCAGGTGCACACGCTCGCCGACGGCACGGCTTCGGCAGCCGCGGCGCTCGACGCGCTGGCCGACCTGGTCGCGCCCGGCACCACGGCGGTCACCGCCCCGGCGCACCGGCCGCCGCCGCCGACCGGGGCATTGACCCCGCACAGCATCGCCGCCGCAGTCGGGGCAGCGCTGCCGGACGGCGCCATCGTTGTCGACGAGTCCAACACCGCCGGCTTGACACTGCCCGACGCCACCGCGGGCGCGCCGCGCCACGACTGGCTGACGCTGACCGGAGGAGCAATCGGCTACGGGCTGCCCGCCGCGGCCGGTGCGGCGATTGCCGCGCCGCACCGGCCGGTGCTGTGTCTGCAGGCCGACGGCGCCGCGATGTACACGATCTCGGCGCTGTGGACACAGGCCAGGGAGAACCTCGACGTGACCACGGTGATCTACAACAACGGGGCCTACGACATTCTGCGCATCGAGCTGCAACGGGTCGGAGTGGGAAGCGAGCCGGGGCCGAAGGCACGGGCGCTGCTTGATATCGGGAATCCGGCACTTGATTTCGTTGCCCTGGCGACCGGCATGGGTGTGCCGGCGCGGCGCGCCACCACAGCCGAGCAGTTCACCGCCGCGCTCGCCCAGGCGTTCGCCGAGCCGGGGCCGCATCTCATCGATGCGGTCATACCGTCGCTGAGGGGCTGACATGACCGATCCGTTCGACCTTCAGCGCTTCGTCGATGCGCAGGCGCCGGTGTATGACACCGTCGTCGCCGAGCTGTGCGGCGGCCGCAAGCTCAGCCACTGGATCTGGTTCATCTTCCCGCAGCTGGCCGGGCTGGGCCGCAGTCCCACCGCAGTCAGGTACGCGATCTCGTCAATGGACGAGGCCCGCGCGTATCTCGCACACGATGTGCTCGGGCCGCGGTTGCGTGCGTGCACGCGCCTGGTGAACCGGATCGACGGCCGCTCAATCGACGAGATCTTCGGCTGGCCCGACACCCTGAAGGTGCGTTCATCGATGACGTTGTTCGCCCACGCCAGCGACGACAATGATGAGTTCGTCGCGCTTCTGCGGAAGTACTACCGCGGCGAGGAGGACCGGGTCACCGCCAACCGGTTATCAGGCGGGCTGCAGGATTAACCATTCGTGCGCGCCGACGGTCGCCTCATCGACAGTGTCCGGCGGCGGCGACCCGGCGCCGCCGAGCACCCGGACGGCACCGAATCCGTGATCGCGCAATGCGATGGTCAGCGGGTCATCGGAGATGTTCAGCGCGACGAGGATTTTCGCGTCGTCACGTCGGGTTTGATACACGTATTGGCGGTTATCCAGCCGAACCGCCTCCGTTGTCGCGGTGCGCAGCCACGGCAGCCGCCGCCGCAGGCCGATCAGGAATCGGTGCAGCCGCAGGACGTCCTCAGCGTGCGGATCCTGTTGTGCCGGGAGCAACCCGAACTCGGGGCGGATCGCGTCGTCGCCGCCGAAGCGCTCTTCCTTGACGCCGTGCAGACCGTATTCGTCGCCGGCGTAAATGCTTGGTGTGCCGGCGGTTGTCATCAGGATGACCACGGCGTGCGGCAGATGCCTGGGATCGTCGAGCTGGGTGGCGATGCGGGTGACGTCGTGGTTGCCGATGAAGGTCTGCGGGACGAACGACGACAGGAACTCGTTGTGCCGCTGCAGCGCCCAGTCCAGTTCGTAGAAGTTGCCGTCGTTGAGTGAACTCCAGATCGCCTTCCACAGCTCGTACTGGGTCACCGAATCGAATTTCGCGTCGCGCACGCGTGCCGCGTAGTCGCCATGAATGACCTCACCCAGGAACCACGCGTCGGGGTGAGCGGTGCGGACCGGGGCAATGACCTTGGCCCAGAACGGATCCGGGACCGCATAGGCGGCATCCAGACGCCAGCCGTCGGCGCCGCGTTCGAGCCAGTGGTCCATCACGTCGATCACGTAGGACACCACCTCGGCGCTGGAGTGGTTCAGCGTGATGAGCTCGCCGTGGCCCTCGAATGTATCGAAGTCGTTACGGCGCCGCAGGAACCAGCTGTCCGCGGTGGACGGGTCATCGCGGGCCTGTCGGTACCGCTCGAAATCCACGCCGACGTGGTTGAAGACCCCGTCCAGCAGCACCCGCAGGCCGCGCCGGTGCGCCTCGTCGACGAGGTGGTCGAAGTCGGCGTCGTCGCCGAGCCGCGCATCGATGCGGTAGTGGTCCGTGGTGTCATAGCCGTGGGTGCGGGAAGCGAAGATCGGGCCGAGTGCGATGCCCGAGGTGCCGAGTTCGATTGCATGGTCCAGCCAGTCGACGATCCGGCGCAGCCGATGTTCGGCCGGCGCGGGCGGCGATTCGGCCGGGTATGCGCCGACGAAGCCCAGTGGATAGATCTGCCACCAGATCGCGTGCTGCACCCAGCGGGGTTCGGTCATCGGCAAGACGCCTCGCGCCGCCGCGGATCGTCGTCGGTCAGCGCCACGGGTTCGCAGTGTACGCAGCAGCCCAAGCAACTGGTGCAGTCGCTCGGGATTCAGCAAGCGGACGAACCGCCATATTGCACGACCGCCGCGCTCACCGCTGCACGATCCCGGATCGGGGCGGCATCGTTGACCACGCTAGAACATGTTCTAATTCAGCCATGATCGAATTCACCATCGACGACGCCGGCTCCGAAGAACTCGACCGGCGGCGGGCCATCTACGAGCCGTTGACCCAGTCGGTGCGGGCGCTGATCGATGCGACGATCAGAAGCGAAGTCGACGGCAAGGCTGTCGCGGCCGCCAAGGCCGAAATCGATTCGGCCACCGCACGCCTGCGCAGCAAGCAGATCGACGGCACGTTCGGGGTCAGATACAACACCGAGGGCCACCGCGCGGCGTGGGGCAATGCGGTGGTCGGGCTGCGCAACCCGGTCGCGCCGCCGCTCGTGATCCAGCACGACGAGTCCGGCAAGGTGTGGGCCGACTTCGAGCTGGGCGCCGCCTACGAAGGGCCACCCGGGCATGTGCACGGCGGCGTGTGCGCGCTGATTCTCGACCATGTGCTCGGTGAGATCGCCAGCGGCGGCCTGACCAAACCGTCTTTCACCGGCACGATCAGCTGCCGCTACCTGCGCGCGACCCCACTGGGCCGGCTGCACGCACAAGCGTCGGTCGACCGGACGGAAGGCGTGAAGACATACGCGGTCGGCCATCTCGCCGACGCCGACGGTGTCACCGTCGAGGCCGAAGCCGTGTTCATCGTGCCGAAGTGGGCCCGCTGACTTCGGCGCGCCCACCATTCAGCCGGCGGCCTCGAGCCCCTCGTGGTTGAACGCATACGCCCACACCAGGCCGCGGTCGAACCACAATTGTGCTTGGGCCGACGGTGTTTCGACGCCCCCGATGGTATGAGCCGAGGTCGTGATACGGCTCGGTGTCGCCGAATGAAACCGTCGTGACGCGACGATAGTGCGCCGGTCATCGCGTGTTGGGCTAATGGCACAGTGTGGGTATGGCTCGGCTGGACTTTGACGAATACTGCTCGGAGATCGTCACGCAGACGCAGTTGTTGACCGACGCCATCGCGGCCGCCGACCTGACGGTTGCGGTGCCGTCGTGCCCGGGCTGGAATGTCGGCCAACTGCTGCGACATCTCGGCGGCGGCCAGCGCTGGGCGGCCGACATGACTCGCCGCGGGGCGACCGAACGGCTCTCCGACGAGCATTTCCGCGATCTGTCCGCGTACACCAGCGAAGACCCCGCGATCGTCGGGCCGTGGCTGCTCGAGGGAGCGGCCGAGTTGGCCGAAGCGCTGCGTACCGCGGGACCCGCCGCCCCCGTGGACACGACGCCGATCCCGCACGGCACCGCGTCGTTCTACGCGCGGCGGTTTACACATGAGACCGCAATGCATCGCGCCGACGCGATGCTGGCGCTGGGGGGCGCCTACACCCTTCGCCCCGAGGTGGCCGTCGACGGCATGGACGAGTGGATGGAGCTCGGGTCGATGCCGTTTCACTTTGACTATCACCCGTGGATGCGGGAGCTTCTCGGCCCCGGCCGCACCCTGCACTTCCATGCCACCGACACGGCGTCCGAACTGGATGCCGAGTGGCTCGTCGACCTCACCGGTGACGCCCTGGCCTGGCGCCGCGGGCACGAGAAGGCGGCGGTCGCGGTGCGCGGACCCGTGACGGACCTGCTGCTGATCGCCTATAAGCGACGGCCCGCCCGCGGCGATGGCGTCGAAGTCTTCGGCGACGAGGAGCTGTTGAACTTCTGGCTCGAGCGGGTCAGCTTCGCCTGACAGCGCGCCGGCCCGAACGCGCACCTGCGCAACTATGCAGTTGCATTTCATTCCCGACTCTGATTAGCTGCAACCAGGAGGTTGCATATGAGTACTGATCGGATTGAGAAGAAGGTGCTGCTGAAGGCGCCGCTGGACCGCGTCTGGCGCGCTATCAGCGATTCGGCCGAGTTCGGCCGGTGGTTTGGCGTCACTTTCGAGGGGCCGTTCGTCGCCGGCCAAAGCGTCCGCGGCGTGATGAGCACGACCCAGGTCGACCCCGAGGTCGCCAAGATGCAAGAACCCTATGCCGGGAAGGAAGACATCTGGCACATCGTTGCGGTGGAACCGCAGCGACGCTTCGCGTTCCGGTGGCATCCCTACGCGGCGCAGCCGGATGTCGACTACTCCCAGGAACCAACGACTTTGGTGGAGTTCACACTGACCGAGGCCGACGACGGAGTCTGGCTTCAGATCGTCGAGTCGGGCTTCGACGCGATCCCGGCCGAGCGCCGGGCGCAGGCGTTCGAGGCGAACAGCCAGGGCTGGGCGCACCAGACCGAGCTGCTGCGCAAGTATCTCGCACTCGGCGAGCGAGTGTGACGACGTCAACCGGGATCGCCGATGCGGCACCGCTTTTCGATGCGCTCGGCGATCCCAACCGGTTGAGAATCATCATCAGGCTGTGTGACAGCGGCCCGTCGTCGATCACGCGGATCACCGAGGCCGTCTCGGTGAGCCGTCAGGCCGTCACCAAACACCTGCTCGCGCTCGAGGCGGTCGGGCTGGTCGGCAGTCATCGCCAAGGGCGCGAACGGATCTGGATCATGCGGACCGAGCCGCTCGGTCAGGCCAGCGACTACCTGACGCAGCTGTCCAACAGGTGGGATCGCGTGATCGAGCGGCTGCGCGCATTCGTCGAGAGCGAAGTCGAGACCCAAGTCGAGACCCAAGACGACGGCTAGCGACGGTATCTTCGCCGACATGACCACACTCGATGACGCCGTCGCACTCGCCAAGGATGAGAGCGGCCTGGCGGTCGTATCCACCGTGCGAGCCGACGGCACCGTGCAGGCATCGCTCGTCAACGCCGGCATCCTGCCCCACCCGGCGACGAAGGAGCCCGTCCTCGGGTTCGTCACCTACGGCCCGGTGAAGCTTGCCAATCTGCGGGCCCGTCCGCGGCTGGCGGCGACATTTCGCAACGGCTGGCTGTGGGCGACCGTCGAGGGCACGGCGGAGCTCGGCGGCCCGGACGATCCGGCGCCATGGCTTGCCGACGCCGAGGCATTGCGACTGTTGCTGCGCGAGGTTTTCACGGCCGCCGGCGGAACGCACGACGATTGGGACGAATACGACCGCGTGATGGCCGAACAACGCCGCACCGTCGTGCTCGTCACGCCAACGCGCGTGTACAGCAACGGGTGACCGTCGGGCTTTAACGGTGACCGCCGCGTTTACCGGCTCGCGGTGGCGAGTCCGGCGTCGGCGATGATCGCCCGTACGGTGCGCCAGCAGCGGTTGCACTCCGAACCCGCGCCGCAGATGTCGGCGACTTCTTTCGAGCTGGCCGCCCCATTCGCCACCGCTTCGGCCACGGTGTGGCTCGTCACGCCGGCGCACAAACACACGTACATCGCCAACAGTTAATCAGGTTAGGCTAGCCTCAGTCAAGCCGACGCGCCGCACGGGGGTATCTTCCACCGTCTGGCCGCAAATCAACACGGTGTTAGGAGTGACATGCAGGCAGACCCCGACGTCTTGAAGCTGCTGAACGAACAGTTGACCAGCGAACTGACCGCGATCAATCAGTACTTCCTGCACTCCAAGATGCAGCACAACTGGGGCTTCACCGAACTGGCCGAGCACACCCGCAAGGAATCGTTCGAGGAAATGAACCACGCCGAGTGGATCACCGACCGCATTCTGATCCTCGATGGCCTGCCGAATTACCAACGGTTGTTTTCCGTGCGCATCGGCCAGACGCTGCGCGAGCAATTCCAAAGTGACCTCGCGATTGAACTGGATGTGATGGCGCGCCTGAAGCCCGGCATCGTGATGTGCCGGGAAAAGCAGGACACCACCAGCGCGACATTGCTTGAGCGGATCGTCTCCGACGAGGAAACGCACATCGATTACCTGGAGACGCAGCTCGAGCTGATGGACAAGCTGGGCGAGGAGCTGTATGCGGCCCAATGCGTTTCACGCCCGCCGAGCTGAGCCAAGCCAAGCCGGTGGCGGCGATCCCGGGCCGCGCTGTGTGCTCAACGTCGGAGTTGCGTCCCGGCCATCACCTGACAACGAGCGCAGACGCAACCAATCCCAGCCCGCCGCTGTCTGCCGAATCCCCCCACAGCGGCGTCGTCAAACCTCTCTCATGGGTTGCCGGCATGGCAGGCCGTGGCCAAGTGCCGGTGGCGCCAAGGTGTTCTGGTTACCGGCCCGCCGAGACCAGCTCGGGGCGATCCTCGGTCCAGTCGCGCTGCACCAGCACACGGTGAGCGATGCGTTCGAGCGCGGCCTCGACCTGTTCGCGGTCTGGCCGGCCGTCGAATGCCGCCGATTGTGCCAGCTTGTCGACGATCGACCCGACGATGCTCGACGACAAGTATTCGACCTGGCGGGCACCCGACTGCGTGAGCCAGAGTTGGTCCCCGGTGCGCAGCGCATAGCCGCTGTCGATCAGCCGGTCGAACGTGGGCAAGAGCACCTCGTACGGTATTCGCAGCCGCTCGGCGATGTCGGAGAGTCGGGCCGTACCGAGTACCTGTGCGTAGCGGTAGATCTGCAGCAACGCCCACATACGGGCGACGTCGAGTTCGCAGTCCGGCCGTGCCGCGATCGCGCGCAGCCGCGTACCGGGCGCGTGGCGCAACATCCGTCCGATCGCCATCTCCAGCAGCTTCTCCGGCGACTCGCTGCCGGGCATCCCGAAGCCGTCACCGAGGTCCAGGCCGACGGCCTCGGTGTCGCGCAGCGGGACCTCCTTGAGGAACAGCGCGACGACGAAACCGACGGCCGCGACCGGTGCGGCACACAGGAACACCAAATCGAGGGATTCGGCATACGCGTGCACGATCGGGGCGGCGACATCGTGCGGCAGCGCATGTAGCGCCTGCGGCGATCGCGCCGCGGCAGGGGGAGCGCCGCTCGTGATGATCGCGGGACCGATCCGATTGGCAAGGAAGTTCGCGAACAGGGAGCCGAATACCGCGGCGCCGAACGAACTGCCGATGGTCCGGAAGAAGGTCACACCCGAGGTCGCCACGCCCAGGTCGGCGAACTCCACGGTGTTCTGCACGATCAATACCAGGACCTGCATGCACATCCCGATGCCCACACCGAGCACAAACAGGTACAGCGACTGCGTCAGCGTCGACGTCGACGCGTCCATCCGGGACAGCAGCACAAATCCCACGCCCATGACGGCGGTGCCGACAACCGGGAAGATCTTGTACCGGCCCGTGCGGCCCACGATCGCGCCACTGCCGGTCGAGGTGATTAGCAGACCGGCCACCATCGGCAGCGTCCGCAATCCGGAGACGGTCGCGGACACCCCGTCGACAAACTGCATGAAAGTCGGCAGGAATGTCAGCGCCCCCAGCATCGCGAAGCCGACGACGAACGACAGCACGCAACACACCGCGAAGACCCGGTCCCGAAAAAGCCGAATCGGCAGGATCGGTTCTGGCGCACGGGATTCCACCCACACGAAGATCGCAAGTGCGGCCACCGAGCCGACGAACAGGCCGATGATCTGCGGCGACGTCCACGCATACTCGGTGCCGCCCCAGCTGGTCGCCAGGGTCAGACCAGACGCCCCGATCCCGACGAACACGATGCCGGCGTAGTCGATGATCGGCCGCCCACTCTTGGCGAGCGCCGGGATGGCGGCGCCGGCGATCACGAGGACCACGATCCCGACCGGCACGTTGATCCAGAACGCCCACCGCCACGTCAGGTGATCGGTGAAGAACCCGCCCAGCAGCGGGCCGATCACGGTGGTCACGCCGAAGACCGCGCCGAGCGCGCCCTGGTATCGGCCGCGGTCCCGCAGCGGGATGACCTCACCGATCAGGGCAGTGGCGGTGACCAGAATGGCGCCACCGCCGAACCCCTGCAGGGCCCGCGAGGCCACCAGCATCGTCATCGACTGCGACAAGCCGCACAGCACGGAGCCGACGAGGAACAACAGCACCGCGGTTTGAAAGACCGCCTTGCGCCCGAACAGATCACCCAGCTTGCCGACGATGGCGGTGACGATCGTCGACGCGAGCAGATAACTGGTCACCACCCACGACTGGTGGCCGGCCCCGCCGAGGTCGGCCACCACGGTCGGCAGCGCGGTCGCGACGATGGTCTGGTCAAGCGCGGCCAGCAGCATGCCGAAGACCACGGCCAGGAAGATGAAATTGCGCCGCTCAACAGTGATCAGCGCGCTGCCTGACGCCGGATCCGCGGAAGCTTGAATGGTCTCCCCGCGCGGCTCGGCCATGCCGTCGAGCCTACGGCGCACCCACTCGCGTCGATTCAGCCGCTGCTGCGCCAGCCGGCGACCCCGACCGCGATCATCCGCAACTGCTTGACCGCAATTCGCTTGATCTCCGCCAGCGCCCCCGGATCCTGCGCGTCCTCGATGGCCTCGGCGATGACGATCATCGAGTTGACGAACAGGCTCGCCAGGATGTTGAGGTCCTCGCTGCTCCAATTGTTCAACCCGGGAAAGCGGGCGAGGTCGATCGCGAGCTCGGAGGTGATGAGCCGAATCTCGGTGCGAATCGCATAGCGCAGCACGGTCACGCCGCTGGAGCGCTCGCGCCCGATGAACCGCCAATGCTCACGTTGTTGGTCGACGCTGGCGACGAGGATTTCCACCGACGACTCGATTACCCGGTTCGGATCGAGTTGGCCGGCGCGCGCATAGCGCAGCATGTCACGCAGCGCGCGGAACGACTCGTCGATCAGCACCAGTCCCAGCGCTTCCATGGACTCGAAGTGGCGGTAGAACGCCCCCGGCACGATGCCGGCCGCCCGGGTGACCTCGCGCAGGCTCAGCGCCGAGAAGCTTCGCTCCTCGAGCAGCTTCAGCGCCGCCGCGACTATCGCGCGGCGGGTGGCCTCCTTGCGCTCCTCCCTGGACACCCGCTGCCGGGAGGGCGACGAGTCGCCGCGCCGCTTTCGCGAACTGGGCGTACGACTGTTCACTATGTGAAAGCTACCACAACGTGCATGAATCAGTTGACAGCCTGCTACTTGACCACGCACGGTATACATATGTTCACTCAAACGCTCACCCGGCGGGTGTTGGGCTCCGGCCTGGTCGATCTCCTCACCGGGCCCCACGGCGTTGACCGCTACACCGAGCTGATGGCCCCGACCTGGACGCTGGGCGACGCCCGCGCCAGGGTGCTCGCCGCACGGCGGACGACACCGCGCAGCGTCACCCTGACACTGGAGCCCAACCTCGCATTCCGCGGTTTCCAGGCCGGACAGCACATCAACCTCACCGTCGAGATCGCCGGCCGCCGCCGCACCCGCTGCTATTCGGCCGCCAGCGCCCAGGGCGCCCCAGTCATCGAGCTGACGATCGGCCGCCACGACGGCGGGTTGGTCTCCACGTTCCTGTTCGATCAGGCCCACGCGGGAATGGTCGTCGGTCTGGACGGCGTCGGAGGCGACTTCGTGCTGCCGGCCGATCGGCCGCGGCGCATTCTGTTCGTCTCCGGCGGCAGCGGGATCACGCCGGTGATGTCCATGCTGCGCACACTGCGCGCCGAAGGTTACGACGGCGAGGCGGCGTTCATTCACTACGCTCGCTGCGCCGAGGAGGCGTGCTACCGACACGAGCTCGCCGCCATGCCGAACCTGCGAGTACTGCACGGCTTTACCCGCTCCGAGCACGCCGGCGACCTCGCCGGGCACTTCGGGCCCGATCACCTCGCCGCCGCAATCGACTCGCCCGAGGTGGTGTACGTGTGCGGCCCGCCGGCGCTGGCCGACGCCGTGCGCGAACACTGCGACAATGTCAAGTCCGAAAGCTTCGTGCCGCCCAATGTCGTCGTACCGGCCCAGTCATCCGGTGGCCGAGTCGCTTTCACCGACAGCGGCGTCACCGTCACCGATGACGGCCGGTCGCTGCTCGATCAGGCCGAGGCCGCCGGGCTGACACCGGACAGCGGATGCCGCATGGGCATCTGCCACACATGCACGCGACGCAAGACCAGCGGCGTGGTGCGAAACCTGACCACCGGCGCGACCTCGCGCACCGACGAGGAGGACGTGCAGATTTGCGTGTCCGCCCCGGTCGGCGACGTCGAACTCGCGCTGTGACACCAAAACGATTCTGGGAAAGGACCTTCAAATGTCCGAAAAGATCACTTTGACGCCGGAACAGGCCGAGGCGTTCGGCCGCGAACTGGATGCCCTCAGGGAACGCGTCGTCGCGGATCTGGGGGAGCGCGATTCGACATACATCCGGCGCATCATCAAGGCGCAGCGTGCGCTGGAGGTCGGCGGCCGGTCGATGCTGTTCGCCGGTGTTCTGCCACCCGCGTGGCTTGCGGGCACGGCCATGCTGGCCCTGTCGAAGATCCTCGACAACATGGAAATCGGCCACAACGTCATGCATGGCCAATACGACTGGATGGGCGACCCGGCGATTTCCAGTCGCGGCTTCGAGTGGGACACCGCGTGCCCCGGCGACCAGTGGCGGCATTCGCACAATTATCTGCACCACACGCACACCAACATCGTGGGCATGGACCGCGACATCGGCTACGGCGTCCTGCGGATGAGCGAGGGCCAGAAGTGGCACCCCTACTACCTCGGCAACCCGCTATATGCGTTCCTGCTGATGGTGCTGTTCCAATATGGCGTTGCCGCACACGAATTGGAGACCGAGCGCATCCGGGCGGGCGAGATCAGCTGGGCCGACAAACGCGAAATCCTCGACGGCATGTGGTGCAAGACAAAGCGCCAGATGCTCAAGGACTATGTCGCGTTCCCGCTGTTGGCCGGGCCCTTCGCGCCGTTAGTCGCCGCGGGCAACCTCAGCGCAAATCTGGTCCGCAACGTCTGGGCGTTCATGATCATCTTCTGCGGACACTTCCCGGAAGACGTCCAAGAGTTCTCCATCGAGGAGACGCAGAACGAGACCAGGGGCCAGTGGTACTTCCGTCAGATCCTCGGGTCGGCAAACCTCGCCGGGGGCAAGCTCTTCCACATCCTGTCGGGCAACCTGTCTTTCCAGATCGAGCACCATCTATTCCCCGACATCCCGGCTCACCGGCTGGCGGAGATCTCGGTCGAGGTTCGGCAGATCTGCCAGCGATACGGCATCCCGTATAACACCGGCCCGCTGCGCAAGCAGTTCGGCACCGTGGTCCGCAAGATCGTCAAGCTGGCGCTGCCGCCGCGCGACCCGGCAACCAGCACTCCGCTTCAGGCCGTCGCGGGCCTGACGCGCCGTCGCGGCCCAATGGCGGCCTAATCGCTAGTGTCGCGGTCGGCAACCGCAAATTAGAACGTGTTTCAATTTCAGACCGCAATTTCATACCGCCGGGCGTACCATCACGCCATGAGTCGAATCGGAGCGTTCGCTGACGACGATCTGGTCGGGTGGATAGCCGTGGCGCCGCAACTCGGCGCAGCGATCGGCAATTTCAGTGACGCGGTCTATCACCGCAGCCGACTGCCGTTGCGGGTACGCGAAATCGCCCGGATGGTAGTGGCGCTCGACAACGAGTGCGCGGTGTGCCGGAACACCCGGTTTGCTGACGGACCCGCCGCCGGAGTCGACGAGGACCTCTACGACCACGCCGACGAGTGGCGGACCTGGCCGGGCTACAGCGAGCAAGAGCAAATCGCGGCCGAATTCGCACACCGATTCGCCACCGACCACACGGGGCTGCGTGACGACGAAGAGTTCTGGGCACGATGCGGGCTGCACTTCTCCGACGAGCTGCTGGCCGACCTCGCGTTGTCGTGTGCGCTCTGGCTCGGGATGGGCCGCGTGCTGCGCACATTGGACGTCGGCCAGACGTGCAAGCTCACGGTCTGAGGATCGGCGGATCAGTCGGTAAGCCACACGGTGACGGTGACGCGGCCAGCCCGTGGGCCTTGGTCGTCGCGCCGCGCGACACCATGACCCGGTCGGTCTGCGCCGCCCAGCCGCAGCGTCAGCGGCGCGCCTTCGCCGAGGAAGTTCCGCCACCACGTCTTGGCGTCGGCCATCCCGACGTCGATGACGATCTCGTCGCCGCTGCGCCGGTACCCGACCGGAATGCTGAAACGCCGACCGGTGCGCCGTCCGGTGTAGCTCAGCACGGCGATGTTTCGACCGACCAGACCGCTGAAGCGCGGCGACACGGCGATGGCCGCCACCGGCGCATTGAAAAACGGCGCGGCACGAAGCAGCAGCCTGCCCAGTGTCTCCAGTTGCACAGCCCGACTGTATCCATCGGGAGTTGTCGATGAGCTACCAGACGATCCTCTACGGCTGCGAGGGCCCGATCGCGACGGTCACTCTCAATCGCCCCGCCGCGCTCAACACCATCGTCGCGCCGATGCCCGACGAGGTTGAGCATGCCGTCGAGACCGCCGTGCGCGACGAGTCCGTGAAGGTGATCATCCTGCGCGGCGCCGGCCGCGCGTTCTGCGCCGGCTACGACTTCGGCGGCGGCTTCCGTTACGGCGCAAGGCTGCTCACCGACGGGCGGCGGGATCCCGGCAAGGACATGATGCACACCACCGCGCACGCCACGTCGCCGCACCAGAAGTTCATGATTCTCCGGACTAACGGGCTGGCCGGAGATCTACTTCACCGGAGTTCGGGCGGCCAGGTCGGTGATCTCTAGCGCTAGGCGGAGGGCGAGGCTCTGCTGTGGTGTGCGCCAGAGGTCGCCAAACAGGTCGGTGATGGAGTCCAGCCGCTGGTACAGAGTGTTGACGTGGATGTGCAGGTCGTGGGCGGTGCGCTGCATGTGCTGGTTGTGGCGCAAGAAGGCTGCCATCGTTTCGCGGAGCTCGGCTGCGCGACGGGCCGGAAGCGTGGCGAGGGGACGCAGGGTCTCTTCGGCTTGCAGCAGTGCGTCGGCGTCACCGGCGGCGGCCAGCAAGAGGGTTAGCGGGCCGAGCGCTGAACTGTCGGCAACCGTTTGCCGCATGCGGAGCTTCAACAATCCGTTGGCGGTACGACGGGCCTCACGCACGGCGTTACGGAGCTCGCCGATCCGGCCAGGCACTTCGGCGGATACTCCGGCGGCGAACGTCGCGCACCCCAGCGAGGTCCGGAGAGCCCGTACGGTGCGTTCGAGGTCGGCCGCCGGGCAGATGACGACCAGGTCGTCGCCGTCGGGGAAGGACGTACCCGCGGGCAGGGCCGAGGCCACGCGTGCGGGGGCCAGCACCGGTCGGCCGCCGGTATCGGCCCGGTCGGGCCGCAGGGCGCAGTACAGGACGACGTAGGTGCGGTTCGGCCGTACGCCGGGAAGCCTGCCTGGGTCGGGCGCGTCGTCGGGTCCGGCGAGCGCGGCGCGCAGCCAGGCGCCCCGATCGCGCCAGACTTCGTTCTCGGCCGCCGCCTGTGCGGCGAGGATGAGCGCGAGCACCGGCGCGGCGCGGCGCAGCAATGCCTCGTCCTCAGCGGAGATCGGCTCACCACGGGCGAGCATCAGGGTGCCGAAGTGCTGGCCGCCGGCCGCCACCGGCAGGCGGTAGCAAAACAAACCGGCTTCGGCCGCGCCGTCGCGGATCTGCACGTCAGGATCATCGGATTGCGGGGCCGTGAGCACGGCGGCGAGTTCGGTGTCGGTGAGAACCCGCGGACCTGACCGCTGCGGCGGACCTCCCGAGGCGGGAACGAACGCAACATCGCGCTGCTCGGCGCTGAGGGCTGTGAGGATCTGCTGCACGCCGCCACCTTCGCCGACGATGTCGATCACGTCGGCGGTCCACCGCGCCTCGTCGGACAGCAGCCGGTCGCGCCGGCTGAGCTCCTGGTTGAGCTGGGTCAGTCGCTCGATGCGGTCGGCGTGCTGCTCGAGCAGCGCGGCCGTTTCCACGCAGCTCGCAGCATGGTCGGCGATGACTACGCCCATCTCGACATCCGTCGGCGAGAACTCGGTTGCTGTCCGGTGCGCGACGCAGAGCACTCCACCCAGACGGGCGCGCAGAACCAGCGGGATGGCGAGCACACTGACCATGCCCTCTGCGCGAGCGATCTCGTCGGCTTCTCCGTGGGTGAACAGTGTGCTCGAGGCGTAGTCCAGCACCTGCATCGGCTGACCTGTGCGGACGACTTCGGCGGCCAGGCCGGTGCGAGGCGCGAACGACATACCGACCAGTTCGGTCAGCGCGACTCCGGCGCAATGCCGGATCGTGAACCGGACTTCGCGGTCGCCGGTGGCGATGAAGGCGAGGTCTGCGGACAGCAGGCGCCGCGCCTCCACCACCAGACGGTCCATGATCAGCTCAGGTGCGCGCACGCCGGTGATCGCATGCGTCACTCCCCGGACCTCGAGCTGACGAGCGACCCGCGTCTGCAACGCGGTGAGCCGGCTCGCTATCCGCCGGGCCGACTCCCGCAACTCGGCACCGGACAGTTCGACGGTTCCGCGCTCGGATAGGGGCAGCGCATCGATGAACTCGTCGACGCGCGCCACCGGGTCGGCACCCAGCAGCGCTGCTTCCCACCCGGCGATGGAAAACCCGGACATGGAGAAAGCATACATATTGTTATGAATTGCCATGCCTTTCGTCCATGTCCGTCGGCGCCGTTGCCGCTTAGCCTCGGGGATGAGCCACCGGAGAGGCCAGGGGCCGCGAGGCGCTCGGCTGATCCCTCGGATCGCTGGGCCGATGAACCGACGCTCCCAGGACAGGAGACCAGTTATGCCCTCGCAGCAATACGGCGACTATCAGTTCGAAATCTACTTCGACGGCCTCGAAGGCCGGGTTCCCAAGTACCCGGTCGATTTCCCATTACTCGAGCGCAAGGCGGGTGAGGTGCTGCCATGGTGGGTGCACTCCTATGTGGCGGGCGGCTGCGGCGATGAGGGCACCCAGCGCGCAAACGTCAGCGCGTTCTCCCGCTACGGGATCGTTCCGCGCATGCTCAACGGCGCTTATGAGCGGGATTTGTCGGTGTCGCTGTTCGGCATGACGTTGCCGACCCCGTTGTTCATGGCTCCGGTCGGTGTCATCGGCCTGTGCTCGCAGGACTTCCACGGTGACATCCAGGTGGCCAAGGCGTCCGCAGTGACCGGCGTGCCCATGGTGGCCTCCACGCTCACCCAGGACCGCATGGAAGACGTGGCCGCGCACGCGGGCGACACCCCGGGGCTGTTTCAGCTGTACACGCCCAACGACCGTGAGCTGGCCGAAAGCTTCGTGTACCGGGCGGAACGCGCCGGTTACCGGGCCATCGTCGTCACTCTGGACACCTGGACCACCGGGTGGCGCCCCAGGGACCTGAACACCGGTAACTTCCCGCAGTTGCGTGGTTACGTTCTGCAGAACTACTTCACCGACAAGGTTTTCCGCAAGCGGCTCAAGGAGTCCCCGCAGGACGACCTCAAGGCGGCCACCCTGGAGTGGATCAAGGTGTGGGGCAACTCGCTGCAGTGGGCCGACCTGACCTGGCTGCGCTCGCTCACGAAGTTACCGATCCTGCTTAAGGGACTCTGCCATCCCGACGACGTCCGCCGCGCCAAGGACTACGGCATCGACGCCATCTACTGCTCTAATCACGGCGGACGCCAGGCGAACGGGGGGCTGCCTGCCCTCGACGCGCTGCCCGCCGTCGTGGAAGCCGCCGACGGCATGCCGGTGCTGTTCGATTCAGGCGTGCGCAGTGGTTCGGACGTCGCCAAAGCGCTGGCCATGGGAGCCACCGCCGTCGGCGTCGGCCGTCCCTACATCTACGCGCTGGCAGTCGGCGGCACCGACGGCGTCGTTTCTCAGCTGCGGTCCCTGCTGGCCGAGCTCGACCTGCTGATGGCAATCGACGGCTTCCCCACCGTCGCGGACCTGCGCGCAGCCGGGGTCCAGCGCCTGTAGGGGCGACCCCACACGCGGTCGGGCAATACCCGCTCGCGTGACAGCCCCCGGAATCGCTGATCACCCGCGGCCGCAGGCGATCAGTTGTGGCTGTACAGCCGCGAAGCACGGCAACCACAGGTGACAAGCGCAGGAGAAGCAAAACATGCATGACATCCAAAACCGCCGGAATGGCCATTCCCGGCTCGGCGACTGCGAGGACGACCGCGACAGGCCCGGGGAGCTCGCCAGCCAGAAGCAAGGGCTGCGGCGGGTGGCGACAATGGTGGCGCGAGGCGCGCAGCCATTGGAGGTATTCGCCGCGGTGGCTGACGAGATGGCAGGCTGGCTGCATTTGGCAAACGTTATTGTGAGCCGAATCGACGACGACGGCACGGCTGTCTACCTGGCCCGGGGGCGCTTCGAAGCCGGGCTAAGCTACCCGGCCGTCGGCCAGCGACTGTCACTGGAGGGTGACAGCCTCAGCGCACGGGTGGCGGGTACTCGTCGGCCCGCGCGCATGGACAGCTACGACTACTCGCCTGGCTCGATTGCTGAGGCGGTTCGCCAGGCGCGGATTCATAGCGCGGCCGGAGCGCCGATAATCGTGGACGGCCGCGTTTGGGGTGTCGCAGCGTTGGTGTCCACGGGGCCGGAGCCGCTGCCGGCGGGCATCGAGGAACGCATCGCCGACTTCGCCGACCTTGCCGCCACCGCGATCGCCGCCGCCACCACCCGCGCTGAATTAATCGCCTTACAGGCACGGATCGTGGCCGCCGCGGACGACGCCCGTCGCCGCATCGAACGTGACCTACACGACGGTGCGCAACAACGTCTGGTCGCGCTCGGATTGAAGGTGCGCAGCGTGCTGGACCACCCGCAGGCCGAAGTCGACGACCTCAAGGCGGAGCTGTCCGAGGTTGCGTCCGGTTTGACGGCCGTGTTAGCAGAGCTGCAAGAAATCTCACGCGGGATTCATCCGGCCATCCTGTCGAGCGGCGGCCTCGGGGCTGCACTCAAGGCACTGGCGCGCCGCTCCGCGGTCCCTGTGACCGTTGATGTCGCGATCGAGGCAGAATTGCCCGATTCGGTCGAGGTAGCCGCCTACTTTGTGACCGCCGAGGCGCTCGCTAACGCCGCTAAACATGCCCAAGCTTGCGAAGTTACGGTGTGCGCGCGAACCGCTGACGAAAACCTGTATTTGTCTATTCGCGACGACGGGATCGGTGGAGCTGACCCAGGTAAAGGCTCCGGGATCATTGGGCTTAAAGACCGCATAGACGCCCTCGGCGGCAAGATCACTGTCAACAGTCCCGCGAAAAGCGGGACGGCGATCGACGTCACTATCCCTCCCCCCAAATCGACAACCACGTCCGCGCCACGACTAGCCATACTGCCAGCCACTACGCAATACTCAACTGCCACATAAGAACTGTCCGCAGAACCGGCTCAGGCTCCTTCCCGCTCCCACCTATGGATTCCAGATCGTGTGTGCAATGGCGGCAATGCCGAGGTTGCTGGCGCTGCCTATCAAAGGGCCACCCCGCGGGTCCGTCCACTCGTGGTCGATCTACAGCCCGAAGTGCCCGTACGGGTCGGGTACTTCGGGCGGTTCAAGATGCCCATACTGCTTAAACAGGTCCCGAAGGAGTTCGCCAGCCGGCCCGGCGACAGTTTCATCATGATCTGTCGCGAGTTGTTCGAGCTGCTCCCGGGCAGTGATCCAGACGACCACCGGATCAACGCGGTGGGCGATACCACCGAGGGCGTGGACGCCTGATGAGCGGTCGGTGGCGTCCCGGCTGCGGGTGAGGTCGAGCAGGATCTCCATCGCGGAACGGCGGGTTAGCGCCAACTGTTTAGCGGCGGCGATCGCCGGGGAGTAGACATACCAGTCTTCGGTCGATGGCTTCGCCAGTTTTGCAACGAGGTCGAGGGGCACACTGCCGGGATCAACTGATGCCCTTTGCCAAAGGATCACGGCGGCGCACATTCGGTGCTGCACCACCCGTGACTCGACGAGCTGCTCGATCCAGTCCGGTTCGACGAGTGCGGCATCGATACGGGCGCACGCTTCGAGGAAGCCGCTGACAATATGGATCTCGCGACCATCGCCAGGAACGGCCAACAGGTGGTTGAAGATGTCGCGGGAAACCCGACGCTGATCCTGTTTGGTGATCGTGCCGAACAACCTGCGCAGCCTCGCTTCGGTCGCATCATGCTCTCCGAGATCAACGCCGGCGAGCAATGTGTCGAGGGCCCCATCGGGCAGGGGCTCGCGCGGGGCTGGTGTCGGAGCGCGGGTGGGAACGACGCCCCACGCGTCCAATTGCCGCATGATGACTTCAACTGCCGCATCGGGATCTTCGGGATCGAGCCGCTCATATAGCGGATTGATGTTGCTGGGGAGTTTGACGGTGTCTTGCTTCATCACGAGCATGACATCTTTCAGGCCGGCGATCCTTCGCGCCCGGCCTATCTCATCCAGAATGTTCCCGGCCGTGCCGGTCGGGCCCATCCGGTTGTCGTGCGTTGCTAGGGCGACGAAGGCATCGGACGCCTCGAGATAGCCATCGACGTTAGCCTCGGGATCGAAGGCTCCCCTGAGCATTGGTTCATCCGTCAGGATCACAGCGCGATAGCCGAGTTCGTTAAGGCGGTCCCGAATGGGCCTCGCCAGCCTGTCGGCGTAGGAATCCATACAGCTCAAGAAGACCACTTGTTTGCCGTCGAGCACGATGCCAGCGTTCAGAGTGCATGGCTGCTCCAGTTCTCGCGATGTCCCGGTTTGAGTGCCCGCGCACCGGTCGGACCAACCCTCGATCGCGTCACGCCTCGTGACCGGGGTCGAGATCGCGGACGTCGGAGAACGTCACCAGCCGGTCGAAACGCTGTGGTGCGCTGCCGTCGACGGGTTCCAGCAGGAACCCGACATGGTCGCCGACGTCGATGCGGGTGATCACCGTCCCGACGAACCAGCCGACGGCGCTGGCCAGTATTGGCATGCCGTGCGGGCCGGGGTGCCACGCACACTTGGCGAACTTGTTGACCTCGTCGCCGGTCTCGCTGCCGAACAGCCTGGCCAGCTCGCGGTGCGTGCGGGCCAGCAGATGTACCGCCAAGTGGTCGCTGCGCTGCGCCACCCGGAAGGTGTGGTTGCGCTTCGACAGGCCAACCAGGAATCGCGGCGGGCGGATGCTGACCTGGCTGGTGAACCCGACCAGGCATCCGGCGGATTCTCCGTCGGCGCTGGTCGTGACCACGAACATCGGATAATCGAGCAGCCCCGCCAGCCGCTCGAACGCCAGCTCGCCGACCACGGTCGTGTCCTTCGGCATAACCCGATCGTCGCTGTTCACGGAGTGTTCAGGCAACGGTCGTGGCGCTGTCGTTGACCGCACAGGTGTGGCGGTTGTTCTCAACTCATGCGCGTCGTACAGGTCGCCAACTTTTATGGACCCCGCTCGGGCGGCCTCCGTACCGCGGTCGACCGGCTCGGCGCGGAGTACTGCGCGGCCGGCCACGAGGTGTTCCTGATCGTGCCCGGTCCACGGGCGGCTCGAAGCAGGCTCAGGACCGGGGTGGTCCGAATCTGCGTTCCGGCCAGGCGAATTCCGTTCACAGGCGGCTATCGGGCCGTGATGCCGGGACCGGTGACGGCAGTGTTGGAGGCGCTCGTCCCGGATGCGCTTGAGGTGTCAGACCGGCTCACGCTGCGGTCGCTTGGCAGGTGGGGCCGCGAACGCGGCGTGACGACGGTCATGATCTCCCACGAGCGACTCGATCGTCTTGCCGGACAACTACTTCCCCGACGTGGGGCGCAGAGGTTCGCGGACTTCGCGAACCGGCGCACGGCCAGCGACTACGACACCGTCGTCTGCACGACGCGCTTCGCGCGCGAAGAATTCGACCGGATCGCCGCGGCCAACACATTGACCGTCCCGCTCGGCGTGGACCTGGAGACGTTTCATCCGCGCCGGCACTCGGCGGCGATACGTCAGCAGTGGGCGGCGGCAAACCAAGTGCTGCTGGTGCACTGCGGCCGGCTGTCCGTCGAGAAGCGCGCCGACCGCAGCATCGATGCGGTCGCCGCGCTGTGCGACGCGGGCGTTGATGTGCGGCTCGTCGTCGCCGGCGAAGGCCCGATGCGCGACCGGCTGGAGCGGCAAGCCGCCCAGCTGCCCGTTAAATTCGCCGGGTTCATCAACAATCGGCGCACCGTGGCCGGCCTGCTGGCCTCCGCGGACGTCGCCCTGGCACCGGGCCCCCACGAAACGTTCGGGCTCGCGGCGCTGGAGGCACTGGCGTGCGGGACACCCGCGGTCGTGTCGCGAACCTCGGCGCTGACCGAGATCATCACCACCGACAGCGGCGCATGGGCCGACAACGACCCCGCCGCGATAGCCCGTGCGGTCCGTGGGATCGTCGAGCGGCCGGAGCGGGAACGCCGCAGCGGCGCCCGCCGCCGCGCAGAGCAGTTCACCTGGCCGCGGACCGCGACGACGATGCTGACCGCGTTGAGCCGATCATCCGACGATCAACTGCCTGATTCGCAAGACACCGCATAATCCGCTGAGCGCGACCCCGCCGCTGCACAATGGCACCCATGTCGGTCAGCGCCCCAGCCACGGAAACCACCACAGCCGCGCCCGGAATTGCTCAGCTCGAGGCCAGCGGGATCGACGCGGTGATCGGCACGGTCGTCAACCCGGCCGGGCTCATCCACGCGAAGACCGTGCCGCTGCGCCGGTCCACCGCATTCGCCGATGCGGGTCTCGGCGCCAGCCCCGTCTGGCACGGCTTCACGATCGACCAGACCGGCATCGCGTTCACCGAGGGCATCGGCGTGGTAGGTGATCAGCGGGTGCGCATCGACATGACGGCACTGCGCACTGTCGGTGACGGATTGGCTTGGGCGCCGGGCCAGTTCTTCGAACAGGACGGCACACCGGTGCAGGCCTGCAGCCGTGGCACATTGCAGCGCATCGAGACGCGGCTGGCCTCGGTCGACCTCGACGCCCGGGTAGGTCACGAGCTCGAATTCGTGCTCGTCGGGGCCGACGGCGGTCGGTTGCCATCGGCGCTGTGGGCGCAATATGGGCTGGCCGGCGTGCTCGAACACGAGGGCTTCGTGCGCGACGTCACCATGGCGGCCGCCGCGTCCGGGGTCGGCATCGAGCAGTTCCACCCCGAGTACGGGCCGAACCAGTTCGAGATTTCGCTTGCGCCGCTCTCGCCGGTTGCCGCAGCCGACCAGCTCGTGCTGGCCAGGATCATCATCGGCCGGGTCGCCCGGCGCTACGGCATGCGGGCCAGCTTCTCACCGGTCCCGTTCGCGGGGAGCGTGGGATCGGGTGCTCACCAACACTTTTCACTTACCAGGGCTGGCAGATCGTTGTTCTCGGACGGGCCGGGTGTGCGCGGGATGACCGGGGACGGCGAATGCGCGGTCGGCGGCGTGCTCAGCGGGCTTGCCGACGCGCAGGGCATCCTATGCGGGTCGATCCTGTCGGGCCAGCGCATGCAGCCGGGTTTCTGGGCGGGCGCTTACGTGTGCTGGGGCACCGAGAACCGGGAGGCCGCGGTCAGGTTCCTGTTGGGCGGTCCGGCCAATCCGCGCGGCGCCAACGTCGAAGTCAAGGTCATCGATCCGTCGGCGAATCCGTATTTCGCATCGGCGGCGATTCTCGGACTAGCCCTCGACGGGATCGAGCGGCGCGCGCCGTTGCCACCGGAAACCACCGTCGATCCCGCCAACCAATCCGACCAGGAGCGTGGCCGGGCCGGAACCGTGTTGTTGTCGACCAGCCAGGCCGACGCCATTGCCGCGCTCGACGGCTCGCAGCGACTGCGCGGCATCCTCGGTGATGCGCCCGTTGACGTTGTCGTCGCGGTGCGCCGCTATGAGCACGACAATTACGGCGAGTTGCCGCCGGCCGAACTCGCCGAGAAGTTCCGCATGTCGTGGAGCGTGTGACGGTGGCCGCCGGGCTGGCGAAGCACATCGCAGAGGTCCGGCTGATCGATCACCACATGCACGGCTGCTGGGTCACGTCCGGCGACCGGGCGCGGTTCGAAAACGCGCTCAATGAGGCCAACACCGAACCAGTCGCCGACTTCGATTCGCCATTCGACACGCAGTTGGGCTTCGCGGTCCGCGCGCATTGCGCACCGCTGCTGGATTTGCCCCGGCACGCCGACCCGTCGGCATATTGGCAGCGCCGCAGCGGATTCGACGAGCAGGAGTTGGCGCGGTTGTTCCTGCCGGCCGCAGGCGTGTCCGACTGGCTGGTGGACACCGGATGGTCGGCAGGGGTGGCCGATGTGGACGCGGTGGCCAAGTACTCCGGCGGCCGTGCCCACGAGGTGATACGGCTCGAGCAGGTCGCCGAACAGGCCGCACAGGCGCCCGGCGACTATGCCCAAGCGTTCCAGGAGATTCTGCACCGCAGAGCGGCCACCGCGGTCGCGACGAAATCGATCCTGGCCTACCGCGGCGGATTCGACGCCGACCTGTCCGAGCCCACCCCGCGCGAGGTCGCCGATGCCGCCGCCCGCTGGCGCGACCGCGGCGGTGTGCGGCTGACCGACCGGGTTTTGCTGCGGTTCGGGCTGCACCAGGGTCTGCGACTCGGCAAGCCACTGCAGTTCCACGTTGGGCTCGGCGACCGCGACTGCGACCTGCACAACACCAATCCGCTGTATCTCCTTGACTTCCTCCGTCATTCCGGCGACACACCGATCCTTCTGCTGCACTGCTATCCATACGAACGAGAGGCGGGCTATCTCGCGCAGGCGTTCAACAACGTCCATCTGGACGGCGGCCTTGCGGTCAACTACCTCGGCGCGAGGGCGGCCGCGTTCATCGGCCGTCTTCTTGAGCTGGCGCCATTTCGCAAAATTCTGTACTCCTCTGACGCTTTCGGGCCGGCGGAGCTGCATTTCCTCGGTGCGACACTGTGGCGCAATGGGATTCGTGATGTGCTGCAACAGTTCATCGACGCCGACGAATGGCGGGAGAACGACGCGATCCGCCTGGTCGATTTGCTTGCACACCAAAACGCCGAACGGGTCTACCGCCTGGAGCCGTCGTGATACACACGACGTTCACGTTCAGGTTTGCGGTGTTGCTCACCCTTAGCAACGGCTTTCTGGACGCCCACACCTACCTCGCACGCGGCGGCGTGTTCGCCAACCTGCAGACAGCGAACGTGATTTTCTTCGCCATCCACCTTTTCGAGAGGAATTGGGCCCAATCCCTGTCGCGGCTGTGGCCGATCCTCGCATTCATCGCCGGGGTCGCCCTGGCGTCGCACATCAAGTCGGGCCGCGTCCACAAGGTGCTGCCACATCCGCTGCGATGGACGATGGCCATGCAGGCGGTGGTGCTCGCCGGATTCGGGTTTCTGTCCGCGTCGCTGCCGCAGAGTTATGTCACGGTGCCGATCTCATTTCTGGCCGGCATGCAGATCGGTCTGTTCCGAAACATTGGCGACCTCGCCTACCTGCCCGTCGCGACCACCGGCAATCTGATGCGCATGGTCGAAGCCGGCTACGACGGTTTCGTCGAGAAGGTGGCCAGCTCACGACGAGCCTGCGCGATCTATGCCGGGGTGATCGGCGCCTTCGCCGGCGGGGCGGTCGCGGGCGCGTCCGCGACACGCGCCTGGGGGGTGCACGCGATCTGGCTCCCCGCCGGCTTTCTCGCCGTCACGCTCATCCTGTTCGTCATCGACGAGCGAGAGGGCCGAGAAACGGGGAAGACCACATAGCGCTCGTGGCCTGATTAAACCGACTCGAAATCGGGTATGGCATATCAATCCTACTTCAGAGTAAGTTGACGTTCGGCATGGTCATGTAAAGCCCAGGGGACGGGAGGCTTGACGGTGACTTCTCAAATCGTGGCGGCGACGTCGCAAGCCGGCGGCGCGGCGCTGGACCAGGTGATCGGGCTAACGGCCGTAGCCCTCGTGATCGGCGCGGTGTTGATCTGGATCGGCTATCTGCACCGCACACGCAAGATCACCTGGGTGAACACGGTCGCGGAACGATTCGCCACTAAGTTGCCAGTGGTGCCCATCGGCGCGCGCGGCAAGCGACCACCTTGGGTCGCGCTGCCGGTCAGCATCTTCACCGCGACGCTGATCTGCGCGTTATTCGGTTTCATCTGGGATGTGAGCCTTCACATCGGCAAGGGGCGCGATCCCGGGCCGCTGGCCAACCCGGCGCACTACTTCATCATCGTTGGTCTGTTCCTCTTGTTCGTCGCCGGCATGGCCGCGGTGGTAATTCCCTACGAGAAACCGGGTCCGGCGGCCGTACGGATCACCCGCACCTGGTACGCGCCGGTGGGCGGGCTACTGATTGCCGGCTGCGGAATGTATGCGCTGATCGGTTTCCCGCTCGACGACATGTGGCATCGCATCTTCGGCCAGGATGTCACGCTGTGGGGTCCGACGCACCTGATGATGATCGGCGGCGCCGGCTTTTCGACGCTTGCGATGTTGTATCTCGAGTACGAGGGGCGGCGGTTGCGGGGCCCGGAAACCCCACCGGACGGTTTGGGCCTGAAGTCGATGCGGTACTTGGGATTCGGCGGCCTGGTCATCGGCCTGTCGGTGTTCCAGATCGAATTCGACTTCGGTGTGCCGCAATACCGCCTGGTTTTCCAGCCGATGCTGATTGCGGCCGCGGGCTCGTTCGCGCTCGTGGCAGCCCGTATCAACATGGGCCGGGGCGGCGCCATACTCGCGGTGCTGTTCGACATTTTGTTGCGCGGTCTGGTGGCCCTGACCGTCGGGCCGATACTCGGCGCGCCGATCAACTGGTTCCCGCTCTATCTCGGCCCCGCCATCGTGATCGAGCTGCTCGCGCTGACCCCACTGTTCAAGCGCCCCGTGCTATTTGGGCTCATCGGCGGTTTGGGTGTCAGCACCGTGGGCCTCTGGCTGGAGTCGTTATGGGTCGGCGCCGTCTACCACTATCGGTGGCCCACCAGCATGTGGCCCGAAGCGTTGGCGATGGCCGTCCCGGTGGCCGTGCTCACTGGCGCCTGCGGCGCGCTCGCCGGTATTGTGCTGACCGGCCAACGGCTGCCGCGGCGGCCAGTCAGCATCGGCCTGGTCGTGTTGATGGTGCTGGTGATCGGTGGGGCGACCGCGAACGGATTACGGTATACGGTTCCCGAAAACGCCAATGCGGCAATCAACTTGACCGATCTTCCCAGCGACACTGGCAAGCGAATGGTGTCCGCCGATGTGCGGATCAATCCACCGAACTTGGTAAGCGACAACCCCGAGTGGATGTCGATTCTCGCCTGGCAGGGCGGATTGGCCAACGACCGGGGGCTGGTGATTGACAACCTGGACCGGGTTGGCCCCGGGCATTACCGCTCGACGCGACCGCTCCCGGTCTACGGGAACTGGAAGACGTTGCTGCGTGTGCAAGACCGCCGGACGCTGGCCGCGGCAGCGATCTACCTCGCCCCAGACCCGGCCATCGGCATTCCCGAGACGCCGGCGCAGTCATCGATGACCCGGCCCTTCGTGCACGAGATCACCATCCTGCAGAGGGAGCGCAGTCCCGACACCCCGGCCATGCTGTGGACCGGCGGATGCCTGGTCGTGTTGGTCTGCACCTTGATCCTCGTCGCCGCGCTGGCGTGGGGCGGCGGGCGGATAAACAACACTGAAGCCCCGACGGGAGCCAAGGCCGAGACGCGGCCCAAAGTGCAGGCGTGATGGACCCATCGCACGTCGAGATCGTTGCCCACCACGGCTTGTTGCTGGCGATACCGGCGTTCCTGCCGGCCATCGCGGTGGTCGCGGTGGTGATCTACGTCGCGGTGCGGGACAGGCGCACCGCCGACACGGCCGACACCTCGCACCACAACGACGACAGGCAATGATGAAACGGTTCTTGGTTGCCCTGCTGGCGATTCTGGCACTCGCCGGCTGCGGTGGCTCCAAGAGCACCGGCGGTGGGACCGCGACGTCGGCGCCGCGGACCACTTCGGGGCAGGCCCCCAATTCGGGGCAGGCCGGCCTCGTCGTCGACGTCACGATCAACAACGGCAACGTGACACCCACCAACGCCAAATTGCAGGCCAAAGTGCACCAACCCATCGAATTTCGGGTCAGCAGTGACGCCGCCGACGAATTGCACGTGCATTCCGTGCCCGATCACATGTTCCCCATCGAGGCAAAACTCGGCCAGACTTTCCAGTTCAGCGTCGACGTTCCGGGCCAGGTGGATGTTGAACTGCACCATCTGGACAAGACGGTTGCCACCATCAGCGTTCAACCGTGACATGTGAGCCCCCCGTGGCCGTGCTCGCGCACGGCTTAGGTGGCTCCACTGATCTACCGGTCCCGTTCGAGTACGCCGTAATCGGCGCGGCCTGGGCACTGACGTTCACGTTCGCCTTAGTTGCGTTCGCGTGGCGCAAGCCCCGGTTTGACCCGGCCAAACCCGGTCGCGCCCTGCCGGTTTGGCTCACCCGGGCGGTCGACGCACCGGTCACTCGTTGGGGTGCCGCGGTGCTTTCGCTGTTGTTCACCGCGTGGGTGCTGATCGCCGGGTTGCTCGGACCCCAGGACGCCCGCAACCCGCTTCCGGGCGTGTTCTACGTGCTGCTGTGGGTGGGACTGGTGGCCGTTTCGCTGGCCATCGGACCGGTGTGGCGGATCGTCTCGCCGATGCGCACCCTGTACCGTGTCGTCGTTCCGCGGCGGTTCGGACCGCGGCGGGACTATCCGCCGCGATGGGGCTACTTTCCGGCGGCGTTCGGTTTGTTCGCCTTCGTTTGGCTGGAGCTGGCCAGCCCAGATCCCGGCTCGCTCGCGGCGGTAAAGCGCTGGCTGCTCTGCTATTTCGTGGTGATGGCGGCCGGCGCGTCGGTCTGGGGTGCTCGGTGGTTCGCCCGCGCGGACCCGTTCGAGGTGTACAGCGTCGCGGTGTCGCGGCTGTCGCCCTTTTGGCGCAACCGCGAAACGGGCCGCATCGTGATCGGCAATCCCTTCGACCACCTGCCGTCACTGCCGGTTCGGCCCGGAGTCGTCGCGGTGCTCGCGGTGCTGCTGGGTTCCACGGCGTTCGACAGCTTTTCCAGCCGACCCGGCTGGCGCAACTTCGTCGACGGCCTCGCGCGCCATGCTCCGCTGGTATCCAGCCAAGTGGCGGCGACGGTTGTCCGCACCGCGGGCTTGCTGGTGTTCGTTGTTGTTGTCGGCGTGACATTTTCGTTGGCGGCGCGGGCGACCGGCGGCGTCGATGCCGATCAACGCCGGGCACTGCCCGGGCAGATGGCGCACTCGCTGATCCCGATCGTGGTGGGCTACATCTTCGCCCACTATCTGTCGTTCCTGGTGGAGCGGGGCCAACAAACCATCATCCTGTTGGCCGACCCGCTCGGGCGCGGCTGGAACCTGCTTGGCCTCGGCCGCGCCGAAGTGTCCTACATCCTCTCGTCGCACCCGTCGGTGCTGGCGACGATCAAGGTGGCCTGCGTGGTGGCCGGCCACATCGCCGCCGTGATCGCCGCGCACGATCGGGCCCTTCGCCTGTTGCCGCAAGGACACCAAATCACCGGACAATTAGCGATGATGCTGACCATGGTTGGCTACACCTTCACCGGGCTGTACCTACTCTTCGGGGGCTGAGGTGAGCTGGTCCGTGCTTGCGGTGGCGGCCTCGGCCGTCGCGGTGGTCGAAGCGATAGCGCTCATCACGTTGTGGGTGCTCCTTGTTCGCGACCGACGCGAGTTGGGCCTATTGCGGCGCCGGGTCGACACCCGCCAACTGCTGCTCAGCGGCGGTCGAGAAGCGGTCAAGACGGTGTGGCAAACTGCAAACCTGGTGCGCAAAGAGGGATTCGGCGCCGCGATGCGCGGCTCGATCGAAGAACTGGCGGACTGGGCCGAGGTGGAACGGCCGGACTTGGCCCGTCTCGCGCCCGACGGCAACGTCGCGATCATGTTCTCCGACATCGAAGACTCCACCGCGTTGAACGAGGAACTTGGCGATCGGGCCTGGGTCCGGCTGCTCAGCCGGCACGACAAGCTCGTCCACAAGTTGGTCGACGAGCACGCGGGCCACGTCGTCAAGAGCCAAGGCGATGGATACATGGTCGCATTCTCGCGCCCGAAAGATGCGGTGGCCTGCGGCGTCGATCTGCAGCGCAGGCTCAGCAACGACAGTGGACGACCACGTCGGCCCGGCATTCGTGTCCGGATCGGGATTCACGTGGGCAAGTCGGTCCGCCGCGGTGACGACCTGTTCGGCCGCAACGTCGCGATGGCGGCGCGGGTCGCCGCGAGCGCCGACGGCGGCGAGGTGCTGGTGAGCCAGCCCGTCCACGACGCGATCGCCGACGCACCGCAGCTGCAGTTCGGTGACCCGCGCGACGTGGAACTGAAGGGGTTTCGGGGTACGCAGCGCGTATACCCCGTCGCTCTCGCGGAAGGCAGCGCATGACCTCCTCAGCCAACCGGGCCCCGGCCGTGCTGTTCGACATCGACGGCACCCTGGTCGACTCGAACTATCTGCACGTGCACACCTGGTTTCGCGCGTTTTCCGAGGTCGGGATACCGGTCGAGGCGTGGCGAATCCACCGGTCGATCGGAATGGACGGTTCCACCCTCGTCAAGTCGCTGTCCGGTAACGCCGACGATGAAACCCGGCAACAAGCGAAGAACCTGCATTCGCGTTACTACCAGCAGACAGCCTCGCTGCTTCGCCGTCTGCCTGGGGCGCGGGAGGTGCTTCAGGCGATCGTCGACCGCGGCCTGCAGGTGGTGCTGGCGACCTCGGCGCCCGAGGACGAGTTGTCGATGCTGCGAGCGGTGCTCGGCAGTGACGAGCTGGTGTCCGAGGTCACCTCGGCCGAGGACGTCGACACCGCCAAGCCAAAGCCGGACATCATCGAAGTCGCCCTCGACCGAGCCGGCGTGACGGCCGAACGCGCCGTCTATGTGGGCGACACCGTCTGGGACGCCGAGGCGTGCACACGCGCCGGGGTTCCCAGCATCGGCGTACTCACCGGCGGCGTTTCCCGCGCCGAACTCGAAAAAGCCGGAGCGAGCATGGTTTTTGAAGATGTCGGTCAGGTAGCCGAAAACCTCGCAACCACGCCCATCGCGGCGCTGTCCTAGGTGCAGGGCGTCAGAAAATCGCCTTCTGCACTCCGCTCGGGCCGTCATACTCGCGGTCCGGCATCTTCTGCAGCGCATCCAGCACGTCTTCACTTGCGCCGTTCTGTTTGGCGCGCGAGAGCAGTCTGAACCTCGATGGGACTGGGCATTCCATCACTCCTTGTCTGTTCGGGCAGCGCAGAGATACTCAATCCGTGCCCGCGAAATCCGTTCAGGCACAACAATGATCGGTGACCGCTATAGCTACGACTTCACGTTGGGCCGCCGCGGCATTTCACGGCCATGGGCGCAAATTTGCTGCTTGCCCGCCGGGAAGTAGCCGCCGAGGACGTAGGGGTCGATCGATCCGACGACCAACCGGGCACGCGAGCCCGCGGGCCGTGGGGTTGTGCGGGGTCACGGGCTTACGTTTCAGATGGTGGTACCTGCGGGAACCCAGGACTTCATCCACTAGAAGGAGTCCGGCATGACTACTAGCACTGTCATATGGATTGTGATCGCGGTCGTTGCGGCGATCGTGCTGATCGCGGTCATTGCGTTCGCGGCCCGCAAAACGAGTAACCGCCGTCGCCGGGTCGAAGCCGAGCGGATACGCGGCGAAGCGAATCAAGAGATGGAGAGAATCTCCAAGCGAGAGGCATTTGCCGAAGAGACGGCCGCCAAGGCCCGCGCCGCGCAGGCCGAAGCCGATGCTAAGGCGGCCGAAGCCTCGAGGCTGCACGAGCGTGTCGCCGCTCACCGCGACGACGTATCGAGTGCGCGTAGCGGCGTGCAGGAGCGGTTATCGCGCGCGGAGAGTATCGATCCCGCGTCGCGGAGGCGCGAGGCACAGCGCGGCGAGCACGATCAGGCAGATGGTGATCAGGCAATATCGAGGCAGCGGGAAGACGTTCCTCCGAATGCCGTTGGTCGGGAAAGCGGCGACAACCGATAGCTGAACCACCGCGGGTCGTAGTTCTACACTGGTGTTCCACGGCACGCACACCCGCCGACGCACGGGCTGCTAGCGCGGGCTTAGGGTTTATGTGAGAACCCAGTTCATGTTCTTCGCGAACTTCATCGCGTCGTCGGACATCGTGTCGAGTATTTTGCAGCGCTGGACGTACTCCTGCACCATCGCCATGAAGTTCAATGGGTTGTAGGCGTCCTCCTCGTAGCTCCACAGTCCATCGCCGGCGTACTTCAGCACGGTGATCGTGGGGCGCTGGTGGATGCTGCCGTCACCGGGGTCGCGCATGCGGTTGAGGACTTCGCAAAAGACCCAACCGCGCTCGTCATCGATGGCGTGCCAGGAGGTGGGGAACAACGGCATCTCCGAACCGGGGAACGTGTTCATCGTCGAGACGATCCACTCGCGGATATTTTCCCGGCCACGCATTGTCCCGTACACGTGCTCGACGTAGGTCGCGTCCTCGGTGAACTCGTCTGCGAATCGCGACCAGTCCCAGGTTTTCCCTATCTCGTCGACGACCTGCTCGTGTTGCCGGAAGGCCGATTCGATTTCGTCGCGTGACCACTGGCCCATCACCACTCCATTCGCCCACTGGCGCTTGCTGTTGAGCAGACGCAAAGTTACCCAAAATCGGCGGTTCTGCGGGGCCTTTGCGGCCGCTCGTGCGTAGTGCCCGGCCAAAACGGGCGTGCACTGAACCCGCCGGCGAATCGCTGCGTACTTAAGAATGTGTGCCTGGATCACGCACCGGTGTAGCTTGAGCAAAGGAGGTACCGCGATGAGATTCCTCTTTTCCAGATTCACTGGATTGCTGCTTCTTGGCCTCCTCGCCGCCGCCCTGGTCTTCGGCCTGACCCGTCCGCCCGCCGCGGTCGCCGACGACCGTCTGCAATTCACCGGCACCACACTGAGCGGTGCGCCATTCAACGGAGCGAGCTTGCAAGGGAAGCCGGCGGTGCTGTGGTTTTGGGCCCCCTGGTGCCCGTTTTGCAATATGGAAGCCCCCGGCGTGAGTCAGGTAGCCGCCGCCAACCCGAGGGTCACCTTTGTGGGTATCGCGGCGCGCTCGGACGTCGGGCAGATGCAGGCCTTCGTTGACAAGTACCACCTGAACTTCACCAATCTCAACGATGCTGACGGCTCGATCTGGGCCCGCTTTAACGTGCCGTGGCAGCCGGCGTACGTGTTTTACCGCGCCGACGGCTCGTCAACGTTCGTCAACAACCCGGTCGCGGCGATGCCCCAGCAGGAGCTGTCCGACCGCGTGACAGCGCTACGCGCGTAGCCGCGCCCCGCGACGTGCACCAAGACCTGCTGGGCTTGGCCTTCGGCGCTGGGTTGGTAGCGGCACTTAATCCCTGTGGGTTCGCGATGCTGCCGGCATACCTCACCCTGGTGGTGCGCGGCCAGGACGGCAACCAGGTCAGCGCGCTGACCCGTGCGCTCGCGGCCACCGCCGCGATGGCCGTCGGCTTCGTGATGGTGTTCGGGATTTTCGGATTGATGACGGTGTCGGTGGCGGCGGCCATTCAGCCGTACCTGCCGTTTGCCACGGTGTTGATCGGAATTGCGCTTGTTGCGCTTGGCAGCTGGCTGCTCTTAGGCCGCGAACTGACGATGCTCGTCCCAAACCCGTTGGCGCGCAGTGGTCGCTGGGCCCCAACTGCGCGTATCGAGTCGATGTTCGGTTACGGGGTTAGCTATGCGTTGGCGTCGCTATCTTGCACGATCGGCCCCTTCCTCGCCGTGACCGGAGCGAGCATTACGCATGGCTCCGTCGTCGAACGGCTGTCGATCTACTTGGCCTACGCCGCGGGCCTATCGCTGATCGTCGGCGTCCTTGCCATCGCCGCGGCGCTCGCCAGCTCGGCGGTCATCGATCGGATGCGGCGAACCCTGCCATATATCAGCCGGATCAGCGGTGCGCTGCTGATCGTGGTCGGCTTGTACGTCGGCTACTACGGGCTGTACGAGATTCGCCTGTTCCACGCCAACGGCAACCCCAACGATCCGCTGATTGCGGCCGTCGGCTGGCTGCAAGGCACGGTCGCGGGCTGGGTGCACCAGCACGGCGCGTGGCCCTGGGTTCTTGCGCTGGCGCTGCTGGTGGCCGTCGCACTCGCGTGGGCGTGGCGTTTGCGGGCGCGCGATTGATCGGGCCGGCCCGTTTGTCGGCTCGTCGCTGGCCTTGAATCGACCGTGGATAAGGGCTAGCGTTTCGGCGATATGCCAACTTGGAGGGTTGCCATGAATCTAGCGAGGTGCGGTGGCTGAGCGGGATGACGGCGAAGCTCCCGTCATCGTCGGCATGGCCGATGCGGCCATGCACATGTTCACCGCCGCCATTGATGCACTGCCGGACCCAGGCGACCCGGAATTCTCCGGGCGCGCCGGCGTGATTCTCTCCGGTCTGCGCAAACTGCAGGATTCGCTGACCCACGCGGCCGCGCGGAGCAGATCGACGCCCGCGGTCATCGTCGCGTTGAGCGGAGTGCGGCTGTGCTATGACGACCTGATGGCCCGTGCCGCGAGTTCACCCGGTGCCACGTTGGGGCAGCGGCTCTACACGGCGCGGCGCCGGGCGAAACTGTCGGCGGAGGAGACGGCAAACGGCGGCGGGCTCAGAGCGGACCTTCTCGACGAGGTCGAGGCGGAAGAGACGCCGACCGAGGACGAGGCGGCCAGGATCAAGGACTTGATCGCCGCGCTCGGTGGCTGATCGCCCGAGCTAGCCGTCGCGTCCAGCGCGACGTTGATTTACGACGCCCCGGATGTCTTGCCGGGCGTTGCCGCCCTCTGGGCAGCACCGGACAGTTTGTCGGCCGCGCCACCGAATGCTGAACTGACGCCGCCGACGACCTGCTTCACCGGGTTGGAGCCTGTGGATGAAGCCGCGCCGGCCGGGTTCGTGCCCGGCACTACCTTGTTGCCGCCGGCCATGTTCACCGTATTGAGCGGCAGAGTCGACGTCGGCAGCGACGAGGTCGCCAGGTTGTTCGTGACGATGCCGGTCGTCTTGGTGATCTCGCCGATCGGCTTCGTCACGAAGTTGGTCGGCGACGACAGATCCTGTTGGGCCGTCGTCACGCCGCCCTGCAAGCCCTTCTGCACGGAGCCGGGCAGCCCGTTCACCGTCGCCGTGGTTTCTGTCGCAGAAGGGAACAGGCCGACCGGTCTTGTCGCGGTGGGATCGTTAGGGATCGGTTGGTTGTCCTTGTATCCGGCGTTGACGAGCACCGTCGCAGTCGGCTCGATGGCATTGGCCACGATGTCCCCGCCCGGTAGCATCCGCAACGGCCGCACCAGCGGCAATCCATCGGACTGGAACGTCACATAGGTGATGTTGCCCTTCACCGGAACAGTCGTATAGGAGCCATCTGGTGCCACGATGTAGTGGTTGTGCTGGCCAGGCCCCGCAGTTTGCGCCTCGGTGATCGCGTCGTCCGGCATCGGGGCGGTCGACTGCGCGCCGTAGCCGTAGGCGTAGGCCATCAGACTGTTCGCATCGGCGAGGACGTTTATCGGGTAGGTGGGTGCGTCGGAGTTGATGTTGTACTCGTATCCGGCATCGACTACCGGCACGTCAAGGTTGTTCGGCGTCGGCGCCGCGGAGGTCAAAAACAGCGGCGCGAACATCCAATACGTCGTCCAGAAACCCCCGCCGGCGCGGTTGGTGTTGTTGTCGAGGATGACCAGCTTCACGCTTTTCCGGGTCGGGTCGTTCTGCATCATCGCCAGCGCCGTGCTGGTCTGACCCGCACCCCATCCGGAGGACAGGATGACATTGCTTTGGTTGCTGTTCTGGTGAACAGCATCGACGATGCCTTGCGGACCCAGGAAAAACGGGACGATCTGCTGCTGGCCATACCCCTCGTTCGTCCAGTCCGTCTTGTAATAGGTCGTACCCGCGAAGATCTGGGACGTCGAATTGGCGGGCGTGATAACCGCCGTCAGCTCAACGGCCGCGGTGACCGTGGTCGTC
The DNA here is from genome assembly GCF_035640695.1 of Mycobacterium sp. GTDB lineage: Bacteria > Actinomycetota > Actinomycetes > Mycobacteriales > Mycobacteriaceae > Mycobacterium. Next base: position 43,707 of record NZ_DASQVQ010000064.1, read on the forward strand.
GTGCCGGTCATCAGTGCGGTGGACAGGCTGGTGGCACTGACGGCCGCCGCCGTCACGCCCGGAACCGAACGCCGCCACCCAGTAGACCGACGACGAGCCGGTTTGCGGTGCTTACCCGCCATACGAGCCTCTCCCCAATGTGTCAAATCGTGGACGTTGGGCCGCGCACGACCCGTTGGCTTCCCCCGTTGCGCACCGCCCCGACAATCCGACACGCGCGAGAGCTCACAGACCGGCAAAGGCTAACATGCAGCTTCTTGGCGGCAAAGCCTTTGGGAGACCGTGATGGTGAACATCAATAGTCGCTCCGAGGCGGGCATCAGCAACGCACCCCAAGAGACGACGTCAGGCCGGAAAGGGCGCGCGCCTAGAGCCGTTTCCGGCGCTGAATGCCCTTCGCCTCGTCGGTCTCGTCGAGGAGAAGACCGTACCCGTTCCTGCGAAGGCTGAACCTCAGCGATTGGCCGGCGGTGTTGCTCACGAGCCATTCACGGAGGGCGGCCTTCTGCTGCGCGACCGGCGCGTCGTTTGCGCCGAGAGCCCGAAGCAGCGCCGGCACTGTCGTCAACTTGTCGGAACCAACCGGTTGCTGCGATGTGTCGTCAGAAGACTTGCCCATGATTGATCTTGATGTTTGTTCGCGTGGTCCATCCATAGCCTATCCGCTTGAACGCCGCCGAATGCACCGCCCAGCGGGCCACTTAAGTTGTCACCGAATTTAGCTAGTCACCGCCACTTCGCGCGTATGCTCACGGGCAGGGTCGGGATGACGCGGGTGGGAAATGATGACCGTCATCAAAAGGATCCAAGTCAAGTGGACGCGCCGGTTCTTGGCCGCCGCAGCAGCAGCCTTCCTACTGTCGGGCCTTATCGGGGTGATCGGGCACGCGCCAACTGCCCACGCAGCCGAGACTGTGATGGTGCCGTCGCCGTCGATGGGCCGCGACATTCCGGTCCAGTTCCAGGGCGGTGGACCCAAAGCCGTCTATCTGCTCGACGGCCTGCGAGCGCGAGACGATCGCAACGGTTGGGACATCGAGACGGGGGCGTTCGGCTGGTACAACGGCTCGGGCCTTTCGGTGGTGATGCCGGTCGGCGGCATGTCGAGCTTCTACACCGACTGGTACCAGCCGGCCGTGGGCAACGGGCAAACCTACACCTACAAGTGGGAAACGTTCCTGACCTCTGAGCTCCCCGGGTGGCTGTCGGCCAACCGGGGCGTCAGTCCAACGGGCAACGCGGTGGTCGGGGTGTCGATGTCCGGCGGTTCCGCGCTGATCTTGGCGGCCTACCACCCCGGCCAATTCATCTACGCCGGCTCGCTGTCGGGTTTTCTGAACCCCTCGGAGGGCTTCTGGCCGGCGCTGATCGGCCTGGCAATGAATGACGCGGGCGGGTTCAACGCCACCGCGATGTGGGGCCCGCCCAGCGACCCGGCGTGGCGGCGCAACGACCCCATGCTGCAGATCGGCAGGCTGGTCGCCAACAACACCCGCATCTGGCTGTATTGCGGCAACGGCAACCCGTCGGACCTCGACGCCGGCCTGGGCAGCAATTTGATCCCCGCGCAGTTCCTCGAGGGCCTGACGCTGCGCACCAACAGGACGTTCCAGCAGAACTACCTCACCGCCGGCGGCCGCAACGGCGTTTTCAACTTCCCGCCCAACGGCACGCACAGCTGGGGCTATTGGGGTGGCCAGCTGCAGGCGATGAAGCCGGATCTGCAGCGGGTGCTCGGTGCGGCGTCCAGTCGTTAGCTGGCCGTTGTTTCGTACGTCACAGTTGCGGGCAGCCATAAGGACACCGTTGAGCCAGACGACTGACAAGGACGGGCATTGTGACCGCTGAACAACAAGACACCGAACAGCAAAACGCCGAGCAACAAGACAGCGACCAGCAAGACGACCGGCCCCGGAGCAAGAAGCCCGAGATCAAGGACGAGCATCGGGAAGAGGCCAAGGAAATGGCCAAGGCGTACACGGAGGAGCGCCCGACGGTCGCAATGCCCGACACCGGCGGGACGGTTTCCGGCACCGCCGTCTCCGAGTGGGTCGAAGAGGACGAGCGCAACCGGCAAGTAGAACAGATGGCCGGCGAAAACGACGTCGAGGAGTCTTAGACCCGGCAGTACGAATGCGTGGCGTACGACAACGCCTGCCGGTAGAGGACGTCGAGCCGGCGCCCGTCGGCGACGGCGCTCTTTGCGCCATCCAGTTCGCCCCCGCAACGGGGAGAGGTCAGCACATCCCCGTGCAGCGCGATCTGACCGACCATTCGGTGATCGAGCGCATCGATGGTGTCGCGCGACGCCGCCAGCCCCGGCGGGGCAGTCGGCGCCCCGGCGGGGTCCAGTTTCCATTGCGCGAATCGGCTGTATTCGATCGCGTCGGTCGCGTTGATCTGATCGCCGAAGACCTGCCGGACGTAGCCGGCATCGATGCCATGGGCGGTCGCGTCGGTGGTCACCGCGTCGAGCACCTGCTGGACCCTCGGTGGGTCCTCAATGGGCGAATCACCTCGCCACTTGTAGGCGGCAACCGGCTCGGCGGTCTGCAACCGCTGCGCCGCGGCGTCCACCAACTCGAACAATGCACCCTGGTCGTCCGCCCGTGCCTGCGGCGCCGCAGTGACCAGCGCGGCGACGATCCCCGCAACGCCGCATACCGCGGGACGGCGATTACCCGCTCGTGATGTGATGGCTCGCCGCCGTCTCCGCCGAGGCATGCCGCGACCGCGTCCGCTGATCGGCTGCCTCCTGCTCGGCGGGGGTGAGGACGATCGCGTCGGGCCCCGGATACACCGTCGCGACATGCCCGCTGGCGAGCCAGCGCACCACATATGGCGGCGAGCCGTCCGTCGAGCGCACCTCGGTAATTTCGCCGCACTGATCGGACTGATCGACTGTCGTCCCCTTGATCATCAAGAAGTCGCCTACCTTGGCCTTCATCCTCGCTCCTTATTCCGTTGCGACAGTTGCGATGATGCGCCTTCAGCAGGGGAGATGCCACCGTTCCGCACAACAAAGTCGCGGCGTGCGCCCGCCTACCCCTCCGGCGCCTGCCTATGGCTGGGGTGCGGGTTGCTGGGGTGCGGGCACGGTTATCGGTATCGGCACCGGCACGAACGGGATCGTCAGCAGCGTGGTCGACGATGACACCGTGGTGGTCGGGCTGGTGGTCGTTGTTGTGGTCGTTGTGGTCGTTGTCGTTGTGGTCGTCGTCGGGGTTGTGGTGGTTGTGGTGGTGGTCGTCGGTGCGGTCGACCGCGTTGTTGTCGCGGTGATAATCGGCGGCTGCGTGACGGTGATCGTCGACGGCGGCTCAGCCGATGGCGGCGCGGGAGGCGGCGGCGTCTCGATGACGGTGACCGTGCTGGGCGGGGGCGGGGCGACGGGCGAAACGAATTGCGGGCTGGGGCTCGCCGGCGGCGCCGGCACCGGGGCCGAGCGCGACGGCCGGCTGGGAACGTCTTCGGTCGTGCCGGTGAGCGTGTAAGCCAGGCCGCCGACGGCGACCATCGCCAATACGCCGGCAAGGCCGAGAATCAGCTGCGGGCGATACCAGTGCCTCGACTCTTTGGGCGGCAGCTGCATCGGCGGCACATACTGCACCGGTGGCCGGGCGCTGGTGATGTCGGCGTCAAAGTCGTCGACCGCATACGCGACCGGTTCGTCGCCGGCGGTGTCGTCCTCCGACCACGCCAATGCGCGAAACGTCGCCGACCCCACGCCTTCGGTCGGCACCCCGCCGGCAACTCTCGCACCGCCCATGCCGAGTCCCGCGCCCAGCGCCAGAGCGACGCCAGTCGGTGCATCCGCATCCGGACCGCGCGCAGCCAGTAGCGCGGCGCCGGCGGCCGTGTTGAGCTCCGGCCGCGGCGTGGTGACCAACGGCACCGCAAAGTGTTCCGAAAATCGTTGGCTGATCAGCGGAATACTCGCGCCGCCGCCGACGGTCGCCACCGCGGCCAGAGCTTTCGGCCCGGACTTGTTGGCATCCAGCAGCTCTTGGAGCGTGACGATGACGCCCTGCAGCGGACGCTCGATCAGGCTCTCGAGTTCTGCTCGGGTGAAATAGATTTCGGAACGGTATCCCGGAAGCTCAACCACCATTTGGGTGACCGTCTGCTCGGACAACCGTTCCTTGGCCAGCCGGCACTCCTCCCTGAGCCGACTCAGCGACGACACCGACGCGGTGCCCGCGGGATCGACCACGCCCGAACGCGCAACGCCTTCCAACACGTGGCTAAGCAACGCGTGATCGAGATCGTCACCGGAGAAGTCGGTGTAGCGGGTCGTTTCGTCGAGGTGGTCGAAGTTGGACCCCGCGTCAACGAGCGTGATGCTCGTGCCGCTGCCGCCGAAATCGACGAGTGCCACCACACCACTCGTCGGCAACCCCGGATCGACGGCCAAGGCCGTCAATGCCGCGACGGCATCCGACACCAGCGGAGCTGTCACGCCGTTG
>NZ_DASQVQ010000065.1:0-30658 GCF_035640695.1 Mycobacterium sp.
GTCGGCACACCTAGCCGTCACCCGACTGGCTCTCGAGCGGGATAGTGATGTGCAGCAACGTCCCGCTTCCGGGCGGACTGGTGACCCGCAGCTGCCCGCCGACGGCCTCGACGCGGTCTTTGAGGCCGATCAGCCCGGAGCCTCTCCGGGCGTCGGCTCCGCCAATTCCGTCGTCTTGAATCGACACGTGCAGGGCCGCGTCGATAGTTCCGGCGCGAACGTCTACTCGGGAGGCTTGGGCGTGCTTGGCGGCGTTGGTTAGCGCCTCGGCCACCACGTAGTAGGCGGCGATTTCCACAGCGTCGGGTAATCGTCGCTCAATCGTCACGTCGAAGGCGACCGGCACCGCAGACCGGCGGGCCAGCGACTTCAGCGCGGAGCCCAGTCCGCCCTCGGAGAGGATGGCGGGGTGAATCCCGCGGGAGATCTCCTGCAGCTCGGTTGTGACGCCGGTCAGCCCGGACGCGAGATCGGACAGTTGCATTTTGAGGTCGTTCTGCTCGGAGGTCACCGAGCGCTCGACCATGCGGGCCTCCAGTCCCAAGGAGACCAGCCGTTGTTGGGCTCCGTCGTGCAGGTCGCGTTCCAGTCGGCGGCGGGCGTCATCGGCGGCCGCGACGACGCGTGCACGTGAGGCGATCAGCTCGGCCCGGGTGGCGGCGTTGGCCAGCGCGGTGGCGACCAGATCGGCGAAGTCGCCGATGCGTTGCTCCGTGTCGGCAGGTAGTGGCTCGGGTCGTGACGAGCCAACAACGGCGATCCCCCACACGCGTTCATCAACGAAGATCGGAGCACCCACCCGAGAGCGCAGGCCCAGCTCACGAACCCGTGCGGCAAGGGAACCCGCGGCGCCCTCGTAGCTATCCATCCGCGCGTCGCGCTCGGTGCGTAACACGATCGCCGCGACACTGTCGCCCTCCAGTGTCAGCCGCTCGCCCACCGGTATGCCTCGCATGCCTGGTTGGGCGTAGGAACCGACAACGATCGCCGCGCCGTCAGGCTCATAGCGAAACACCTCGGCGTCATCCACATCCAGGCAGCGGGCCAGGCCCTCGGCGACCGCCGCGAACACCTCGGGCGGGCTGGCCCCGCGTGCCACCAGGACCGCCACCCGGCGCAACGCTGCCTGCTGCTCGGCCAACACACGGGCGCGCGCAACGGCACGATCAGACTCGCTGCGCCGTTGATCGGCTAACGCGGCACGCGATCGGGCCACGCCGGCGAGGGCGCTGGTCATCAACCCGACCACCAGAAAGGTGAGCACCGCCGTCTGGTCCTCGGCGGTACCCAAATTGAAGTGATAGAGCGGCGGCGTATGAAAGTAGTCGTTGGCCAGGACGCTGGCCACCGCGGTCGCCACCGTCAGCCATAGCCCCCATACACTCGCGACCACCATCACGCCGAGCAGATAGACCACCAGCAGGATGTCCGCGTGGCTGACCAGCTTGAGCGGGTACACCACCAGGGTCTCTGCCGCAACCAGCAACGCAGCAACCGCGCACCCGACTGCCAGCGGCGGAGGCGTCGGGCGCAGCACTACCGCCAGCAAGCGGTCACGCATCATCGACGACACCAGCCGGGTCGCCGTCGCTTCTTCGTCATTACCCGAGCTCGCACCCATCTCGGCGTACGTGAAATGAGGCCGAAGGCCCAAGCATAACCGCCGAGCAGCAACCACAACGAGGCAGCCAAATCTGCCCTATGCGAATATGATCAGCCCACCATGTCCGGCGATACCCTCAACGGGATTCCCCGTGTCGACCTTCACGCCCGCCCGGTGTGGAAGCGGAACCTGGCATGGTGGACCGGTGGCCAACTTTTTGCCACCAAGGCCGCTTCCGCGGTTTGGCGCAAGATCGCCGCACCACTTGACGTCCCGATCATTAAGGCAACCCGCGGGCGCGCGCGACTTAGTCCGGCGCTCCCGATCGTGGTCTTGACGTCGATCGGTGCGCGCACCGGCAGGCGCTGGGAGACGCCGCTGGCGTACTTCACCGACGGCGACGACGTCGTTGTGATCGCCTCGAATTATGGCCGCGAACGGCACCCTGCTTGGTATCACAACCTGCTCGCCCATCCGGAATGCGAGTTGCACATCGGGCCTCACGGTGGACCATTCGTGGCCCGTGAAGCCGAGGGCGCCGACCGTGATCGGCTGTACGCACTCGCCGTGGATCGCCTTAACAAGGGCTGGGCTCGCTACGAGCAGCGAACCAACGGGATCAGGACGATCCCAGTCATGCGGTTGACGCCCGCGCCGAACTAGCGACTGGTCCGCCGGTGTAGCAGCTACCGGGAAGGCTGACATTCCGGTCAGCCAGGGCCCTTGTTGGGTGTCAGCCGCGCAGACATTCGGTCGTCAGCGCGCAATTGTCGGGAGCATAGCGGCTTTTGGCAGACCCATCACGTGAGACATCGAGAACAGTAGGAAGCGAGCACGACATGAACAGCCTGAAAGCAAAGGTCGCGTCGGCGGCGCTTGCACCCCTCGCGCTGGCGGCGATCACGGTTGCCGCAGCTGCACCAGCGGCGGCGGCGAGCGCCACAGTGGCCGGCTACAGCTACTGGAATGCCGACGAACGCGCCGGCGGCACCGGAATCGACCCCGGGTCATCGACGCCGGGCGACAGCGATCCCGGCGCCGGCCCCAAACTCGGCGAACGTGCCGGCGGCACCGGAATCGACCCCGGGCCATCGGCACCGGGCGACACCCAGAGCGGCCCCGGCGACCAGGGCGGCGGCCAGCCCGCCGGCGCGTACTGAATCGCCGTCGCCGCCCGCGCTGCGTGAGCGGCGTTGAACTGGCCTAATAGCCCGGCTAATGCCCGCATAACTGTGGCGGTGGCGGAGGGATTGAACCCTATTCAGCTACCTGATCAGTGAGTCGTCTTCACCACAGGTCCGGCCGCCAGCAAAGGTTCCGCGAGCTGTCGCCACGGCGGTACATCACACGCCTGCCGAGCTTGACTGACGGAGGGCCGCCCTGTCCCAACGCGCGCCAGTATCGCAATGTGCCCGCCGACAGCCGCGTCATCTCGGCCACGTCGGCGACGGTGAGAAGTTCACTATCCCGCTGCCCCGCGGTTCCCCGAGATGATCGGCGTGCGTCCTGCTGGCAAGGATGGGGTGCAGGTCGATGCGCGCTACGAGGGGCATGAGCAACACGGCGAGGCGTCGTTTCACGCGGATCCGGCCGACCGCAGGATCGAATGGGCCGCGCCGAGCGGTTATCGCGGGTGGATGAATGTCGACCCAGACGGTGCGGGCTCACGGCTGACGCTGTTCCTTGAGACCATCCACGGTTCTGAGCGCGATTACGACATCGCAGCCACGCTCGGCGCGATACGCATGCTGGTCGAGTCCGAGGTCTGATCGCCTCGCCGACGTCGGCGGCAGCAGCCGCGCCGACCTCGCACCCAAGTCAGCCCCACACATCCCGCGGTCATCGCCCGCTAGGACCAAGGCCTGCTGCTGGTCGGCCCGCGCCGCGATCGCCGCGTGTTCAGCCTCGCGCTCGAACGCGCTGACGGTGGGCCGGCCACCACCAGCGGGCGAAGTACACCAGCACAATGGCGGCCAGCGCGGCGACGATCCACCAGAAGTACGCGCCCACGAAACCGACCAACAGCCGACGAGCCGGGCCAGCAACCTCATCGGACGCTCAGCCCATCTCCGCGCTGCACGCTCACGATGTCTTCGCCGGGGTAATGCAACGCATGGGTTTGGAGCGCGTCGTCCGCGTCGGCGGCATAGACCTGGCGCACACTCAGCCGCTCGCCGAACCAGCTCTCGATGATGTAGACGTCGTTCATCCGACCTGCTCCCCGTTCTGTGAAGAATAGGGCGCGAGCGTAGCGCCGACGGGCGACAACTTCCGACCGCGCGGGCGAAGTCGTACCCTCCGTCGTCCGTGGACTCGGGCTCGATCTCGTTGTTGTTGATGGAGCTTCATGGTCGTACTTGCTCCCCTCAGAGATGCGGCAAGCCAGGAGCTTCGGCTCTGCTGGTTGATGTGCCTACTTCCCCACCGCGATCTTGGACAACGCCGCCGCGATCTGCCGGTTACGTCCTTGCGCTGCCGCCAGCACGGCCCCGGAATGCCCGAGGTCATGGCACCGAAGTCCGGGGCCGTTGGCAGCGGTGCGAGCTGTGTTCAACCGGCGGTAGAGCCTGGACCGCCACCCAACTCAACACCGCCAGCGTCGACGCTGCCATCACCGCCATGCGGGCCCTGGTCGAACAGCGCACGACCTGGTCAAGACCCGCACTCAAACCGTTACCGGCTACATGCTTTCAAAGCCATGACACCGGCGCGGCGGTGGCTGAGCCACTGGTAATGATGCAGAGAATCAGCACCATCTCGTTCACCTCGTATCAGTTGTTCGACGGCGGGCATGCGACGTCGACGTAGACGGTGGTGAAGGTTGTCGGGCTTGCGGAATCACCGTGGACACCGGTGACCGTGCACTGCGACAGCGGGGCAGTTACCGACCCGTTGAGTTGCACGTTGTAGCCCTGGGCTTGCAGGCTGTTCACGGTCTCGGAGGCCGACGAGCCTCCAGTGGGAGCCGCTGCAGCAACGCCCGCCAATCCCAGCGCGGTTGCTGCGAGGGCACCGACCGTGGCGGTCGCGATAGTGAAGCCCTTCATCGTCTTGATCCCTTTGTTGGTACCGGAGTGTGCGGCGCGGAATCGACCGCTGCGTAGGATTCGCAAGCCGCGGCTGGTATATAGAGCGGGGCAAGGGAGTGTAGCGCCGCTCATGCTGTCAGCCCTCTCGAGCCACCGGGTATTCCATGCTTTTTTCATGTGGACCGTTCCTCCTCATTCGTATGTCGGTCTTGGCCGGCAACGTGCTAGCCATGACCGACTCTTCCGGTTTTGGGCACGGACGTCTGTCGGATGACTGGTGGATGTGCAGGACGAACTACGGCTCCACCGATCGGTGGACGTCCGCCAATTTCTTGGGAGACAAATACGTACTGAGGCAAGCACGTAGGTACTAAGGCAAGCACGGCCGGCCCAGACGCCAAGGCTAAACGCCGGGGCCAGATTTCACGCCAACTGAAGTCAGCGCTGGAAGAGGTACTCAACGATGTCGACGATTGAGAAGTACGAAATAACGAGCGGAGCAACGCGTTAACGCGTCCGCTACCGCGCACCCGACAACAGGTCGACGCAGAAACGCGGCTTCAAACGCAAGATCGACGCGGAGCGGTGGGCCAACTCGGTAGAAGTCCACATGATGACGGGCCAGTACATCGCGCCGTCACCCTGACCCGAAAGAAGCAACACACCGCACCGTCGCACTACCGGATGCTCGAGTCTGCCTGGCGCATCCACCTTTCCCCACGCTGGGGCAAGGTCGCGGTTGCTGATGTCGACCTGCTCAGCATCGAGGCGTGGATCGTCAGCATGGGAGCCAAGGGTGCCGGTGCGACGACAGTGCTGCGGGCGCACGGGGTGTTAACCGGCGTCCTTGCCTGTCCGCGGATGACGTGTACCGGCTCGCCGACGAATCGGGCAACACCGGACGCTAGTGCTGGTGTTGGCCTACACCGGTATTCGGTGGGGAGAAGCAGTGGGACTCCGCATACGCGACGTGGAATTCCTGCGTCGTCGGCTCAACGTCAACGAGAACGCCGTGCAACTTGGTGTCAGCCACGCTGTCGGTCCAACGAACGGCCGCAAGGCCCGGTCAGTCCCGGTCCCCGCATTCGTGCTGGACGGGCTGTCAGTGCAGTGCGGGGGCAGGGCTGCTGGCGCCCCGGTGTTCCCCGGGCCGGATGGCGGCTACCTGCCGCGGCCGAAGTCGTCAGGCGGGTGGTTCTCCGCCGCGGTCAGGAGAGCCCAGGTCCAGACGATCACGCCCCACGATCTGCGGCACCAGCGGATGCTCGGGCACACGTCGGCAAAGGTCACACTCGACACCTATGCGGATCTGTTCGACGGCGATCTGGACGCGGTCACGGTCACTCTGGATAGCCGGTATTCACGTGAAAGTGTGGCGAAAATGTGGCCACTGGGCGGCTCGCAGCAATGCCAGCAAACACAGCAACCAGATTGTACCTGCATAGACAGGCAGAGAGCTTTGGCGGTGGCGGAGGGATTTGAACCCTCGGACGGGGGTTACCCGTCACACGCTTTCGAGGCGTGCTCCTTAGGCCGCTCGGACACGCCACCGCGCAGCAGTTTACCGGCCGTCGAGCCGGCCACTCCAATCACTGCCGCTCGAAGAACGCTGCCGCTCGAAGAACGCCTCCAGCGGCGCCGCGCACTCCTCGGCAAGCACGCCGCCGCGCACCTGCGGCCGGTGCGTGAGCCGACGGTCGCGCACCACGTCCCACAACGATCCGACCGCACCGGTCTTCGGCTCCCACGCCCCGAACACCAACCGCGCCACCCGGGCCATCACCAGCGCGCCGGCGCACATCGTGCACGGTTCAACCGTCACCGCCAGCGTGACCCCTTCCAGCCGCCAGCCGTCGCCGAGCGCCTTCGCCGCCTCACGCATCGCGAGGATCTCGGCGTGGGCGGTCGGATCACCCAACGCCTCGCGGGCGTTGACGGCCCGTGCCAGCTCAATCCCTTCGGCGCTGAACACCACCGCACCAACCGGGACGTCGCGCGGACCGGCGGCAGCGGCGGACTGCAGGGCGATCCGGATCAGTTCCTCGTCGGTTTTCACCGATCGAGCTTGTCGAGCACCGCCGACAGCTCGTCGGCAAACCCCATTCGCTGCGCGATCATGCCCAGCTGCTCGTCGGGGTACAGGTCGGTCTCGGCGAGGATGACGCCAAGCACCGCCTCGGGCAGGCCGATGTCGGCCAGCAACCCCAGGTCGCCCTCCTCCCAGGGCTCGGTTTCCTCGAGGTCCTCCGGGTCGATATCCGGCACCGGGATGTTCATCTCATCGAGCGCCTCGGCGGCGATGTCGTAATCGAGAGCGGCCGTCGCATCCGACAACAGCAACCGGGTGCCGGTCGGTCCGGGACGAACGATCACAAAGAATTCGTCGTCGACGTCAAGCAATCCGAAAACCGCGCCGGCGCTGCGCAGTTCGCGAAGCTCCGTCTCGGCGGTGACGAGGCTTGTCAGCGACTTCGGCCGCATCGGCGAGCAAAGCCACTTGCCCTCCTCCCGGACCACGGCAACCCCGAAACCGTCGGGGATGTCCGCGGCCTGATTCTGCGCCGGAGCCCGCTGTGGTCCCATGGGCGCTTACGCTAGTCCTCGATTGGCTGGCTTGACCACTATCCCGCCTCGGCACACCCAGCGAATATGTCAACCTTGAGAGCGTGACCAAGCCACCCGTTTGTGTGCTGGGCCTCGGGCTCATCGGTGGGTCGGTGGTACGCGCAGCAGCCGCGGCCGGCCGGGAAGTCTTCGGCTACAACCGGTCGGTGGAGGCCGTCCAGGCCGCGCGATTCGACGGGTTCGACGCCACCACCCACCTCGACGAGGCGCTCAACCACGCCGCCGAGCGTGATGCCCTAATCGTCCTCGCGGTGCCCGCGCCTGCGTTGCCGATCCTGCTCGGATACATCCGCGATCTCGCACCCAGCTGCGCCCTGACTGACGTCACGAGCGTGAAAGGCGCTGTGCTGCAGGAGGTTCAAAAAGTAGATCTGCACCCGAGTTTCGTCGGCGGCCACCCGATGGCCGGCACCGCGTACTCGGGCTGGGCCGCCGGGCATGCCGAGCTGTTCGTCGGCGCACCGTGGGTGGTCGCCGTCGACGACCGTGTCGACCCCCGGGTGTGGCTTTCGGTCACGACGTTGGCGTTGGATTGCGGTGCCGTCGTCGTCCCGGCTCGATCCGACGAGCACGACGCGGCCGCGGCGGCGATCTCGCACGTGCCGCACCTGGTCGCCGAGGCGGTCGCGGTCACCGGCTCCGAGGTACCGCTCGCGTTCGCCCTGGCCGCCGGCTCGTTCCAGGACACCACGCGGGTCGCGGCCACCAACCCTGAACTGGTGCGGGCCATGTGCGAAACCAACGCCGGGCAGGCGCTACCCGTCCTCGACCGCGTCATCGAACTGCTGACCCGGGCCAGGACCTCACTGGTGAGCAAGGGATCCGTCGCCGAGTTGGCGGAAAGCGGCCACGCCGCCAGGGCCCGCTACGACGGCTTCTGGCGCTACGACATCGTCGGGATCACGGTTGGCGACGAGGACTGGCGCGAGCAGCTGGCCGCGGCCGGACGAGCCGGCGGGGTCATCAGATCCGTTCCGCCAGGCCCGGGTAATCCAGGATAAACCCCTCGGCGTCGACGGTCATCGTCGCGTCGGCGACCGGCGAGTGCACCTTGATGCCGTCCGAGCCGGCGCTGTAGGAGATCGTCGCCGGACGGACGACCAGTTCGGGCAACATCACGTAAACCACCGGCACGCTCACGGATTCGCTCTTGGTGTGCAGGCCGAGCCGCCGGATCGGCAGCGCGTTGAAGAAGGGGCTGAACACCACGTCCACGTCCAGCGCCCCGTCGTAGCCATCCCGCGACGAGCCGTGATGGGTCTGGACCGTCCACATGTCTTCCTCGTCGCGCGCGATCGACAGCTGCCGGTCTCGCTCGGCCAACATCAGACTCAGTGACAACCGCGTCGTCGCTCCACGCTCATCGGTCACCAGATCGTAGGAGGCACTGAACGCCGGATGTTGCGCCGTTGCGCCGGCCACGATCCTGCCGTGGGCCTTTATCCGCTTGCCGGACAAGCTAACCCGCGTCGACTCCATGCGCGGAACATCGCGGGCGCGCCAGGTCAGGATCGCTGGCCAGGCGCTCGCATTCGCTTCAGACGGGGTCGCGCTCACCCATCTACGGTAATCGACAAATCGACTCGGTCGCCGCTGCTCTGCGAAGTGCGCTGCTTCCGTGTTGTCGCCGACACCGACGCAATGTCGTCCAGCAGCGGCTGGGGCAATCGCCGAAACCGGCCGGTGCCCGGCACGGAGGCCCACACCGCGAATGCCAGCAGCCCGTCAAGCACGAGAGCCAACACCGTGACCATCAACGCCCCGACCAACGCGATGTAGAACTGGCGAATCTTGATGCCGTCGATCAGATACCGGCCCAGCCCGCCCAGGCTCGCGTAAGCGGCGATGGTTGCAGTCGCGACCACCTGCAGCGTCGCCGAACGCAGGCCACCGACTATCAACGGCAGCGCGTTGGGCAGTTCGACTCGAAACAGCACCCGCGTCTCGGTCATGCCCATCGCCCGGGCGGCGTCCACCACCGTAGGGTCGACGTTCGCGATGCCCGCGTAGGTGCCCGCCAGCAGCGGCGGGATTGCCAGCAGCATCAGCGCCACCGTGGGCGGCACCAGCCCAAGCCCCCACAGCAATACACCCAGCAGCAGCACGCCGAGCGTGGGCAACGCGCGCAACGCATTGACGCTGGTGACGACGACGAGCGTGCCGCGCCCGGTGTGCCCGACAGCCATGCCGATCGGGATGGCGATCACCGCCGCGACGGCGACCGCGACCACGGTGTACTGCAGGTGCTCGAGGATTCGGGCGGCAAGCCCGGCACCGCCGCCCCAGTTGGCCGCGGTGAAGATGTACGACAAGGCCTGCTGTAGAAAGTTCACCGCGCGCGCGCCCCGACCCGGCCGGCACGCACCCACGGCGTCGCCAGCCACCCGGCGAACATGATCAGCGTGTCGATCACGATCGCAAGCACGAAGATCGCAATGATGCCCGCGATGATCTGGTCACTCTTGTCGGCCTGGTAGCCCTCGGTGAACCAGGTGCCAAGGCCGCCGATGCCGATCACCGACCCGACCGCAACCATCGAGATATTGGTCACGGCTACGACGCGCAGGCCGGCGGTGAGCACCGGAATCGCCAGCGGCAGTTCAACTTTGAGCATCCGTACCAGCGGCCGGTAACCAACCGCGGTTGCGGCGTCACGCACCTGTGCCGACACCGCGTCCAGCGCCTCGGGCACCGCTCGCACCAGCAGCGCGGTGGTATACAGCGTCAGCGCGACGATGACGTTGGCCTCATCGAGGATCCGGGTCGGAATGATCAGCGGCAGCGCGACGAACAGGGCCAGCGACGGGATCGTGAATACGATGCTGGCCGTCACCGTCGTCAGCCGCCGGATCGTCTTGGTGCGCTGCACGATTGCGCCAACCGGCACCGCGATCAGCAAGCCGAACAGAATCGGAATCAACGACAGTCGCAGGTGAATCACCGTCAGCGCCCAGGCGTCGTCGAGGTGGGTGAACAGATAGCGCACCGGTTACCCCTGCCGCTGGGCCTTCAAGATCGCTACCACATCGTCGGCGAGCACGCCGCCGATGGGCCGCCCGTCAGCGTCGACCGCCACACCCAATCCCGACGGTGACGACAACGCAGCGTCCAGTGCCTGTCGCAGCGAACCGTCGGGACGGAACAGCGAGCCCCCCGCGATGGTGCTGTCGTACAGCGAACTGCCGTCGCGGTGCAGCGTCACGCCGCTGGCGTTGATCCACGCGTACGGGGTCCCGTCCGGTTTGTTGACGAGCACCCAGTCGTTCGGGCCGAGTGTCAGGTCGTTGATCTCTGGTTCGGTGACGGTGCGGACCTGGTGCAGCGGCAGACCCGTCGCGTGGCGGAACTGTAGACCGCGATAGCCGCGGTCGGCGCCGATGAAGCCGGCGACGAAGTCGTTGGCCGGGTTCGACAGCAGCCGCGCCGGCTCGTCATACTGCTGCAGGACGCCTCCCGGGCCGAACACCGCGACCTTGTCCCCCAGCTTGAGGGCCTCGTCGATGTCGTGGGTGACGAACACGATCGTCTTGTGCAATTCGCTTTGCAGGCGCAGCATTTCGGCCTGCAACTCCTCCCTTACCACGGGGTCGACGGCGCTGAACGGCTCGTCCATCAGCAAGATCGGCGGGTCGGCGGCCAGCGCACGGGCCACGCCGACGCGCTGCTGCTGGCCCCCCGACAGCTGCGCCGGATACCGGGCGGCCAGTTTGGAGTCCAGGCCCACCCGCTCGAGCACATCCAGCGCTGCCTTGCGGGCCCTCCGGCGTGGTTCACCCTTGAGCACCGGGACGGTCGCGACGTTGTCGACGACGCGTTGGTGCGGCATCAGGCCCGCGCTCTGGATCACGTACCCCATCCCGAGCCGAAGCTTGACTGGGTCGGTCTTGGTGACGTCGGTGCCGTCGACGGTCAGCGTCCCCGACGTGGGATCGATCATTCGGTTGATCATCCGCATCGAGGTCGTCTTGCCACAGCCGGACGGCCCAACGAACACTGCAAGCGTGCCATCAGGCACCTCGAGCGTGAGGTCGTCGACGGCGACCGTCCCGTCGGGGTACTGCTTTGTGACGTTGTCGAAGGTGATCATTTCGCGATCGGCTTGTCGAATCCGTTGTCGTGTATCCACTTTCGCGCGGCCACGTCAGCGTCGACCCCGGCGTTGCCGGACACCGCGGTGTTGAGTTCGATGAGACCCTCGGTGGTCAGCTTGGCCGAGACGGCGTCAAGCACGGTCTTGAGCTGGTCGGATTTCTTCTGGGAGCTCACCAGGGGCACCACGTTCGCCGCCAGGAAGTTGTTTTTGGGGTCCTCGAGGACGACCAGGTTGTTCTGCGGGATAGCCGGTGAAGTGCTGAAGATATCCGCGGCCGTCACCGTTCCGTCCAACAGCGCACGTACCGTAGCCGGTCCCCCGCCGTCGTTTATTGAAACGAAGTTGCTGGGCGCGATGTCCAGGCCATACTTCGCCTTGAGCCCCGGCAAGCCCTCCGTGCGGCTCTGGAATTCCGAAGGGCCGCCGAACTTCACCTCAGGGGAATGCGCTGCGAGGTCTGCGATTGTTTTGAGATTCCATTTCTGCGCGGTGGCCTGACTGACCGACACTGTGTCGGTGTCCGATGCCGGTGACGGTGTCAGGATCGACAAATCGCCCGGCAGCACTCGCATCAAGGCCAACTCGACGGCGTCGGGAGCAGTCACGGCGGTTTTCGGGTCGAAGTACTGCAGCAAGTTGCCGGTGTACTCGGGCACCAGATCGATGGAGTGATCCTTGACCGCCGGGATGTAGGTTTCACGGCTGCCGATGCCGAACTGGCGGCGGACCCTGAAGCCGTTGGCCTCCAGCGCCTGCGCGTAGATCTCGGCGATGATCTTGGACTCCGGAAAGTCGGCCGAACCGACCGCGATCGACTTGAGATCTCCCGATGCGCTGCCCCCGCCCAGCGGGTTGGAGCTGCCGCATGCGCCGCATATCAGCGCGAGCACCGCGACCAGCACCGCCATCCTCGCACCGCGCATCCTGTAGAACCTATCGGCAGGGCGCGGACGACGCCGCGCTTTGCCGCATCGTGGCCGCGTCGGTTGTTTGATTCCTCGATGTAAGGGGCAAAGATGAGATCATGAGCCGCTCATCTGCCGAGCCACCGTCGTCTACTCCGCGACCGGACTCGTCGCCCAGTCGACCGGACTCGAAGTCTACGACCCCACCCGAGACCGTTGCCGTCCCTCCGGGATACACCGTTGCACCCGAGTCCGCGGTGAAGTTCACTCGCCTGGCAGCGCTGTGGTCGGCCCTGATCATCGGGTTTCTGATCCTGATCCTGCTGCTCGTGTTCATCATGCAGAACACCGACTCCGCGACGATTCACTTCCTCGGTTGGGCGTGGCAGTTGCCGGTGGGCGTGGCGATCCTGTTGTCCGCGGTCGCCGGCGGGCTGGTGACCGTGGCCGCCGGGACCGCGCGGATTTACCAGTTGCATCGCGCGGCGAAGAAGAACCTGCTCGGACGCTAAGCCGCAGGCCTGAGGTCCGCCTGGGCCCTGGCGAGTTCGTCGACAACGACGTCCGGATGGGTGTAGGGGATCATGTGGTTGCCGTCGACGGTCACCAGCCGCACGCCGGGCAGCGTCTGCGCGAGTTGTCGGGCATTTTCGATCGGCACCAACTTGTCGCCAAGCGCCGCGATTTCGACCGACGGCACCCGAATGTCGCTGACGTTGTCGTCCAGCCAGCCCATCGTCTGGTCGTATTCGAGCTGCTCGCGTGCGAACGCAGCGACGTTCCCCGGTGTCAGCGTCACCGACATCAGGCGCCCCTCGTACGCCGGGTCCACCGGCGCCGGTTCGAATGCGCGGCGCGCCCCGAAGTGCGCGGACAGCCGCAGCGCGACGTTGCCGAACGTGTACTTGATGATCGACTTCACCACCGGCAGCTGGCTGAATTCAAGGTAACGCGCCTGCAGCAGATCCATCGTTTCCGACCTGTCGCCGCCCCCGCTGGGTGCGGTCAGAATTAGTTTCGCAACGTCCTGTGGGTATCGCCGGGCCAAGCCGAGCGCCAACCCGCCTCCGAACGACCATCCGACCACGACCGCCGGGGTCGCCGCCAGGTTCGTGAGGAAGTCGTGCACAAGATCGATCTGCTCCCGATATGGCAGCCAACCGCCCTTCGACCACCCGAATCCCGGTCTGTCAATCGTAAATACATGCAGCCCAGGCAGTCTGGGAATAAGTGTGTCGAAGTCACGGTGTGTGCCGGGCAATCCGTGCAGCATCAGCACCGGCACGCCATGGCCGGGGTGCTCGACGTAGTGGATCTCCCTGTCGTGCAACGCGATATAACGGCCCTCGGCGGCCGGCATCGCGGGGAGCCGCGCCACCGTGAGGTTGGCGGCGACGATCCCTGCGGCCAGCAGCACCGCCGCCACCAGCACCGTCTTCTTGATCAATTAGCCCTCAACGTGCCTTCAATGCGTCGAGCCCGGCCGCGATCAACGGTGCGACGACCTCACCGACGCGCTCCGAACCGTCCGACGCACTTCCCATCCGATGCCTGAAGTCGATACCCGCCGCGATGATCGCCGACTTGAAGTAAGCCAGCGACATGTAGAACGGCCAATGTGCGAGCGGCTTCCCGGAGGCAAGCGAGTAACGGTGCGCCAGCTCGTCGGCCGATGGCAGCAGCGGCGACGTCCACGCCGCGTGCGCGTCGACCATCATGTCCAGGGCCCGGTCGCGGTACATGCACATCAGCGCCGTGTCGCTGAGCGGATCACCCAGCGTCGACATCTCCCAGTCCAGCACCGCTCTTATCACCGACGCATCGTCGGAGTCGACGATCGTGTTGTCGATGCGGTAGTCGCCGTGCACGATAGATGTTCGGCTTTGCGGCGGAACGGCTTGCGCCAGAGCAGAATGCAGTCGGTGTACGTCGTTGTCGCGTGGATCGTCGGGCAGCCGCACGTGCTCCCACTGGCCGCCCCACCGTCGCACCTGTCGTTCGAGATAACCGTCGGGGCGGCCGAAATCGCCGAGCCCGACGGCCGCGGGGTCGACTCTGTGCAGGTCGGCCAGCACCCGGATCAACGCGTCGACGCAACGGTCGACCTCGTCCGGGCCGAGCGTCTCCAGTTCGGGCTGGGTGCGAATGACGCGGCCGGGGACGTACTCGACCATCGCGAACGGCGCGCCCAGCACCGAGTCGTCGTTTCGCATCGTCACCGTCTGCGCGACCGGCACGGGCGTGTCCGCCAGCGCGGCGGCCACCCGATACTCGCGGGCCACGTCGTGCGCCGACGGCGTCAGGCCGTGCAGCGGCGGCCGTCTCAACACCCACTTCGAGGCGTCGTCCGCGACGAGAAAAGTCAGGTTGGACCGGCCGCCGGCGATCAGCTCGCCCCGCAGTTCACCGGTTCGCGGGACACCGACCGAGCGGAGGTGGCGGTCCAGCGCGGCGAGATCGAGGCCCTCGATGGTCACCGACCCTGTATAGCGCGCTAGCGGCGATTCCTGGGCAGCAGGTCCCAGACGTGTTCGGTGCCGTTTACCTCGACCACGCTGACACCGCCTTTCCGTGAGTACAGCAATCTCGTCACCGACGCGTAATCGACATTGAACGACAGCAGCCGGGCCGTGCCGAGCACCTCATGCAGGATCACGTTGATCACGCCGCCGTGGCTGAACACCGCGACCGTGTCGTCGTGGTCAGCGGTGGCCACGATGTCATCCACGCCCTCGGCAACCCGGGCGCGGAACGCGTCTTCGTCCACCGCGCTCGGCAGATGGCCCTGCGCGAGCCGCGCCCATTCCTGCGGGTACTCCTCGCGGATCTGCTCGATCGGGATGTACACCGGCAGGTCGCGGTCATACTCGGCCAACCGGTCATCGACGTCAACGGACAAGCCGCGTGCATCGGCGACCGGTGCGGCGGTCTGGATCGAGCGTCGCTGCGGGCTGGTCACGATCCGGGTGATCGGGTGCCGGGCCAGCGCGTGCGGCAGCCGCTCAGCCTGCTTGAATCCCTCCGGGGCCAGCCCGGGATCCGCGCCTTCACCGGGCGCGCTCCGCAACGGCAGTGCATGCCGGATGAACACCAATTGCACGCCCACATCCTGCCGCGCGGGTCGATGGAGCACTATGAGCCGGTGGGTTACGCCGACGAGCTTTTCGACCTCACCGACCGCGTCGTGCTGATCACCGGCGGCAGCCGGGGACTCGGGCGCGAGATGGCGTTCGGCATGGCGCGGTGCGGTGCGGACGTGATTATCGCCAGCCGCAATTACCAGAACTGTGTCGCGACCGCCGAGGAGATCGAGGCGGCCACCGGCCGCGCCGCGATGCCGTATCAAGTGCACGTCGGCCGATGGGATCAACTCGACGGCCTTGTGGCGGCCGCCTACGACCGGTTCGGCAAGGTGGACACGCTGATCAATAACGCCGGCATGTCACCTCTCTACGAGTCGTTGACCGCCGTGCCGGAGAAGCTGTTCGACGCGGTGATCAATCTGAACCTCAAGGGCCCGTTTCGGCTGTCCGCGTTGGTGGGCGAGCGCATGGTGGACTCCGGCGGCGGCACGATCATCAACGTCAGTTCCACCGGGTCGATCCGGCCGCGCGGCGACGCGCTGCCGTATTCGGCGGCCAAGGCCGGGCTGAACGCATTGACGCAGGGGCTGGCGATGGCCTACGGCCCGACGGTTCGGGTCAACACGCTGATGCCCGGACCGTTCGTGACCGACATCAGCAAGTCGTGGGACCTCGACGCCACGCGCCAGCGGGCGCAGATCTTCGCGCTGAAGCGCCTCGGCGAGCCATCCGAAATCGTCGGGGCCGCGGTGTTCCTGGCGTCCGACGCGTCGAGTTTCACCAGCGGGTCCATCCTGCGGGTCGACGGGGGCATTCCCTGACGACGCCGCATCGGCATCACAGTAGGTTTCGCGCCTGTCGGCGGCACTCCTCGGCGATCCGTTGTTCGCGCCCGTACAGCAGCCCGAAGGCGAAGCCGTTCTCACCTGCCGTTGTCCCGGCCGCTACCGCCATCCGCCGCAGCGCAGCGGTGGCCACCACCGTGTCCTGGTGATCGCCGAGCACCGACTGAATCCGTTTGTAGTGCTTGACCGTTCGTTTCTTCTGCGTCGAGTGTCCGATGGGCCTGGACAGCTCTGCGGCGTAGCGGGCGCGCTTGGCCGCCTTGCGCGCCCGGTGCAGCATCGCGTCGTCGCCGTCGGCGAGCCCGGCGGTGAGCCGTCGGTCGGCTTTGCGCTGCGCGCGCCGTGCCCTGCCGATCAGCTTTGCCGTCGCTGTATCGGGATCCAGCGGCGGTTCGGTGCGCCATTTCCGCAGCGTGGCCATGATGGCCAGATAGCGCTGCGACTCCATGGCCTCGCGCACGCGGGCGCGCGCCGGCAGCTCGATGGACTGCAGATCGCTGCCGATGCGCGAGCGCACCGGGCCCAGGATCAGCTCCTCGGGGAATTCGTGCAGCGCGTCGTTGAACCTGCGGCGCTGCACCTGGCAGTCGCGGACGTCGCCGAGCAGTGCCGCGAACCACCGCAGCTCCTCGTCGAGGTCACCGACCGTGGGTCGGTCCAGCAGCTTGCCGAACACCCGAAGCGTGCTGCGTAACCGCCGAATCGCGACCCGCGTGTCGTGGATTGGGTCGTGCCCGCGGCGCAATCCGATGTCGCCGGCCACGATTGCGTCGATCTGCGCGTTCAGGTAGTTCACCAGGGCACGCGCGGCCGGTGACGCGGGCTCGGTGGCTTCGGGCGGCGGTGACACGTGGGCGAGCTTGGACGGATAGCGCGACGGCCGGGCTCCGGCCCGTCTGAGGCGCTCGGTGAGCCGCCTCGGCACCGATGCGGTGCGCGGGCCGAGTTCGACCTCGATCTCCCGCCACACCAGCAGGCGCTCACCCACCGAGGCGCGAACATGGTCGTCGGCGACCTCCGCGCACAGCTCGTCTCGTTTCCGATCGCGGATACGGTAGCGGTCGCGCACGGTGTGAATCGTCGCCACACTGGTCAGGTCCTTGCCCATGCTGATGCCGGTGAGCAGCTCGGTCAGCGAGGCGGGCGGGGTCTCCGTGGCCGTCCAGTGCAATTCGGCCCGGCCCTTGGTGGTGGGAATCTTCAACTGCCAACCGGTGTCGTCATCGCCGGCGCGGCGGCGCAGCAGAATGTGATGGGCCGCTAAGTCACGATCCGACGTGTCGTAGTAGGCGCTGGTCAAGTCGACGGTGTCGTGGTCGACATCGCCGCCGGCGACGATGTCGTCCAGCCTGGGCAGCTCGAAGCGCTCGTCGACGTCCCATTTGTCTTCGCGTTCCAGGACTTCATGCATACGACAAAGCATTTCCGGATGGTCGGCCCGCCAAACCACCTGTCAGGGGCGCCAGGAATCGCCGATGACCCCTTGATCGTGACAACTCATCGCTGCCCGAGGTGGTGCGAATGGGTTTTGATGACGAGACCGTGCATTACTTCCCTCGTCTTGGTCTGCCACGATTCGTGCTCCGGATCGCCGACTACCACGAGGCAGACGACTGTGCCGATGGCCGCCACGATCACGGCGGCCCGTGTCGACCAGCGTTCCCAGAACCCCTTCCTCACCGGCTGAGACCGTCCGGCGAGTCTCCGTGCACGCCCATGGCTAGAGTCTGTCGGGTGCGGGCTGTGCGCGAGCTGAGAATCAGCTAATCCCTCGGGCACTTGTTGCTCGAGCAAACGACGGTCCACCGATCGCGCCATACGCTGTGCCAATTTACCTGCCCCATCCGCCCGATTAGGGCACGACGATGTTGAAGCGTGGATCCGGTCTGTCCAGAACGCCGAGCAGGGTATCAAGGGCGCCTCGGTCGCCGGTGATATCGATGCCGGGCGACGTGTTGTCGCCCGCGGCGAAGGCCAGCAATCGAACCTTGGTGGCGAGTTCCACCGTCGCGTTCGCCGAGGACTCGTCGGCGGGTCGCTTGCGGTGGATCAGCACACCGTTGCGCAGGGTCAATCGATAGTTGGTGTCGATGTCACTGAATCTCACATCGATCGCCAGATCCAGATCCCAAGCGCGGGGCCCGTTTACGTTGATCGCGAGACTGTCGAACATCTGCTCGACAGACAGCTGCGACAGTACCGACAACGACGCCGCTTGTGTCGCGGTTCCGAAGTTGCCCTCCGTCAGCTCGGTCGCACCGGACAGGTAGAAGTTGCGCCACGTCGCGTTTTCTGCACCATAGGCCAGCTGTTCCAGCGTGTCGGCGTACAGCTCGCGAGCGGCGGGGTGCTCCGGGTCGGCGAAGACGGCATGGTCCAGCAGCGTTGCCGCCCAACGGAAATCGCCGTCATCGAACGCCGCCTTGGCAATCTCCACGACGCGGTCCACGCCGCCGATGGCGTCGACGTACCTGGTGGCCAGCGCCTCCGGCGGGTGCGGCCACAGCCGCGCCGGATTCCCGTCGAACCAGCCCATGTAGCGCTGATAGATGGCCTTGATGTTGTGGCTGACCGACCCGTAATAGCCATGCGTATGCCAGGCCTTGTCCAAGGCCGGCGGCATCTGCAACCGCTCGGCGATCTCCGCGCCGGTGTGGCCCTGGTTGAGTAACCGCAGGGTCTGGTCGTGCAGATACGCGTACATGTCCCGCTGCAAGGACAAGAACTCGACGATGCGATCCGATCCCCACGTCGGCCAATGATGCGACGCGAACGCCACGTCGGCGCGGTCGCAGAACCGCTCGATCGCCTCGCTCAAATACCCCGACCAGACGTGCGGGTCCCGCACCAGCGCGCCGCGCAGCGTCAACAAGTTGTGCAGGTTGTGCGTCGCGTTCTCGGCGATGCACAACGCGCGGTATCTCGGGAAGTAAAAGTGCATCTCGGCCGGCGCCTCCGTGCCTGGCGCCATCTGAAACTCGATCTCGATGCCGTCGATGCTGTGCTTTTCGCCTGTTTCGCGGATGTCGACGGTAGGGCTGATCACCGCGACTTGGCCCATCGATGTGGCCTGGCCCAGGCCACATCCGACTTGGCCGCGCGGTCCTCGCGCCAGCAAGGTGCCGTACATATACGTCGCGCGCCGCGTCATTGCCGTTCCGGCATAGACGTTTTCCTGCACGGCGTGCTCGACGAACCCTTCCGGCGCCAGGACCGCAACCTTGCCCGCTTCGACGTCGGCAGGCGACGCCACGCCCAACACCCCGCCGAAGTGATCGACGTGACTATGCGTGTAGATGACGGCGACGACGGGCCTGTCGCCGCGATGACCGCGGTACATCGCCAACGCCGCCGCGGCCACTTCCGTCGAGATGAGCGGATCGATCACGATGACGCCGCTTTCGCTCTCAACGAACGTGATGTTGGAGAGGTCCAGCCCCCGCACCTGGTAGATGCCTTCCACCACCTCGTAGAGACCCTGCTTGGCGGCCAGCATCGACTGGCGCCACAAGCTGGGATGTACCGACGTCGGCGCGTCGCCGGTGAGGAACGCGTAGCTGTCGTTGTCCCAGACCACCCGCCCGTCGGCGGTCCGGACGACGCACGGCTGCTTGGCCGTGATGAATCCACGATCGGTGTCGTCGAAATCGCGCGTGTCGGCGAAGGGCAGCGTCGCGATGTGGTCCTTGTGCGCGCGTTCGATGACGGCGGTCGGCGGCTTCTGCATGACGCCGACAGTGCCATTAGTTCCCGGCCTGCACAGGGATTTCGCGAGACGGCCTTTGACAAGGCACCCGGCAGTAGCATGCGCAGATGACGTTCGTCGAGATCGTCGAAACAATCGGCAAGGCGATCGACACAGTCGGCGTTGCGGTGATCGTCCTCGGTGCGGTGTACGCCGCAATCGCCCCCGTCGTGCGACGCCGTGGCCAACAGGGCGATGCCTACGAACTCTTCCGGCGGCAGCTCGGTCGCTCGATCCTTCTCGGTCTGGAGTTTCTGGTCGCGGCCGACATCATCCGAACCGTCGCCGTCACCCCGACCGGCGAGAGCGTTGCCGTGCTGGGCGGCATCGTGCTGATACGCACGTTCCTGAGCTTCTCGCTTCAGGTGGAGATGACCGGCTCATGGCCGTGGCAGAAGCGGCCCGCCCAAGCCGCACCGCCCGCTGAGGCATCCGGCGGCTAGCGCGCACCGGCCCTAGCGTTCGAGGCGATGCAGCACGACACTTTCGACGACGCCGTCGTTGACTGTCGCGGTCATGTACGTGCAGAACGGCTGCCGGCGCCGGTCCGTCGGCGAACCGGGGTTCAGCAACCTCAGCCCGCTCTCCGCTGTCATATCCCACGGAATGTGGCTGTGTCCGAACACCAGCACGTCGGTGTCCGGATAGAGGCGCGACATTCTGGCCGACCGGCCCGCCGCGTCGCCGGTTTCATGCACGACGGTGAATCGCACCCCACCAAGCGTCGCGTCCGCGCGCTCGGGTAGCCGGGCACGCAGCGGCGGACCGTCGTTGTTTCCCCAACACGCAACCAACCGCGCGGACCTGCTCTCCAGTTCGTCGAGCAGCGACACGTCCACCCAGTCGCCGGCGTGCAGCACGGCGTCGGCCCGGCCGACCTCGTCCCACACCCGGGCGGGCAGGTCCCTCGCCCGTTTCGGAACATGTGTGTCGGCCAGCAGCAGCAGCTTCACACTGCCCTCACATTGACAAGGTATCGCGGCCGCTCCGGATCATTAGACGTCGATCGTCGCACGGCACCGCCACGTGTCGCCGGTCTGGTTGAATTCGAGCCCTGACAACGTGACGGCCTTTGGCGCCGCGCCGATCACCTCGACGTCATCGATCGACGCGACGGGCATCCGCAGCCGCAACACATTCGGGCCAACGTCGACATCGGCGCCGAGCGGTACCAATCCCTGGGTGTCGAGCACGTAGATGACCTCGTCCAACACGCCAACCAGACGGTCGCGGTCGTTCGACACGGTCACATCGGACACCACGGTCCGTGCCACTGGTGCACCCGTGGTGTCGGCAAAACTTCCGACCAGTCCCAGCACCGCCTCAGCGAGGCAGTCGCTGCGCGTCGGGCCCCACGCTTCGACAATCACGTCGGCGGGATGCGGCACCGTGCGGTGCCCACGCTCCGGCACCGTCAACCCTTCACCACGCCCAACGGCACCAGACGGGCCACCACGCGGCAGAGGCCCGCCCGCTCGGCGACCGCGACGACCTCGGCGACATCCTTGTATGCCGACGGCGCCTCTTCGGCCAGACCTCGGCGCGACGCGCCCCTGACCAGAATGCCTTGCTTGCGTTCGAGCTGATCGCGCAGCACCTTCGGGCTCACCGACCGCGCCGCCTGATGCCTGCTGAGCCGCCGCCCGGCGCCGTGGCATGTCGAGTGGAACGCGCCGCCACCGCGCACACCGGTCAGCACGTAGGACTCGGTGCCCATCGAGCCGGGTATCAGCACCGGCTGGCCCGATTCGGCCAAGTCCGGCGGCAGCTCAGGATGGCCCGGCGGCAAGGCCCGGGTCGCACCCTTGCGGTGCACACACAGCTCGCGCAGTTCGCCGTCGACTTCGTGCCGTTCAATCTTGGCAAGGTTGTGCGAGACGTCGTACACCAGCTCCAGGCCGCGTCGGGTGATCGACCGGAACACCGCCGCGGCGGCCGATCCCAGCAGCTGCCGGTTGGCGCGCGCATAGTTGGCGGCCGCGGCCATCGCGTCGACATATGCGCGGCCCTCGTCCGAATCGACTGGGACGCAGGCCAACTGGCGGTCTGGAACGTCGATGTGGTGACGCGACATGGCCTGCTCCATGGCCCGCACGTGTTCGGAACAGATCTGGTGGCCGAGACCCCTTGAGCCACAATGGATCATCACGCATACCTGGCCGGCGCGCAGTCCGAACGCCTCGGCCACCGGCTCGTCGAATACCTCAGCGACCTCCTGCACCTCGAGAAAGTGGTTGCCCGACCCCAGGCTGCCGAGCTGATTCATCCCGCGCGCACGCGCACGCTCGCTGACCGCAGCGGGGTCGGCGTCGCCGACCGCGCCGCCGTCCTCGCACCTGTCCAGATCCCGCCGCGTCCCGTCGCCGTGCTGCACCAGGTATCCAGCGCCGTCGGCGAGCACCTTGTCCAACTCGTCGGGCTTGATCTCCGGCCGCACCGCTCCCGGCCCGGCGCCGCGCGGAATCCGACGACTCAACTCGTCCATGATTTTGGTGCCGACGCCGGCGAACTCGGCACGGTCGAGGTCCGCTGCCAGCAGGCGCACGCCGCAGGAGATGTCGAATCCGACGCCGCCAGGAGAAATCACCCCGCCCCGCCGCACGTCGGTGGCCGCCACACCACCGATCGGGAAGCCGTATCCCAGATGGATGTCGGGCATCGCATACGACGCGTCGACGATGCCGGGCAGTGTGGCGACGTTCGCCACCTGCTTGACCACCGCATCGTCATCGGTCAGCAGCGACCGCGACGCGAAGATCACGCCCGGCACCTTCATGTCGCCGAACGGCTCGATCCGGAAACGAAACGGCGATTCGCAGATCAACTCCACACCGTGGTGCCTACCCCACCGGGGCACCATTAACCAGGCGATTACCGGATGCCCCCAAACGGAGCGAATCGGCTACCCGGTGGAAGCCGTGTCGCAGCGGAGCCACGGAACGGCGACGTCCGCTATCGCGCGCGCCTGGCGAGTCGTTCGGAGTCGGCGATCAGCGTGCTTTTGCCCTCCAGCCGGATCCAGCCGCGGTGGGCGAAGTCGGCCAGCGCCTTGTTCACCGTTTCCCGCGACGCCCCGACCAGCTGAGCGATCTCTTCCTGAGTCAGGTCGTGGGAGACCCGCAACGCGCCGCCTTCCCGCGTGCCGAACTTCCGCGCAAGGTAAAGCAGCTGCTTGGCCACCCGCCCGGGAACGTCGGTGAAGATCAGATCGGTCAAATTGTTGTTGGTGCGCCGCAGACGGCGCGCCAGCACACGCAGCAGTCGCTCGCCAATCTCCGGGCGGTCGGAGATCCACTCCCGCAACGCGGCGCGATCCATCGATACCGCACGGACTTCGGTGATCGTCGTGGCGCTCGAGGTGCGCGGCCCCGGGTCGAAGATCGACAACTCGCCGAACATGTCCGACGGCCCCATGATGGTGAGCAGGTTCTCGCGGCCGTCGGCGGAGCGGCGGCCGATCTTGACCTTTCCCGAAATGATGATGTAGAGCCGGTCACCGGGCTCCCCCTCGGCGAACAGCGTGTGCCCGCGCGGGAAGTCGACCGGCTGCAGTTGCTTGGTCAGCGCGGATACTGCGGTGGGTTCGACGCCCTGGAACAGGGCCGCCCTGGCCAGAATCTCATCGACGTTGCCCCGCCGCTGCCATATGAGCCGACGATCGACGTGATCGCGGTCCAAGCCCTCGAGCGTGTCCGTCGGTGGCCGCCGGTCCTGCCGCGAGGCATCGAATCCGCGTTGCGGAACCAAGTCGGCCTCAAACAATGCCGGGTCAGTGCGCATCTGAATACTCCGATCAAGGCGGGTGGGGCCCGCATCGTCATCGGTACGGTCTCGGCGTGCGCCGATGTACGTTCCACACTTGTCGGTTGACCAGCGGGTGTCGACACCGCTGACGGCCCATTGAGGTTCCCGCTAGCCGGTATCTGGGACTACCTGCCAGCTGCAATCCCGGGTTGCCGCCCCGCGTCCTCGGCTCCCGACAAGGGGTTAGTGCGCCCAAATATGAAGGTCTTGTAGATCAGCACCAATTGACGTCGACATCATTCCCGCCGTCGTTCACGTGCACGTGGCAATCGGCCAGCACCTGCGACGAACCGACGGCAGATGGCGACATCACCGCAAACGAGGCCAATCCGACGGTCGCTACGGCCAATCCGGTGGCGGCCGACACGGCAATTCGCTTCTTCATTTCCGCCTCTTCTCCTCAATCTTGTTGCTGCCGGAGTTAATACGGCACCAACAATCAAAACCATCACGGGCGGCACATCTATCCCGGCGGACGTCGACTCGGCCCCGCATTGTGACGCAGCCGGTGCTGGCCGGGCGGCGTGGGCGGGCGCACACCGGGCGGTCCGATCAGCCGGACACACGAAAGCTGTTCGACGGGGGACCCAGTCGGGTAGTCGGGCGCCCAGAGCGCCGATCACCGCAGGTCCCGGCCGCCTAAGCGCAGCTAAACCAATGTTCTGAGAGACCGCCCGAAGGATTCGAACCCCGCGAGTTCTCTGCTTTCTGGGGGCTTTGAGCAGCAAGTTTTCCGGACCTAAACGATCGGAAGTTGGCCGTGGAACACGCATCCGAACAAGAGAGCTCGGTTTAGTTGGCACTCGACGGGCTGGACCAACGACGGCTGCGCGCCTGCGCCAGGATCCTCTTGGCACGATAGGCGATCGCCCCTGGCGATGACGCTTCGGCGGTGGCGAAATCCTGGGCAGCGGCGGCGTATTCGCCCAGCTGGAACCGCGCCATGCCGCGGACGTGGTAGGCCCATTCCGAGGTGATCTTCGCGTTCATGCCCAGGCCCTGATAGGACATCTCCTCAACCGGCACATCGAGGACGGCGTCGATATGTGTGATGACTTCATCCCACGCGCGCCGCGAGAGCGCGTCGAGGGCACATGACCATCGGATGACCGTGTTCCTGGGCAGCAGCCCGACTGCTTCGGCGACGAGTGGCGCGTCGGGTCGGTGCGTCACGGCATTACTCAGGATCAGATCGGCGTAGATCAGCGAATCCGACGGGTCTTGGAGACCTTTGCGCCGGATGATCTCAAGGCCCTTGTTATAGGCGCTGCGCGCCTCATCCGTTTCGCCGCGGTCGTCATGGATCCTGCCGATGTGATCCCACAGGTAGGTTCGGTCCGGGCTGTCCACCAGCTGGGCTTGAAGCAACGGAAGGTTGCGGGCGTGCTTAACGGACTGGTCGCCCTCATAGCCGTCGTGCTGCAGTCGCCAATCGAGAATTCCGACCGTCTTTCCCTCTGTTAGGCAGACGGTATCGATGGCCGGGACTACCGATTCGTGTATTACGCCATGGAAGCGCAGGTCAGGGCGGTTCCGCCAGACGCGGTATTCCATATACGGGGTGAACCCGGGCCGCTGGGTGAAGCTCAGCCGCCACGCGACGTGGTCGCCGGGACCGTTTAGGGCAGTCTCGATTGCCGCGCGCGTGCCGAACTCGAGATACTCGTCGGCATCAATGTAGAGCACGGTCGGCGCACGTACGGCATCGAGCGCGCAGTTGCGCGCGGCCGAGAAGTTGCCATCCCACGGCCGATGCAGGACAACGGCGCCGAAGCTCTCGGCTATCGCGACTGTGTCATCCGTTGAGCCGGTGTCGACGATGACGATCTCGTCGACGACGTCACGGATACTCGATAGGCAACGGCCGAGTCGCTCCTGCTCGTTTTTGACGATCAGCGCGGCGCTGATCAGCACAGGTCAAAATTCCCGAGTTGGACGAGACTTCAAATCCGGTCTTACCAACCGCCCCCGGTCTGGTTGGCGGAACCGCCTCTGTGGCGGTCGAAGAAGCCGCGGTCGAAGAAGCCGTGGCCGAAGTCGTGGCCGAAGTCGTGGTCGAAGAAGCCGTGGCGGGGCTGGTTGCCCGAAGTAGCGCGGTAGTCGGCGGGAGGTTCGCTGATTCCGCTCATTGTGAACGTCGTGATGACTGGCAGCGCGAATCCGAACCGCGCCGCGTTCTTGAGGAACGCGCGGCGGGCCAGGTGCGTTGACTCTGGCTTCTCGTCCATAGCCACTCCTAAGAAGTTTGCGTGTTTGCTCACAGCAGCCTATCAGGAGCGCGCTGTCAGCACTCCGATTTCACACCCGAGGAACGAATTGGTCCCCCCCACCTGCCTTGCGGCGTGCATCGACGCTGATCTGCGGAGATATCCACATCACCCGAGGCGGCACGGCATCAAGCGGTGACCAGTTTGCGCGCCACGAAATCCGCAACGCATTCCATGACCTCCTTCACCGGAGCCGCAGGCAGTTCGTACAACGCCTGGATCTGCGCGGCGATCTCGGCGATGGTGAGGGCTCCGGTGCAGTGGTCGAATACCGCGGTCGCTGTGTGGTTGAGGTAGTGAACCTCATTGAGGGCAGCGTTGTAGATAACGACGCCATCCTCGGCCTCGTTGACCTCAAGCGCGGGAACGACCCTAGGGGCAGCGGTTACGTCAGGTCTTGCGGTCATCGCGGTTATCGTAGGACGACGGGCCGACTGCATCGCAAGAAGCGACCGGCTGATCAA
Organism: Mycobacterium sp.; assembly: GCF_035640695.1. Classification (GTDB taxonomy): domain Bacteria; phylum Actinomycetota; class Actinomycetes; order Mycobacteriales; family Mycobacteriaceae; genus Mycobacterium. The sequence goes on from NZ_DASQVQ010000065.1 coordinate 26,464, forward strand.
CTCCGCGCCGATTCGCGCCACCACTTCGTCGCTATAGCGTTCGCGAACGAGATCAAACGCCGTGCTAACCCGCTGTCCGGCCGCCGGCTGTTCGGAGGCGGACTTCAGCGCCGTGGCGAATTCGCGTGCCGACGTCGCGCTCAGAAAGTGAATGCCAGGTTCAGCCTCGATGCCCTCGGCGCCTTTCGGAGTTGACACGACCGGACGACGGTGGGCGAACGCTTCAAGCACCTTGATACGGCTACCCGATCCGGTGAACAGGGGGACCGCGACAATGTCCGCATCGGCATACAACGGCCCGACCTCTGGGACAGCGCCGGTCACCCGCACCCGCGGACCAGCGAGTCTGCTCACTCTCATGTCACACGCGCCGGCAAGCGTTATTCGGAATTGCGGCGGTAACTGCGGAAGCACCTCGTGGACAAGCCAGAACGCCGCCTCGACATTGGGCGAGTAGGTGAAATTCGCCAGGAACATGACTCGGCTGGACCCGGGTGGCTGAACGTAGGTGTCGGGTAGCTCCACACAGTTCGGCCAACGCTCAGCGCTGATTCCATACCTCGCCGTCAGCCGGGCGACGACATCGTCGGATGCACCGGTCACCACGGCGGCCCGCGGGAACGTCAGCTCGGCGACACGTCCGGCCGCGGCGGCGAGTTCATGTTCGCCGCGCTCGTCGTGGAAGGTCACGTCGTCGTCATCGGAATCGATGAACAACTCGCACCCGAGTTGTTCGGCGATCGCGCAACCCAGAAATGTCAGCCCCAATCGCCCGACGATTACACCGTCAATCGACGTGTCCGATATGCGTGCGACGATTTCCCCGGCGGCATCCGGAGAGACGCGCTGCACCAGTGGATGGAGCGGCCTCGCGAGCTCGAACCAGCGTCGCCATATCGGATTCCGCAGCCATGCGACGGCGGCCCGATCGCTGCGGCCAAGTCTCGCGGACAGGTCGCCAAGCACGGTCAGTCCGATACACTCCGGAGTCGGAAAGCCTGATTCACCCGCTATCGGCACCACCACGAGCACGACATCGGCCACCCGCAATGCCGCCGACGTCAACGACCACATCCTCATCGCGAGGCCATTACCGGTGGGCCCCGGAGCAATCGGGGTCAACACCAGCACCCGAGGACGTCGTGACACCTCACTTGCCTACCACGGCCGCTCCGGCGTCCGATCACGCGAACCTCCCGCAGGTGCTCTACGTGTCGGATTCCGCCGAAAGCGGATACGCGGTTGCCAGTCGGCGGTTGATGCTCGCGCTGGAGAAAATCGGCTGCCCAATACGGTGGCGGGCGATGCAGTGGTACCCGCATGACCCGCTGTTACCCGATGAAACGGCTCCATATCTACCCCTGCAACGCCTCCGCACAGTCGATATTGAGCCCGATGTCGTGATCGCCCATGCGCCCCCGGAATTTGTCCCGGCGCTATTGCATCTGCGGACGCTCGCGGCGCCGCTGGTCCTTCACACCGTCTGGGAGCACGAGGTCCTTCCGCCCCATTGGCCTGCGTTGGTCAATCAATGCGACGGCGTGATCGTGCCAACCCGATGGAACGCGACGGCGTTTCGAAATTGTGGAGTCACCACTCCGATCATCGTGATTCCCCATGTCCATAACGACGACAATGACCCTGCCGACACCAGTCTGATAGATCCCCTTCGTTATCCGGGGCAACTGTTGGTGCATTCGATCGCCGCGTGGACACGTCGAAAGACACCGTTCAAGTCGGTCGAAGCGTACGCGCGCGCATTCGGGCCGGCAGATGAGACGCTGATGATCCTGCGGACATCGGAATTCGTCGATGCGGAGCTTCCGATAGCGGAAGGCCCCGACCGCCGGCGCTACCAAACGTCGTGGGTGGTGGCTCAGACGCTCCACCGGAATGCACCGGCACCACGCCTGCACCTGATCACTGACCGAATCTCGTTCGCCGAGATCGCGGGTATGCACGCAAGTAGTGATGTGTGGATATCGTTACCGCGTTCGGAGGGATGGGATCTCGGCTGTTTCGATGCGGCCGTCGCTGGTTGCCCCGTTATTACAACCGGTTTCGGCGGACCGCTGGAGTACCTCGACCCCAAGCTGTGCCATCTCATTCCCGGCAAGACCGTTGATTGTGACTGGCTCCCGGGTGCAACCTGGCTGGAGCCCGACGTCGACGCCGCGGTCGAAGCGCTCCGGGCGGTACGTAATGATCCCGCCGCAGCACGACAGGCCGCCCACAAGCAAGCTGACCGGCTCCGAGCCAGGTACGCGCCCGAGTTGGTTGCCCGAGATTTCGTCACCGGCCTCCGATCGGCAGGGCTAATCCGCTGATGTGGAATGCCGATAGCTCGTAGTCTGCGACCAGCTGTAACGCCCAGGTCAACCGAGGCTTCTGTTGGCGCGCCTCACAGAGCGCGCCCGAAGGTGTCTGAGTCCATGACATAGGTGACAGATGAGTCGCGTCATGGGTTACAGCTGCAGGATTGTTGATGAGTCGCGTCATAGGTGACAGTCCTGATGGATGTCGAAAGCACGGGTTGCGGTCCTTCATGTTGTCAGTGGTCAGCTCAACATCACCGCGGCCGCCAGAACCTACGGTTTTTCCCGCCAGCATTTACACCGGCTGCTCAAGCGGTACCGCGAAGGCGGCCTAGACGCCGTCGATGCCCGGTCGCGGCGCCCGGCCAGCAACCCGCGGGCAGTCACCGACGAGGTGATCGCCGCCATCGTGCAGCTGCGCGAAAAACTGACCGACGACGGCCTCGACGCCGGGCCGCTGACCCTGCAATGGCAGCTATCTCAGGCCGGGCTGCCGGTGCCCTCAACGTCAACGATCCGGCGCATCCTGCACCACCACGGGCTGATCACGCCGCAGCCGCGCAAGCGCCCCCGCAGTTCCTATCACCGGTTTGAAGCCGCCCAACCCAACCAATGCTGGCAATCCGACTTCACCCACTGGCAATTGGCCGACGGCACCGAGGTCGAAATCCTCAACTGGCTCGATGATCACTCCCGATACCTGTTGGCCGCCACCGCCTACCAACGCGTGGCCGGACCCGACGTGGTCGCCAGCTTCATCAACACCGTCAACACCTATGGGCTACCAGCGTCCACCTTGACCGACAACGGCGCGGTCTACACCGCACGATTCACCCACGGCCACAACGAATTCGAACTACTCCTACACACCCTGGGCGTCGCCCAGAAGAACGGCCACCCCGGCCACCCCCAAACCCAAGGCAAAATCGAACGCTTCCACCAAACCCTCAAACGCTGGCTGACCCCACGACCGAAACCAACCGACCTCACCGACCTGCAAACCCAACTCGACACCTTCCGCGGCATCTACAACACCCAACGCACCCACCGCGCCCTACCGCCACACACCACCCCCGCACAGGCCTACACCGCTCTACCCAAAACCGCCCCACCCGGCATCGAACCCAACGAGCACTTCCGCATCCGCCACGACACGGTCGACCAGTGCGGCAAACTCACCCTGCGCCACGCCAGCCGCCTGCACCACCTCGGCATCGGCATCGCCCACGCCGGCACCAAAGTCCTCATCCTCGTCACCGCCACCACCGTCACCGTCATCACCCAACAGACCAACCAGCTCATCGCCAGCCATCACGTCAACCCCGACCACAACTACTGGCGCAACCAACAAAAACGCCCCGGCCGATGGCCAGGGCGATCTGTAACCGATGACGCGACTCATATGTAACCCATGACTCGACTCATCACAAGGGTGGAGCTAAGGGGATTCGAACCCCTGACCTACTCGATGCGAACGAGTCGCGCTACCAACTGCGCCATAGCCCCTTGGTCGGTAGCACAGGCTACCAGTCTGCGCGGGACGCTCGAAACTTCCAGTCTGCGAGCGACGCGAACGACCAATCTGCGAGCGACGCCCGAAACCTTCCAGCCTGTAGGCGACGCCCAAAACTTTCAGTCTGCCGTCGACATGCGGCCGACGCCCGAAACGTGGAAGTCTGCGGGCGACGTGCGGCCGACCCCCAAAACTTCGAAGTCTGCGCGCGACGCCCGAACTACCGGCCGGCGACCCTGAAACGTCGCTACTGCCCCGCGGCCTTCGGCAACTGGTAGCCCATTGGCCCCGGCGTGTAGTCGAGGTGCTCGAAAATCGGATCCTCGTCGTCGATTTCCAGCACCACCGCGCCGGGTCGACGCAGCCG